>DATAWM010000016.1:0-5798 GCA_036267195.1 Steroidobacteraceae bacterium
GCCGCGCTGCGCGTCGGTATCGAACAGCGTGACCCGCACGCCGGTGCCGGCCAGCGCACGCGCCGTGGCTTCTCCCAGACCCGAAGCCCCTCCGGTGACGACTGCCGCTACCGAGCCGTCCAGGTGCATGCGGCACCGTTACGCCGCATCGCCACGGCGCACGGCGACGCTCGCTGCGCCCGGCACGGCCGCGCGCGCCGGGGTACCGGCCGCCGCCGCCACCGGCAACGAATCGAGCAGCACCGCGAGCTTGTGGGCATCGAGTGGCTTGACCCAGTGCGAGTCGAACCCGGCCTCGCGCGAGCGCCGACGGTCGGAGTCCTGGCCCCAGCCGGTGACCGCCACCAGCACCGTGCTGCGGCCCCATTCCTGGGCGCGAACGCGGCGCGCGACCTCGTAGCCGTCCAGCCCGGGCATACCGATGTCCAGCAGCATCAGCTCGGGCCGCACCTCGTCGGCCACTGCCAGCGCCTGCAGCCCGTCGCAGGCCTGGTGGACCTGGTGCCCGGCCAGTTGCAGCAGTTGCGCCAGACTCTCGAGCGCATCGCGGTTGTCGTCGGCGATCAGGATGCACCGCTGGATGCCCGACAACGACTCCGCTGCCGCCGGCCTGACCGGCCGCGCCAGCGACTCGGCAGCCGCGTGCGACAGCCGCGGGAGCCGCACGATGAACTCGCTGCCTTTCCCGGATCCCTCGCTGCGCGCCACGACCTGCCCGCCATGCAGCTCGACCAGCCGCTTGACCAATGCCAGGCCAATGCCCAGTCCGGTCTGACTGCCCTGGTCCAGGCGCGAGGCCTGGGCCTGCGCGAACAGGTTGAAGACCTCCGGCATCAGCGCCGGGTCGATCCCCATGCCATTGTCGCGCACGCGGATCTCGATCAGCTCGCCGTCGCCTGCGCCCTTGCCTGCGCCATCGCCTGAGGCGCTGCCGCCGGCGGCCGGCGCCCCGGCCGCGGCCGTCAGCTCGATGCGACCGCCGGCCTTGGTGTACTTGACCGCGTTGCTGAGGATGTTGCCGACGATCTGGATCAGTCGGGTCGGATCGCCATCGATGTACAGCGGCTCGCGTGCCACGTCCAGCACCAGCTGATGACCCTGCTGCGTCAGCAGCGGCTGCACCGTCTCGACCGCGCGCGCCACCACGGCGGCCAGCGCCACCGGTTCGCGCGCCAGGTTGATCTTGCCGCGCGTGATGCGCGCCACGTCCAGCAGATCGTCGATCAGCCGCGTCAGGTGGCCGAGCTGCCGCTCGATCATCTCGCGCGCCCAGCCCAGCTGCGGGGCCGGCAGCTGGGGGTTGCGCATCAGCTGCATCGCGTTGTGAATCGAGGCGAGGGGATTGCGCAGCTCGTGCGCCAGCATCGCCAGAAACTCGTCCTTGTGGCGGTTGGCCTCGCGCAGCGTCGCATTGAGCGCCTCGAGCTCGCGGGTCTTCTCGGCCTGCAGCGTCGAGTGCGCCTCGGCCAGCCGCGCGTTCGCCTCGGCGAGGCTGCGGTTGAGCCGCTGCAGCTCGCGTCGCTGGCAGTACAGCTCCACCAGCACGGCCACCTTGGTGCGCAGGATCGCCGGCACCACCGGAATCGACACATAGTCGACCGCCCCGAGGGTGTAGCCGCGCAGCCGGTCGAGCTCGCTCACGTGTACGCCGGTGATGAAGATGATCGGCGTCTTCTCGAAGCGCGGGTGCTCGTGGATCATGCCGGCCACCTCGAAGCCGTCCATGCCGGGCATGTTGACGTCGAGCAGCACCACCGCGAACTCGTCCGCCATCAGCCGCTGCAGCGCATCGTCGCCCGAGCGCGCGGTCACGAGGTTCTGGCCCAGGTCGCTCAGGATCGACTCGTACGACAGCAGCCGCGCCGGCTGATCGTCGACCAGCAGGATATTGACCTTGTCGCTCGCGCCTGCGCTGAGCTCATCGCCCGCGCCTGCATTCACCTTGTCATCCGCGCTCGCGTTCATGGGGTGCCTACCGGTGCAGCCACATGCGGATCAGCGACAGCAGCTGCTCGGTGTTCACCGGCTTGGCGACGTAGTCGGACGCTCCGGCCTCCAGGCATTTCTCGCGATCGCCCTTCATCGCCTTGGCCGTCAGCGCGATGATCGGCAGCCGCCGGAAGCGCGTCTCGCCGCGGATGCGGCGGATGGTCTCGTAGCCGTCCATCTCCGGCATCATGATGTCCATCAGCACCAGCGACAGATCCGGGGTGCTCTCGATCAGGCGGATGGCGTCGCTGCCGTTGTTGGCGCTGATGACCTGCATGTTGTGGCGCTCGAGCAGGCTGTTGAGCGCGAAGATGTTGCGGATATCGTCGTCCACCACCAGCACGCGGCGATCACGCAGCAGCTCGTCGCTCTGGTGCAGCGTCTCGATCATCTTGCGCTTGGCGGCCGGCAGGTTCGCCACCACGCGGTGCAGGAACAGCGCCGTCTCGTCCAGCAGCCGCTCGGGCGACTGCACACCCTTGAGCACGATGCTCTTGGCCTTGCGCTTGAGCTCGGTCTGCTCCGCATCGGACAGTTCCCGGCCGGTGAACACCACGATCGGCACGTCCGCCAGGCTCTCGTCCGGCTGCATTCGGTCGAGCAGCTCGAAGCCCGACATGTCCGGCAGTCGCAGGTCCAGCACGATGCAGTCGAAGCGCCGCTCGGCCAGCCGCGACAGCGCCTCGGCGCCCGAGCCTGCGGTGCAGATCTCGATGTCGTCGTGCGCGATCAGCTCGCGGATGCTCAGCTGCTCGCGGGGGTCGTCCTCGATCACCAGCAGCTGCCGCACGCGCGGCGCGGTGAACTCCTTGATGCGGTCGAACGCCGCCTCCAGCCCGTCGGTGGTCAGCGGCTTCCTGATGTACGAGAACGCGCCGCGTTCCAGACCGTACTGGCGCTCCTCCTCCACCGTGAGGATCTGCACCGGGACGTGCCGCGTCGCCGGGTCGCGCTTGAGCTGGTTCAACACGGTCCAGCCGAGCATGTCGGGCAGGAACACGTCCAGCGTGATGGCCGCCGGCTTGTAGCGGTGCGCCAGTTCCAGCGCCTCGGCGCCGTTCTTGGCCACCAGCACGCGGAAGCCCCGGTCGCGCGCCAGGTTCAGCAGCACCCGCGCGTAGTGCGGGTCATCCTCGACCACCAGCAGCGCGGCCTCGTCAGGCTGCAGACTGGCCCGATCGTCGATGAGCTCCTCGGTCGCGCGCGCCGCGCTGAGCATCTTGGGCTGATAGGGCAGCGCCGCCGCGCCGGCGGCCCCTGCCGGCGCCTGCTGACCGCCGCGACTGTAGGCCGGGCCGCCGTAGGTCAGCGGCAGGTACAGCGTGAAGGTGCTGCCGCTGCCGGCGGTGCTGGACAGGCGGATCTCCCCGCCGAGCAGGTGCGCCAGCTCGCGCGAGATCGCCAGCCCCAGGCCCGTGCCCCCGTACTTGCGCGCGGTGCCGGCGTCGGCCTGCTGGAAGGCCTCGAAGATGATGCGCTGCTTCTCCGGCGGGATGCCGATGCCGGTATCGCTGACCGAGAACTCGATCACGCGCCGCGACTGGCTCAGCACCGGATGCCCCGGATTCCATCCGCCGGTGGCGATGCCGACGTGCAGCCGCACCCCGCCGTGGTCGGTGAACTTGAACGCGTTGGACAGCAGGTTCTTCAGGATCTGCATCAGCCGCTTGTAATCGGTGGTGATCACCCGCCCCAGGTGCGCGTCGAAGTGGCTGGTGAACGCCAGACGGCGGTTTTCCGCCTCGTGGCGGAAATTGCGCTCCAACGTCTCCTTGAGCTGCGTGAACGGCAGCTCCTCGGATTCGACCGTGACCGTGCCGGACTCGATCTTGGACAGATCCAGGATGTCGCTGATCAGGTTGAGCAGATCGGTGCCGGCGCCGTGCACCGTCTTGGCGAACTCCACCTGGCGCGGGGTCAGGTTGCCGTCGGCGTTCTCGGCCAGCTGTTGGCCGAGAATCAGGATGCTGTTGAGCGGCGTGCGCAGCTCGTGCGACATGTTGGCCAGGAACTCGGACTTGTAGCGCGAGGTCAGTGCCAGCTCCGCGGCCTTCTCCTCCAGCGCACGCCGCGCCAGCTCGATCTCCTGGTTCTTGCGCTCGACCTCGGCATTCTGCTCGGCCAGCAGCCGCGCCTTGGTGGCGAGCTCCTCGTTGGTCTGCTGCAGCTCCTTCTGCTGCGTCTGCAGCTCCACCGCCAGCTGCTGCGACTGCTTGAGCAGCCCTTCGGTGCGCATCGTGGCCTCGATGGTGTTGAGCACCACGCCGATGCTGCCGGTCAGCTGCTCCAGGAATGCCAGATGCGAGGCGGTGAACTCATTGAGCGAGGCCAGCTCGATCACCGCGCGCACCTGCCCTTCGAACAGCGCCGGCAACACGATGATGCTGCGCGGCCGCGCCGCCATCAGCCCCGAACGCACCTGGATCGACTCGGGCGGAATGGCCTCGGGCGGAATGTCGGTCAGCAGGATGCGCTGCCGGTCGAAGGCGCACTGCCCCACCATGCCCTGTCCGACCGGGTAGCGGCGCGTCTCGCTGGTCTCGCTCGAGTCGGCGAAGCTCGCCAGCTGCTTGAGCTGCGCGCCGCTGTCGTCGTTCTCGATCACGTACAGGATGCCCTGGTGTGCATTGACCAGCGGTGCCAACTCGGACAGCAGCATCTGTCCGACCGTGACCAGGTCGCGCTGACCCTGCATCATGCGGCTGAACTTCGCCAGGTTGGTCTTGAGCCAGTCCTGCTCGGTGTTGCGCTCGGTAGTTGCGCGCAGGTTGCCGATCATCGCGTTGATGTTGTCCTTCAGGTCCGACACCTCTCCGCGTGTATCGACCTGGATCGAGCGGGTCAGGTCGCCCTTGGTCACCGCGGTGGCCACCTCGGCGATCGCGCGCACCTGCGTGGTGAGATTGGCTGCCAGCAGGTTGACGTTGGCGGTGAGATCCTTCCAGGTGCCGGCGGCGCCCGGCACGTGCGCCTGGCCGCCGAGGCGCCCTTCGACCCCGACCTCGCGCGCCACCGTGGTCACCTGGTCGGCGAAGATCGCCAGCGTGTCGGTCATGCTGTTGATGGTGTCGGCCAGCGCCGCCACCTCACCCTTGGACTCGACCGTCAGACGCTGGCGCAGATCACCGTTGGCCACCGCGGTGACCACCTTGACGATGCCGCGTACCTGGCTGGTCAGATTGTTGGCCATCACGTTGACGTTGTCGGTCAGGTCCTTCCAGGTGCCGGCCACGCCCGGCACGATCGCCTGCCCGCCGAGCTTGCCCTCGGTGCCGACCTCGCGCGCCAGGCGCGTGACCTCGGCGGCGAAGCCGTTCAACTGGTCGACCATCGTGTTGATGGTCTCCTTCAGCTGCAGGATCTCGCCCTTCACGTCCACCGTGATCTTGCGCGACAGATCCCCGCGCGCGATGGCGGTGGCCACCTCGGCGATGTTGCGCACCTGGCCGGTGAGGTTGCCGGCCATGGAGTTGACGTTGTCGGTCAGGTCCTTCCAGGTGCCGGCCACGCCCGGCACGATCGCCTGGCCGCCGAGCTTGCCCTCGGTGCCGACCTCGCGCGCCACGCGCGTGACCTCGGCAGCGAAGCCGTTCAACTGATCGACCATCGTGTTGATGGTCTCCTTCAGCTGCAGGATCTCTCCGCGCACGTCCACCGTGATCTTGCGCGACAAGTCTCCGCGCGCCACCGCGGTGGTCACCTCGGCGATGTTGCGCACCTGGCCGGTGAGGTTGGTCGCCATCGCATTGACCGAATCGGTCAGGTCCTTCCAGGTGCCACCGACACCCGGCACCACCGCCTGGCCGCCG
>DATAWM010000017.1:0-7131 GCA_036267195.1 Steroidobacteraceae bacterium
GGGCCATCCGACGCCTCGACGCCAGGGGATACAGGCGACACCACCGGACGCCTTTATCATGATAAAGGCGTCCGGTGGTGTCGCCTGTATCCCCTGGCGTCGAGGCGTCGGATGGCCCGCCTGCTGGCATGCCGTTCGGACGGGCCGGCGCCTCCTGCTTCGCGCGCCGCGCGGCTACGCCCGCTCGAGCGGGAACGGCAGCACCTCGCTGAGCTCGGAGGCGCCGGCGCGCAGCATCAGCACCCGGTCGAAACCCAGCGCCACGCCGGATACCGGTGGCAGGCCGTGGGCGAGCGCGGCCAGCAGCGCCTCGTCGATCTCGCGGGGCGGCAGCGCACGGCGGGTGCGCTCGCGCTGCTCGGCCTGGAAGCGCTGCCGCTGCTCGGCGGCGTCGGAGAGCTCCTCGAAGCCGTTGGCCAGCTCGATACCGCGGTAATAGAGCTCGAAGCGCAGCGCCAGGCGCGCATCCTGCGGGTCCAGGCGCGCGAGCGCGGCCTGGGAGGCCGGGTAGTGGTGCAGCAGGCACAGGCCCTCTCGTCCCAGGCGCGGGCCGATCACCTCGCCCATCAGCCAGTCCAGCAGCTCGGCGCGCGTGCACAGCGCCGCGGTGCGCGCGTCCAAATGGTGCGCGAGCGCCAGGGCATGCACGCTGGCCTCGTCCGCCGTCAGCGGATCACAGCCGAGCGCGCGCTCGAATGCCTCGGTGTAGTGCAGCGACTCCACCGGCGCTGCCGCCGGCAGCGCGAGCAGCGCGGCGGCGAGCTGCGTGGTCTCGAGCATCAACGCCTGCATCGACAGGCCGCAGCGGTACCACTCGATAAGCGTGAACTCGGCGTTGTGCAGCCGGCCGCGCTCCTCGCCACGGAACACATGCGCGATCTGGTAGATGTCGCCGCTGCCGGCGGCCAGCAGCCGCTTCATCGCATATTCCGGCGAGGTGTGCAGGAACAGCGGCGCGGCGTGTCCGGGCAGTCGAACCTCGGCCGAGTGCAGGTTCGGCTCGGTGACCGCATGGTGGGTCAGCGCCGGCGTGTCCACCTCGAGCACGCCGCGTGCGGCAAAGAAGCCCCGCGCCGCCGCGAGCAGCTCGGCGCGCAGACGCAGCATCGCCGCCGAGGCGGTCGGCTGCCACGGTGTGCTCACGACGGTGTGCTCACGGGAGCGGCACGGGGCCGCGGCCCGACCCGGCCCCGGCCCCGGCCCCGGCCCCGGCCCCGGCGCTGGGCGGCGTCAACGATCCGAGACCCTCGCCGACCTTCACGGCCACGCCGGGCGCGAGCCGCTGGTCCCAGGCGGCCAGGCCCGGCGGCAGCAGCAGCACCACCGTGGAGCCCATGTTGAAGCGGCCGAGTTCGGCTGCGCGCGGCTGCCACAGGGCAGCGCCGGTGCTCGGCTCGAGCGGATGCACGGCAGCGCTGCGCGCGGCACTGCCGGCGGTGCTGGGCCGAGCGCGCCGCCGGCGCCACGGCGTCACCTCGCCGTGCCAGAGGCTGCTGATGCTGCCGACGAACAGCGCGCCGACCAGCACCACTGCGAAGGGGCCGTGCTCGCCCTCGAAGGCGCATACCAGCCGTTCATTGCGCGCGAACAGGCCGGGTACGCGCGCGACGGTCGCGGCATTGACGGAGAACAGCCGCCCCGGTACGTGCCAGGCGGCCTGCAATCGGCCGGCGAGCGGCATGTGTACGCGGTGGTAATCGCGCGGCGCCAGATACAGCGTGGCATACGCGCCGCCGCGCAGCCGCTCCGACCACTGGGGGGACCCCGCCAGCAGTGCTTCGAGGCTGTAGTGGTGGCCCTTGGCCTGCAGCAGTTGGCCGTCCTGCAGGCTGCCGGCGACGCTGACGATGCCGTCGCAGGGTGAGAGCACCCGCGCGGCATCCGGATCGACGGGCCGGGCGCCGGGCGAGAGCGCGCGGGTGAAGAAGGCGTTGAAGCTCGGGTAGCGGTGCGGGTCGGGCTCGAGCGCCTCGCTGACGCGCGGCTGATAGCGGCGCACGAACGCACCGATCAGGCCGTCCTTGAGCCAGGGGCGCTGCGCGCGCGTGAGCGAATGCGCCAGGCGGCAGAGCAGGTGATGCGGCAGCAGGTACTGCAGCGTGACGAACAGCCGGCCCACGTTAGAGCCGGTCGGCGGCGGCGATGCGCCGCAAATCGGCCGTGAGGCCCGCCTCGGTGAGCGGCGGGGAGAACACCGCGGCGAGGCGCGCATGCGTGTCGATCAGGTAGACCGTGGCCGAATGGATGAACGTGTAGCCACCGCCGGGCACCGGCTCGCGCGTGGCGGCCACGTGCAGGGTGGCGAGCAGCGGCGCGAGCGCGGCCGGCGGAGCGCGCACGCCGATGAAGCGAGGGCTGAACTCCCCAAGGTACACTCGCAGCACATCGGCGCTGTCGCGCTGCGGATCCAGGGTGACGAACACGGTGCGGCTGCCGGGCAGCGGCGCGCTGCGTTGCACCTGCGCGAGCGTGGCGAGCGTGACCGGACACACATCGGGGCAATGGGTGAAGCCGAAGAACATCAGGGTGGGATGACCGCGCAGGCTGTTCAGGTCGAACTGCTGGCCCGACAGATCGGTGAGATGGAACACCGCCAGCGGTGCGGGTTGCGGCAGCCAGGTGCCGCTCGAGAGCGGCACGCTGACCGGCGTGAGCAGCCGTGCCAGCGCGGCGCCCACGACCACGGCGGCGACGCCGATCAACGTCAACCACAGCACGGTACGACGATTCATGCCGCGATTATTGCATAGGGAAAAAGCGGTCACGGTCGGGCAGGTGCTCACGGCCAGTGCACGGCGACTCGCGCGTGCGCGACTGCACTATGGACATGGCACCGAGCGAGCGCGCGATGACGCGGCGGCGCTGATCTGGCACGTGCTGCGGCTGCCGCGGCGGGCGGTGGGGCCGGCGGCGGCCGCGCTGCTGCGCCGGCGCGTGCCGGCGGCGGCGCGCGCGCGCATCGAGGCACTGCTGCAGCGGCGCATGCGCGAGCGCGTGCCAGTGGTGTATCTGACGCGGCGCTGCTGGTTCGCGGGACTGTCGATGTATGTGGATGAGCGCGTGCTGATACCGCGCTCGCCGATCGCCGAGCTGATCGAGCGGCGGTTTGCGCCGTGGGTGCAGGCGGCGCGGGTGCGGCGCATCCTGGACCTGGGCACCGGCTCGGGCTGCATTGCCATCGCCTGTGCGCGTGCGTTTGCGCGCGCGCGCGTCGATGCGGTGGATATTTCGCCCGACGCGCTTGCCGTGGCACGCATCAATATCCGCCGCCACCGCCTGGACGAGCGCGTGCGTGCACGCGCCTCGGATCATTTCGGCGCCCTGCGGAGGGCGCGCTACGATATCATCGTCAGCAATCCCCCGTACGTGGGGGAGCGCGAGCTACAGGGTCTGCCGGGCGAATATCGACATGAGCCGCGACTGGCGCTCGCGGCAGGTCAGGACGGCCTGGATTCGGTGAGAATCATATTGCGCGACGCAGCAGCCCATCTGAATCCAGCTGGGGTCCTGATCGTGGAGGTCGGTAACTCGGAAGGGATGCTCCGGCGCGCTTTCCCGCATCTGCCGTTCGTGTGGCTCGCGTTCGAGCGCGGCGGCGGCGGCGTGTTCCTGCTGGAGCGCGCGCAGTTATCCAGCGGAGTTCGGTGAATGAGGCGACAGCGGGATCAACGGTAATGTCTGGCAATACCTTCGGCCGGTCGTTTGCGGTGACGACCTTCGGCGAGAGCCACGGGCCCTCGCTCGGCTGCATCGTGGACGGCTGCCCGCCGGGGCTGGCGCTGGCGGAGGCGGACCTGCAGCGCGACATCGAGCGGCGTCGTACCGGCAACTCGCGCTTCGTCAGCCAGCGCCGGGAAGCGGACGCGGTGCGCATCCTGTCGGGTGTGTTCGAGGGGCGCACCACCGGCACGCCGATCGGCCTCGTCATCGACAACGATGACGCGCGCTCGCGTGACTACGAGCGGCTGAAGGATCGGTTCCGGCCCGGGCACGCGGACTATACCTATCAGCAGAAGTACGGCATGCGCGACCACCGCGGCGGCGGGCGCTCCTCGGCGCGCGAGACGGTGATGCGGGTGGCGGCCGGGGCGATCGCGCGCAAGTACCTGGCCGAGCGGCTGCACATCCGCATCTTCGGCTATCTGACGCAGGTTGGGCCGATCCGGCTCGAGCCGCGTGAACCGGCGGCGGCCTACGACAATCCGTTCTTCTGTCCCGATCCGGCGCGCGTGCCGGAGCTCGAACAGCTGCTGTGGGATGTGCGCGCCGCGGGCGACTCGGTCGGTGCGCGCCTGACCGTGTGCGCCGAGGGGGTGCCGCCGGGGCTGGGCGAGCCGGTGTTTGACAAACTCGACGCCGACATCGCGCACGCGATGATGGGCATCAACGCGGTCAAGGCGGTGGAGATCGGCGACGGGGCACAGGTTGCCGCACAGCGCGGCAGCGAGCACCGCGACGAGCTGACTGCGTCGGGATTTGCGTCCAATCACGCCGGCGGCACGCTCGGCGGGATATCGTCGGGGCAGCCGATCGTGGTGCACCTGAGCGTGAAGCCGACCTCGAGCATCCAGGTCCCGGGACGCACGATCGATCTGACCGGCGCGGCCGTCGAGGTGGTGACCACCGGCCGCCACGACCCATGCGTGGGGCTGCGCGCCGTGCCGATCGCCGAGGCGATGCTGGCGCTGGTGCTGATGGATCATTACCTGCGCCACCGCGCGCAGAACGCCGATGTGGTGTCGCCGACGCCGGACATCGCGCACGGCGCCGGCGGCGGTGCGAACATCGGCAGCGGTTCATAGGCTGATTGGCAGCAGGAGATTGAAGCGACGATGAGCAAGTCCTTTCGGGTAGCGGTGGTCGGAGCCACGGGGCTCGTTGGCGAGACGATGATCCAGGTGCTGCAGGAGCGGCGCTTCCCGGTGTCGGAGCTGTTTGCACTGGCGAGCGAGCGCTCGCTCGGCAAGTCGGTGGAGTTCGCCGGCAAGAGGCAGGCGGTGGAGGAGCTGGCGGGGTTCGATTTCGCGCGCGCCGACATCGGGCTGTTCTCGCCCGGTGCTGCGGTATCGGCCGAATACGCGCCCAAGGCCGCCGCCGCCGGCTGCGTGGTGATCGACAACACCTCGCAGTTCCGCTACGACGAGGACATCCCGCTGGTGGTGCCGGAGGTCAACCCGCACGCCATCGCGCTGTACCGCAATCGCGGCATCATTGCCAATCCGAACTGCTCGACCATCCAGCTGGTGGTGGCGCTCAAGCCGATTCACGATGCGGTCGGGATCGAGCGCATCAACGTGGCGACCTACCAGTCGGTGTCAGGCGCGGGCCGCGAGGCGGTCGAGGAGCTGGCCGCGCAGACCGCGAGCCTGCTCAACGGCCGGCCGGCCGGCCCAGCGCGGGTGGTGGCGAAGCAGATTGCCTTCAACTGCGTGCCGCAGATCGACCAATTCCAGGACAACGGCTACACCAAGGAAGAGATGAAGCTGCTGTGGGAGACCCGCAAGATCCTGGAGGACGACTCGATCGGGGTGAACGCCACGGCGGTGCGTGTGCCGGTGTTCTATGGGCACTCCGAGGTGGTCCATATTGAGACGCGGCGCAAGATTTCAGCCCCGGAGGCGCGCGCGCTGCTGCAGCGGGCCAGCGGCGTGGCCGTCATTGACGAGCGCGAGCCCGGCGGATACCCCACTGCGGTTACCGAAGCAGCGAACCACGACACGGTTTATGTGGGCCGCATTCGGGAAGATATGTCGCATGAGCGCGGTCTGGACCTGTGGATCGTCTCGGACAACGTCCGCAAGGGTGCCGCGACCAACAGCATTCAGATAGCCGAGGTTTTGGTTCGTGACTACTTATAAGCTATATTGCCGCGGGGTCCGCGTGAGACTTTATGTCTCATGCTAGGTATCTGTTTTCCAAGCACAATTGACCAGCATGGCCGCAGGGAGACATGATGTTCGCGCGTAATCTTTGCCGGCTGGTGCTGCTGGCGTCGCTATCGCCGGCCCTGGTGCTGCTGTCGCCGGCCACGGCCCGAGCGCTGGGGCTGGGCGACATTCATCTGAAGTCCTCCCTCGATGCGCCGCTCAGCGCGGACATCGACCTGGTGGACGCGAACGCCGAAGACTTGTCCTCGATCAAGGCGACGCTGGCGTCGCACGAGACCTTCACCCGTCTCGGGGCGGATTATCCGTCATTCCTCGGCAACATCACGTTGACGCCGGAGAAAACGGCGGACGGGCAGACCGTGCTTCACGTCAGCTCGTCGGGTGTCGCGGACGAGCCGTTCGCGACGCTGCTGGTCGAGGTGGATTGGCCGCGTGGGCACCTGGTGCGCGAATACACCGTGCTGCTCGATCCGCCGGTGTTCAATTCGCAGGCGCCGGTCAATGCGGGCGTTGCGGCGCCGGCCGTGGGCGTCGGCACCCGCAGTGGGACCATCGCGCGCGGCGGCGCGGTGGCCGGCTCTCCGGCCGCGACGGATTCCGCGGACGCCTCTTCCGCGCCGGTCGCGCAGGCCCCCGCGGGCGCTGAAGGCAATGCCGAGGCCGGCGCTGCCGGCGGTGCGGCCAATACGGCCAATGCGCCCGGCACGAGCAGGGCGGCCGGTGCGGCCGCGGCAGGCCCGTCGGCGCAGAGTTATACGGTGAGGCCGGGGGACACGCTGTCCTCGATCGCCGGGCAGCAATACGGCAGTGGTGACCGGCGCACGCGCGAGCGCCAACTGGTCGCGATCTACCGTGCCAACCCGAGCGCGTTCGAGCACAACATGAACGTGCTGCTGGCCGGGCGGGTACTGAAGCTCCCGGGCGACGAGGAGCTCGAAGCGATCAGTCCGGGAGAGGCTTCGACCGAGGTGCGGCAGCAGTATGCCGCCTGGCGCGCCGCCCACGGCGGCAGCGCTACGGGTGCGAGTGCGGGCGAGACCGCTTCCACCGCTGAACCGGCGGCCGGGCAGCTGCGACTGGTCGCGCCGCAGGAGGGAGCCCAGGCCGCGGATCAACCCACACAGGCTGCTGCCAGTGGCGGCGCAGCCGCGGCCGGTAGCGGTAGCGGTGCCGGCGGCGGCAACGCTGCCCTGCGCCAGCGGGTGCAGCAGCTGCAGTCGCAGCTGACGCAGACGCAGCGGCT
>DATAWM010000018.1:0-86305 GCA_036267195.1 Steroidobacteraceae bacterium
GGAGAGGCGCGGCGACGGCTTTGACGCCGGGTTTGGCATCGGCACCGGCACCGGCGCCGGCGCCGGTGCCGGCGCCGGTGCTCGACGCCGCGGTGACCGCGCCCTCCCAGTAAATCGCGCCGCTGGTGAGAGTGGCGTCGAACTCCTGATCGTCGAGCAGCGGCTGGAGCTGCCACACGCGCGTGCCGATGCGAAGCTGCTCGGCCACCGGGTAGATCACCCCGGTGCGCGGTGAGCGCCAGCGGCGCGTGGGCGTGAAGGCGATGTCGCCGGGCCCGAAGACCTGCGAGCGCCCGCGTGCGTCGCGCAGCGTACCGGCCGCCCAGTACGCTTGCCCGTGCCGATCGCGGATCTCGAAGGCCATGATGGCGCTGCCGTCGTCCAGGTTCAGCCCGACCCAATCCCAACCCGCGGCGGCCGGGTCGAGATACTGGCTGGCCCACTCGTGGTCGAGCCAGGCCTGCCCCGTGACTGGCTCGCGGCGGCCGTCACGGGTCACGCTGCCGCGCACACGCAGCTGCGGCTGGCTGTAGTAGTAGCTGGCCGAGCGCGTCTGCGGAGCTTTCTGGCTGAAGCCGGCGTCGCCGTTGAGCATCGGCGGCGAATCGGCGGTGGCGGTCAGGTCGAAGCCGAAGTCGTCGGCGTTCACCTGGGCCACGTAGACGCCGCCAGGGCCGCTGCCGTCGTGCCGCTGCAGGCTCCAGTCGTCCATCCACACATGCGTATCGCCGCCATCCGCCTGCGCCAGCCCCAGCCCGGCGCGGCGGATGCGCTGGTCCTGCCACAGGCGCCCGTGGGCCGGGTCGCTGATGGCAGCGTGGGCGATCAGCAGCTGCCGCGCGGCGAAGGCGCTGGGATTGGCCTCGTCCAGCCCGGTCCGCACGCGGAAGAAGGTGATCTGGAAGCCCAGGGGCTGATGTTGCGCGGTGGTGAGCCAGCCGGTCAGGTACCACCACTCGATGCCGAATTGCGGATGGCTGCCGTAGTCGCGCGGAAACTGCAGCGGCACCCCTGCCAGCACCGGTGCAGAGGAGCTTTGCGACAGCGTCTGGCCGATCGGGGCCGACGCGGGCGGCTCGGCAGCGGCGGCCAGACAACCGCATGCGGCGAGCGCGCCGAGCAGCACGAGCCAGGCCCGCGTGGCCGGCCCCGCGAGCCGCGCGGGCCGCGCGGGCTGTGGCACGCTCACCAGTCCTCCCGCACCGCGCGGATGACGTCCTGGCCCATAGCCGCGCGCCCGCTCCACAGCGCGGTGATCGCGGCGGCCGCGATCAGCGTCACGCTCAACAGCGCCAGCTGGCTCCACGGTACCGACAGGTCGATGCTCCAGTGGAATGACTGGCGATTGATCACGTACACCAGGATCACGCTCAGGGCGCCGCCGAGCAGCAGGCCGCAGGCGACCGCGAGCAGGCTCTGGGTCACGCCCTCGTAGGCCAGCATCCCGAGCACCTGCCGGCGCAGCATGCCGAGGTGGCGCAGCATGCCGAACTGCCCGCGACGCGCCAGCGCGGTGGCGCTGGCCGCCACGCTGATGCCGGCCAGACCGATCAGCACCGCGACGGCCTCGAGCGCATAGGTGATCAGGAAGGCCTGATCGAACGCGCGCAGCGAGCGCTCGCGCAGCTGCTCGCTCGAGACCATCTGCACGGTTCCCGCGCGGCCCAGAGTGGCGTTGATCGCCGCCTCGGTCGCTGCCGGGTCGCTGCCGGGTCGCTGCCAGATGGAGCCTTCCGTGGCGCTGCGGTCGGCGGTGGCCGCGAGATAGTCGGCGCGCGCGATCGCCACCGCGCCGCCCGGGTGCGTGTAGTCGCGCCACACTCCGGCGATGAAGAAGCGCCTGGCGCGCTCGCCGAGCGGCAGGACGATCCAGCCGCCGGCCCGCACGCCGTACTGATCCTGCAATCCTTCCGAGATCCAGGCCGCGTGCGCGCCGGCGGGTAGCGGCTGCGCGGCGGTCTGTACCAGCGGCAGCACGCTGCCCGCGTCATCGGGCCCGATGGCGCGCGCGATCAGCGTGACCGCGGGGCGGTCGGCCCGCAGGTACAACTGACGCACGCGGCGGAATTGCACACGCGCGATGCCCGGCAGGGCTGCGATGCGCTGCTGCTGCGCGGCCGTCAGCGCCGCGGTGTCGCCGTCCAGGCCGGTGCGCAGCTGTATATCGGCGGGCAGCAGCTTCACCAGCCACAGCTCGAACGAATCGCGGAACGAGTGCACCATGATCGCCATCGCGACCATCAGGCTGAAGCTGACGATGACCGTGGCCAGGCTCACGGTGGCCGAGCCGGCGCTGCCGCGCAGCTGCGCCACCGAGGCATCGACCACCACCCGGCCGGTGCGCGGCAGCGTCTGCATCACGGTACGCATCAGCTGCGGGACCAGCATCACCGCGCCCAGCAGCAGACAGGCAATTGCCACGTAGCCGGCTATCGGCAGTCCGTGGACCGGCGGCAGCCAGGCGATCACGGCGGCGGCGCCGATCAATGCCAGCCCCGGCAGCGTCGTGGGCAGGCGCGCGAGCACCGGCTCGACGTCGCCTGCCTTCAGCGCCAGCGCGGGTGGGCGCCGCGCCGCCTCGCGCGCCGGTGCCCAGGCACCGATCGCCGCCGCGCCGGTGCCCAGCAGCGCGAACGCCAGCATCGGCCACGGGCGCACCGAGAAAGCGGCGCCGAGGGTGGCGAGCTGGCGGTTGCCCAGGTTCGCGCCCAGGTAGTGCAGCACTGCGGTGGCGATCAGTACCCCGAGCACCAGCCCCAGCAGCGAGCCGACGACCCCGATGGCGGCGCCCTCACCGAGCAGCGCGCGCTGCAGCTGCGAGCGGGTGACACCGAGTGCGCGCAGCAGCCCGAAGGCCACGCGCCGTCGCAGCACCGACAGCGACTGGGTCGCGAACACCAGGAAGGCCCCGGTCAGCAGCGCCACCAGCGCCAGCATGTTGAGATTGATCCGGTAGGCGCGGGTGGCCGTGACGGCGCGGCCGTTCTCGATGCGCGGAGTCACGGCGATCACCCCGGCGGGTAGCATGGCGGCGAGGTGCGCTTGGAACGCGCGCAGATCGGTGCCGGGCCGCAGCCGCAGGTCGATGCGATCGAGCGTGTCCGGATGCGCCAGCGTCCACTGGGCCGCGCCGATGTCCATGATGCCCAGTGCGCCGGCGTAGGCATCAGCCGGCAGCACGTCGATGACGCGCAGGTTCCTGACATTGGCGCTCACCACCACCGGCAGCAGCGCCCCGCGCTGCAGTCCGAGCTGATCGGCGGCCGTGTGGCTGAGCACGATGGCGTCGTGCGCGAACAGCCGGGTGACATCCGCGCCGAGCGCCCCGATCAGCGCGGGCTGCAGGGCGGCGGCCCGAAACGGATCCAGGCCCAGGATCTTCAGCGGCGCGCTCATCCCACCGGCGCGCGTGCCGCTCGTTGCCAGCGTCGCGTCGAGCTCGAGCAGCGGGCTGGCCTCCTCGACCGCCGGGTCGCGCGCGAGCTTCACGAACAGCTGCTGATCGAAGCCGGCCGGCGGCCCGCGTACGATCAGATCCGCGTCGCCGACCAGGCGGCGCGTGGCGCGGTCGAACTCGGACAGCGCCGCGGAGTTGATCAGGTACACGGCCGCACCGAGCGCGACCCCCAGAGCGATCGCCAACACGGTCGAGAGCGTGCGCAGCGGTTGCTCGCGCAGCTGCATCAGCGTGAGCACACGCCAGCTGACCCAGCCCGCACGGCTGTGCCGCTCCGTCACGAGCGCAGCGCCGAGGCTGCGGCCGGCGCGGCGGCCGCCGCTGCCGGGAACAGCGCTGCCAGCCGCCCGCCCGTCAGTTGCAAAATGCGGTCGGCGCTCGCCGCCGCCGTCATCGAATGGGTGATCAGGATGGCACCGGCGCCGGTCGAGCGCAGCTGCTCGCGCAGCAGCTGCAGAATCTGCCCGGCGCTGCGTGCATCCAGGTTGCCGGTCGGCTCGTCCGCCAGCACCAGCCGCGGCTGGTGGACCAGCGCACGGGCGATCGCGATGCGTTGCAGCTCCCCGCCGGACAGCTCGCGCGGATAGCGCCCCGCCAGCGCGCCGATGCCGCAGTGCTCGAGGCACTCGCGCACACGCGTCTCGCGCTGCGGCCCTGCCACGCTGAGCAGATCGAGCGGCAGTGCCACGTTCTGCAGCACGGTCAGGTACGGCAGCACGTGAAAGGCCTGGAAGACGAACCCCATGTGCGCACGCCGCAGCAGCGTGCGCTGGTCATCGCCAAGGGCTGCCACCTCGGTGCCGTCGAGGCAGATGCTTCCGCTGTCGGGCTGGTCAAGCCCCGCGATCAGGTTCAACAGGGTCGACTTGCCGGCACCTGATTCCCCCATGATCGCGACGTACTCGCCGCCCTGTAACGTCAGGTTGAGCGCATCGAGCACCGGCGCCGTAGCGCCCGGATAGCGCTTGCACAGGGCTCGTACGGTCAGCAGCGCGCTCGAGGGGGCCAGCGGACGCGTCGACACGGGCTCACCGCGGCGGCGAGCTGCTGCCGCCGCCGCCGCCGCCGCCGCCGCCGCCGCCGCCGCCGCCGTTGCCGTTGCCGTTGCCGGGGGCGGCGGTGCCATCGTCGGGGAGCAGGCCGGGGAATTCCTGCTCGGGTGTCACGGGTTGACCACCCTGAGCCTGCGCCCCGTGCACCTTGAATTCGCGGGTCTGCAGGTAGGCGTTGCGCACGAACGCATAGGAATCGAACGCGCTGTCGATCAGGCGATCCTGGTCCAGCAGTTGCGAGCGCGAGTCGACCTCATCGACCAGGAACAGACTCCAGCGTGCGTACGGATCCTGGATGTAGGCGCGCGGGGTGAGGTACTCATCGGCGGCGCGCCCGAAGGCGTCGCGCACATCCGAGGGGCCGAGGAACGGCAGCATCACGAATGGCCCGCGCTGCAGGCCCCACAGCCCCAGTGTCTGGCCGACGTCCGTATCGTGCCGGTCGAGGTTCAGACGCGTGGCCGGATCGAACAGGCCGCCGATACCCGCCACCGTATTGACCACCAGCCGCGCGGTGTCGGTACCGAAATCCTTGAACTTGCCCTGCAGCAGGTCATTGATGATGGTGTCCGAGTAGGTCAGGTTGGTCATGAAGTTGCGGATGCTGTGGCGGACCGGCGTCGGCGTGACCTTGACGTAGCCGCGGGCGATCGGGCGCAGGATCGCGTGATCGAAGCCGTTGTCGAACGACCAGATCGAGCGGTTCATGCGCTCCCACGGATCGCCCGGCGTCGGCTTGCCACCCGGTATCGCGGCACAGCCGGCCAGGGTAAGGGTCCACGCCAGGCAGGCCACCAGGGCCCATCGGCAGACGGAGGGGGGTGATCGCAACTGCATGGGCGTCAGTGTAGCAGCCGGGTTGCTGCAACCGCGCGCGGGCAGGTGTCGGAAGAGGCCGGCGCCTTGGCCTGCGGTCAGCCGCCGTGGCCCTGCTGATCGCGCATCCAGCCGCGCACCTGCTGCAGGCGCGCGAGGAACCGCTCCCGCTGCACGTTCGACAGGTTCGGTACCGCCAGGGCGAGCTCGAGCTCCTGGTTGGCGAGCGCAAGCTGGCCGTTGGCGAGGTTGTACTCGCCCATGTAGTAGTAGGCGTCGCCGTTGTCGCCGGCGGCGCTGGCCGCCATCGCGGTGAGCTGGATCTGCGGTGGGGTCGGATCGACGTTGTTGAACAGGTCCAGCAGCAGCGAGTGCGCCTGGGCAGGCTGGCCGGTGTTCATCAGCGCCTCGGCATAATGGATCGTCAGCGGTACGTTGCGGGGGAACAGCTGCTCGGACAGGGCAAACTGCGCCAGCGCGGCAGCGTGCTCGCCGGCGGCGTCCAGCGCCTGCCCGAGCGCGGTGTACAGCAGGATCAACTCGGGGTAGTCGGTCTGCAGGCCGCGCAGCGTGGCCACGGCCCGCCTGGCCTCGGCGGCATTGCCGCTTTGGATCTGTACCAGTGTCTCGCCATAGCGCTCGGCCGGCGTCAGCGCCCGGCGGGTGCGCAGCTGCGCATAGTACTGGTCCACGCGCTCCCCGGGCTCGGCGCCCAGCACACGCACGCGCTCCTTGATGAAGGCATAGCTGATCGACTCGGGGTAGGACTTGCGGCGTGGAAACTGCGCGGCACGCGCGCGCGCCGCGGCGATGCGCTCGGAGGTTACGGGGTGATCCTGCAGCAGCGGGAATTCCTCGCCCTCCGGGCCGGCGGCGCGTGACACCGTCTCGAAGAAATTCGCCATCTCGTACGGATCGTAGCCCGCGGCGGCCAGCAGCTGGATGCCGACGTAGTCGGCTTCGATCTCCTGGCCGCGAGTGAAGTTGATGCTGCGCTGCATTTCCGTGGCCTGAGCCAGCGCGATCGCCCCCTCCATGGCCTCGCCGCTGTTGCCGCGGCCGCCGGCGGCCGCGCCGATCAGGATCGCCGCCAGCATCGCCGCGGTCGACGCCAGCGACATGTGGCTCTGCGCGAGCACGTCGCGGGCCATGTGATGCTGTACGACGTGGCCGGTCTCGTGCGCCATCACCGAGGCGAGCTCGGCCTCGCTCTGGGTCTGCAGCATCAGGCCGGTGAAGATGTAGACGTTGCCGCCGAAGGTGGCGAACGAATTGAGCTCGTCGCTGCGCAGCGCGCGGTAATGAAAGTCCTGGCCGTCGTCATGCGCCTGGGAGGCGAGCCGCATACCGAGCTGCTGCAGGTAGTCGTCGGTCTCCGGATCCTCGAGCAGCAGGTTGGCATTGCGGATCTCGATCAGTTCGAGCTGGCCGATCTGGTAGTCATCGTTCGGCGTCACCGCGGCATTGGCAGGGCGCCCCAGGTCCGGGAGGCTGCCCATCAGCCCGGTGTCGGAGGAGACCGGGGCGGCCACGTCGGTCGTCTGCCCGGTGCCCAGGGTGTCCGGCACCGGCAGGGGCGGCGGGGCTGCCGGGGTGGCCGGGGAGCCCTGTCCTGCCGGACCGGACGGTCGCTGCGGATAGGGGTAGTACGGCGGTGGTGAGGCGGCAGCGCCCTGCGAGGGGGTCGCGCCCTGCGACGGGGACTGCGCCGCAACGCCGCCGGTGGCCGACGCCCAGGAGGCGCTCAGCATCAGCAGGCAACCGGTCCAGGCGGCGAGGGTGCGATGCATAGAGTGCTTCAACGCTTCAGCCCCGGATTTGACTGACCGGCTCGCCCCGGGTTCCCGGGCCGGGTGCGACAGGAAAACGGCAGGTCGCGGGGAGGCCATACCGCTGGGCCGCCTGCGCTACAGCGCCTCGGAGGCGAAGTCGGCCAGCCGGGAGCGCTCGCCGCGCACCAGGGTCACATGGCCGGAGTGCGCCCAGCCGCGGAAGCGGTTGACGACATAGGTCAGCCCGCAGGTGGTCTCGGTCAGGTAGGGCGTGTCGATCTGCGCGATATTGCCCAGGCACACCACCTTGCTGCCCGGGCCGGCCCGCGTCACCAGCGCCTTCATCTGCTTGGGCGTCAGGTTCTGGGCCTCGTCCAGGATGATG
The DNA here is from genome assembly GCA_036267195.1 of Steroidobacteraceae bacterium. Taxonomy (GTDB): domain Bacteria; phylum Pseudomonadota; class Gammaproteobacteria; order Steroidobacterales; family Steroidobacteraceae; genus FEN-1191. The sequence continues at coordinate 7,483 of DATAWM010000018.1, forward strand.
AAGCGGTTCAGGAAGGTGCGGCCGCGCATGAAGTTGAGCGAACGGATCTTGATGCGGTTGCGAAGCAGATCGTTGGTCGCGGCACGCCCCCAGCTGCCGCCTTCCTCGCTTTGCGTCAGAACCTCCAGATTATCCATCAAAGCACCCATCCAGGGCTCCATTTTTTCTTCCTCCGTGCCGGGCAGGAAACCGATGTCCTCGCCCAGCGGCACGGTCACGCGGGTCATGATGATCTCGATGAAGCGGTTGCGCTCGAGCGTTTGCGCCAGCCCCGCGGCCAGTGCCAGCAGCGTCTTGCCGCTGCCGGCCGGCCCCAGCAGCGTGACGAAGTCGATCTGCGGATCGAGCAGCAGGTTCAGCGCGAAGCTCTGCTCGCGGTTGCGCGCGGTGATGCCCCAGACACTGTGCCGCTCGCTGCGAAAGTCGCGTGTCAGCTCCAGCTTGGCCGACTGCCCGTCCACCTCGCGCACCAGCGCCTCGATGCCCTGGGCACCGTCCTCGTGCACGAACAGGTTCGGCCACCACGACGCGACCATCGGTCCGCTGACCTGGTACCAGGTGCTCTCGGCATCCTTCCAGGAGCGCATGTCCTTGCCGTGCCGCTCCCAGAAATCGGCGCTGAGGGTCTCGACGCCGGTGTACAGCACGTCGGCGTCTTCGATGGTCCGGTCCGAGTAATAGTCCTCGGCGTGCACGCCCAGAATCGCTGCCTTGATGCGCAGATTGATGTCCTTGGACACCAGCGTGACGCGCGTGCGGCTCTCCTGGCGCTGCAGTGCCAGGGTCTGGCCGAGAATCAGATTATCCGCACCGGTGCCGGGCAGCCCCTCGGGCAGTGCGCTCGACAGTGCGCGCGTCTGGAAGAACAGCCGGCCGCTCGGCGGCTTCTTGCCATGGTTGCCGCTGTAGGCCGACGGAATCACCAGTCCCGCGTCGATCTGCTCCTTGACGACCTCGTGCATCATGTCATCGAGGAAGCGGCTGACCTGGCGGGCGTTGCGCGATGCCTCCGACAGGCCCTTCTTGTTGGCGTCGAGCTCCTCGAGCACCACCATCGGCAGGTAGATGTTGTGCTCCTCGAAACGGAAGATCGCGGTCGGGTCATGCATCAACACATTGGTGTCGAGCACGAACAGTCGGCGGGTCGCGGGCTTCACAGCGCCTTGGCTGCCTCGAGCACGCCGAGCGCGTGGCCTGCGACCTTCACCTTGCGCCAGCTGTTGCGTAAGACCCCCTCGGCGTCGAGCAGAAACGTGCTGCGCTCGATGCCGCGTGACACGCGGCCGTACAGGAGCTTGTCCCGGATGACGTCGAATTGCCGGCACACGTTTTCATCCTGATCCGACAGCAGCGGGAACGGGAAGGCCATTTTGTCACGGAATTTCTCGTGCGCGGCGATGCTGTCGCGCGAGATGCCGACGATGGCGGTGCCGGCACGCGCGAAGCGCGGTGCGAGTTCGGCGAACTCGCGACCTTCCTGGGTGCAGCCGGGGGTGTTGTCGCGCGGGTAGAAGTACAGCACGAGCTTGCGGCCGCGCGCGTCCGCAAGCCGCCAGCTGCCCCCGCCGGTGACCGGCAGCGAGAAGTCCGCCACCGCCGCGCCGACTGCCACGGTGGCCACGGGGGTGGCGGGCGTGGCGGGGTTCGCGGCGGTGGCCTTGGACGCACTCACGACTTCACCGGCTCGAGGATCGCATCGAGGTTGAGCGAATCGCAGAAGTCCATGAACTCCTCGCGCAGCTGCGCAATGTGCAGCTTGGTCGGCACCTGCACCACCATTTGCATGGCGAACATCGGCGCCCCGGTGTGCGCCGCAGCATAGATGCGCGTCGATACCTCGCCGATATCGATGCCGCGGGCGGTGAAGAAACCGGCCAGGCCGGCCACGATCCCGGCCTGATCCAGGCTGACGATGTCGACCGAGTACGGCAGCATGTCGGGACGGGTGGGGCGCGGCTCGGTGCGTTTCACGTGCAGGATCAGCGCGCCGGTGTCCGCCAGGCGGGACAGTTCCGACTCGATGCGCGCCAGCGCATGCCAATTGCCGCTGACCAGCAGCAATATCGCGAATTCCGCCCCCAGCGCCGCCATGCGGCTTTCCGCGACGTTGCCCCCGCACTCGCTGATGATCTGCGTGAGATCACGCACCATGCCGGTACGGTCGCTACCGATGGCGGAGACGGCGAGGTGTTGTTTCATTGGGTCGGACATTGGGCAGTGGGGGCAGTGTACCGGGACTTGCCCGGCTTGCGAATGTGCCTGCACGGCAGGCTCGCGCGCGGCGGCTTGCACTGGGGTAGGTCGGCCCCGTAACATCGCCCGCCCTCAATCTCTGGCATCACCCATCGTCGCCTATGTTTTCCGGCAGTCTGGTCGCGATCGTGACACCCATGCACACGGACGGCAGCATCGACTGGCCGGGCTGGGAGCGTCTGCTGGCGATGCAGCTGGCGGCCGGCACCAGCGGCATCGTCGTGGGCGGCTCGACCGGCGAATCGGTCACGCTCACCGAGGACGAGCTGATGCAGCTGCTCGTGCGTGCGCGCGCGCAGCTGGGCGGGCGCGCGGCGCTGATCGCCGGCGCCGGCACCAGCAGCACGGCCGCCACGGTGGAGCGGGCACGCCGGCTGTCCGCTGCCGGCGTCGATGGGCTGCTGGTGGTGACGCCCGCGTACAACAAGCCGACGCAGGAAGGGCTGTACCGTCACTTCGAGGCCGTGGCCGCCGCTGCCACCGTGCCGGTGCTGCTGTATAACGTGCCCGCACGCACCGCGGTGGACCTGCGGCCCGAGACCGTCGAGCGGCTGGCGAAACTGCCGCGCATCGTCGCAGTCAAAGAAGCGGTCCCGTCGGTCGAGCGCGTGCGCGAACTGATCGGTGTCACCGGCGGGCACTTCACCGTGCTGTCCGGGGACGATCCCACCTGTGCCGAGGCGATGTTGAATGGAGCGCGAGGAGTGATCTCAGTGACGGCCAATGTCGTGCCCGAGGCCATGGCGCAGCTGTGCGCAGCGGCGCTGCGCGGCGATCGCGCAACCACCGTGCGCATCGATGCGGCGCTGTCGGAGCTGAATGAGGTGCTGTTCATCGAGCCCAATCCGATTCCGGTCAAGTGGGCCCTGGCCGACCAGGGGATCATCGGCGCAGGGGTGCGCCTGCCGCTCACGCCCCTCTCCGCGACGGAGCATGCGCGGGTGCGTGCCGGCCTGGAGCAGGCGCGCCGCCGGTTACAGGTACGGCTGGCCGAGCCCTCGCAGCAGGGCCCGGTCGTGAATCAGGCGAAGCTCGCGTGAGGGCACGCGAGCCGCGCGCGCGCGCCGGCCTCGGCGCGCTGCTGACCTGCCTGTCGGTTGCCGTGCTGCTGTCGGGCTGCTCGGTCTTCCACCGCCACCGCAACGACGTGGGCTGCCACGAGCACCCATTCAGTGGGGACGCGCAGAACCTGCCGCCCTTGAAGGTGCCGCCGGGGCTGACCGCTCCGGACCGGACCGGGCAGATCAAGATGCCGCCGCTCGACGTGCCCGAGCCCCCGCATGCCGCCGACACGCCGTGCCTGGATCAGCCGCCCAAATACGTGAGCGAGCCACTGCGGCCGCCGGTGCGAGCGCCAGCGCAGCCGCCGACGCAGTAGAATCCGCCGCAGCGCTGAATGGCAGCGTCGAGCATTGCATCATCGAACGGAGAGGTGGCCGAGCGGTCGAAGGCGCTGGACTGGAATTCCAGTAACATCTTCACGGGTGTTCGTGGGTTCGAATCCCACCCTCTCCGCCAACAGTCGAGCGCCCGCTCTTAGCGGGCCTTTTGTTACCGAGGCACGCCTTTATCGTTGGGGTGGGATGAGAACCCACGAACAAGAACAACGATGGGATTCGACAGCCCGGCGAGCGAGCCGGGCTGGACGCCGAGGCGCGCAGCGCCGAGCAATCCCACCCTCGCCGCCACTTGCGGGGGCGCGCGGCGCTGCTGTCTGTCGCGCGCAGCGCATGCGTGCGCGGCAAATGCTCCGCCGTACGCCGTATCGCATTGGCGCCGCGCTAGGCAGTGAGGCATGGCCGGGAAATCGCCCACGGGTGATATGGTAGGATCATGACCATCGAAGCGGTGGTGGTTTGGGCGACTGCCGAACCTGCTGCCAAATCTGGGAGTCACAGGTCTACGGTGATCCGCGCCGGTACCTTCGCGACGACCTACCGTGAACCCCGTCAGGCCCGGAAGGGAGCAGCGGTAACGGGACGGTCGGGTGCCGAAGATCACACTGGTGCGGATCACCTCCCGCCAATACCAACACGATGAGCGCCTATACCGCACTGTACCGTACCTGGCGGCCGCGCAGCTTCGCCGAGATGGTCGGGCAGGAGCACGTGCTGCGCGCGCTTGCCAATGCGCTCGAGAGCGGGCGGGTGCACCATGCATTCCTGTTCGCCGGCACCCGCGGCGTGGGCAAGACCACGGTCGCGCGGCTGCTGGCCAAGTGCCTCAACTGCGAGCGCGGCGTGAGCGCGACGCCCTGCGGGCAGTGCGGGAGCTGCCGCGACATCGATGCCGGCCGCAGCGTGGATCTGATCGAGGTCGATGCCGCCTCGCGCACCCGCGTCGACGATACGCGCGAGCTGCTCGACAACGTGCAATACGCGCCCACCAGCAGCCGCTACAAGATCTACCTGATCGACGAAGTGCACATGCTGTCGGCGCACTCTTTCAACGCGTTGCTCAAGACGCTGGAGGAGCCTCCGCCGCACGTGAAGTTCCTGCTGGCCACGACCGACCCGCAGAAGCTGCCGGTGACGGTGCTGTCGCGCTGCCTGCAGTTCAATCTCAAACGCCTGTCGGTGACGCTGATCGGCGGGCGGCTGCGCCAGGTCCTGGAGGCCGAGGGGATCGTGTTCGAGCCGGCGGCGGTGCAACTGCTCGCCCAGGCCGGTGACGGCAGCATGCGCGATGCCTTGTCGCTACTCGACCAGCTGCTCGCCTATGGCGGCGGCCGCGTGCTCGAGGCCGAGGCGCGCGCGATGCTCGGCACGGTCGAGCGCGAGCACGTCGTGCGCATCACCGAGCTGCTCGCGCGCGCCGACGGCGCGGCGCTGCTCGAATACACCGATGCGCTCGATGAGCTCTCGCCCGACTACGCAGAGCTGCTGCAGCAGCTCGCCGCGCTGTTCGAGCGCGTGGCGCTCAAGCAGCTGGTGGCCGGCTTCGGCGGCGATGAGCTGCATCCGCCCGAATTGCTCGAGCGGCTGGCGCAGCTGATCGGGCCCGAGGACGTGCAGCTGTTTTATCAGACCGCGATCCTCGGGCGGCGCGACCTGGCACTGGCGCCCGATGCGCGTACCGGGTTTCGGATGAGCCTGATCCGCATGCTGGCGTTCCGGCCCGCATCGGCGGGCGCGCCTGTGTCCGCGCCCGCGCCGCCGGCGCGCACTGCGGCCCCGGCTTGCGCCCCGCCCGCAGATGCCGGCGCTGCCGGCGCAGGTGCTGCTGGTGCAACAGCTGCGGCCGGCGCCAGGGCCGCGGGTGCGGAGCAGGACGCCGCGGCGGGACAGGATTGGCCGGCATTGATCGATGCGATGGGGTTGCAGGGAGCGACGCGGCAGCTGGCGGCCAACTGCGTGTGGCTCGGCCGCGAGGGAGCCACGGTGCGACTCGCGCTCGATGCAAACGTGCAATCGTTGCACACCGGTCCCAAGGCGGCCAAGCTCGAGCAGGCGCTCGCGCGCCACTTCGGCGCGCCGGTGCGGCTGCAGATCGAGCGTATCGACGGCCCACCGGACACGCTCGCACGCTCGCTGGAGCAGGCAGCCGCCGCACGTGCGGCACAGGCGCGCGCGGCCTTTGAGGCCGATCCGGTGGTCGGTGCTTTCACGGAACGCTTCGGCGCCAGCGTGCTGGGCGATTCGGTACGCCCGGTCGACTCGAACGAATGAGATGAGGTGACGGTCCCATGGCGAACATGAATCAATTCGTACGACAGGCGCAGGCGATGCAGGCCAACCTGCAGAAGGCGCAGGCGGAGATCGCGACGCTCGAGGTCACCGGGGAGTCCGGCGGCGGCATGGTCAAGGTCTCGATGACCGGGCGGCACGAGGTCAAGCGCGTGCAGATCGATCCGGCCGTCGCCGCCGAGGATCGCGAGATGCTCGAGGACCTGGTCGCCGCGGCGATCAATGATGCGGTGCATCGGGTCGAGAGTGCCACCCAGGCGAAGATGTCGGCGGTGATGGGCGGCATGTCGCTGCCGCCCGGAGTGAAGCTGCCGTTCTAAAGGCCCAGGCGACCGGCGGCACGCAACGGCAATGAAGCATTCACCGGCGCTGGAGGCCCTGATCGATGCACTGCGCACCCTGCCCGGAGTCGGGCCCAAGGGCGCGCAGCGCATGGCATTCCATCTGCTGCAGCAGGCGCGACCCGGCGCGCGCGCGCTCGCGCAGGCGCTGTCCCAGGCGCTCGAGCGCGTGGGCCGGTGCAGCCGTTGCCGCATGCTCACCGAAGGGGCGTTGTGCCCGATCTGCGCGCAGCCGCAGCGCGACCTGACCACGTTGTGCATCGTGGAGTCGCCGGCCGATGTCGTGGCGATCGAGCAGTCCGGCGGCTATCGCGGCCGCTACTTCGTGCTGATGGGACATCTCTCGCCGCTCGACGGCGTGGGACCCGACGATCTGGGAGTGCGCGAGCTCTCGCAGCAGCTCGACGAGGGCATCGTCCGGGAGGTCATTCTTGCCACCAATCCCACCGTGGAAGGCGAGGCCACCGCGCACTTCCTGTCCGAGCTGATACGCGCGCGCGGCATTGCGGCCAGCCGCATCGCGCACGGCGTGCCGGTGGGCGGGGAGCTGGAGTACGTGGACGGCGGCACCCTCGCGCACGCGCTGGCCGGGCGGCAGGCATTGTCCTGATCGCATCCGCAGCGGCGCCGTGCGCGCCTGCGCGCGGCGTCAGCCGCGTACCCGCAGCCGATCGTGCAGCCGTCGCAAGCGCCGATAGCTCTCGTAGCGGCGCGCATCCAGGGCCGCACCGAGCGCGGCGCGTACCGCGCAGTCGGGTTCGTGCAGGTGGCGGCAGTCGGCAAAGCGGCACTGCGGGCCGAGCGCCTCGAGCTCGATGAAGCCGAGCGTGCGCGGCTCGAGCCGCTCCAGCGCCGGCGCAAAATCGCGCACACCCGGCGAATCGAGCAGCTCCGCACCCTGCGGCAGCTGGTAGAGCCGCGTCGCGGTGGTGGTGTGGCGCCCCTCCTGATCTCGCGCCAGCGTGCCGACGGTCGCTTCGCTGTCGGGGGCGAGCGCGCGCAGCAGCGAGGATTTGCCGGCGCCGGACTGACCCACGAGCATCGCGCACTGGCCGGCGAGCCCGGCCTGCAGGGCGTCGAGCCCCGTGCGTTGCAGCGCGGAAACCCGGTAACTTTGGTAACCGGCCGCGGTCAGCGCCTGCAGGGCCTGCTCGATGTCCGCGCCGATCGGCAGCTCGCTCTTGTTGAGCACCACGCCCGCGCCGATGCCGGCGCAGCGCGCCGCGGCCAGGTAGCGATCGACGATGAAGAAATCCGGCCGCGGCAGCGGGGCGAGCACCACCAGCAGCCGCGACAGATTGGCGGCGATCAGCTCGCTGCCGCCGTGCGAATTGCTGCGGTAGATCGCGCTACTGCGCGGCTCGGCCCCGAGCACATGCAGCTCGTCGTGACGCTCGTCGCGTCGCAGGCGCACCCAATCACCGCACACCACCTGCAGATCGCGGCGCGCAGGGCGTGCGCTCGCCTCATGCTGCAGCCCGATCCGCACCCGCAGCAGCCGACCATGCGTGACCGTCACGCGCGCGCGCATGTCGGTGTCGGCGGCGTGAGAGCGGGCGGAGTGTTTGAGCGGTAAATGCACCGGCATTCCTTGCTATGATGCCCTAACTTTGCGGGCGCCGAAGGCATCATGCTTAATCACGAGCATCTCATCTGGATCGATCTGGAAATGACGGGGCTGCTGCCCCAGAGCGACCAGATCATCGAAATCGCCACGGTGGTCACCGACAAGCACCTCAATATCATCGCCGAAGGTCCCGAGTTCGTGATCCATCAGCCCGACGAGGTGCTCGCGCGCATGGACGCGTGGAATCAGCGCCAGCACAGCAACTCCGGGCTGGTCGGGCGGGTGCGTTCCAGCCGCATGACCGCGGCCGAGGCCGAGCGGCAGACCTTGCTGTTCCTGAGCATGCATGTGCCGCCGGGAGTATCGCCGATGTGCGGTAACAGCATCTGCCAGGACCGCCGGTTCCTCGCGCGGCTGATGCCCGAGCTGGAGCGCTTCTTCCATTACCGCAATCTCGACGTCAGCACCCTCAAGGAGCTGGCACGGCGCTGGATGCCATCGGTGCTGAACGGCCTGCAGAAGCAGTCGGCGCACCAGGCGCGCGCCGATATCAACGAGTCGATCAGCGAACTGCGCCACTACCGCCAGCACATGTTCGTCAACCCGTCCTGACGCACCGACAGTGCGGGCAGCCGCCCGGCGCGTAGCGCGTGTTATAGTCGGCGGCATGTTCTGCGACGCGGACATCCGGGTGTCATGGCGCGCGCGACCGCGTAGCTTCGTCGCGCTGATGAGCCTGTACGAGAGCAATCACGTGCGTTTCCTGCAGCTGGCGGGCGACCCGGCGCGCCTGTGCGGTACGCTGATCTCGCGCGTCGAGGGCGACTGCGAGCTGCAGCTCGCCGTGCTCGGGCACATGCCCTATACCAGCATGCTGACACTGACCTACCTGCTGCCGGCGGCCGCTGCCGCCGGTCCATACTGTGAGCGATTACCGGATCTGAAGCTGCGGGCCTATCACGACGCGCGGCTGCTCGAGGTGGAGGACTCCTACCCGGTACGCGCGCCGCGCGCACGCGCAGGCCGCCCACCGGGAGAACGTGAACTGCAGCAGCGCTGGATGCGCAACATGATGCTAAATAAATGGCTGGAATACTGCGTGGAGCGCGGCCATCGGTTCACCCGGCATCGGATCCTCGACTAGCACGCGCTGACGGCGGCGGTCGAGACCACGGCACGGTGGCCGACACGCAAGCATGTCGCGATTCACACAAGCTCTGCGGTGGCCGTGGTTCGGCGCGGGCGCTGCCCGGCGCGGCATCGAGGATGACCGCGTACTGCATCTGTTCCGCAATCGCGCCGAGCTGAAGAAGGCTTACAGCGGCCTGCAGGACGAGGTGCATCGCCTCAAGGAGCGCGTCAAGCAGCAGGAAGGCGCGACCGCACGCGTGCAGGAGCTGATGCAGGGCCTGGAGGGGCGGCTCGGGCAACCCGACACCGCCTATCCGACGCTGGTGTTCTACCAGCTGCGCGAGCTGTGGGGGCTGGGGCGCAGCCTGCTGACCCAGTTCGTGGCCGAGCTGGCCGCGCAGCAGGAGGCGCGCGAGCGCCGCGCGTTCTTTGCCGAGCACAACCGCCGCCTGTTTGCGCGCCGCCAGGGCGTGGACGGGACGCTGCGCGACGCGGAAGGTCGCGCCGCCGAGGCCCGCGCCCAGGTCGCGCAGCTGGAGGAGCAGCTGCTGCGGCTGCAGCGCTTCTGGCATTACTTCAGGCGCCGGCAGCTGCGCCATCGGCTGCAGGCGGCGGGCCTGCAGTCGCTGCTGTGCGTGCAGGACCTGGAGAGCGCGCGCGCCGCCTGCGAGCAGCTCGCGGCCGAGGCCCAGCCCGAATTCCCCGGCCTGTCGGTGGACGCGCGCCGTGCGATCAACATCGCGGCCATCGGCTACGGCCAGGTGCTGTGCGAGCGGCTCGCGCGCACGCAGCTGCTGGAGATGGCACGCGAGGCCATGTCGTTGCGTGAGCCGCCGCGCGAGGACTACGGCGAGCGCGCGCGCTGCGAGGCGACCATGATGGAGATCGCCGCGGCGCGCGGGCTGCTGCAGATACGCGCCAGTCTGACTCCCGAGATCAAGCAGCGCTCCGAGCGGCTGCGTGAGCTGGCCAAGTACCGCGGCGCGGCCGATACGGTGCCGACCGCCGAGAGTCTGAGCGCTCCGCTCGACGGCTCCAAGGTGCTGGCCGACGACCTGTGGGAGGTCTACCGGGTGCTGCTGCGCTGATCAGGGCGTGATCAGCGGGGCGCGGCGCGCCTGCTGCAGCTGCGGTGCGGGCGTTGCCGGCAGGCCGGCATGCGCGGCGACATCGTCGGCCATGATGTCGACCGCCTGGGTGAGGACCACGTCCGGCTCATCGGTGGCCTCGATATCGGCGACCGATTTCAGTGCCGGCAACCCATGGGCGCTGCGGCGCAGATTCTCCTCGACCAGGCGCGTCTGATCCTGCATGGTGCGCTGCTGCTCGCGCACCTTGAGGTTGAGCGACAGCGTCTTCTCCTGGCGCGCCTCATCCAGCACCGCGAGGCTGGCGAGCAGCCACTGGTAGTCGGAGTTGTGCATCGCGCGCTCGCTCTGCTCGGCCGCGAGCGTCTGCACCAGCGAGCCGAACGGCGGCAATGCACGGAACGGCACCGAGGCGATGCGGTCCCACGGCAACGCGTTGTCCATCACGCTCTCGCCGACATCGGTCAGGCTGATCGGGGAGGGCAGCATGAGGTCGGGGGTGACCCCGCGCAGCTGCGTGCTCTCACCGGTGACGCGGTAGAACTTGCCGATCGTAACCGTGACCTGGCCCTCGACCGGTTGCGACGACCAGCGGTCCAGCGGAATCACGCTCTGCACGGTGCCCTTGCCGAACGTGGTCTGGCCGATGATCAGGCCGCGGTGATAGTCCTGGATTGCGCCGGCGAAGATCTCCGAGGCCGAGGCGCTGGTGCGGTCCACCAGCACGGACAGCGGCCCGGAGTACGCCTGGCCGGAGTCGGGCTGATCGAGCACCTCGAGCTGTCCGGTGGTGTCACGCAGCTGCACCACCGGACCGTGATTGGTGAACAGGTGTGTCAGCCCGATCGCCTCGGGCAGGTAGCCGCCGCCGTCGCTGCGCAGGTCGAGCACCAGCGCATCGACGCCGCCGGCCGCGGCGAGCTGCTGCAGCAAGCGGCGCACGTCGTTGGTAGTGCTGCGATTGGTGGTGTTGCCGCCGCCAGCGTCCTCCATATCGTTGTAGAAGTTCGGTACGGTGATGACGCCGATCTTGTAGGTGCGGCCGTTACGCATGACCTCGTGCACCTCCTTCTTCGGCGCCTGATTCTGCAGCGTGACCTTGTTGCGCGTCAGCGAGAGCATGCGCTCGGGCGTACCGGGGGTGGCGCCGGCCGGCAGGATCTGCAGACGCACGACCGTGCCTTCCTTGCCGCGGATTAGCTGCACCACGTCATCCAGGCGCCAGCCGATGATATCCACCAGCGGCCCGGTGGCGCCCTGGGCGACCGCGGTGATGCGGTCATTAGGCTTGAGCGTGCCGTCGGCGGCTGCCGGTCCCCCGGGCAGCACGCCGGTGACCGTCACGTAGTCGTCGGTCTGCCCGAGCGAGGCGCCGATCCCCTGATAGCTCAGGCTCATCTGGATGCGGTATTCCTCGGAGCTGCGGGGTGAGAAATAATTGGAGTGCGGATCGTAGGCGGCGCAGTAGGAATTCATCAGCGCCTCGAACACGTCCTCGGGCGAGACCTCTCCGATCCGCCGCAGCACGCTCTGGTAGCGTTTGCGCAGCGTTTCGGCCGCCTGCGGCCAGGTCTTGCCGGTGAGCATCAGCGAGATTGCGTCGTTCTTGACCCGCAGGCGCCACAGCTCGTCCATCTGCTCCTCGGTCGCCGGCCAGGTCGCATGGGTGCGATCCACCGTCAGGCTCTCGTTGGTGTCCCAGTTTGGCTCGGTATCGAGCAACTTCAGCGCATAGGCGATGCGCTCGCGGTTGCGCTGCTGGAACACATTGAAGATCAGATAGGCCGGATCGAGCTGCCCGGTGTGGATCATGTCGCCGAACTCGTACTTCCAGCGCTCGAAGCCGGTGATATCGCCTGCCAGGAAGTAATTGTGCTGTCCGTCGAGCGTGGTCAGGAAGTGCTGATACACCAGCGGCGAGAGCTGCCGGTCGATCGGGATGTGGCGGTAATGATTCTGTTCGAGAATGCCGGCAATGCGCGGCGCGAGCATGCGCTGCTGCGCTGTCGGGGCGACAGCCCCCGCGGGCAGCAAGCCGGTAGCGGCCGGCGCCCCCGAGGAGCCTGCGGCGGACAGTGCCAGGAGGGCTAGGGCGGCCAGCGCGAACGGCGCAGAGAGTTTGCGCCAGGACTGAGGCGTTTGCGACATGCTGTGTGAGGAGCCTTTCGGCAACGGCGGCTAAGATATTGCCAAGTCTGACATCTTTGCAGGCTAGATGGCAGTCGTAGGGCAATTCAATCGGCGGGCAGGCCGATACGGCCCGGTCGCGCCTCCCGCACCGGTCTGGCGGCGCCCGTTCGGCCGAGGCCGGGCATCGGCGTCAGGAGCCGGCCAGGAGCCGGCGACCGGCGGCCGGGGCCGGGCGGCCCCCGGCTAGCCGCGCCGCTGCACCTTCCAGGGATCGCGCGGCTTGACGCCCATGTGGCTGTCGTAGGGGTCAAAACCGCGCGCGTGCTCGGCCTCCTCGTCCAGCAGCAGGCCGTCGCCGATGGTCAAGGCGAGTTTGATTTCCCGCAGGATGTCCTCGCGGCTGCGCCTCTGTCGCTGCCGCCGCTCGACGAATCCTTCGGTTTTTTCGTCAGCCGCCACGCTCATCCACTGCACCGCCGCATGCGACGCGTCCGCTCAGTATCGCCCGTAAGCATAGGTTGTCATACGCAGTGGCGCCCGTGCATCCGCGGGTCACGAAGTGAGATCCCGGTCACGTTCCCGCCGGGCCGCGCCTCAGTTATGTAACAAACGTCGGCCGCCGCGCAGCAGCCAGAACAGCAGGTAGGGCGCCAGCGCCACGAACCAGAATGCCTCGGAGCCCGCGCCGAGCCCGGCCAGGAAGTCGCGCCACAGGCCGAACACTCCGCCGTGCTCGTACGGCCCGAGGCTGACACGCCCGATCGCGAAGATCAGGCACGGCATCACCACGATGCCGAGGATCAGGCAGGCGGCCGCGCTCAGCAGCTCCCTGACGAGACCGCGCGAGCGCAGATGGCGGCCCGACGCAGGGTCCGGCGGCGGCTCCAATGTAGGGTCCGATCGAGTGTTCAACGCTTCAACCCCGTGAACGGCAGCTTAGGCATAATAGCTGCCGCATGAGAAAAATCAGAGCGGCAGTCATCGGCGCCGGCTACCTGGGGCGCTTCCACGCCCAGAAGTACGCCCGAATTGCCGCCTGCGAGCTGGTCGGCGTGGTCGACATCGAGGCTCAGACCGCCGAGCGCGTGGCAGCCGAGACCGGCACCCGCGCCTATCGGGACTACCGAGAGCTGCTCGGCCAGGTCGACGCGGTCAGCATCGTCACGCCGACACCGAGTCATTACGAGGTCGCGCTCGCCTGCCTTGCGGCCGGCGTGCACGTGCTGGTCGAAAAGCCGGTGACCGAGACGGTGGCGCAGGCGCAGAGCCTGGTTCGCGCGGCGCAGCAGCGCGAGCGCGTGCTGCAGGTCGGCCATCTCGAGCGCTTCAATCCGGTGATCCTGGCGGCCGAGCCGCTGCTGTCGGCGCCGCGCTTCATCGAGTGCCAGCGGCTCGCGCCGTTCCGCGAGCGCGGCACCGACGTGGATGTGGTGCTCGATCTGATGATCCACGACATCGACCTGCTGCAGATGATCGTGCGCAGCCCGGTCGCCTCGCTCGAGGCGATCGGCACTCCGGTCTTCTCGGGTGAAATCGACATCGCCAACGCGCGCCTGCGCTTCGACAACCGCTGCGTCGCCAATGTCACCGCCAGCCGCGTGAGCCTGAAGACCGAGCGCAAACTGCGTGTGTTCAGCGACGATGCCTATCTGTCGATCGATCTGCAGCAGAAGATCCTCACGGTCATCCGCAAGCGCGAGTCGGCCGAAGGCGCGCTGACCGTCGGACAGCTGCCGGTGCAGATCGAAGAGCGCAGCTTCGAGCAGGGCGATGCGCTGCTGGCGGAGATCGAGGCCTTCCTGGCCGCGGTACGCGGCGAGCGCACCGTGCTGGTCAGCGGTGAGGACGGCCTGCGTGCCCTGCAGACCGCCATCGCGATCACCGAATGCGTGCGCGCCGCATGAGCGGCGGCCGCAGGCGTGTGACGGTGGCGGTGATCCAGCTCGCCTGCAGCTGGGACCTGCCCGCCAACCTCGAGCGGGCCGAGCGTCTGGTGCGCGCCGCGCACGCGCAGGGCGCGCAGGTGATCGTGCTGCCGGAGCTGTTTGCGACGCCGTACTTCTGCATCGAGCAGGATGTGCGCCACCTGCAGCTCGCGCACGGCGCGGCCGGCAACCCGCTGCTGCGGCGCTTCGGCGCGCTTGCGCGCGAACTCGCGGTGGTGCTGCCGGTCAGCTTCTTCGAGCGCGCCGGCAACGTCTACTTCAACTCGCTGGCGCTGTTCGACGCCGACGGCACGCAGCTGGGCATCTATCGCAAATCGCATATTCCCGACGGCCCCGGTTACCAGGAGAAGTTCTACTTCACCGCCGGGGACACCGGCTTCAAGGTATGGGATACCCGCTATGCCCGCCTCGGCGTGGGGGTGTGCTGGGATCAGTGGTTTCCGGAAAGCGCGCGCATCATGGCGCTGGCCGGCGCGGAACTGCTGCTGTATCCGAGCGCGATTGGCAGCGAGCCGCCGCCGGCACCGCCGGTGGATTCGCGCCTGCACTGGCAGCGCACGCAGCAAGGGCACGCCGCCGCGAACCTGATGCCGCTGGCGGCGGCCAATCGCTTCGGCGTGGAGCATTCGCTGCAGGATCCCGCGCTCGCAATCCGCTTCTATGGTTCCTCTTTCATCGCCGATGCCGCCGGCGCGCTGCTGGCGCAGGCCGGGCAGGACGAGGAGGCCGTGATCAGCGCCAACTTCGATCTGGATGAGCTCAAGCGCGCGCGCGATGGTTGGTTCGTATTCCGTGACCGCCGTCCCGACTTGTACGGCTCGCTATCCGGTCATGGTTAGAATCGATCGATTTGCAGTGCGAACGATAACGAAAATATACTACTGTAGCCGTGTATCGATGGGATCGACGGGCCCGTGCGTCCGCTGGTGGAAAAACGAGGTCATATGGAACCAACGGGCAGTAACAGCGCACGTAGCCGTGACCGGCGCGCCGCGGCGTCGCGGCGGGGGGAGAAGTCCGACAGGGCCGAGAAGGCCGACAAAGCCGAGCGTGCCGCCGGCGCCAAGGTCGACCTGGGCGTGCTGCCCAAGCTGCTGGGCTACAATCTGCGGCGCGCCAACCAGGCTTCGTGGCGTACCTACGTCAGTTTCATCGGCGAGCACAAGATCCGCCCCGGCCTGTTCAGCCTGCTGTGCCTGGTGCGCTTCAACGCCGGGATCGCCCAGATCGAGATCGGTACCCATCTGGGGGTCGACAAGGCCAGCATCGTCGCGCTGCTGGACCGGCTCGAGCGCGCCGGGTTGATCGAGCGGCGCCGCTCGTTGCGTGATCGGCGCCGCCAGGGCATCTCGCTCACCGACGCCGGCATGAAGGAATTCGATTCGCTGATGACCCAGGTGCGCCAGCTCGAGCGACACATGGCCAGCCGCTTCAACAAGCAGGAGCTCGAGCAGTTCCTGGGCTACCTGCACCGCATGTACGCGTGACCCACTTTCTGCCTCGGTATCCGGGTGACGTCGGTTGGCGTGCCGGGCGGGTCCGCAGTTTCACGCGCCGCTGTCGTCGGGGTTCGGGCTCGAGCCACCGCCGCTGGTGCTCAGGGCTTCGGCCAGCGCGGTGGTGAGTGGTTTCATGAACCAGGCCTGCGGGGGCATCGTGCCGGCGGTGACGCCGTGGTCGGCCAGCGCAGCGGCTACCATCGGTCCGACGGCGGCGATGTGGGTGGCTGCCAGCGCGGAGCGTACCTGCGAGGGCGGCGCTGCGCGGAATAATCGCTCCACCTGGGCCTTGCTGGTGAACACCAGCGCATCGATCGCGCCGGCCGCTAGGTGCGCGACCAGCTCGCGCACGGCCTCGTCGGAGGCGACCTCGGCGTAGGCATAGGGCGCCACCGGCAGCGCCGCGGCGCCGGCCGCTTCGAGGAACTCGATCAGGGCGCGGTTGGGATCGCTGCCGTAGAGCTGTACGCCGACGCGACGGCCGGCGAGGTCGACGCGGCGCAAGGTCTCGATCACCCCCGCGGTGGTCGGCGGCGTCGCGGGCAGATCCGCCGCTAGACCGAGCGCGCGCAATGCGCGCGCCGGCTTGGGGCCGCGCGTGATCTTACGTACCCGGCCCAGGGCCGCCAGGAATGCGGCCGCGAGGGATGGCTCGTTGCGCTCGATGCAGCCGAGCAGCCGCTGCAGGCCCTCGCCGGTGAGCAGGATCAGATCATCACAGTCGCCGGCGCAGAAGCGGCGGGTCCAGGCGAGCACCGGCGCCGGATCGGGTGCATCGATGATACGCACCAGTGGATAGCGCAGCACGCGCGCGCCTCGGCGCTCGAGCAGTCCGGCGAGCACGTCGAGCTCGCGCGTCTCGGCGATGGCGATGACGCGGCCGGCCAGCACCTCATCGAGGTTGGTAACCACCGGCTGCAGTGTAGCCGACACCGGCCGCGGACGTGCCACGGACAGAATAAGCACATAACGCCGGCAAGCCTATAGAATCTGTGGCGTATCAAATGGTTATCGGCGCAACGTGTTGCGCCGCCGTTGTTTCGCCACCCGTCACGGCCTGCATGCCCAAGTTATCGCATCTGGCTCGGCTAGAGGCCGAGAGCATCCATATCTTTCGCGAGGTGATCGCCGAGTGCGAGCACCCGGTGATGCTGTATTCGATCGGCAAGGACAGCTCGGTCATGCTGCACCTGGCGCTCAAGGCCTTCCATCCGGCACCGCTGCCGTTTGCGCTGCTGCATGTGGACACCACCTGGAAGTTCCGCGAGATGGTCGCGTTCCGCGACCAGACGGTGCGCCGGCTCGGCCTGAAGCTGATCGTGCACGTCAACCAGGACGGCGTCGCGATGGGCATCAATCCATTCATCCACGGCTCGGCGCTGCATACCGATATCATGAAGACCCAGAGCCTGAAGCAGGCCCTGGACCGTCACGGCTTCGACGCCGCCTTCGGCGGGGCGCGGCGCGACGAGGAGAAGTCGCGCGCCAAGGAGCGGGTGTTCTCGCTGCGCTCGGCGCAGCACCGCTGGGATCCCAAGCGGCAGCGGCCCGAGCTGTGGCGGCTCTACAACGCGCGCATCACCAAGGGCGAGAGCCTGCGGGTGTTTCCGCTGTCGAACTGGACCGAGCTGGACGTGTGGCAATACATCTACCAGGAGAGCATTCCGATCGTGCCGCTGTACTTCGCCAAGGAACGCCCGGTGGTCGAGCGCGACGGGGCGCTGATCATGGTCGATGACGAGCGCATGCCGCTGGCCGCCGGCGAGCAGCCGCAGCTGCGCAAGGTGCGCTTCCGCACCCTGGGGTGCTATCCGCTCACCGGCGCGATCGAGAGCGAGGCCGATTCACTGCCGGCGATCATCGAGGAGATGCTGGTGGCGCGCACCTCCGAGCGCCAGGGGCGCGTGATCGATCACGACGGTTCGGCATCGATGGAAAAGAAGAAGCAGGAAGGCTACTTCTGATGAGCGCCGAGCCCGAGCCGCTGCCGGCGCAGCTCAACGCCTGGCTGGCCGCGCAAGCCGACAAGGATCTGCTGCGCTTCATCACCTGCGGCAGCGTCGATGACGGCAAGAGCACGCTGATCGGCCGGCTGCTGTACGAGTCGCGCGTGCTGTTCGAGGACCAGCTGTTGGCGCTGGAGCGCGATTCGCGCCGGCTCGGCACGCAGGGCGAGGAGCTCGATTTTGCGCTGCTGGTCGACGGCCTGGCGGCCGAGCGCGAGCAGGGCATCACCATCGACGTCGCCTACCGCTTCTTCGCCACCGAACATCGCAAGTACATCGTGGCCGACACCCCCGGGCACGAGCAGTACACACGCAACATGGTCACGGGCGCCTCCACCGCGGAGCTGGCGGTCATTCTGATCGACGCCCGCAAGGGCGTGCTGACGCAGACGCGCCGCCACAGCTACCTGGTGTCGCTGCTGGGTATCCGCCGAGTGGTGCTGGCGATCAACAAGATGGACCTGGTGGACTACGCCGAGCCGGTGTTTCGGCGCATCGAGCGCGAGTACCGCGAGTTCGCGGCCCGGATCGGTTTGACGGAAATCACCGCGATCCCGGTGTCGGCGCTGGTCGGCGACAATGTCATCGAGCCCGGTACGCGCATGCCCTGGTATCGCGGGCCGACGCTGCTGTCGCACCTGGATACCGTGCCGCCAGTGCAGCAGCCGGACAAGCAGCCGTTCCGCATGCCGGTGCAGTGGGTCAACCGGCCCAACCAGGAGTTTCGCGGCTACGCCGGGCTGATCGTCGGGGGCGGCGTGCGTGTGGGTGATCCGCTGGTGGTGCTGCCTTCGGGGCTCAAGAGTCGCGTGGCGCGCATCATCGGCCCAGACGGGGATCTGCCCCAGGCGGCCGCGGGGCAGTCGGTCACGCTCGCATTGGAGGATCAGATCGATGTCAGCCGCGGCGACCTGTTCGCCCCGGCCTCCGCGCCGGCGCAGGTGAGCGATCTGTTCGAGGCCACGGTGGTGTGGATGAGCGAGGAGCCGATGCTGCCGGGCCGGCCATACCTGCTCAAGTGCGGTACGCGCACCGTCACCGCGACCGTGGCGCCGCTCAAGCACAAGATCAACGTCAATACGCTCGAGAAGCTCTCGGCGCGGCAGCTGGAGCTCAACGAAATCGGGCTGGTGCATCTGAATCTGGACCGGCCGCTGGCGTTCGATCCGTACGAGGACAATCGCGATACCGGCGGCTTCATCCTCATCGATCGCATCAGCAACGGCACCGTCGGCGCGGGGCTCCTGCACGCGGCGTTGCAGCGCGCTCACGACCTGCACTGGCAGACGCTCGACATCGATCAGGCGAGCCGCTCGGCGCAGAAGCAGCAGCGGGCCTGCGTGCTGTGGTTCACGGGGCTATCGGGCGCCGGCAAGTCGACCATCGCGAACCTGGTCGAGAAGCGGCTGTTCGGCGCGGGCCGCCATACGTACCTGCTCGACGGCGACAACGTGCGGCACGGCCTGTGCCGCGACCTGGGCTTCAGCGACGCCGACCGGGTCGAGAACATCCGCCGTGTCGGCGAGGTGGCGCGCCTGATGACCGACGCCGGACTGATCGTGCTGGTGTCGTTCATCTCACCGTTCCGGGCGGAGCGGCGCCTGGCGCGCTCGTTGCTCGCCTCGGGCGAGTTCTTCGAGATCTACATCGACACGCCGCTGGAGGAGGCCGAGAAGCGCGATACCAAGGGGTTGTACCGCAAGGCACGTGCCGGCGAGATCCACAATTTCACCGGCATCGACTCCCCGTACGAGCCGCCGGAGAATCCCGAGGTGCACATCGACACACGCACCACCAGCGCCGAGCAGGCCGCCGAGCAGATCATCGCGTATCTGCGCAAGCTCGGCGTGATCGATCGCGACTGGGTGTTCATCCCCTGAGGCGGCATCCCCCGCGGCAGCGCCGTGGGCGGGCGTTCACCACAGCGGACTGCCGCGATTCTGGTGGACCGAATCGGCCTGCACCGATGAGGCGGCGTTACCCCAGGACTGGCGTACATAGCTGAGCACCTCGGCGATCTGGTCGTCGTCGAGTGCCTGCGAGAACGGCGGCATGCCGAAGGGCAGGGGGTCGAGCGCGGTTCCGGGCGGATAGCCGCCGAACAGCACGATGCGGATCGGATTGACGTCCGAGTCCATCGTGACGGCCCGATTGCCGGCCAACGGTGGGCCCAGCGGCGCGTGACCTTCACCCTCGCGGCCGTGGCACGAGGCGCAGCGAGTGTCATAGATGGTGCGCCCGTCGTACATCAATGTATCGCTCGCCCGGTCCAGCACCTGCGCTCGCGCGCTCGCCGGGCCGGCGGCGCTATCCGGCAACGACTTCAGGTACACCGCCATCGCATGTAGATCGGTATCGGACAGGTGCTGCAGGCTGGAGAACACCACCTCGGACATCGGTCCGAGGGTCACGGCGTGCGGGGAGCTCGCGTCCGCCGTGGAGCCCGCACCCGCGTCGGCATCCGCGCCGACCCCGATCGCGCCGCTCTGGAGCAGCGTGACGATATCGTCGAGGCTCCAGCCATGCACGCCGGCCTGCGCGGAGTTGGTCAGCGACGGCGCAAACCAACTGAGCGCCAGGCCTCCGGGCGGGCTCGTCCCCGACAACGTCGCGCCTAGCGAATTGCGCGCGGCGTGACAGGCGCTGCAGTGGCCCAATCCCTGCACCAGGTAGGCGCCGCGGTTCCACTCGGCGTCATGTGCGCTGTCGCTGCGGTACACGCCCGGGCGGAAGTAGAGTGAGCGCCAGACCCGCAGCAACCAGCGATGGTTGTATGGAAACTGCAGCTGATGGGCACGGTTCGGCTGCGATACCGCGGCGACGGTGCGCAGGTAGGCGAACATCGCATCGGCGTCGGCGCGGGCGATGCGGGTGTAGTTGGTGTAGGGAAAGGCCGGATAAAGCGGTGTGCCGTCCGGGGCGTAGCCGTCATGCAGCGCATGCCAGAAGTCCTGCTCGCTCCAGCGGCCGATGCCGGTGTCGTCGTCCGGCGTGATGTTGGGCGAATAGAACGTGCCGAATGGCGTGGGAATGGCTCGGCCGCCGGCGAACGCGGCGCCCCCGCGAGCGGTATGGCAGACCTCGCAGTCTCCCAGCGTCACCAGCTCGCGCCCGCGCTCGGCCTCGCCCGCGGCACCGGCCGCCGCTGTGATGGGTCGCACCGCGGCGGATGGCAGCGCGGCCGATGGCACCGCAGATGGCGCCGCGGCCGCTTGCGCGGTGGCCGGCTCGATGCTGCCACACTGCAGCGGCGGCGGCTGCACGAACGCCGTCTGGGTCTGCGCGTCCGGCGGCACGGCCCGTGATGCCAGCCATGCGGTGACCGCGGCCAGATCCTGCGGCTGCAGCCGGCGTGCGATCTGCGACATGCAGTCCGGCGCCATTGCGGCGCGCGAGCCGTTGCGCCACGCGCCGAGCTGTCCCATCAGATAGTCCTGCGAGACGCCGAGCAGACCGGGCACGTCGGGCGCGACGCCGAGCAACTGCGTGCCATGGCAGGCTGTGCAGGCGGGGATCTTCAGGCTGGGATCGCCCTGCGTCACCAGCTGCCGCCCGCGCTCGAGCAGCGCGGCGCCGACGTCCGGCGATTCGGGTGGTGGATACGCGACCTGCTGGGCGGCGAAATACTCCGCCATCTGGTGCAGGGCGGCGTCGTCCTGCAGGCCCATGAAGTACACCATCATCGGGAAATGCCGGCGCCCGGCGCGGAAGTTGACCATCTGGTTGAACAGGTAACCGGCAGGCTTGCCGGCGATGCGCGGGTAATAGCCCTCGTTGGTAGCGTGCCCGCGCTCGCCGTGGCAGGTGGTACACGGCTGCACGCGCTGTGCGACCGTGCCGGCTGCATGCGCGCAGCTGCAGATCAGCAGCATCGCGAGGATTCGCGCCGCCAGCGAGCTCAACTTCCGGACTGTCGCTGGCCGCTGCGCCCCGATCAACCGCCGCGCTCGATAGTCACGGCGGCGCGCGCGCTTGGCACTGCCGGCCGTGCCGGGGTCCCCGGTGGGCCGAGCGCGACATAGAAGCGGGTGGTCT
The DNA here is from genome assembly GCA_036267195.1 of Steroidobacteraceae bacterium. Taxonomy (GTDB): domain Bacteria; phylum Pseudomonadota; class Gammaproteobacteria; order Steroidobacterales; family Steroidobacteraceae; genus FEN-1191. The sequence goes on from DATAWM010000018.1 coordinate 29,165, forward strand.
CGTGGCGCAGCGGGTTGGAGATGATCGGAATGTAGATGGTGATGTCGTCGGCTCCGCTGGGGATATCCTCGGTACGAACCCCCAGAGGGGCGTAATCGACCTCGGCCTTGGCGGAATCTTCCACAGTCCACCATACGAAGCGTACCTCATCGCGCGCGCTGCCTGTGCGGCGGATGACCACACGTGCCGCCGGTGCCGTATCGGCGACGCGATAACTCGGCGCGGCGAACTGGACCCCGATCGCGCCAGCCGCGCCCTGGTCGGCGGCCGGCCCGGTGGCGGCGGTGTCGGCACCTTCAATACCGCTGGCGTCCGGGGCAGCGCCGGCGGCGTCGGCGCGGTCCACGGCGGCGCCGTCGCCCTCTGCAGCGCTGCGCGCATCGTCGGGCGCAGCCGCGAGCGTATCGCCGGGCGCCGCGGCCGCGCCGGTTTCATCGCGCCCGGAGTCGCCGGATGTTGCGACTGCGGCCCGCGGGATGCGGTGGCCGCGGGCATGCGCCCTGTGGCCCTGATCAGCGTCGGAGGGCGCTGCCGCCTGCGGTTCGCCCGCGGCTGTCGTCGCCCCTCCGACCAATGCCTCGGCGCCCGCGCCCGCGCCGGCGGCGACAGGCGCGGAGTCGGCGGGTGCGCCGCCGGGCAGCGCCTCATCGGCCGTCGTTCGCCACTGATGCCAGGTGCTCTGCAGGCGGCCGCTGGCAGCCGTCAGACCTGCCCGCCAATCAACAACGTTGCCGTGCAGCTCGACGGCGACCACGGCTGCTCCCAGCGCCAGCAGCAGCACGGCGGCCGTGATGGCGCCGGCGATCCCGGAGCGCCGCGGCGGGGCCGCCGTGAGCTGGTGCGTCGGGGGCAGCTGCTCGGCGGCCGCGGCTACGCCGAGCTGCTCGAGCCAGGGCTCGATCTGCGCCGGCCGCTGGGCGCGCTCCCACGCCAGGCCGTGCCGCAGGGCGCGCCAGCACTCGGTCGATACCCGGGGCGGCCGCGACGGGCGCAGGTGCTGCGCCCGAGCCTCGGTCGAGGACTTGCAGTCGAACGGATGCCGTCCGGTCAGCAGCTCGTAGGCAATGCAGGCCACGGCATAGATATCGTCGCGCGGCTCGGCCCGCCGCCCCTGGAGCTGTTCATAACTGGCGTAGGCCGGCGTGGCAGTGCGGTAGCTGCGGCTGCGGCCGGGGGAGTCGGGATCGGCGATCCAGGGTTCGGGGGGCGAGTGGCTCAGGCCGCCGAAATCCAGCACGCGCACCTGCCCGCCGTAGGTGATGAAGATATTGTGCGGCTTCAGGTCGCCGTGGACAACGCCGCGCGAATGCGCGTGCGCGATCGCGGCGCCGATGTCACGGATGATGCTGAGTGCATAGGGTGCCGACAGCGGGCCGCCGGTGCGCTCGAGCAATTGACTGAGACGCTCTCCGTCGAGCAGCTCCATCGTGTAGAAGCTGGCATCGCCCTCGTGATCGATCTCGTAGACGTTGATGACATTGGGATGGGAGAGCTGCTGAGCGTTATGAAACTCGCGTACCAGCGCCAGCGCGTTGGCCGCACCCAGCGGCTGTGACGTCACGATCTTGAGCGCGACACAGCTGTCGGGCAGACCGAGGCTGGCGCGATAGCGGTCGAGGGCGCGGTAGACCGATCCCATGCCACCGCTGCCGAGCAGGGCCTGCAGGTCGTAGCGATTGCACAGCAGCGTGCCCGGTGCGATCGCCGGCGTGCTCTGCGCCGCGCTCTGAGCCCGGCCCGGTGCCGCTGTCTGCGTCGGCGGCGCGCCCTGCGCCCATGAGCGTGCCGCCGCCAATGCGGCGGCGTCCATCCGCTGCGCTGCGGCCAGCAGCTCGACCGCGGTCATTTCCGCGGCTGCGGGGGCCGGCGGCGCCGCGGCTGCAACGCGGACGGCCGGGCCCACCGGACGTGTCGCCGCGGTGGCTGCGACGGCGGCGGCGGTGGGGCCTGCGGCCGAGGCCGGGGCGGTGTCGGCGGCCTGTGCCGGTGTCGCCGGCGCTACGGCGGCGGCTGGCGGCGGCGCGGATGCCTCGGCGGGTGATTGCGCTGTCGCGTCCGCTTGCGCGGCTGCCTGTGCCGGGGCCGCGACCGCCGGCGCCGCGGCTACCGGTTGCGCCCGTTCCTGCGCAGCCGGGGTGTCGGGTGCCGCTGGTGCGGCCGCGGCCGGCGCGCTCGCGGGCGCCGGCTCTGCGGCGGGCAGCGGTGCGGTCGTGGTGGCGCGCGCGCGCGTATCCGTGCTCTCGGGTGCACGGTTCCTGGACAGAGGCGCCGCACGCGAGGCGACGGTCTGATCGATCTTATCCTTGATCTTCTGATGCTGGGCCGCGGACATCTGGCCCAGACGGTGATAGCGGTCGATCAGGGTCAGCAGCTGCCGCGCGAACTCGGGCTTGGCGCGGCACAGTGATGCGACGTCCCAGAGATAGAACTCCTCCTTGTACGTGCCGCTGAGCATCGCGCTCACCAGCGCGCGCAGCTGGTCGGCGTCGTCGCTGACCGGCGCGGTGACCGGTTCGGTGACCGGCTCCGGATTGCGTCGGGTGGTTGCGGGCATGGGGCGAAGCATAACGGCTTACGGCCCTCCAACCCAATCGCGCCACGGTGAATCGGCTGTCGGGTGCCTCCGACCGCCGTTACGGCGTGTTTGCCGGCCGCATCGTCCATCGGCTACTGGTAGCGCCGCTGCGGTATGCTGCGATCAGCGCCCGATGGGTTGACAGACTGCGCGGATGCGCCGCCATTCCGACCGCTACACCATGATGCACCTGTGTCGCTTGACCGCCGTGGCCATCGTCCTCGGCACCGCTGCAGCGCAGTGCGCGTACGCCGGTGCGATCGATGCTCAGTACTGCGGTGCGGTACCGGCGCTGGGATTCGATCTGCCGCCCAACCATGCGTACACGGGGCGCTACGTCAATGCCGTGTACGGCTATGCCGTCACCATCCCGCCGGGTCTGACCGCCTACTCGAGCGCGCAGGGACCGCAGCGCGGCTTCGGCATCGTGCTGTCATGGGCGCCACGCGCGTATCTGCGTGTCGATGCCGCCTACGATGCCTTCTACGACATCACCGCCGACGGCGTGCATCTGCGCGACGTGATCGGCGTGCGCCTGTTCGACACGCTGCTGAGTGATCAGAAGACTGCCGCCGCGCTCGCGGGCGTTGCCGGCGGCCGCTACCAGATGCGCGTGCGCTGCCCCGGCAGCGCGCAGATATACGTGCACGACGCTGTCATCGTGATGCGCCGGCGCGAGATCTATCGGCTGGACCTGCAGACCGTGCCGTCGCGCCATGCCAGTGACGTGAAGTGGCTCGAGGCGATGTTGCCGACGTGGCAGTGGGTGCCGGTGCAGCCGCAGTAGGCGAGCGGCCGCTGCGGCGGCGGGATGCCGCCGGGGTCAAGGTGTGCCAAGGCGCTGTTTGATTCGGTCGGCGACCCGCAGCGCGTTGGCGATGATGGTCAGGGTCGGGTTGACGGCGCCGATCGACGGAAAGAAGCTGGCGTCGGCGACGTACAGGTTGTCGAGGTCGTGGGTCTTGCAGTCCAGGTCGAGCACCGAGGCGGCCGGATCGGCGCCGAAGCGCGCGGTGCCGGCCTGGTGCGCGGTGCCGCCGATGGGGATGTTCTTGCCCAGGTACAGACTGCGTTCCATCGGCTTGGTGTGCGGGCCGGCTGCCTCGAGGATTTTCTCCAGCTTCTTCCTCAGGCGCTGATGCGCCTCCAGGTTGTTCTCGGTGAGGTCGAGCACCACGCGGCCGCCGTCGTAATAGATGCGGTTCTCGGGGCGCGGCAGGTCCTCGCTGGAGAGCCAGAAATCCAGCGAGTGGCGCGCCATCACGTCGAACGGCAGCTTCGGCGCCCATTCCAGCCACTCGGGCAGCGCCTCGCCGCGGATCTGCGCGCCGTGCGAGGTCGCGCACATCTGGATCAGCCCGAGCGGGTATTCCCAATCATCGGCGCGGAAATAATAATCGCTCACCGCCAGGGTCTTCTGGAATACGGTCTCGTTCGGCTCGCGCAGCAGCGCCATCAGGATCGACTGATTGTGCCGCATGTAGTTGCGGCCGAGCTGCCCGGAGCGGTTACCGAGGCCGTGCGGGTGCTTGTCATTGGCCGACCGCAGCAGCAGCAGCGCCGAGGACAGCGCGCCGCAGGCCACCACCACGATGTCTGCCGTGTAGCGCTCGCGCTGGTGGTTGCGGGTCACGTTGACGGCGTTGACCGCGGTGCCCTGGGCATTGGTCTGCAGCGTGGTGGCACAGGCGCCGGTCAGCAGCGTGACGTTCGGGTGCGCGGCCAGCGTCGGATCCACGCAGATGACCTGCGCATCCGCCTTGCCGTTGAGCAGGCACGGGAAGCCGTCAAAGGCGTCGCAGCGGATGCAGATGCTGGTGGGAGTGGGCTTGCCGGCCTTCTCATCCAGCAGGATGCCCAGTGGCAGATGAAACGGGTGCAGGCCCGAGCCAATGAGGTTGTCGCTCAGTGCCTGGATGCGCGGCTCGTGCGATACCGCCGGATAGGGAAACGGGCCGCTGCTGGGCGGCTCGGTCGGGTCCTCCCCGCGCTGTCCGTGCACGTGGAACAGCCGCTCGGCCTCGGCGTAGTACGGTTCGAAGTCGGCATAGCCGAGCGGCCAGGCCGGCGAGATGCCGTCCTTGTGGCAAATCTGCCCGAAGTCGCGCTCGCGCAGGCGCAGCAGCGCGGCGCCGTAGACCTTGGAGTTGCCGCCGACGTAGTAGTGCAGCCCGGGGTGAAAGCCGCGGCCGTCGCCGCCGTACCAGGTTTCCCTGGCCTGGTAGGCGGCATCGACGAATACGGTCTGCGAATCCCAATTCGCCGTCGAGCGGGGCAGGTAGTCGCCGCGCTCGAGCAGCAGGATGCGCTTGCCGGTCGGGGCCAGCCGGTGGGTGAGCGCTGCCCCGCCCGGTCCGCTCCCGATGACGATCAGATCGTAATGGCCGTCCGGCATATGCAACTCCTGATCTCGCGCGCCTCGCGCCTCACGCCCGCAGCGCCGCCGGCCGTCAGCCGCCGGTCGCGAAACCGGGGTACAACGTCATGCCGCCGTCGATGAACAGCGTCGTGCCCACCACGTAGTCGGATTGATCCGAGGCCAGCCACACGGCGGCACGGGCGATGTCCTCCGGCTCGCCGATGCGACCGTAGGGAATCAGCGTCATCAGCGCGGCATAGGCCTGCGGCGTATTCCAGGCCGAGGTATTGATCGGCGTGCGGATCGCGCCGGGAGCGATGCCGTTCACGCGGATGTGATGCGGCGCCATCTCCTGCGCCAGGCTTTCCATCATCAGCTTGATCGCGCCCTTGGAGCTGGCGTAGTTGGGATGGCCGGCCCACGGGATCTCCTGGTGCACCGAGCTCATGCAGATGATCTTGCCGGCCGCGCACGACACCGCTGGCACCACTCCGCGCCGCATGAATTCGCGGATCGCCGCGCGCGCGCACAGGAACTGCCCGGTGAGATTCACGTTGAGCACCGTGTTCCACTGTGTGAGCGTCATGCTCGCGAACGGCGCGTCGCGCTGCAGGCCGGCGTTGTTCACCAGGATGTCGATGGTGCCGAACTGCTCGAGCATGCGCGCGAACATGTTCTGCACCTCGATTTCGGAGGACACGTCCGCCTTGTACGCGAACGCCTGCACGCCGCTGCGACGGATCTCCTGCACCACCGCGTCGGCGGCCTCATCGCCGGCGACGTAGTTGACGACCACATCGGCGCCGGCCTGTCCCAGGCCGATGGCGACCCCGCGGCCGATGCCGGAGTTCGCGCCGGTGACCAGCGCCTTCTGCCCGGCCAGCGAGGGGTGAACCGGAACCGGGGGAGCGGTATGCGCGGGGACGCTCGCCGTGGTCGATGTCGCTGTGGTCGATGTCGCTGTGGTCACGTCGGTACTCCTCATATAGGACGGATGGGCTTCAGCGCGGATGGCAGGGCGGTTACACTCGCCATCAATGTTGCCAGAGCCGGCCCGGCGTCCACAATGTATCCTGATCTGATATCAGCGCGTTACCTGATGGCGCCCGGCAATGGTGCCCGCCTGACATCGCCGGGTAACCCGCGACAGGAGTGAGGCATTGCTCAGTACGCTGATCGTGGTCGTGGTGCGCTGCCTGCTGGTGCTGTTGTTCCTGCCGTTCAGCGCGCTCGACAAGCTGCTGAACTTCAATCAGGCGGTAGGCCAGGCTGCGCAGGCAACCGCGTCACGCACGCTGGCGCAGTGGTTGATAGTATGCGGCTTCGGTGTCGAGGTGCTGATGTCGCTGGCGATCCTCACCGGGATTGCCGACCGGCTCGCTGCGCTGATCCTCGCGCTCTACTGCATCCTCACCGCGCTGTTGTGGAAGCAGTTCTGGAGGGCGCCGGACTTTCGCCTCAGGGGCGAGAGCCGGGGCCGCGAGCTGTTCTGGGATTTCCTGAAGAACCTGGCGCTCGCGGGCGGTTTCCTGGTGCTCGCCGCCGGCACCGACGCGGCCGCGGTGCGCCACTTCTGGCACGACCCGCTGGGCTCCTCCCATCCCTATGCCAGCGCCCTGGCGGCAGGAGGCACGCGATGAGCGATCAACCGACGGTGCCTTATTGGCACCTGTGGACCGATGCGGACGGCGTCAGCCGGCAGCGGCGCTGTGCGATGAGTGAGTTCGAGCTGCAGTCCATCCAACCGTCCGCGCAGCCGCAATGGCAGGGACGACGAACCCGCGGCGCGATGACGCTGCTGTTCACCGTGCTGCCGGTCGGCTGGGTCGGAGACTGGCACGAGAATCCCCGGCCGCAGTGGATCGTGCCGCTGTCGGGACGCTGGTTCGTCGAATCGATGGATGGCGCCCGAACGGAAATGGGCTGCGGAGAGATCTCCTTCGGCGCCGATCAGGGCTGCCGCGAGCAGGACGGGCGGCGCGGCCACCGCGCCGGTACCCTCGGTGATGAGCCCGCAGTGCTGATGCTGGTGCAGCTGCAGGACGCCGACGTGCCACCCTCGCCCTGCGCCTGGCGGTGAGTGTCGATGCACGGCGTGGAAATCCGCGATCCGCGTTTCGCGCATTATGTGCTCGAGAACGCACCGCTCGAGCAGCTGGCCGACGGCTTTCGCTGGATCGAGGGGCTGGTGTGGATGGGCGATGCCGGCTGTCTGCTGTTCCAGGATCTGCCCCGCGACCGCACCATGCGCTGGATCGAAGAGATCGGTGTGTCGGTGTACCGCGCCCCGTCCGGTTATGCGAACGGGCAGACGCGCGACCGCCAGGGACGGCTGATCAGCTGTTCGCACCGCGAGCGTTGCCTGTTTCGCACCGAGCTCGACGGCAGCGTGACGCGCCTGGTCGACCGGCACGACGGCCGTCGCCTGAACTCCCCCAACGACGTCACGGTGAAATCCGACGGCACGATCTGGTTCACCGATCCGCTCTATGGCATCCAGACCGATTACGAGGGCGGCCGTCAGGTCTCCGAGCAGTCGCCGGCAGTCTATCGTTTCGAGCCGGACAGCGGGCGCATCCGCGTCGTAGCCGGCGACTTCGACGGCCCGAATGGCCTGGCGTTCTCGCCCGATGAGCGCCGCCTGTACATCGCCGAGACCGGTGATCAGACCAGCGAGCAGCCCAGGCAGTACATCCGCGTGTTCGATGTCGGCGCCGACGGGCATCTGAGCGGCGGCGAGGTGTTCCACAAGATCGAGCCCGGCTATGCGGATGGAATCTGCGTCGATGAGGATGGCAATCTGTGGTCGAGCGCGGCCGACGGTGTCCATTGCATCGATCCGAACGGACGGCTGCTCGGCAAGGTGCTGGTACCACACCGCGTCTCGAACCTCACCTTTGGTGGCGCGGCCAGGAATCGGCTGTTCATTGGCGGCTCGCATACGTTGTACGCGATCTTCCTGAACCGCCGCGGTGTGCGATGGCCGTAGCGGCCGCACCGTCCGCGCTGGTGCGGCGCCTGCGCTGCTTGAGCCTCACCAGCGCCGATGTCGCCGGGCTGGCCGCCTTCTATCAGCGCGCGTTCGGCTTCCGGCAGCTCGCCGCCGGGCGGCGCGGCGGCCCCGAGTTCGAGCGCCTGATGGGCGTGAGTGCAGGGGCGCAGTGCCGCGTGCTGGCCCTCGGGCGTGAATCGATCGAGCTGCTGCAGTTCGACCGCGCCGGCGCACCGTATCCGGCCGGCAGTGCAGCATCGGATCTGGTCTTTCAGCACTTCGCCATCGTCGTCAACGACATGACGCGGGCATTTGAGCGGCTGTCGGCGATCGAGGGCTGGACCGCCATATCGAGGCAGGGACCGCAGCATCTGCCCGAGAGCTCCGGCGGCGTCACCGCGTACAAATTTCGTGACCCGGAAGGCCATCCGCTCGAACTGCTGGCCTTTCCGGCGGCGGCGACGCCGCCGCGGTGGCGTGGCCTGCCCGCCGGGGAGCCGTGCCTGGGGATCGATCATTCCGCGGTCAGCGTCGCTGACAGCGCCCGCAGCATCGCCTTTTACGCAGCATTGGGCTTGCAGCGCTCGGCCCACTCGCTCAACAGCGGCGCTGCGCAGCAGCGCCTCGATGACGTGAGCGAGGCGCAGGTGCAGGTCACGGCGCTGACGCCGCCCGAGCCGGCGCCGCATCTGGAATTGCTGTGCTACCGCGCGGCGCGGCGCGATGCGGGCACCGCGCTGTGCAGCAACGACATCGCTGCAACGCGCCTGGTGTTCGAGAGCGAGAGCGTGGCGCGAGGTGCCGCATCCGCGCCACGCCGCCTGCTCGATCCGGATCATCACCAGCTGCTGATCGAGTAGTGGCGCGCCGCTCGGCGGTGGCGGTGGCGTTGGCGCACTGCTGCGCGCTGCTGGTTGAGCAAATATCTCCGTTCGGCGTCGAAGAAAATTCGCAGTGCACGGCTACGGCATCGCGACACCCGTGCGACCACGCGCGTGCGGCGAGCGCCATCGCCGCGTGATTGGCGCTGGATCGTCGCTCGATGACAGTAATGGCGCCGCCGAGCCACGGCGGCACATGTATTGCACCTGTCTGCGCAGGGTCAACACAGGAGCAAATGATGGCTAACACGAGCAGCGGGCACAGCTCTGGCGATACTTCCAAGCGCGGCTTCGCCTCGATGGATGAGGAACAGCAGCGCGAGATTGCCAGCAAGGGCGGACACGCCCAAGGGCGTGAGAACAATCCCGGTAACTTCGCCAACGACCCGGAGAGGGCAGCCGAAGCCGGACGCAAGGGTGGAGAGGCCCAGGGTCGCGACAACAACCCCGGCAATTTCGCCAACGACCGCGAGAAGGCGGCCGAAGCCGGCCGCCACGGCGGACAGGCGCGCGGCGACAATCGCTGAGCGTTGAGCGCCGTTGAGGACTACGGTGGCGGGGCGGCAGTGCCGCCCCGCCGCCGCTTGAGGGGCGGGGACCAGCGCAGGCGTGATCGCCACGGGCATGCTCGCCGCATTTGCCGGCCGGGTGCGGCTGTACACCGAGCTGGATCGGCAGCTCGCCGCGCACACGCGCTTCGTCGGCGCAGCGGCGCTGACCAACGCGGCGCTGGCCGCGCTGCTATCGCGCGCGCGGCCGCGCCTGCGTATCGGCGGCCACGGCCGGCTTCCTCGCGCATCTCGGCCGTCATAGCAGGAAGTCAACCTCGCGCACGCACGCGAGCTACAGCGCCAGCCGTGCAGTGGCATCGGGTTGCCGGCCGGGCGTGTCGAGCTCGACCATGCAATGGTGTCGATGGAGCGGTCCGAGGTGCAGCGGCTGCTGGAACGGCTGCGCTCGGGCAAGCCTGCGGCGCGCGCACCGCGCCCATGGACGCCGGCGTGCGCTCCGTGCCCGCTGGCTGGAGCAGGCCTTACTGCTTGGCGGTGCCGGGCCCGGCCATCTTGCGATGCATTTCGGCCAGCATGCCCTCCGGGGCGATGGCGGACGCGGCGGCGCGCAGCTTGTTGGACAGGCCATGCACCACGCTGAGCTCGCCGCGCTTCATCGCGTCGTAGCCGGTCCTGGCGACCTCGGTGGCATCGGCCTTGCTGTCGTCCGCACCGACCTTGGTGTCGGTCATGCCGGCACGCTCGAAGAACGGCGTATCGGTCGCGCCCGGCATCAGGCAGGTGACGCTCACGCCGCTGTCCTTCAGCTCGTTGCTCAGCGCGACCGAGAAGGAATCGAGGAAGGCCTTGGTGCCGTTGTACACCGCCTGGAAGGTACCGGGCATCAACCCGGCGATCGAGCCGGTGATCAGGATGCGGCCCTGGCCGCGGTCGCGCATCGTGCGTCCCACCCGATAGATGAGATAGATGGTCCCATCGATGTTGGTGTGCGCCACCTTGAGCGCCTGGTTGATGTCCTGGTCCAGGAAGCCATGACCGAGGCCGCGGCCCGCATTGGCGATCAGCATGTCGACGGGTCTGCCGTCGCGCATGATTGCATCGCACAACTCGTCCACACCCTGCGTGGTCGACAGATCGCATTGCACGGGAGTCACCCCGGCGCCGCCGGCGCTCAGATCCCCGGCGGCATCGGCGATGGCCGGCTCGTCGGCTGCAATGATCAGGTCGTGATCGTCCTGGGCGCACAAGCGCGCCAGCTCCAGCCCGATGCCGCTGGAGGCACCTGTGACAACCGCCAGTTTACGTGTATCGCTTTTCATGGGCGTCCTCGCTTGGCATCCGCTGCGTGTGCGCGCGACCATACGGAAGGAAGCCGGGGCGCGCGCATCGGATCGGCTAGCCACCGGAGGTAGTCATCGGCTTACCATGGAGCTTGATGGAGCTTGCCGCGGAAGCGCCAGCGCCAGCGGCGCCGGTGGCATCGGCGCCGCCGCCGGTCTGCGCCGCGGGCTGAACCGGCGGTAACAGCGCCGCGAGCTGCGGCGGCTCGGCCTGACGCGTCCACACGTATGCCACGATGTGCTCGAGAATGTGCTCGACGTAGCCGCGGGTCTCGTTGTATGGGATGTTCTCGATCCAGATGTCCGCATCCATCGGATGGGGAGGCAGCCAGCGCGCGACCGGCGCGGTGCCGGCGTTGTAGGCGGCCAGCGCCAGCGCGAGCTGCCCGCCGTGGCCATCGAGCAATTCCCGCAGCCGCGCCGCTCCGAGCGGCACGGCTGCCGACGGATCGAACAGTGCGTCCGGTGCGGGCGAGGGCAGATGCCAGCGCAGCGCGACCGCCGCGGCGGTGGGCGGCTGCAGCTGCATCAGCCCGCGCGCATCGGCGGACGAAACCGCGTCGGGTCGAAACAGACTCTCCTGGCGCATTACCGCGAGGATCCAGTCGGCCGGCAATCGCGTCAGCCTCGCGGCGGCGGCAATCGCTTCCCCGTAGGGGCGCGGGTAGCGCAGGCGCACATCGTCCCACTCATCGGCCTGCGCCAGGCTCTCGATCGATTGTGCGTACCAGCCCCATCGCGTTGCCAGATGCGCCGCCTGCACCCTGAGGGCGGCAGTAGCGCCGCGCAGCGCCGTGGCCCATTCCGCCACGGCGTCATCGTACAGACCGCAGGCGAACAGCTCGTGCGCGCGGATCAGGCCCGGCTCGGCGGCGAGCGCGCTCTGTGCCGCGGTGTCATCCAGGGTGGGCCGCGCGTTCAGATCATAGCCGCGCTGCAGGCGGTCGGCGGCGAGGTAGCCATAGTAATCGCGCAGGCCGGCAATCTCGGCGTACAGCGGCGCGGCGACCGTCGGCCCCTCGATCGCATCGATCGCGCGCGCGCGCCAGTAGCGCCAGCGCGGCTGCGCGCCGAGCGCGTCGGGCATCTGGTCGATCCAGTCGAGCGCCTGGCGGTAATCGCCGATCCACAGCGCGGCGCGCACACGCCACTGCTGCACCTGCGGGTCGAGCATCGGCGCCGGCAGGCCGACGAAGGCGGCGGTGGCCAGCGGATCGTGATCGTAGGCCAGGCCCAGTGCCGCGTCGCGCTGCAGCTGCATGTGCAGCGCGGGGGTCATGTCCGGGCGGGCGAGCAGCTGCGGCAGCAGCGCCGCGGCCGCGGCGGAGTCGCGCAGCGAGAGGCGTGCAAAGCCGGCCGCCAGCGCCTGCGGCTCCACCGCCATGGCCGGGTCGGCCGCCAGGGCGCTCAACGCTGCCCGCGGTGTTTGCAGCAGCTGCGCCCATTGCAGCAGCGGCGCGGCCTGCGCGGTCGCAACGCCGGAGAGATCCGCTTGCGCCAGCCGAGCATCGCCAGCCGCGAGCGCCGCGCGCACGCGGTCTTGTGCCAGCGCGCTCGTCAGCGCGCCACGCTGACGCAGCCAGTCGAACACGGTGTTGCAGGCGGGCGGCTGCTGCAGCGGCGCACTCCAGCGCTCCAGCACCGCGGCCGCGAGTCCCGCGGTGTCGCCGGTGGCGAGCCGGCCCGCCAGCCGCTCGCACACGAGCTGCGGATCGGAGACATGCAGCGCGCGCGGCAGGAACCAGTCCCAACGCTGCCGGTCTGCGAGGCTCGTTAGCCAGGCGTGCTGCAGATCGTGCGTGACCGGCTGCCCGGCATGTGTGCGCAGAAATGCATCGATCCGGGAGTCGAGCTGCGAGCTGGGCTGGCGCTGCAGATCCCGTTGCAGCCGCGCGGCCACGAGATACGCGTGCAGCGGATAGGCCTGCAGCGCGGCCGAGTCCGGCGGTTCCGGCAGCCGCAGACGGATGCGCTGCAGCGCGTCGATGAACGCCTGGCGTACTGCCGCCTGCTGCGCGAGCGCGGGGCGGGCGCCATGCGTGGCAGGCAGGCTGCGGCAGCCTGCGAAGGCGAGCAGGGCGAGCGTCAGCGCCAGCGCGGCCGCGCGGCGCGATCGGAAGCAGGTCGTCATCGGCGCAGTTTAACCGTGGGCGCCAGCGGCCGCGCCCCGCGGTCCACTGCGCTCGCGGGCGGTATGCGGCAAGAACTTATGGACATGATGCGGCGGTGCAGACGATGCTCGGTCGCGGCCCGCCCCCACGACAGAGGTGAACCATGCAGGGTAAGACGCTAACTCCCGAGCTGCTGCAGCGGATGGATGCCTATTGGCGTGCGGCCAACTACCTGTCGGTCGGGCAGATCTATCTGTACGACAACCCGCTGCTGCGTGAGCCACTCAAGCTCGAGCACGTCAAGCACATGCTGCTGGGCCACTGGGGTACGACCCCGGGGCAGAACTTCATCTACGCGCACCTGAACCGGGTCATCAAGCAGTTCGACCTGGACATGATCTATGTCTGTGGTCCCGGCCACGGCGGTCCGGCTGTCGTCGCGAATACCTATCTGGAAGGTACCTACAGCGAGATCTACCCCGACATCAGTCAGGATGAGGCGGGGCTGAGGAAGCTGTTCGTGCAGTTCTCCTTTCCCGGCGGCATTCCCAGCCATGCCTCGCCGGAGTGTCCGGGCTCGATCCACGAGGGCGGGGAGCTGGGCTACTCGCTCAGCCACGCGTTTGGCGCGGTGTTCGACAACCCGCAGCTGATCGCGGCCTGCGTGGTCGGTGACGGGGAGGCGGAGACCGGGCCGCTGGCCACGGCCTGGCACTCCAATAAGTTTCTGAACGCGGCCAGCGACGGCGCGGTGCTGCCGATCCTGCACCTGAACAGCTACAAGATTGCCAACCCCACCATCCTGGCGCGCATCAGCCGCGAGGAGCTGCAGCAGCTGCTGCACGGCTATGGCTGGACGCCGTACTTCGTCGAGGGGCATGAGCCTGCGCTGATGCACGAGGCCATGGCGGCGACCCTCGACACGGTGGTGCAGCAGATCCGCGACATTCAACGGCAAGCCCGCGCGCCGGCCGCGGCCGGCGCGCGCGCGCGACCGCGCTGGCCGATGATCGTGCTGGCGTCACCCAAGGGCTGGACCGGGCCGAAGGCGGTCGATGGGGTGCAGATCGAGGGCACCTTCCACTCGCATCAGGTGCCGCTGACCGATCCGGCGAGCAAGCCCGAGCACCTCGCGCTGCTGGAGCAGTGGATGCGCAGCTACCGCCCGCAGGAGTTGTTCGACGAGCGCGGGCGGCTGCGCGCCGAGTTGGCCGAGCTGGCCCCGGCCGGGCAGCGGCGCATGGGCTCCAATCCGCATGCAAACGGCGGGCTGCTGCTGCGCGACCTGCACATGCCGCCGTTCCGCGACTACGCGCTCGAGGTCGCGAGCCCCGGCGTCCCCGGGATCGGCGACACGCACGTGCTCGGAGCGTTCCTGCGCGACGTGATGAAGCGCAACGGCGAGGCGCCGCGCAATTTCCGGCTGTTCGGGCCGGACGAGACCCTCTCCAACGGGCTGGAGGCGGTGTTCGAGACCACCCGGCGACAGTGGGAGATCGCCAGCCAGCCGGGCGACGAGCTGCTCGCACCCGCCGGCGGGGTGATGGAGATGCTCAGCGAGCACCAGTGCGAAGGCTGGCTCGAGGGCTACCTGCTCACCGGGCGGCACGGACTGTTCAACTGCTACGAGGCCTTCATCCACATCGTGGACTCGATGTTCAACCAGCACGCCAAGTGGCTGAAGGTCAGCGCGCACCTGCCGTGGCGGCGCCCGATCGCTTCGCTGAACTACTTGCTGGCCTCGCATGTCTGGCGCCAGGATCACAACGGCTTCACCCACCAGGACCCCGGCTTCATCGACCACGTGGTGAACAAGAAGGCCGAGGTGGTGCGCGTCTACCTGCCGCCGGATGCCAACTGCCTGCTATCGGTGATGGACCACTGTCTGCGCAGCCGCCATTACGTGAACGTGGTGATCGCCGGCAAGCACCCGGCGCCGCAGTGGTTGACGATGGATGCGGCGGTCAAGCACTGCTCCAAGGGGATCGGCATCTGGCCATGGGCCAGCACCGACCAGCAGGGCAATCCCGACGTGGTGATGGCCTGCTGCGGCGATGTGCCCACGCTCGAGACGCTGGCCGCCGTCTCGATCCTGCGCGAGCACCTGCCGGCGCTCAAGATCCGGGTGGTCAACGTGGTCGATCTGATGAAACTACAGCCGCAGTCCGAGCATCCGCATGGCCTCGCCGACGTCGACTTCGATGAGCTGTTCACCCGCGACCGGCCGGTGATCTTCGCGTTCCATGCCTATCCGTGGCTGATCCACCGCCTGACCTACCGCCGCACCAATCACGACAACATCCACGTGCGCGGCTACAAGGAGGAGGGCACGATCACCACGCCGTTCGACATGACGGTGCTGAACGATCTGGACCGCTTCCACCTGGTGATGGATGTCATCGATCGCGTGCCCCAGGCCGGCGGCTCGGGTGTCTACCTCAAGCAGCAGATGCAGGACAAGCTGATCGAGCACAAGCAGTACATCGATCTCAACGGCCAGGATCTGCCGGAAGTGCGCAACTGGCGCTGGAGCGCGCCGAAGTGAGCGCGCCGGCGACGGCGGCTCATCGAGCTCATCGCATCAGGACATCACCGTGGTTCCGTTGATCAGGTTGTGTACGGCAACGGACCATCCCCACAGCAGCAAAGCGGTCGAAAGAATCACCACCAGCCAGTAGACAGCCTTA
This sequence comes from Steroidobacteraceae bacterium, assembly GCA_036267195.1. Lineage (GTDB taxonomy): Bacteria > Pseudomonadota > Gammaproteobacteria > Steroidobacterales > Steroidobacteraceae > FEN-1191. The sequence goes on from DATAWM010000018.1 coordinate 44,622, forward strand.
CTCTTCATGTACGTAGTACCCAAGATGGACTCCCGTCGTGGTCATGCGCGTCAGGATCGGATGACCGCCGGCCGAGGCTGGCGTACAGCGGCGGCTCGGCGGCGCGCTGTTGGTCATATCGGCCGCCGGCGCCGCATCGATACGATGCCACGGCATCGGGGGGTCTTTCCGATCTGTACGGTCGATTATATCCTTAAAATGCCCGATCCACGTGGCCAGGCCCGCTTCGCCGCGACAGAGGTCCGACAATGATGAAATCCACGGTTGCGAGCTTGTACTACCGCGCGGTGGCGGGTGTGGTGAGATAGGGGCTGTGTCGCCGATGGCGACCACCAGGACGATCCGCTACGAGTGTGCCGCTGTCTCCGACGCCATCGGCGTGAACGAGGCCGGCAGCGGCTCGTCCGTGGTGCTGCTGCCGGCATTGAGTTCCATCTCCACCCGCGCCGAAATGTATCCGCTGCTGGAGAGGCTCGCGCCGCAGTTTCGGGTCAGTACCGTCGACTGGCCGGGCTTTGGCGATTTGGGGCACACGCGCGCTGATTGGTCGGCCTCGATCCTGTCCGAGTTCCTGAGCTGGTACCTGCGTGAGATCGCCCCCGCGCCTCATGCGGTGGTCGCGGCCGGACATGCGGCCACCTATGCTCTGTATGAGAGCGTGCATCGGCCCGGCACGATCAATCGTCTGGTGCTGATTGCCCCGACGTGGCGCGGACCCTTACCGACGATGATGGGCGGGCAGCGCGCCTGGTTCGGACGAGTGCGCGCCGCTGTGGATCGCCGGGACATCGGCCCGCTGCTTTACCGGATCAATGTCAGCCGGTTCGTGGTCACCATGATGGCGCGCGAGCACGTCTACGACGACCCGCGCTGGTTGAGCGATGAGCGTCTGGCTGCGAAGCTCGCCGTCACCCGCGCACCGGGCGCCCGGCACGCCTCGGTTCGCTTTGTCAGCGGCGCGCTCGACCGGGTCGACAGCCGGGCCGCTTTCCTCGACCTCGCCCGGCGCGCGAACGTCCCGATCCTGATGATCTATGGCGCCCATACCCCGCCGAAGTCGCGCCTGGAAATCGAGGCACTCGCGCAATTGCCGAACGTGCGCGCGACGCGGCTGCCGATGGCCAAGCTGGCGGTCCACGAGGAGTTTCCCGACGCCGTGGCGCGCGCCGTCATGCCGTTCCTGAGCGGCTGATGGGCGACGGAACCTCAGCCGTTGGCCGCCGCGGCGATGCGCCGCAGCTCGGGAATGCACGAGCCGCACTGGGTGCCGGCCCGGGTGCGCTTGCCGAGCGCGGACACGTCGCGGCAGCCTTGCGCGACCGCCGCGTCGAGGGTGCGGCGGCCGACGCGAAAGCAGCTGCAGACGGTGTCGCCGACATCGGCGAGCGGATCGCGCGGCTGGCCGGACAGGAGGCTGGCGCGCTCGGCGGGGCCGAGGCGCGCCGACTCGAACAGCGTCGCGAGCCAACTGCGCGAGGGCAGCTGCGCGTGCGCGCAGATGAACACGCAGGCCTCGAGCCGCCCACCCTGCAGATGGGCGGCGCGGTACACGCCGGCGGCGGCATCCTCGTACTCGATCCAGTCGGCCGCCGCGTCTGCGCCGAGCAGCCGCCGGGTCCAGTCCGGCCAGCGGGCCGGGACCTGGCGGCCGGCCAGCTCGTAGCGCTCGAAGCCGCTGCCGCGCGTGTGTGCCCACCAGCTCGTGCCGGCCGTCGGCAGCGCGGTGCGTGTGAGCGCGAAGCCCTGCCAGCTGACGACGAACGGCTCCACCCGCGCCGGGGTGTGCTTGAACTCGGGCTGGCCGCTCACCGGATCGACCGCGGGGCTCATCAGTGCGCCCACGCGCGCATCCGAGGCATTCGCATCGCTCCAGTGGATCGGCACGAAGATCGTGCCGCGCGCGATCTCGCCGCTGATGCGCAGGCGCGCCACCAGCCGCCCCCAGCGCGTGGCCACGCGCACCAGCGAGCCCGCGCGCAGGCCGAAGGCCAGCGCATCGGCGCCGTGCAGATCGACGAACGGCTCGGGCAGGTGCTGCGCCAGGCGCGCTGAGCGGCCGGTGCGCGTCATCGTGTGCCACTGGTCGCGGATGCGGCCGGTGTTCAGCAGCAGCGGATACTCTTCGTCACGGCTATGTTTGGGCGTGCGCGGGCGCGTCGCCACCAGGCGTGCACGGCCGTCGGCGTGTGCGAAGCGGCCGTCGGCGAACAGGCGCGCCGTGCCTGGGCGGGCCGCGGCGTCCGCGTCCGTGGTGGTGGCAGTGGCAGTGGCAGCAGTGGTGGCGGCGGCCGGATCCGGGGCGGGCGCGGCGGGCGTGAGCACCGGCCATTGCACCGGCTCGAGCTGCTCGTAGCCGCGCGGGCCGAGCCGCGTCAGTCCTTCGAGATTGAACACTCGCCGCGCCGCGCGTCCCGGTGCGTTCTCGAGCGCACTGAGCGTGGCGTGCTCGGCGAAGATCTCGGCGGGATTTTGAAAGCCGAAGCCGCGCTCGAAGCCCAGGCGTTGCGCCAGCTGGCAGATGATCCACCAGTCGGGCCGCGCCAGCCCCGGCAGCGGCAGGAAGGCGCGCTGGCGCGAAATGCGGCGCTCGGAGTTGCTGACGGTGCCGTCCTTCTCGCCCCAGGCTGCGGCCGGCAGCAGCACGTGCGCCAGCCGGGTAGTATCGGTCGGGTGCACGCAGTCCGAGACGATCACCAGCTCGCAGCGCTGCAGCGCCGCGCGTGCCCGATCGGCATTCGGCAGGCTCACGATGGGGTTGGTCGCCATGATCCACACGGCACGGACGCGTCCGCGATGGATGGCTTCGAACAGGTCGACGGCCTTCAGGCCCGGGCCGGCCGCAAGGTGCGGTGCGTCCCAGAATTGCCTCACCAGCTCGCGGTGCACGGGATCGTCGAGCTCCAGATGCGACGCCAGCGTGTTGGCGAGGCCGCCGACCTCGCGGCCGCCCATCGCATTGGGCTGGCCGGTGAGCGACAGTGGCCCCATCCCGGGCCGCCCGATGCGGCCGGTGAGCAGGTGCGCGTTGATGATGGCGTTGACTTTGTCGGTGCCGGCGGAGGATTGGTTGACACCCTGCGAGAACGCGGTGACGACGCGCTCGGTGGCACCGAACCATTCGTAGAAACGTTGCAGCTGTGCGCGCTCCACGCCGCACAGCGCGGCCGTGGCGCCGACGTCGCCCGCGGTGTTCTCGGCGGTGAGCAGCGCGCGCGCCGCGCCGCGCGTGTGCGCGCTGACGAAGGCCTCGTCGGTGTGTCCGTGCCGCGCGAGGTAGGCCAGCAGCCCGTTGAACAGCGTCACGTCGCTGCCGCTGCGCAGCGGCAGGTGCAGGTCGGCGAGGTCGCAGGTGGGTGTGCGGCGCGGATCCAGGACGACGATGCGCATCGCTGGCCGCCGCTCCTTGGCCTGCACGATGCGTCGGTACAGCACCGGATGGCACCAGGCGGTGTTGGAGCCGACCAGCACGACCAGGTCGGCCAGCTCCAGGTCCTCGTAGCACGGTGGCACCACGTCCTCGCCGAAGGCGCGCCGATGGCCGGCGACGGCCGAGGCCATGCACAGCCGCGAGTTGGTGTCGATGTTGGCCGAGCCGATGAAGCCCTTCATCAGCTTGTTGGCCACGTAGTAATCCTCGGTCAGCAGCTGACCGGAGACATAGCAGGCGACCGACTCGGGGCCGTGCTCGGCGAGGATGCGCCGCAGGCCCGCGGCCGCAGCGCCCAGGGCCTCGTCCCAGCCCACGTCATGGCCGTGCAGACGGGGGGTCAGCAGCCGCCCATCGTGGCCGAGCGTCTCGGCGAGCGCCGCGCCCTTGGAGCACAGCGCGCCGCGGTTGGCCGGATGCGCCGGATCGCCACTGACGCGCACCTCGCCGGCGCGCCCGGTGCGCGCCAGCACGCCGCAACCCACCCCGCAGTAGGGGCAGGTGGTGCGCACGGCCGGCGTCATTGGAGCGCCGCGCTGCCCGCTGCGCCCGCGCTATCCGCGGCGGCGGCAGCGTCCTTGCCGCCGCTGCCGGCAGCGCCGCCGGCGGCGTGCGGGTCCAGCGGCGGCGCGCCGAACAGCAGCTGGTCGCGTAGCGCGCCGATGTCACGGCCCGCCTTGATCAGGTCGAAGTACCAGCTGCCGTCGCGTGTATCGCCGTAGAGCACGGCTCCGCGGATGCGGTTGTTTTCGATCATCAGCCGCTTGTAGACGCCGCGCCCGGGGTCGCGCAGCACCAGCGATTCCACCGGCGAGCCGCCGGTCGTGGATGCACCGCTCGTGGCCTCGGTGCAATCGCCCGCCGAAAACACGTCGATGCCGCCGATCTTCAGCTGGCTCGACAGGGGCGAGGCGCGGTAGCGGCGGATACCGCGCTCGGCGAGGTGCGCCGCGCACACGCGGGCCTGATCCCACGGCGGTGTCACCAGACGGTGGGTGCTGTAACGGTGCTGGATGCACTCGCCGACCGCGTACACGGCCGGATCGAAGCTCAGCAACGTGTCGTCCACCAGGATGCCGCGGCTGCAACGCAGCCCCGCTGCCTGAGCGAGCGCGATATTGGGCCGCCCCCCTACGGCTACGACCACCAGGTCCGCCGGCAGCTCGGTGCCGTCGGCGAGCCTCACGGCGGTCACGCGCTGCTCACCGGCGAGGGCCGTGACGTCGGCCGGCATGCGCAACGCGATGCCGCGTGACTCGAGCTCTGCGCGCAGCAGCTGCGCGGCGGGGGCATCCAGCCGCCCGTTCAGCAGATGTGGGGCGGCATGCACCACGGTTACCTGCATGCCCTGGCGCCGCAGCCCATCCGCCGCTTCCAGGCCGAGCAGGCCGCCGCCGATCACCACGGCACACCGGTGCGCGCGCGCGGCCTCGAGCATGCGCCCCGCGTCGCGCAGATCACAAAAGCTGACGACGCCGGGCAGGTTGGCACCCGGGACTGGCAGCTCGACCGGGAGTGAGCCGGTGGCGATCAGCAGCCGGTCGTACTGGATTTCGATGCCGCGGCTGGAGCGCACGCGGCGCCGCACCCGATCGATCTGCACGATCGGGTCGTCCTCGTGCAGCAAGATGCCGCGCTGCGCGTACCATTCGGGCGGGTGCGTCACGATCTGCTCGAGGCGCGCATCGCCGGCCAGCAGGCCGGAGAGCTGCACGCGGTCGTAGCCGGCTTGCGGCTCGATGCCGAACACGGTGATCTCGTAGGCCTGCGGGGCCAGCGCGAGCAGCTCCTCGAGGGTGCGGGCCGCTGCCAGGCCGTTGCCGATCACGACCAGGCGGCGCTTGGCGGCCGTACGCTGCGGTGCCAGCGGCTCACGGCGCACCCAGATCTGGCCGGCGTTGGTGCGCGCCAGGTAGGCCGGCACGGCCAGCTCCGGCTCCTCCAGACAGCGGCCGCTCACCAGGCTGAAGTGCTGCTTGTAGATCGGTGAGGCGACCACCGGCTCGCCGCCCAGGTCACCGACGATGCCGCGGGCCAGTACGTTGGCACCGCTGGCCGGATCACGGTTGCCGATCACGTACAGCGCGTCGCGGACCCGGAAAATCGCGATCTGCCGCCCATCGAGCAGCGCAGCCGCGCCGCAGTCCGGCACGATGTCGGCGAGGGCGCAGATGCGGTGCCATCGCGCCGTGGCCGCTGGCGCGGCGAACGCCGGTGCCGCGGTGGCCGGCGCGGCGGTCGCGGCCGCGTGTGCGGGCGCGTTGCTCGCGCTCATACGATCTCCTCGAGCTGCGCGCGCTCGGCGCGCGAGGCCGGGCGGCGCTGCCCGCGCTCCTGCACCGACAGCAGATCCTCATCGCCGAGATCGCTGTTGATAAAGTGGCGGAAGCGGCGCAGCGTCTGCGGATCCTCGATCGCACGACGCCACTCGCACTCGTAGCTGCCGTGGATGCGCTGCAGGTCGGCCTCGAGCTCGGCGGCGATGCCCAGACTGTCCTCGCAGACCACGGCCTTCAGGTAATCGAGGCCTCCCTCCAGATGATCGCGCCACACCGAAGTGCGCTGCAGCCGGTCGGCGGTGCGGATGTAGAACATCAGGAAGCGGTCGATGTAGCGGATCAGTGTGGTCTTGTCCAGGTCGGCCGCGAGCAGCTCGGCGTGCCGTGGCCGCATGCCGCCGTTGCCGCAGACGTACAGGTTCCAGCCCTTCTCGGTGGCGATCACGCCGACGTCCTTGCCCTGCGCCTCGGCGCACTCGCGGGTGCAGCCGGAGACCGCGAACTTGAGCTTGTGCGGCGAGCGCAGTCCCTTGTAGCGATGCTCCAGCTCGATCGCGAGGCTCACGCTGTCCTGCACGCCGTAGCGGCACCAGCTCGATCCCACGCAGCTCTTGACGGTGCGCACGGCCTTGCCATACGCATGGCCGGACTCGAAGCCGGCGTCCACCAGCTCGCGCCAGATCAGGGGCAGCTGCTGCACCTGCGCGCCGAACAGGTCGATGCGCTGAGCGCCGGTGATCTTGGTGTAGAGCTGGAACTTCTGCGCGATCTGGCCGATCGTGATCAGCTGCTGCGGGGTGATTTCCCCGCCCGGCACCCGCGGCACGATCGAATAGGTGCCGTCCTTCTGGATGTTGGCCAGGAAGTAGTCGTTCGAGTCCTGCAGCGAGGCCTTGTCGGGCGCAAGCACGAAGTCGTTCCAGCACGAGGCGAGGATCGAGGCGGCCGCGGGCTTGCAGATGTCGCAGCCCAGGCCGCGCCCGTGCCGCGCGAGCAGATCATCGAAGGTGCGCAGCGCGCCGGCGCGCACCAGGTGGAACAGTTGCTGGCGCGAGTAGGGAAAGTGCTCGCAAACGTAGTTGTCGACCGAGGCGCCGCGGCGCGCGAGCTCGGCCTTGAGGACCTGGGTCACCAGCGGCGCGCAGCCGCCGCAGGAGGTGGACGCGCCGGTGGATTTCTTGAGCGCCGCGAGCGTGGTGGCGCCGGCACCGATGGCCGTGCACAACGCGCCCTTGCTGACGCCGTTGCAGGAGCAGATCGGGGTCGCATCCGCCAGCGCGGCCGCGGCCGGCAGCGCCGCGCGGCCGTCACTCGCCGCCGGTGGCAGGATCAGCTGCTCGACCCGCGCGGGCAGCGGTAGGGCGCCCTGAGCCAGCTGCATCAGCGTTCCATACTCGTCGGCCTCACCGACCAGGATGGCGCCGAGCAGTCGCGCGCCGTCCTCGCTGAGCACCAGCTTCTTGTAGACCTGGCGGCGCTCGTCGATGAACGAGCAGGTGCGGGCACCGGCGTGCTCGGCGTGCGCATCGCCGATCGAGGCGACGTCGACGCCGAGCAGCTTGAGCTTGGTGCTCAGATCCGCGCCGGTGAAGCGATGGGCCGCCTCGGGCGGGGCGGGGCCGGCCAGGGCCGCCGCCGGCGCGGCCGCCTCCAGCTCCGTGGCCTCGGCGCGCACGACATCGGCCTGTAGCTGCGCGGCCGCAACGGCCGCCATCTGGTAGCCGGGCGCGACCAGGCCGAAGACGCGGCCGTTCCACGAGGCGCACTCGCCGATCGCGTAGATATCCGGATCGCAAGTGCGGCAGTGATCATCGATCACGATGCCGCCGCGCTCGGCGACCGCGAGCCCTGCAGCGCGCGCCAGCTCGTCGCGTGCGCGGACGCCGGCCGAGAACACCACGATATCGGTCTCGATCGCATCGCCGCCGGCGAACTGCAGCCGGTGCCGGCGCTCGGCGCCATCGGTGATCGCAAGCGTGCGCTTGCCGGTATGCACGGTGACGCCCAGCGCCGCAATGCGCGCGCCCAGCACGCGGCCGCCGAGCTCATCGAGCTGCACCGCCATCAGCCGCGGCGCGAATTCGACCACGCTGGTCTGAAGGCCCAGGTCGCTGAGTGCCTTGGCGGCCTCCAGGCCCAGCAGTCCGCCGCCGATCACGGTACCGCTGCCGCCAGCGCGGCTGGCCTCGCGGATCGCTTCCAGATCCTCGATGGTGCGGTAGACGAAGCAGCCGGGCCGATCGTGGCCGGCCATGGGCGGCACGAACGCGGAGGATCCGGTTGCCAGCACCAGCCGGTCGTAGCCGAATACCGCGCCGCTCGCGCTGTGCACCTCGCGCTGCTCGCGGTCGATCTGTACCGCGCGCTCGGAGAGCTGCAGCGTGATGCGGTGGCGCTCGAAGAAGCCGGGCTGCACCAGCGAGAGATCCTCGGCGCTTTTGTCGGAGAGAAAGGAGGTGAGATGTACCCGGTCGTAGGCTGCGCGCGGCTCCTCGGCCAGTACCGTGATGTCGATGCGCGGCTGCGCCGATGCGGTGAGCCGCTCGAGCAACCGCTGGCCCACCATGCCGTTGCCGATGACCACCAGCCTCATTCCCACCTCGCTTGAATCCGCGATCAAAAAAATAGCTGCCGTGCACGCACGCAGCCCGACAGATCGGAGCGCACGCGCGCGCGGCAGTCTTGCCTGTCGTGCCCGGACCGGGCGTTCGAGTCGGAGAGAGCAACCGGCATGCCAAACTTGCGTCTGAGGCAGGTGATTGATTGCAAAGCGCATTGAGTGGCGCGGGAAGATGCCGGCGCCCCTGGGCGGCGGCTGGCGTGACCCGTTTCGGCGCAGTGGGGGCGCCCTTGCACTGCGCCCGGGCATCGACTTCCTACGTTGGACGATAGAGCTCGTCAGTCGCTGACGGACGCATTCGCGCGAACACTCGGGCTCTGATCGTACGTCTGTCTGGACATAGCGCGACCGCGCACCAGTCCCTGCGCCGGCGCCAGCGCGCCGCTATCGGGAAACACCCGGGTTGCCAGTACGCCTTCGTCGAGCCCGAGGTGCGCCGCGAGCGCGCCCTTGAACACTGCGCGGATGTCGGTGGTGGCGTGGATGTCGCGCTGCTGATAGAGCTCGCCGGTCGCCATGCCGGGCCACTGGCCGCCCACGCGGCCGCCGCGCACCGCGCCGCCGGCCAGGAACATGGCCGCACCGGTGCCGTGATCGGTGCCGCGGGTGCCGTTGATCGCCGCGGTACGGCCGAACTCGGTGACCACGATCAGCACGGTGCGCGGCCATACCGTTGCGGCGGCCGCGTGGAAGGCGGCGAAGCCCTCGTCGAGCTCCTGGAGCTTGCGCGAGAGGATCGCCGCCTCGTTGGCATGGGTGTCCCAGCCATAGTCCTCGACGAAGCCGATGCGCGGGCCGTCGTTTCGCGCCATGAAGGTACCGGCGGCCTGCATCAGTGCGGGCAGCCGTCCCGCGCCCGCTCCGGCTCCTGATCCCGATGACATCGCAGTGGGCATCGCTGCATTCTGGCTCTGACTGGTGATCGCCTGCGCGAACGCGCCGGCCAGGCGCGGATCATCGCCGTACAGCGGCTCGAGCCGTTGCAGCAGGATTGGATCGATCTGCGTCGGCAGTGGCGGTGACCAGCTGGCCACCGTGGCCGGCCCGCGCATCATCAGCGGCATCACGGTCGCGATGGCAACGCCGTCCATCCCGGGCAGCGCTGCCACCGCGCGATTGAGCCAGCCGGTGCGGGCGCCGTGCGGCACGGCGGTGCCGTTCTCGACGCAGTCCTGTGCGTCGAAGTGCGAGCGTCCCCAGTACGGGGGCGCCGTGGCCACCAGCGGCAGGAACTCTCCGGCGGTGTAGAGCTGCTCTGCAAAGGCCAGGGACGGATGCAGTGCGAACGTCCCATCCAGCTTCAGCGCCGGCGAGCCACCCTCGGTGGCCGGTGTGCCGGGTGTCAGTGCCATCGGGCCGCGCAGGCGTACATAGGCGGGATCGCCCCACGGCGGCACGGCGTGCAGCCCGTCGAGGCCGCCGCGCAGCATCAGAACCACCAGGCGTGTGTCGGCACCGGTCGTAGCGGACGAGGTGCCCGGCCACAGCGTCAGTGTCGCGGCGCTGGCCGCGCTGGCGCCGACCCCGCGCAGAAAATCGCGGCGGCTGCTCATCTCACACTCTCCATTGGAAATCCGGGCTGGCGAACAGGATCGTCACCGCCTGCTGCGGCGCCTCGGCGTGCGCCATCGCGGCGAGGGTGTCGGGGTGCAGAGCAGGACCGAGTACCGCGCGCGCCAGCGCCGGCGGATCGAGGTCCTCACGCGATACGCGCTCGGCCATGGCCTGGGCGATCTGCACCCGCTTCCACAGCGCATCCGGCGCGATCCAGTCGCCCGCCACGTCCGTGTATCCCGACGGCGAGCGCGGCATGAACGTCGGCTGGCCCAGCCGCTGCAACAGCCCCTCCCAGGGCTGCGGCCCGGCGCCGATCGCGATCACTCCGGCGCGCAGACCGGCAACCACGAAGTCCTGCGGCGTACGGAACTTGCGTGCGTCGGCGGCCCACGCCTGCGGTGAGTGGATCAGCGCGGAGTACAGCGCCGTCAATTCCCCGCCGCTGTCCCGGTAGGCGCGCGCCATGCGCTCGATCAGCGCCGGCGGCGGGTTATCGGCGACGAAATGCCGGGCCAGCTGAGTGGCCAGATGCTTGGCCGTCGCCGGATGCAGCGCCAGATCGGCGAGGATGGCGCGCGCCTGCTGCATGCCGTCGTCCGAATAGCGGCGTCCCAGCACCGTGCGCGTGCCGGGCTCATGCGCGCCGGGGCGAAACACGAACGCGCTGCCGACGTCGATGCCACGCTCGAGCTGTATCGGCGCCGGCAGGCTCCAGCCGGTGAGCGCGCGCGAGAACTCGGTGACGTCGGCCTGCGTATAGCCGCCGTCCACGCCCAGCGTGTGCAGCTCCATGATCTCGCGCCCGAGGTTCTCGTTGAGGCCGAGCTTGCGCGCTGGCCTGCCGCCGGCACCGGCTGCTGCGCGATCATCGGTGCGCGCATCAACACGCCGGGCCAGCCTCGAGTCCGGTCCCACCGATTGCGCCTGATCCAGGTAACGCAGCATCGCCGGATGCGTCTCCACCGCCAGCAGCAGGTCGACGAAGCGGCCGTTGACGTGCGGACGGATCGCCTCGCGTTCCATCGGTGCGGCGTACAGTCGCGTCGGTCCCTTGTCCACCGACACCGCGAAGTGGTTGGACCAGAATCGCACCAGCCGCTCGCTGAAGGGGGTCTCGGTGCTCACCGCCACCTGCCAGCGGGCGACAGCTTCGCGGCGCAGATCGTCGCCGAAGGTCATGACATATAGGCGCGCCAGCGGGTTGTCCGGTTTGCCCTCGGCAGTGGCCGCGTTGCCGCCCGTACCGGCCGTCGTGGGAGCGTCAACTGCGTCGCGCCGCAATGTCCGGCGCCGACGCGTCAGCTCGGCCTCGCGCTGCAGGTAGTCGAGGCTGCCCGGCAGGCCGTCAAAGGCGTCGCTACCCGCAGGCGCTCGCTGCGTCTGCGCCCAAAGCCACGCAACCGCGTCGTGGATCTGCGACAAATCGCCCGGGCGTGCGCCCAGGCCGAATCGATTGGCGGCGCTCGCCGCGGCTGCATGCTCGGAAGACACGAGTGAGTCCGTGGTCGCGCCGGCACATGCCGACATTCCCAATCAACGCCTCGGAGCGGCAGGCGTTGACCGATGCCCATCGCGGTCAGCCCTTTTGGTTCAGCACCGCGGCTTGATAACACCATGGTTGCTGGCTACAGTGCGAGCAACTGCCAGCTGCACGCGTGGGCAATGCGCAGCTGGGTCCATGAAGGCCGCATCATCCCCTATGTTCTCCTTACTGCGCGCGGACCGGCGCCCGGCCCGCGAGTCACCACACGTGAGCGCTGCGCCAACCCCGGCGGCGATGCCGGGGCAGGATCGGCGCGATCGGCTGGCTCGAAAGATCCATTTCACAACTCATCGTTGCGCGTAACAGCCCCGCAGCAGGCACAGCCTCGATCAGCTATCGGCTGGGGCGTCTCGCCATCCGACACTACCGCGTCTGCGTCGCACTGGTTCTGGCGCTGGCGCTGATGAACTGCTTCTGGCGGCTGTCTTCCACCGCCATCTCGGATGCGGACGAGGGGCGTTACGGGGTCGCGGCCAGCGAGATGCTGCGCAGCCACTCGTTGCTGGTCGCCACCTATGCGGGTCGGCCGGAATACTGGAACCTCAAGCCCCCGCTCGGCTACTGGATGCAGGAGCTGGCCTATGTGGGCTTTGGGCCGACGGTGTTCGCGCTGCGGCTGCCGTCGGCACTGTGTGCCATGGCCCTGATCGCGCTCACTCTGTGGGTATGCCAGCGCTGGTATGGTCGCCGGCACGCGCTGCTCGCCGGCCTGATACTGACCTGCTGCTTCGGATTCATCGCCCATCACGGCGCCCGCAACGGTGATCTGGATTCGGCGCTGAGCCTGATCGTGCTGGGAACGGTGATCCAGATTCCGCGGCTGGCTCAGTCCGCGCGCTCCCGGCTGCTGTGGGCAGGCCTGCTCGCGCTCGGCTTTCTGCTCAAGAGCTTTGCCGTTCTGCCGGTCGTGTTGTTCACCGCCCTGTACCTGGCGTGGTCGGGAGACTGGCGCCGAAGTCGCTGGCGTGACTGGCTGCCCGCCCTGGCGCTGCTGGCGGGCATCATCGGCGCCTGGGTGCTGGCGCGCTACCGGGTCGATGGCTCGATGTACTTCGTCGACCGCATGATGCGCGAGGATCTGCTGCAGCGTAGTACCCAGGTCATCGATCCCGGGACCAGCAAGCCCTGGGGCTATCTCGAGGTACTGCTGGATCGCTTCGCGCCGTGGCCGCTGTTCATCCTGGCCGCGGCGCTGCTGCGCAAACGCTGGCATGCGCCGCAACGCTGCGCCTCGCGCCTGGTGCTGCTGTGGGCGCTGGTGCCGCTGGTGACCTTCTCCCTCGCGCGCACTCATCACCACTGGTACCTCGATCCCAGCTACCCTGCCTGGTCGATCCTGGCGGCCGGCGCGCTGCTGGAACTGCTGGCCCTCAGCGCCGGAGGCCGGCGGGTCGCTCTTTCCAGCCTGCTGGTGCTGGCCGTGCTGTTCTGTGAGGGCCGGATCCTGATCCGTATCGGGCTGAAGGATCGCCGTCCCCCCAACCAGGTATTTCTCATGTCATTGCAGGATCACGCGCTGATTCCCGCCAGCCAGACCATTGAAGTCGCGTTTCCGCTGTCCTATTCCGAGCGCTTCATCCTGGAGGTGGTTGACGGCTATCACCTCGTGGCAGGCGATCAGCGACGAACCGTGCCCACCGCATCGATACCGCCCGCGGTAGCGATGCCGCCCGCAGTGACGGCGCCCCCAGCGGTATCGGCGCCGCATGGATCAAGCGTATTGCTGCTGCGCCGGCGCCAGCTCGAGGGTGTGCCCGCCGATCGCTTTGGTTCCGCGGTGCTCGTCGCGAACGGGAGCTACTTCGTGTTGAAAGGCATCGACCTGAACAGCCTCGGTGCTGCACAGCGGCTCGCCCCGGTACCCTGACCGTGCGCTTCAGCGGACGCGGACGGTATACGTGAGCATCACGCCGCGGTAGATGGGCGACAGCGAGACCTCGGCGCGCTGCTGCTGGTCGCGCCGGCGATCCATGGCAAAGCGGGCGCTGGCCGCGCCGAGCGCGGCGCCGGCCACGGTGTCGGAAAGCCAGTGCGCGTTGTGGTCCAGCCGCTCGTAGGCGGTGAAGCCGGCGACGCCGTAGCCCAGGACGCGGCGTACCCAGCGGTAGTGCCCGTTGCCGGATTCCGCCAGCACGGTGCCGATGGCGAAGGCCGCGGTCGTGTGCTCGGACGGAAAGGACGTGCCGCCGGCGCCGAAGCGGCCCGGGCTGGTGCTCTGATCCGGCCCTTGGCGGCGGACGATGTAGCTCAGAGCGTAGGCCGTCCCGAGGCTCAGCGCAGTGGCCTCGAGCATCGAGTGCGCCTCATGCCTGCCGTCGTCGTCATCGATGAGGTTGGCATAGCCCCAGGTGCCGACGAACAGCGCCGCCGCCGGCAATGCGTCCTGCAGCGTATCGGGGCTGCCGGCACCCGCCGCCGACTGCGCGCCGCCGGCGAAGTGCGTGCGCACCGTGCCGTCGAAGTGATAGGCCACACCGATGGCGGCCAGTGTGCCGCCGAAGTACATCCAGTCCGTACGGTCCCACCGCGTTGGCGCGGTGATATAGGCTTCGATCGCCCGCAGCGAGCGGCTGAGCGCAGTGGGGCAACCGGGCAGGGCGGACGGCTGTTGGCAGTCATCGCTCGGCATGCTGCCCTGTGTGCCGATTTGCGTGCCGCTGCGCGTGTCGTCGGGCGCGTCGCCTTGCGCGACGCTCTGTGCGAGCGCGGTCGCCGGAGACAGGGCGACTGCCCCGCACAGGCCGATCAGCAGCATGCCCGTCCAGCGCGGCGTGCGGTGCGCGGATGCGCGGCGATTGTCCGAGCGAGCGGTTTCTCTTGGCAGCAAGCGATACGGACTTTGCATGGCAAAGTATGCGCAAATGGCTTTGCGCGCGCAAGCCGTTGGGCGATCCGATGCAGGCGTGCCGTAGCTTCCAATTCGGTCGCACGCACGCTTATAGTGCCGCTGACGCTTCGCGCGCGCCGCGCGCCGCGCGCCGCGCGCCGCCGACACCGCTGCACCGGGATTCATATGCGATTCACACCGAAGTGGGGACGTGCTGCAGCCTGCCTGACGGTGCCGCCCGCCGTGGTCGTTGCGGTCGCGGCGCTCGCTCTGGGCGCCACGACCGCGCGGGCTACCGGGGCGGCGCCGGCCGCCGCGGATGCCGGGACACGGTCCGTTCCGGCGTTCACGCCCGGACAACTGGCCGCGTATCCGCTGGACGGCTGGCTCACCAATGGCGGTGACCTGTCCAATCAGCGCTACTCACCGCTCGCGCTGATCGACCGCGGCAATGTGTCGCAGCTCAAGGCGCGCTGGCGCGCATCGCTCAACGGGTCCGGCCTCAATCCCCGCGACGGCAACCAGGCCCAGCCCATCGTCTATGACGGCGTCATCTACGTCACGACCGGCGACAGCGATGCCTTCGCCGTGGATCTCTAAACCGGAAAGGTCCTGTGGGAGTTTCAGGCTCACGTCGATCCGAAGGTGGCTCGTCCCTGCTGCGGGTGGCCGGGCCGCGGCGTGGCGATCGGTGACGGCCGGGTGTATGTCGGAGAGCTCGATGCCCGGCTGATCGCGCTCGATCAGCACACCGGCAAAGTTCTTTGGTCGGTACAGGCCGAGGATCCGAAGCTCGGGTACGTGATCGCGATGGCGCCGCTGTACTACGGCGGCCTGGTGATCACCGGTTTCGGCGGCAGCGACATGGGAACGCGCGGGCGCGTGAAAGCCTACGACGCCCGGACCGGCGAGCTGCGCTGGACGTTCTACACGGTGCCCGGACCGGGACAGTTCGGCCACGACACCTGGCCGCAGAACAGCGAGGTCTGGAAACATGGCGGGGCGGCCGTATGGGGCCAGACGCCCGCGGTCGACCCCGAGCTCGGCCTGATCTACTTCTCCTCGGCCGGCGCCTCGCACGTCGCCGACTACGTCGCGCACCTCGCCAACAGCGGCGTCGCCGACAGCGGCGCGAGACCGATGATCGCGGGAGCCATCCTGACCTCCGGTTTCTACGATCTGGGCCATCGGGTGTCGATCTGGAAGGATTACTACGGGTCCGACGTTTCCAAGTACGCCGAACGATCCTCACTGCCCGGTTTGTTGAAGACCGCGACGCCACTGCTGGTCACGGGAGCCGAGCTCGATTTCGAGCTGGCTCGTACGCAGATGGCTGAACTCGTGGCGGCACGGGCCGCCGCCGGCAAGCCCGTGAGCCCGGTGTTGCTGCCCAATCACTCGCATATGTCCGAGCTCTACGCCGTCGGCACCGCCGATGAATCGCTTTCCGGACCGGTGCTGCAGTTCATTCGCCGGGTCTCGGCCAAGAAGCACTGAATACATCGCACGGCGGGCGCACGAGGCAAGGTGTAGCACCAGCGGGCCCGATCTGCTAAGTTACATGTAACCATGATGGAGGCGTCATATTGCAGGGTTCTCGCTCGTCACGTGACAAAGTACGGACGCACCGTGCACGCCTGCGTGCACAAGGGTTAAGGCCGGTGCAGATCTGGGTCCCGGATGTACGAGCGCGCTCGTTCATCTCTGCGGCGCGCAAGCAATCCAGTGCCGTAGCCGAGAGTACCCACGCCGGGAAGGATCAACGCTTCATCGATGGGGTGTCGGAGGATCTCCCGAAGTGAAGCGCGGAGAGGTCTGGACCGTGTCGGGTGGTGCCGCTTACGCAGGCAAGCCGCGACCGGCGGTGATCGTGCAGGAGGACCGGTTTGAGGCCACCAGCTCCATTACGCTCTGCGCCTTCACCACGGATCCGACGGACGCACCTTTATTGCGCCTGCTGATCGAGCCGACAGATAACAATGGCCTCAAGAACGCCTCGCGGCTGATTATCGACAAAGTCACCACAGTGCCGAAGACACGGCTCGTCAAGCGCATCGGTGCGCTTGACGACGAGGACACGGTGCGACTGAACCGCGCGTTGACAGTATTCCTCGGACTCGCCAGATGATCCGACGCAGACAATAATTCCCGTCACGCGCGCAGCGTAGCCGCGGCTCCTGGGCGAACGAACTGATGCTGGTGAAACAGCGCCTGCGCCTGCGGCCCCGCGAGCCACTGCAGGAAAGCCGCCGCGCCCCTGGGGTTGGCGCCGCCTTCCAGAGCGGCGGCATAGAACACCAGAGGTTCCGGGTAGTAGGTCTTTCCTCCTATGAGCAAGCTGATGTCCGGATGCTTCGCCTGGACGTCCAGTCTGCTGAGGTTGATGTCCGCGGGCAGCGTGACGTATGGGAGCTGGCTCGAAGCCACGCCGGTCTTGTAGGACGTGCTCGCGTCCAACTCGCCGCTGTGCAGGCGTGCCTGAACGCCTGGAATGATCTGCTGCGGATTGAGCGCGGCGCCGAGAGTCCTGCGCACCAGATCCGGTTGGTGGTACTTTTTGGCGGCAAGCATCATGGCAAAGATGATGGCTCGAGCTCCCGGGTCGCCCGTGGGATCGCCACGCCCGATGCGCAACCCGGGTTCCTGCAGGATCTCCCACCAGTTCGCGCGGCCGTTCGCGGCAGCCGCAAAGCGAGCCGCAAAACGACTCTTCGGGCTATAAACGAGCACCAGCTCTGTGCGGGCAATGGGCCGCGCCGCATCCGCCTTGCCCGCGTGCATGACGGTCAGCATGGGACTCGCCGTTATCGGGATGAACACATCCGCCCGCAGCTGGCCGCTGACGATCAGTTTGGCCACGGCATCGGCGCCTTGCGCGTGAGTGTGCAGGCCCAAATGCAGGGCTGTCGCGACCGACGTCTTGAGCGGACCTCCCAGCATCCAACGCATGGATCCCGCCGATGCGACCTCCAGATCCGCCAGATCTTCGGCCGACAGACGGACGGGGTGCCCGGCGGCCACGGCTGCGGCGATCAGTGCAGCGCCACGCAGCAGCAGTTGTCGTCTATCAAGGGTTGTAATAGCCACGTTCCCGCTCCTTACGATCGCATCAAGACCCGATACCGTGTACGTCCTCGTGATAGGCGCGAGCATGCCGAGCTTTCGCGCAGTGAGCATAGCCGATTTCGTTGTATACCCTACAATACTACGAAGTTGAACCGCCGCGCAGACGCTGCTCGCGTCGAGCGAGTCCAGCTACGCTACCGGCCTGGGCATGGTCATCGCGCCCGGCGAGGCCGAAGGCGACCACTGCAACCGTCATCAGGGTGCAGATCAGTGGCTCTACGTGGTCAGCGGCGCGGGCCGAGCCCTGGTCAACGGCCGGCGCGTGCCACTGAGCGCCGGTGTGATGCTGCTCATCGAGCGACGCGACCGGCACGAGATCCGCAACACGGGGCGGACTGCGCTCAAGACGCTCAACTACTACTCGCCGCCGGCCTATACGCGGGCGGGCGGTGAGCTGGCGGCGGCCCGCCGGACATACATGCCCTGTGCTTGGCGAGAATGCGTGAGGGACGCGCAGGAGTCTATCGGGACAGTTTCCATGTCATCATCGGCTCGGCTGCCCAAGATTCATAGTCTTCATCGGTACCCGGCGGGACGATTCGAGAATTCGACTGAAGGCAAGATTTTTCGCGACGAATGAACCGACGCTGTCGGTAGCGCCGAATACGGCACAGGGAGTTAGCAAACTATGTACGTGCCGATCGGGGGCATTGACCAGTGGATTCAGATCGGGAACGGCGAGTCGGACCATCCGATACTGCTGTATTTGCATGGTGGGCCCGGAGGGACTTCGGTACCCGCAGCAGCCGCGTGGAGACCATGGGAGGAGCACTTCGCGGTAGTCCACTGGGACCAACGCGGCGCAGGCCGCACGTTTGCCAAGAACGGCGAGATCGGGTGCGGCGCGTTGACGGTAGAGCGCATGGTTCGCGACGGCCTCGAAGTCGCCGAGTTCCTGATTGCCCATCTGCGCAGGCCGAAAGTTCTTCTGGTTGGGCACTCTTGGGGATCGGCATTGGGCGTCCACATGGTCAAGCGGCGCCCCGAACTCTTCTCCGCGTTCGTGGGTACCGGGCAGCTTGTGAACATGCGGCAGAACGAGGAGTACAACTACCGACGACAGTTGGAACAAGCCGAGCGTATAGGAAACGAAGAGGCCGTGCAGGCCTTACGCGCTATCGGTCCACCTCCATTTTTGGACGGGAGTTCGTTGAAAACGCTACGTGACTGGGCGGATCGGCTAGCCGAGGGTGACGGTGATCCCGTCCAACCACGTCCCAGCCCAAGGTTCGCCGGCTTTACCGCCGATGAGGTTCCCACCATGCTCAAAGGGGCCGAGTTCTCCCGCAGGGAGCTCTACGAAGAGCTGACGACGATTGATCTGCCGTCCCTCGGAATCACCTTCGGGGTACCGATCTTCTTTTTTCACGGTACCTGTGACCAACAGACGCCGATGGAATTGGCGGAGCGGTACTTCGCGAGGATCGTGGCCCCGCACAAAGAGTTCGTGCGCTTCGCCAGCTGCCACCACTTCGTCGTGATGAACCGACCAGAAGCCTTCTTGCGGGAGCTCGTCGCGCGCGTGCGCCCGCTGCTGTAGGCGTTGCCTTCGTAAATTACCGTTAAAGTAGTCCCGCCGGACGTGTCATCGGGCGCGCGGCCCCTACGGTTCTGGCAGGCTCAGCTTGTAATGCGTGGAGCGGCCGCTGCCGATGGGAACGAGACAGCCCTTGTCAACCAGAGCAGCAAGGTCGCGCTGCGCCGTTGCCGAGCTCGCCTTCGTCAGGTTGGCGTACTTCCTGTTCGTCATCCCGCCCTCGAACCCGCCGGGTTCCGCATCGAGCATGCGATTAAGAGCCTTGAGCTGACGTTCATTGAGCTCGCTCTGGGCGTGCCGCATCCAGAAGCGCGCCTTCCGCAGCACTGTCGTCACCAGCAATTCGCTGGACCGGATGGCCGCCTCTACCTGCTCGAGGAACCATAGCAGCCAGGGTGTGATGTCCAGATGACCCGAGGACGTACGCTCGAGCGCGGCGTAGTACGCTTCGCGCTGGTCCATGAACCGTGCTGACATGCTGTAGAGCCGCACCGAGCGGTGTTCGTCCTGGGCCAGCGACATATCAAGCACTGCACGGCCGACGCGGCCGTTGCCGTCCTCGAAGGGATGGAGGATTTCGAACCAGGTATGCGCCAGGCCGGCGCGAAGCAGCGTATCGAGGCCAGCGGGCGGGCCGTTGAACCATTTCAGGTAGGTGCGTAATTCGCCACCGAGCCTGGTGCGCGGTGGCGCCTCGTAATGCACCCGCTCGCGGCCGATTGGGCCGGAGACGATCCGCATCGGTGCCTTGCCGCGAAGTGCCCCGACGCGGATTTTCAGCAGCCCGGAGCGTCCCGTCGGGAAAAGCGCGCCCTGCCATGCGCACAGCCGCTTAAGGGTCAGCGGTTGGTCGTGGCGCTGTGTCGCGTCAAGGAGTAGCTCGACGAGCCCTTCCACGGCGCGGGAGGGGCGCTGCAGACCACCGGTCGGCAGACCAAGCCGGCGTGCGATGGAGCTTCGCAAGGCATCCGGATTGAGAATCTCTCCCTCGATGGCACTCGTCATCTGGCCCTCGAGCGTGAGAATCTCGAGCTGGGCGGAAAGATCGAGCTTCGAATCGAGCAGACGCGCAACGCCGGAGAGCTCACCCTGTGCTCGGCGCACCCGCGACAGACCTGGAGACAATGCAGCGGTGTCCCAGGAAAACATCGGCCACTTTGGGTGCTGCCAGATCCAGTGCCGGGGACGTGTACCTGCGGCGACCATAAACACCTCATAAAGTGAGGCGATTATAGGCACGAACCACCTCAGTGGTCCACTGGAAACGCTTCACGGTGTGAGGCGATAGACCGTCGAAAATCGCCTCAGTCGGAACTGCCAGGGTCGCGAATGGCTGATAAGCGTTGGCAACCGATCGCGGAGGCGAAATGAATTGAATTTATAGGCAGTTACGCACAAAAAAGCCCGCATCGCTGCGGGCTTTTTTGTGTTGACTTGGTGGAGGCGGCGGGAATTGAACCCGCGTCCGCAAGCCCTAGACTTCAGGATCTACGCGCGTAGCCGATTCTTTGTTTCTCATCCGACGCTACCCGAATGGCAGGGAAGACGGCAGACCAGCAGACGGTAACTCTTAACGCTGCAACCCGTCGCACACGGCAGCGCGATCCTATGAGCGCGTCCCCTGGTTCAGTCGCATAGGCACGAGCTGGTCAGAGGTCAGCTGCGATTAGGCAGCTAGAGCGTAGTTGTCGTCGTTGGCAACTGATGTTTGCAGCAGTGTTTAACGAGGGCCACTGCACCTCGGCACGCCCCTGAAGGTTCGCAACCCACGTCGAAACCGGTCGCCCCCTTCAAAGCACCCCCGGAGTATAGCACCTCCGGTGCCTGGGCTTTCCCGCAGCACGTCTCAGACCCGCTCCGTCGCCAGCGCAATGCCCTGGCCGACCCCGATGCACATGGTGCACAGCGCCCGCCGGCCGCCGCTGCGGCGCAGCTGGTTGAGCGCGGCGGTGGCGATGCGGGCGCCGCTGGCGCCGAGCGGATGTCCCAGCGCAATGGCGCCGCCGTTGGGATTCACGTGCGGCGCATCGTCGGGCAGCCCCAGCTCGCGCATCACCGCCAGCGACTGGGCGGCGAACGCTTCATTCAGTTCGATCACGTCGAATGTGCCGATCTGCCAGCCCAGCAGCGTCAGCAGCTTGCGGGTCGCCGGCACCGGGCCCATGCCCATGATCCGTGGTGCCACGCCGGCCACGGCGGCACCGGCGATGCGCGCGCGCGGCGTGAGCCCGAAGCGCTTGGCGGCGGCCTCGCTCGCCAGCAGCAGCGCGCCGGCGCCGTCATTGATGCCGGATGCATTGCCGGCGGTGATGCTGCCGCCGGCACGGAACGGCGTCGGCAGGCGCGCGAGCGCTTCCAGGCTGGTGGCACGCGGATGCTCGTCGCGCTCGACGATCTGCGGCTCGCCCTTCTTCGCCGGCAGCCTCACCGCGACGATCTCCTGCGCCAGCGTGCCGTCGGTCTGGGCCTTGAGCGCGCGTTCCTGGCTGCGCAGCGCGAACTTGTCCTGGTCTTCGCGCCCGATCTGATAATCGGCCGCGACGTTCTCCGCGGTCTCGGGCATCGAGTCCACGCCGTACTGCTTTTTCAGCAGCGGATTGACGAAGCGCCAGCCCAGGGTGGTGTCGAACATCTGCACGTTGCGGTCGAACGCCGCAGTGGACTTGGCCACCACGTAGGGGGAGCGGCTCATGCTCTCCACCCCGCCGGCGATCACCACCTCGGCCTCGCCGGTGCGGATCATGCGCGCCGCGATCGCGATGGAATCGAGTCCGGAGCCGCACAGACGGTTGACGGTGACGCCCGGAACCGTATCCGGCAGTCCGGCCAGCAGCGCCGCCATGCGCGCCACGTTGCGGTTGTCCTCGCCGGCCTGGTTGGCGCAGCCGAGCACCACGTCGTCGATCGCGGCCGGCTCGAGCGCGCTGTTGCGGGTCAACAGCGCCTTGAGGGTGATCGCCGCGAGGTCATCCGTGCGCACGGAGGAGAGGGCGCCGCCGTAGCGGCCGAACGGGGTCCGAATGGCGTCACAAATGAACGCGTCGCGCATGCGATCGTATCTCGACAATGATCCGGGCACGTTACCACGATGAGGTCGCCACTGCCGTAACGGAGGCTGGTGCGACACGAATATTCATGACATTGTTTATTTAATAATCAAATAGGTACGATGTTAACTTAATGTAGTATAGAGTCACGTCCGGATGGAAATTTCAGCAAGCACGGACGTGCCCGCGCGCCGCGCGTCTAGCCCCGACGCAGCAGCCGCGCCCGATCGCGCTGCCAGTCACGGTCCTTCTCGGTGGCGCGCTTGTCGTGCTGCTTCTTGCCCTTGGCCAGCCCGAGCTGCAGCTTGGCGCGGCCGTGCTTCCAATACAGCTCCAGTGGCACGATCGTGTAGCCGCGCCGCTCGGTGGCGCCCACCAGGTGATCGAGCTCGTGACGATGCAGCAGCAGCTTGCGGGTGCGCACCGGATCGGCCGGCTCGTGCGTGGAGACGGTGCGCAGCGGCGCCAGGTGCGCGCCGATCAGGAATGCCTCGCCGTTGCGCACGTACACGTACGCCTCCGCCAGCTGCGCACGCCCGGCGCGCATGGACTTGACTTCCCAGCCCACCAGCGCGATTCCGGCCTCCAGCCGCTCTTCGATGAAGTAATCGTAGCGCGCACGCCGGTTTTCGGCGATCACCCGCTCGGGCGGTTTTCCAGGATTGGCCATGGGTGTCATTGTAACGGGCGCTTGAGACCGCGCCGCTGCTTAAGCCAAACTTGATCGATGCGTGAAATGACTCGCTCGGCTCTCGTGACCCGCCCGCCGGAAATGCTCTATCAACTGGTCGAAGACGTGGAGCGCTACCCGGAGTTCGTGCCCGGCTGCACCTCGGCGCAGGTGCTCGAGCGTGGGGAGCGCCAGATGCTGGCTCGCCTGGCGGTGCGCCGCGGCCCGCTGCGCACTGAGTTCACCACCCGCAATGAGCTCGATCCCGGCCGTGGGGTGCATATGCACCTGGTCGAGGGCCCGTTCCGAATACTCGAGGGCCAGTGGAGCTTCATGCCAGTGGCGAGCAACGGCTGCCGTATCCAGCTGTCGCTGCGCTTCCAGTTCTCCAATGCGCTCAAGTCCGCGCTGTTCGACCCGCTGTTCGAGGAGACCGCCGCCTCGCTGGTGCGCGCGTTCGTGGCGCGCGCCCAGAGCCTGCCGGCCTGAGGCAGGTCGCCGACAGATGCCCAAGCGCTGCAGCGTTGCCTGCGATACGCCCGGCGGGATCGTGCTCTGCGAGCTCGAGCTGCCGGAGGGGGCGACGATTGCCGAGGCGCTGGCGGCCGCCCGCGGGCACCTGGGGGCTGACGCCGGCGCTGGGATCGACTGGGAGCGCGCCGCGGCCGGCATCTATGGCCGGACCTACCCGCGCGAGCACGTACCGGCGGACGGGGAGCGTATCGAGCTGTACCGGCCGTTGCAGGCTGATCCGCGCACGCGTCGGCGCGCACGCGCCAGCGCGACCCGGCGGCGGCCCTGAGCGTTCACGAAGTCTGGACGGGACGCCTCAGTATGGGGTCGGGTATCTCACGCCGTGGCGCACGATGTAGGTCACCGGCGCCTGGCTCACGCCGCTGACGACACGCGAGACCACATCGTTGGAGAAGTAGATCGTCACATGCTCGCGCGGCGGGTTCGTCAGCCGATGCAGATTGAGGTAGTAGTCGTAATCCCAGCGGGAAGCGTCGAACGTGCCGGGAACCATCGGCGTACCCAACAGGTAGCGTACTTGGCTGTGCGTCATGCCCGGCTTGACCTGCGCGATCGCGGCCGGGTCGAGGTAGTTGCCCTGCCGTATCGGCATGCGGTAGACGCAGGCGCCCAGCATGGCGCCGAGCGGCAACAGCGCCAGCAGGGCGGCCCGGCGGCCCGCGGCAGATCGGCGCCGCGAGTGCGGCAGCGCGGGGCGGGAGCGGGCGGCCTGCGGGGGCGCCGATGCCCGCGGGCTCGATTCCACCGGGTCGACGCTTTCGGTGATAATCTTCATGCGGCGATCATACCGCATAGTCTGCTCACGACGGGCCGTTCACCGCGGCGAAGGGCAGACCGAGGTGCATCTTGGAAGGTAACGACCTGCGCAAAGCAGGGCTCAAGGTCACGTTGCCGCGGCTAAAGATTCTCGAGATCCTCGAGAACAGTCAGACGCGGCACATGTCGGCCGAGGAGATCTACAAAAAACTGCTCGACTCCAGCGAGGACATCGGACTGGCGACGGTGTATCGCGTGCTGACCCAGTTCGAAGCCGCGGGGCTGGTGAGCCGCCATCACTTCGAAGACGGTATGGCGGTGTTCGAGATCAATCACGGCACGCATCACGATCACATCGTGTGCATGGACTGCGGGCTGGTGGAGGAGTTCGTCGATCCGGAAATCGAGACCCGGCAGAACAGCATCGCGCAGCGCCTGGGTTTCCGGATTGCGGAGCACTCGATGGTGCTGTATGGCCGTTGCGAGCGCAACGATTGTCCGCGCAAGAAGGGCCGCGTCAAGTTGGTGCCCGCGCTCGGTTGAGACGCCGGCGGCAGCGGGCCGCTACGGGGTGGGGCGGCGCTTGCCGGTGCTTGCGGCAGCGGCCGGGGCCGATGCAGTCGCTGGACGTGCGGGAGCAGCTGAGCCTTTCGGCGCCGCTGAGGCTTCCGGGGCCACCGGGGCTGCCGGCGCTGCTGCGGCCCGATCGAGCATCTCCCGGGCGTGGGCGCGGGCACGCGCGGTGATCTCCACCCCGCCGAGCATGCGCGCCAGCTCCTCGATGCGAGCGCTATCGCTCAGTACCGTGACGCCGGTGCGGGTGTGACGGCCATCCGACAGCTTGGCGACGCGCAGATGCTGGTGCGCCTGGGCGGCGACCTGGGGCAGATGCGTCACGCACAGCACCTGTGCGCGGGTACCGAGGGCGCGCAGCTCGCGCCCGACGATCTCGGCGACTGCGCCGCCGACGCCGGCGTCGACCTCGTCGAACACCATGCATCGCACCGTGTCGGCGGCGCACGATACCTGCACCGCGAGCGACAGACGCGACAGCTCCCCGCCGGAGGCGACCTTGGCGAGCGCGCGCGGCGGCTGGCCGGGATTGGTGCTGACGCGGAACTCCACCCGGTCCAGGCCGTGCGGCGCTGGCTCGGCGATCTGCGATGGCAGCACGTCGATCAGCAGCCGCCCGCCGGTCATGCCCAACTCCTGCATGTGCGCCGAGATCTGCTTGGCCAGCGCCCGAGCCGCTGTGGCGCGCCGCGCCGACAGCGCCCGGGCAAGCTCCTGATAGCGCTCCAGCGCGGCGGTGAGCTGCGCGCGCACGGCGCCGAGGTCGGCCGCCGCGTTCTCCAGCCCGGACAGCTCGGCCGCCAGCGCCGCCTGTCGCTCCGGCAGCACCTCGCCAACCACCCGATGCTTGCGCGCGAGCTCCTCGATCGAGGCCAGACGATGCTCGATCTGGTCGGCGCGCTGCGGATCGATTTCGAGCGCATCCAGGTACTGCAGCAGGCTGTGGCTCGCATCCTTGACGCGGATCTCGGCCTCTTCCAGCTGCGGTGCCAGCGCCGCGAGTTTCTCATCCAGACCGCTGACCGCACGCAGCGCGCTGATCGAGCGGGCGAGCAGCTGCTGCGCGGTGGGCTCGTCCGACTCGTACAGGCAGCCGAGCGCCGCCCGTACCGCCTCGACCAGGCGGCCACGATTGGCCAGCCGGGCGTGCTCGTCCTTGAGCCTCGCCAGCTCGCCGGCCTCGAGCCCGAGCGCCTCGATCTCGCGCAGCTGGTAGCGCAGCAGATCCAGGCGCGAGCTGCGCTCGTCGGCCGCGCTTTCCAGTTCGACACTGTGGTTCAGCAGCGCCAGCCACGCCGCGTGCGCGTCGGCCACCTGCGCGGCCAGCGGCTCGAGCCGGCCGAAGCCGTCGACCAGCGCGCGCTGCTCGCCCGCGCGCACCAGCGACTGGAATTCGTGCTGCCCGTGGATCTCAACCAGCACCTCGGCGGCGCCGCGCAGCACCTGCAACGGTACCGACTGGCCGTTGATCCAGCAGCGGCTGCGGCCGTCGTTGCTGATCGAGCGGCGCAGCGTGAGCTCCCGGCCGCACTCGATCGCCTGCTCCTCGAGGATGCGCCGCAGCTGCGGTCCAGCGGCGAGCTCGATCGTGGCGGCGATATCGGCGCGCTCGGCGCCGGTGCGCACCACTTCGGCTCCGCCCCGGCCGCCGGAGAGCAGCTCCAGCGCATCGACGATGATCGATTTGCCGGCGCCGGTCTCCCCGGTCAGCGCCGTCAGGCCGCGGTCGAACTCCAGCTCGACCAGCTCGATGATGGCGAAGTCGCGAATCTGCAGGTGGCGCAGCACGGCAGCTAGCGCTCGTGCGCCAGGCCGCCCAGGCCCCAGTGCAGCTTCGAGCGCAGCAGCCGGAAGTAATCGTAGCCCGGCGGATGCAGCAGCGTGATGGCGCGCGAGCTCGGGGTGATCTCCAGCCGGCCGCCCGGCGTGAGTTGTCCGAGCACGCCGGCGTCGCAGCTGACCTGCGCGACGGTGTCATGGCGGCCGATCAGGCGGATCTCGATGGTGGAGTCGCCCGGGATCACGATCGGCCGGTCCGACAGCGTATGCGGGCAGATCGGCGCCACCACCAGCACGGATAATCGCGGGTCCACGATCGGACCGCCGCAGGACAGCGCATAGGCGGTGGATCCGGTCGCGGTGGCCACCACCAGGCCGTCGCCGCCATGGGAGTTCACGTAACGGCCGTCGATGCGGGTCTCGAAGTCCAGCAGCCGCCCGGTGTCGAGCCGGTTGAATACCACGTCATTGAGCGCGAAGTGGCGCACCTGCTCCCCCTGCGGCGACACCAGGCAGGCCTGCAGCAGGGCGCGCCGATCCGCTTCGCACTCCCCGGCGAGCACCGCATTGACCGAGCGCACCATGTCCTGCGGCAGCACGTCGGTCAGGAAGCCGAGCCGCCCGCGATTGATCCCGAGCAGCGGAATGCCGTGCTCGGCCACCAATCCGGCCGCGTACAGCAGCGTGCCGTCGCCGCCGATTGCGATCACCAGCTCCGCCTGCGCGATCACCGCGGCCAGCGGTGCCAGCGTCACCCCCGCAGGCATGCCGGCCGCCGCAGCGCCGGCGTCGTGCTCCTCCGGCGCCAGGATCGTCAGCTGCCGGGCTTGCAGCGCGGGAATCAGCATCAGCGCGCACTCGGCAACGCGCGCGTCTTGAAATTTGCCGATCAGCGCGCAAGTGCGTATTGGCTTGTACATGTATGGACCGGGCCCGCAGTTGGGCGCTGTTGTAGCATGGCCCAATGCGCCTGACCAACGCGAGCGACTTGCTCTATGACGCGATCCGCACCACGGCCCTAGCCGCGCATGTACTCACGCCGCCCTTGACGGCGGCGGGTATGGCTGGTTAGCTCAGGCCGGACAATGACGTTGCAATGACTCAGGAGAGCAAAGAAGACGCCCTGAACGAGCGTGCGCAGCGGCTGCTGCGGGTGCTGGTGCAGAGCTACATCCGCGATGGCCAGCCGGTCGGGTCACGCTCGCTGTCGCGTGAGTCGGGCCTGGTGCTCAGCTCGGCCACCGTGCGCAACGTGATGGCGGATCTGGAGGAGCTGGGCTTCGTCACCTCTCCGCACACCTCCGCCGGCCGGGTGCCGACCGACAAGGCCTACCGGTTCTTCGTCGACTCGCTGCTGCGCGGGCAGTTGCCGACCGACGATGCCAGCCTGGAGGAGATCCGCCGCCAGCTCGACCTGCCTGCCGACAGCAGCAAGTCGCTGGTCGCCAGCGCCTCGCAGCTGCTGTCGAACATCACCCATCTTGCCGGCGTGGTGACCCTGCCGCCGGCGCAGGTGTCGGTGCTGACGCACATCGAGTTCCTGGCGCTGTCGGAAAACCGCGTGCTGGTGGTGCTGGTGCTGGACGATCGGGAGGTGCAGAACCGCATCATCCAGCTCGGCCGCCGCTACGGCGGGGAGGAGCTGCGCCGCGCTGCCACGTTCATCAACGAGCGCTGCACCGGCCTATCGATGGCGCAGATCCGCCAGGAGATGCTGCGGCAGCTGCAGGAGACGCGCGAGAGTCTCAACCAGGTCATGCTGGACGCGATCGAGATGGCGCAGCGTTTCTTCGATCAGAGCAACCAGCGCGAGGACATCGAGTACGTGATCGCCGGCGAGACCAACCTAATGGGTTTCGCCGAGTTCTCCAGCGTCGACAAGCTCAAGCGCCTGTTCGAGGCGTTCAACGAGAAGCGCGACATGCTGCACCTGCTCGACCAGAGCCTCAAGGCCGAGGGGGTGCAGATCTTCATCGGGCAGGAGTCCGGCTATCAGATCCTGGACGATTACAGCCTGGTCATGGCGCCCTACAGCTCGGAGAAGGGGGTCATCGGCGTGCTGGGAGTCATCGGGCCGACCCGCATGGCCTATGAGCGGGTGATCCCGATCGTCGAGCTCACCGCCAAACTTCTTGGCTCCGCCTTGAATTTTCGCCGCTGAGGGGCCATCTACGCGGCGACGATGATTGCAGTCGCCGACGATGGACTTTAACTTTTGTTCATAATCCATTGTTAAGCAACGTTTTACCCTGTGGATCCGTTTGCCAGTGGAGAGCTGACCCGTGAGCCATGAGTCCGGAGACCCCTTCCACGATGAATCCGAGCGCGACCCGATCGGCGCCGCGGCCGACCTGACCTCAGCCCGTTCGCGCCGCGGTGGGCACGAGCTGGTCGAGGAAGGCCACCAGAGCCCCGGCCGGCACGACACCCCCGGGGAGCTGCACGCTGCCCAGGCTGCCGAAATCGAGGCGCTGCGCAAGGAGCTCTCGGTGATGGAGGACAACGTGCGCACGCAGCGCGAGCTGTATCTGCGCGCCGCGGCGGAGATCGACAACGTGCGCAAGCGCGCGCAGCGCGACATCGAGCAGGCCCACCGCTACGGCGTCGAGGGGCTTGCCGCCGAGTTGCTGGCGGTGCGCGACAGCCTGGATCTGGGGGTGCGAAGCGGCGCAAGCACCGACGCCGGCACGCTGCTCGAGGGGCAGGAGGCGACGCTGAAACTGCTGGACCGGGCGTTCGAGAAGTTCGCGATCCGGCAGATCGATCCGACCGGGGAGCGCTTCGATCCGAACCAACATGAGGCGATGCTGATGCAGGAGGCCGCCGGCGCCGAGCCGAACTCGGTGCTGCAAGTGGTGCAGCCTGGCTACGAGCTCAATGGCCGGCTGCTGCGACCGGCGCGGGTGATCGTGGCCAAGGCGGCGGGGTAGACACCCGCGGCCCGGCGGACGCAGGCCGCGCCACTCAAGGACTTGTAAAGCCAGGCAATCAACCCAAGCTTGAGCCATCATCGAACTGACTTTCTGGAGTACGACCCATGAGTAAGGTAATTGGCATCGATCTGGGCACGACCAACTCGTGCGTGGCGATCATGGAAGGGGGCAAGCCACGGGTGATCGAGAACAGCGAGGGCGACCGCACCACGCCGTCGATCGTTGCCTTTACCAAGGATGATGAGGTGCTGGTGGGCCAGTCCGCCAAGCGTCAGGCCGTGACCAACCCGCAGAACACCCTGTTTGCGGTCAAGCGGCTGATCGGCCGCAAGTTCGATGATGATGTGGTGCAGAAGGACATCAAGATGGTGCCGTACCAGATCGCCAAGGCCGATAACGGTGATGCCTGGGTGGACGTACATGGCAAGAAGATGGCTCCGCCGGAGATTTCCGCGCGGGTGCTGATGAAGATGAAGAAGACCGCCGAGGATTATCTGGGCGAGCCGGTGACCGAGGCGGTCATCACCGTGCCGGCGTACTTCAATGACTCGCAGCGCCAGGCGACCAAGGACGCCGGCCGCATCGCGGGCCTGACGGTCAAGCGCATCATCAATGAGCCGACCGCCGCCGCGCTCGCCTATGGGTTGGACAAGCAGGGCGGCGACCGCAAGATTGCGGTCTACGATCTGGGCGGCGGCACCTTTGACATCTCGATCATCGAGATCGCCGAGGTCGACGGCGAGCGTCAGTTCGAGGTGCTCTCCACCAACGGGGACACCTTCCTCGGTGGCGAGGATTTCGACCAGCGCGTCATCAACTTCCTGGCCGACGAATTCCAGAAATCCTCCGGGGTGGACGTGCGGCGCGATCCGCTGGCGATGCAGCGGCTCAAGGAGGCGGCGGAGAAGGCCAAGATCGAGCTGTCCTCCAGCCAGCAGACCGACGTCAACCTGCCGTACATCACCGCGGACGCCGCAGGTCCGAAGCACCTGAGCGTCAAGCTCACCCGCGCCAAGCTCGAATCGCTGGTCGAGGACCTGCTGCAGAAGACCATCGGTCCGTGCCGCATGGCGTTGAAGGATGCGGGGCTGGATGCCAAGGAAGTCTCCGAGGTGATCCTGGTCGGCGGCCAGACACGCATGCCGCTGGCGCAGAAGTACGTGCGCGACTTCTTCGGCCAGGAGCCGCGCCGGGACGTGAATCCCGACGAGGCCGTGGCGGTCGGGGCGGCCATTCAGGCCGGTGTGCTCGCAGGCGAGGTCAAGGATGTGTTGCTGCTGGACGTGACGCCGCTATCGCTGGGCATCGAGACCCTGGGTGGCATCATGACCAAGCTGATCGAGAAGAACACCACCATTCCGACCAAGGCGGCCAATGTGTTCTCGACCGCGGATGACAACCAGACCGCGGTGACGATCCACGTGCTGCAGGGCGAGCGCGAGCGGGCGGCCGACAACAAGTCGCTGGGCAAGTTCGATCTGACCGACATCCCGCCGGCCCCGCGCGGCATGCCGCAGGTCGAGGTCACGTTCGACATCGATGCCAACGGCATCCTGAACGTGTCGGCGAAGGACAAGGCCAGCGGCAAGGAGCAGCGCATCGTGATCCGCGCCTCCAGTGGCCTGTCCGATGACGAGATCAAGCGCATGGTCAAGGACGCCGAGGCGCACGCGGCCGAGGACCGCAAGTTCCGCGAGCTGGTCGACACCCGCAACCGCGCCGATGCGATGGTGCATGCGGTCGAGAAGGCGCTGAAGGACCTGGGCGACAAGGTCAGCTCCGACGAGCGTGCCAAGGCGGAAGTCGCGCTCAGCGATCTGAAGACCGCGCTCAAGGGCGATGACAAGGATGCGATCGAGAAGAAGACCGAGGCGCTCGGGCAGGCCTCGGCCAGCATCGCGCAGCGCGCCTACGCCGCGCAGGAAGGCGCAGCGGGCGCTGCCGGCGATGGCGGTGGCGGCGCCGGCGCGGCGGGGCCCGGAGGGCCCGGCGGCAGCGCAGGGGCCGGCGGCGGCGCAGACGCCCCGGCGTCCAAGCCCGAGGATAATGTGGTCGATGCCGAATTCGAGGAAGTACGGGATAAGGGTCGGCGCGCCTCCTGACGGGCGGTACGGCGGCACAGCGCCGGAGCGGCGCCACGTGAGATGATCGCGACGGTCGGGTGCGGCGAGCGCCTGACCGTTTGCGCGTAGTCGAGATAAAGACAGCAAGCAGTCACGGACAGGTACCGACAGGCACTCATGGCCAAGCGCGATTACTACAAGGTACTGGATTTGCCCCGCAGCGCGACCGAGGCGGAGATCAAGAAGGCCTACCGCCGCCTGGCCATGAAGTATCACCCGGACCGCAACCCCGGGGACCAGGAGGCCGAGGAGCAGTTCAAGGAGGCCAAGGAAGCCTACGAGGTACTCTCCGACAGCGGCAAGCGCAGCGTCTACGACCAGTACGGGCACCAGGGCATCGAGGCGAGCCGCAATGCCTCGGCCGGCGCCGGCGGCTTCCACGGTGCCGAGGCATTCAGCGACATCTTCGGCGATGTGTTCGGCGATATCTTCGGCGGCGCGCGCCGCGGCGGCAGCTCGCAGGTCAACCGCGGCGCGGATCTGCGCTACGAGATCGCGCTGGACCTGTCCGAGGCGGTGTTCGGGCGCACGGTCGAGATCGACGTCAACAAGCTGGTCGAGTGCGAGGTCTGCCACGGCAGCGGCGCGGCCCGCGGCAGCAATCCGGTCACCTGCGATACCTGCAGCGGTACCGGGCAGGTGCGCATCTCCCAGGGCTTCTTCACGCTGCAGCAGACCTGCCCGCATTGCCGCGGCAGCGGCCGCATCGTGCGCAATCCCTGCGACCACTGCCTGGGCCAGGGACGCGTCCGGCGCGGCAAGAAGCTCTCGGTGAAGATTCCGCCGGGCGTGGACAGCGGCGATCGCGTACGGCTGGCCGGCGAGGGTGAAGCCGGACGCAACGGCGGGCCCGCCGGTGACCTGTATGTCGAGGTGCAGGTACGCGAGCACCCGATCTTCGAGCGCGACGGCGTGCACCTTTCCTGTGAGGTGCCGATCAGCCTGAGCACCGCCGCGCTGGGTGGCAGCGTCGAGGTACCGACGCTCGACGGCCAGGTGGTGCTGAAGATCCCCGCCGAGACGCAATCCGGACGCGTGTTTCGTCTGCGCGATAAGGGCGTGAAGTCGGTGCGGGGTAACGCGCGCGGCGATCTGTTCTGCCGCGTCGTGGTGGAGACGCCGGTGAACCTGTCGCACGAGCAGCGCGCGCTGCTGCGCGAACTGGAGGAATCGCTGTGCGATGACGGCCACAAGCACTCGCCGCGCCAGAAGAGCTTCCTCGAGGGCGTCAAGCGCTTCTTCTCCGGCAGCAGTCCGGCATGAGCGGCGCTGGCGCTGGCCCGAGCGCCGGCGGCGCGGCGGGCGCGGCGCCGGCGACGCGCCTGGTGCTGATCGGTGCCAGTGGGCGCATGGGGCTGCAGATCCTGCAGCAGCTGCCCGAGATTCCGACGCTGCGGCTCACCGGGGCGGTGGCGTCCGAGCGCAGCGGTGCGTTGGGCCGTGACGCAGGCATGCTGGCCGGTATCGGCGACAGCGGTGTGGCCATCTGCGCGGCGCTGCCGCCGCTGCTGGCGCAGGCCGACGTGGCGGTCGATTTTTCCACCGGAACTGCTGCCGCGGCGAACCTCGCCGCCTGTGCGGCGGCCGGGGTGCCGCTACTGATCGGCACCACCGGGCTGCCCGCAGATCTGCAGGCACCGCTGGCGGCGGCGGCGCGGCACATCGCGCTGCTGGTGGCGCCCAACACCAGTCTCGGCGTCAACCTGCTGCTGGAGCTGGTGCGCCGTGCGGCGCAGGCGCTGCCGCTCAGCTACGACATCGAGGTGCTCGAGGCGCACCACCGCCACAAGCGCGATGCGCCGTCGGGCACGGCGCTGGCGCTGGCCGGCGCGGCGGCAGAGGGCCGCGGCCAGGACCTGCCCGAGCGTGCCGGAGTGGCGCCCACGGACCGCTCCGGACAGCGTCCGCAGGGCCAGATCGGCTTCGCCGCGGTGCGCGGCGGGGACGTGGTGGGCGAGCACCAGGTGCTGTTCCTGGGTGATGGGGAGCGCGTGTCGCTGGGCCATGCGGCCACTGACCGGGGCGTGTTCGCGCGCGGTGCCCTGCTGGCGGCCCGGTGGCTGGCCAGACAGCCCCCGGGGCGCTATCGGATGGCAGATGTATTATTTTCAAAATCAGATACTTAGCTACAGCCGAGGCCGCCACGCGACGGCCGTTGGCCGCAGCGCAGGGATTTCGCTGATGCCGGGCCTCTGATGCATTCGGACGTTCCCGAGGCGGTCCCGGCGACCGGATTTTGTATGGATTCGGAGCAGATATTCACATGGACAGGGACGGTGGGGGTCTTTAAACTTTCAGCCGTAATCCGAGTATCGGGTTAGTCCGCACAAGGCGGGAGGATGTTCCAAAAGAACTCCTCCCGCTTTGTGCATCTGCGCATCGAAAATTCCCGCTGCACTCTCGTGACGGGGTGTGGGACTTGCACTCGCGCGCGCACCGTGGGCGCGAGTGGACTGGCAAGGAGAAGGATGCGGTGACAGCTGCGGCGGTGCTGGCTCTAGGCGATGGTTCGATCTTCCGAGGCCAATCCATTGGAGCCGCCGGCAATAGCACCGGTGAGGTCGTATTCAATACCGCGATCACCGGCTACCAGGAAATTCTCACCGACCCGTCGTACGCGCGCCAGATCGTCACGCTGACCTATCCGCACATCGGTAACACCGGCGCTACCCCCGAGGACATGGAGTCCGCACAGGTGCACGCCGCGGGACTGGTGATCCGCGATCTGTCGATGGTCAGCAGCAGCTGGCGCGCCGCCGGCAACCTGAGCGACTTCCTGCAGCGCGGACACGTGGTCGCGATCGCCGGCATCGATACGCGCCGCCTGACGCGGCTGCTGCGCGAGAAGGGCGCGCAGTCCGGCTGCATCATGACCGGCGAGCGCATCGACGAGAACACCGCGGTCCAGCTGGCGCGCGCCTTCCCGGGCCTGAAGGGCATGGATCTGGCGAGGGTGGTCAGCACGCGCGCGCCCTACCAGTGGAACGAGGGCAGCATCGGCCGTGAGAGCACGCCCGCGATGCGAGCCACGCAGCGGCTGCACGTGGTGGCCTACGACTACGGCGTCAAGCGCAACATCCTGCGGCTGATCGCCGACCAGGGCTGCCGCCTGACCGTCGTGCCGGCCACCATGGGCGCGCAGGAGGTGCTGGCGCTGCAGCCCGACGGGGTGCTGTTGTCCAACGGCCCGGGCGACCCGGAGCCGTGCGACTATGCCATCCGTGCCATCAGCGAGCTGTTGGCCACCGACGTGCCGATCTTCGGCATCTGTCTGGGGCACCAGCTGCTGGGGCTCGCCAGCGGCGCGAAGACTCTGAAGATGAAGTTCGGCCACCACGGTGCCAATCATCCGGTGCAGGAGCTCTCCACCGGGCGCGTGATCATCACCAGCCAGAACCATGGATTCGCGGTCGATGAGACCACCTTGCCTGCCAACGTGGTGCCCACACACCGCTCGCTGTTCGACGGCACGCTGCAGGGGCTGGCGTGGGCCGATCGGGCGGCGTTCGGCTTCCAGGGCCATCCCGAGGCCAGCCCGGGCCCGCACGACCTGAACCCGCTGTTCGAGGGTTTCGTCCAGGCCATGGTGCGCCGTCTGCAGAGCCGGCTGCGGGAGCTGCGCGCCTCCGACGCGCACAAGCAGACCGCCGCCGAGGGTTAGCCGTGCCCAAGCGTACCGACCTGTCCAGCATCCTGATCATTGGCGCCGGTCCGATCGTGATCGGCCAGGCGTGCGAGTTCGACTATTCCGGTGCCCAGGCCTGCAAGGCGCTGCGCGAGGAGGGTTACCGGGTCGTGCTGGTGAACTCCAACCCCGCCACCATCATGACCGATCCGGAGACCGCCGATGCGGTCTACATCGAGCCGGTCAATTGGCGCACCGTGGCGCGCATCATCGAGCGCGAGCGCCCCGACGCTTTGCTGCCGACCATGGGCGGGCAGACGGCGCTGAACACCGCGCTCGACCTGGTACGCGAGGGCGTGCTCGAGCAGTACGGGGTCGAGCTGATCGCGGCCTCGCGCGACGCGATCGATATGGCCGAGGACCGCGAGCGCTTTCGCAACGCGATGGGGGAGATCGGCCTGGCGGTGCCGCGCTCGCAGCTGGCGCGCAGCCTGGAGGAGGCGCTGGCGGTTCAGAGCGGCATCGGCTACCCGATCGTGATCCGACCCTCGTTCACGCTCGGCGGCAGCGGCGGCGGTATCGCCTACAACCGCGAGGAGTTCGAAGCGATCGTGGCACGCGGGCTGGATGCCTCCCCGACGCGCGAGCTGCTGATCGAGGAGGCGGTGCTGGGCTGGAAGGAATTCGAGATGGAGGTGGTGCGCGACCGGCGCGACAACTGCATCATCATCTGCTCGATCGAGAACCTCGACCCGATGGGCGTGCACACCGGCGACTCGATCACGGTGGCGCCGGCGCAGACGCTCACCGACAAGGAATACCAGCGCATGCGCGATGCCTCGATCGCGGTGCTGCGCAAGATCGGGGTGGAGTGCGGCGGCTCTAACGTGCAGTTCGCGTTGAATCCGACCGACGGCCGCATGCTGGTGATCGAGATGAACCCGCGCGTATCGCGCTCTTCGGCGCTGGCTTCCAAGGCCACCGGCTTTCCGATCGCCAAGGTGGCCGCGAAGCTTGCGGTCGGCTACACGCTCGATGAGCTGAAGAACGAGATCACCGGCGGGGCCACACCCGCCTCGTTCGAGCCCACCATCGATTACGTGGTCACCAAGATCCCGCGCTTCACCTTCGAGAAATTTCCGGCCGCCAACGACCGCCTGACCACGCAGATGAAGTCGGTCGGGGAGGTCATGGCGATCGGGCGCACGTTCCAGGAATCGTTGCAAAAGGCGCTGCGGGGGCTGGAGACAGGGCTGGACGGCCTCAATCCGGTGCTCGCGGGCCCGGCGCCGGGGTCGGCGACCGCGGCGCTCACCGAGGAGGCCGAGCGGCAGCTCAATTATGAGCTGCGCTCCCCCGGCCCGGACCGGCTGCTGTACGTTGCCGACGCGTTGCGCGCCGGCTGGAGCGTGGAGCGGGTGGCCGGGGTGACCGCGATCGACCCCTGGTTCCTGGCGCAGATCGCCGATCTTACGGCCGAGGAGGCGCGTATACGCCGCGAGGGCGAGGGCGCGCTGGGCCGCGAGCGGCTGCGCGCGCTCAAGCGCAAGGGCTTCTCGGACCGGCGCCTGGCGAGCCTGACGCGTGCGAGCGAGGGGGCGATCCGCGGCAAGCGCCGCGAGTTCGGCATCGCCCCGGTGTACAAGCGGGTCGATACCTGCGCGGCGGAGTTCGCCACCTCGACCGCCTACCTGTATTCGACCTACGAAGAGGAATGCGAGGCCGCCCCCAGCCGCCGCCGCAAGATCATGATCCTGGGCGGCGGCCCCAACCGCATCGGCCAGGGCATCGAGTTCGATTACTGCTGCGTGCACGCAGCGCTCGCGCTGCGCGAGGACGGCTTCGAGACCATCATGGTCAACTGCAACCCGGAGACCGTCTCGACCGACTACGACACCTCCGACCGGCTGTACTTCGAGCCCCTGACGCTCGAGGACGTGCTCGAGGTCATTGCCAAGGAGCGTCCCGAGGGAGTGATCGTGCAGTTCGGCGGACAGACGCCGCTGAAGCTGTCGCGCGCGCTCGAGGAGGCCGGCGCGCCGATCATCGGCACCTCGCCCGACTCGATCGACGTCGCGGAGGACCGCGAGCGCTTCCAGCAGCTGGTGCGGCGGCTGGGCCTGAAGCAACCGGCCAACGCCACCGCGCGCAACGAGGAGCAGGCGGTGCTGCTGGCGCGCGAGGTCGGCTACCCGCTGGTGGTGCGCCCCTCGTACGTGCTGGGCGGCCGCGCGATGGAGATCGTGTTCACCGAGGAAGATCTGCGTGCCTACATGGGGCATGCGGTGCAGGTGTCCAACGACAGCCCGGTGCTGCTGGACCGCTTCCTCGATGTGGCCATCGAGGTCGACGTCGATGCGATCTGCGACGGCGAGAACGTGCTGATCGGCGGGATCATGGAGCATGTCGAGCAGGCCGGGGTGCATTCCGGCGACTCGAGCTGCTCGCTGCCGCCCAACAGCCTGTCGGCCGCACTGCAGATCGAGCTGCGCGAGCAGACCGTGAAGCTCGCGCGCGCGCTCAACGTGATCGGGCTGATGAACGTCCAGTTCGCGATCCAGGCCAACACGATCTATGTGCTGGAGGTCAACCCGCGTGCCTCGCGCACAGTGCCGTTCGTGTCCAAGGCCACCGGCGTGCCGCTGGCGAAGCTGGCCGCCCGGGTCATGGCCGGCCGCAAGCTCGCCGAGCTCGGAGTACTGGAGGCGCGCGTCCCGCAGTACTATTCGGTCAAGGAGGCGGTGTTTCCGTTCGTGAAGTTCCCGGAAGCCGACCCGATCCTCGGTCCCGAGATGAAATCGACAGGAGAAGTGATGGGTACGGGCCGCACCTTCGGCGAGGCCTACGCCAAGTCGCAGGCCGCCTCCGGCGTGGTGATTCCGCGCCGCGGCTGCTGCCTGATCAGCGTGCGCGAGCGCGACAAGAGCGGCGCGGTGCCGCTGGCCTGCCGCCTGATCGCGCACGGCTTCAACATCGTCGCCACCACCGGCACCGCCGCGGTGCTGCGCGAGGCCGGCGTGGAGTGCCGCCAGGTCAACAAGGTGCGTGAGGGCCGCCCGCACATCGTCGACATGATCAAGAACGACGAGATCGACCTGATCATCAATACCACCGAGGGCAAGCAGGCCATTCTCGAGTCCAATTCGATCCGCCGTGAGGCCGTGCATCGGCGGGTCACGTACTACACCACGCTGGCGGCGGCGCTCGCGACCTGCGAGGCGCTCGACCACATCGACGAGGTCGACGTCAACCGCCTGCAGGACCTGCACCGCGAGGTCGGCACATGAAGCGCTCACCGATGACGCTGCGCGGCGCCGAGCTGTTGCGTGCCGAGCTCAAGCGGCTCAAGAGCGAGGAGCGCCCGCGCATCATCAAGGCGATCGCCGAGGCGCGCAGCCACGGCGATCTGTCGGAGAACGCGGAGTACCATGCCGCGCGCGAGCAGCAGGGCTTCGCCGAGGGGCGCATCAACGAGATCGAGGCGCGGCTGGCGGCCGCGGAGATCATCGACGTGGCCAGCCTGCCGGCCACCGGCAGAGTCGTGTTCGGCGCCACGGTGGAGCTCTCCGACGAGAGCGGCGGGGCGAGCGTCAGCTACCAGATCGTCGGCGAGGACGAGGCCGACATCCGC
Source organism: Steroidobacteraceae bacterium (assembly GCA_036267195.1). Taxonomy (GTDB): domain Bacteria; phylum Pseudomonadota; class Gammaproteobacteria; order Steroidobacterales; family Steroidobacteraceae; genus FEN-1191. The sequence continues at coordinate 83,209 of DATAWM010000018.1, forward strand.
TCCGGCCGCATCTCGGTGAGCTCGCCGATCGCGCGCGCGCTGATCGGCAAGGTGCAGGGCGACGTGGTGGACGTGGCCGCGCCGGGCAAGACCTGCAGCTACGAGGTCGTCTCGGTGCGCTACGTCTAGGCGCACGGCGACCAGGCACCAGGACCAGGCACGAACCGGTGCCACCCGACTCCGCGGGCACTGCGTCTGTCGATGGTGGCCCGCGATCGTGCCCGGCCGCCGTGCGCCTGGGCGCGGGGCGCGCTGTCTGCGCGGGGCGGCTTAGTGGCGCGTCGTTCCCGCAGCTCGGCCCGCTGGCTGCAGGAGCACTTCAGCGATCCGTTCGTCAAGCGTGCGCGGGCGCAGGGAGCGCGCTCGCGGGCGCTGTTCAAGCTGGAGGAGATCGACCAGCGCGAGCACCTGCTCAAGACCGGCATGGCGGTGCTCGACCTCGGGGCAGCCCCCGGGGCCTGGAGCCAGTATGCCCGCCGGCGGGTCGGTCCGGGCGGGCGGGTGTTCGCCACCGACATCCTGGCGATGGAGCCGATCGAGGGAGTCCGGTTCCTGCAGGGGGATCTGCGCGAGCAGGCGGTGCTCGAGCAGCTGCGGCAGCTGCTGGGGGGTACGCGCCTGGACCTGCTGCTGTCGGACATGGCGCCGAATCTGAGCGGCATGGACGCGATCGACGCCCCGCGGGCCATGTATCTGGCGGAGCTGGCACTGGAGCTGACCGACGAGCTCTTGAAACCGGGGGGTGGTGCCCTGATCAAGGTGCTGCAGGGTGGCGGATTTCAGCAGCTGGTCGCCGCCGCGCGCGGGCGCTTCGAGCGCGTGCGCTTCGTCAAGCCGGCGGCGTCGCGTTCGCGCAGCCCTGAAACGTACTTGCTGGCCTCCGGCAGGCGGATGGTGTAGCGTCCTGATCAGGAGTCCGTGTCCCACCTACGGCAGCGCGGCAAGAAGATAGTGATATGAAGTTGAATGATCTGACCAAGAACATCATCCTCTGGGTGGTCATCGTGCTGGTCATGCTGGCGGTCTTCAGCCGCTACATGCAGGCCGCGCCCCAGCGCCAGCAGATCAGCTATTCGGACTTCTACAGCGATCTGCACGCGGACAAGGTCGATAGCGTGGAGCTGCAAGGCACCACGATCCGCGGGGTGCTCAAGGACAAGAGCCAGTTCGAGACCTACAACCCCGAAACCAATTACACGGTGCTGATCGGCGACCTGATGAAGGCGCACGTCAACGTGCAGGGCGAGCCGCCCAAGCAGCCCAATTTCTTCGCGCAGCTGGTGCTGCAGATGGCCCCGGCGATCCTGTTGCTGCTGGTGTTCGTCTACCTGCTGCGACAGATGCAGGGCGCGGCTGGAGGGCGCGGCGCGATGTCGTTCGGCAAGAGCCGGGCGCGGCTGCTCGGGGAGGACCAGGTCAACGTGACCTTCGCCGACGTGGCGGGGGTGGACGAGGCCAAGCAGGAGGTCGGCGAGATCGTCGACTTCCTCAAGGATCCGGGGAAATTCCAGAAACTCGGCGGCAAGATCCCCAAGGGCGTGCTGATGGTCGGCTCGCCGGGCACCGGCAAGACGCTGCTGGCGCGCGCGATTGCCGGCGAGGCCAAGGTGCCGTTCTTCACGATATCCGGCTCCGACTTCGTCGAGATGTTCGTCGGCGTGGGCGCGAGCCGCGTGCGCGACATGTTCGAGCAGGCCAAGAAGCACGCGCCGTGCATCATCTTCATCGATGAGATCGACGCGGTCGGGCGCCATCGCGGCGCGGGCCTGGGCGGCGGCCACGACGAGCGCGAGCAGACCCTGAACCAGCTGCTGGTGGAGATGGACGGGTTCGAGGGCAACGAGGGCATCATCGTGATCGCGGCGACCAACCGCCCCGACGTGCTGGACCCGGCGCTGCTGCGCCCGGGCCGCTTCGACCGCCAGGTGGTGGTGCCGCTGCCGGACGTACGCGGCCGCGAGCAGATCCTGCGCGTGCACATGCGGCGCGTGCCGCTGTCCGATGACGTCAAGCCGGGCGTGATCGCGCGCGGCACGCCGGGCTTCTCCGGCGCGGATCTGGCCAACCTGGTCAACGAGGCGGCGCTGTTCGCCGCGCGCGCCAACCAGCGGCTGGTGGCGATGGAGCAGTTTGAGCGCGCCAAGGACAAGATCATGATGGGCGCGGAGCGGCGCTCGATGGTGATGACCGACGCCGAGAAGCGCATGACTGCCTATCATGAGTCCGGCCACGCACTGGTCGGGATCAGCGTCCCGGAGCATGACCCGGTCTACAAGGTCACCATCATTCCGCGCGGCCGCGCGCTCGGCGTGACGCAGTTCCTGCCCGAGCAGGACCGCTACTCGATGAGCAAGCGGCGGCTGGAGAACTCGATCGCGACGCTGTTCGGCGGCCGTATCGCCGAGGAGCTGATCTTCGGTATCGACGCGGTGACCACCGGCGCCTCCAACGACATCGAACGCGCCACCGAGCTGGCGCGCAACATGGTCACCAAGTGGGGCCTGTCGGACCGGCTCGGGCCGCTGACCTACTCGGAGGAGTCGGGCGAGGTGTTCCTCGGTCGCAGCGTCACGCAGCACAAGCAGGTCTCGGACGAGACCGCACACGCGATCGACGAGGAAGTGCGGCGCGTGATCGAGAGCAATTACAAGCAGGCGCGAGCGATCCTGCAGACCAACCTCGACAAGCTGCATTCGATGGCCGAGGCGCTCATCAAGTACGAGACCATCACCGACGAGCAGATCAAGGACATCATGGAAGGGCGCGCGCCCAAGCCGCCCGAGGGCTGGGACGACTCCGCTACCGGCACCGGTAGCGGCAGCGGCGCAGGCGGCAAGCCGGTGGTGGTGCCGGTCCCGAGCCCCGCCGAGGCCCCGATCGCCCGCCCCGCCGGCCAGCACTGAGCGCGAGCGCGCAAACGACCGGCACCGGCACGCCGGCGCTCGATACATGGCCGGTCTGGGAGGCTCGCCGTGGGTCGCGGCCACAACATTCAAGAGCTATCGGGCGCCACTGCGCGCGCACATCATGATGTGCGCGCGCAGTGGCGCCCGATAGCTCTTGAATGTTGTGGCCGCGACCCACGGCGAGCCTCCCA
>DATAWM010000019.1:0-1662 GCA_036267195.1 Steroidobacteraceae bacterium
GTTCCCAGCACCACTATTACCGAAGCGCTGGCTTCGGCCGTGATCCGTGAGCGCCCGGGCGCGGCATCGAGCGCTGCCGAGGGCTCGCAGCCGCAGCTGTTGCTGCTGACCGCGCCGACACAACCTGCCCTGGAGCAGGCGGTTGCGGAGCTGCGCGAGTTCCTCGCCGCCAACGTCGTGGACATGGCCGATGTTGCAGAAGCTCTGCGGCGGCGGGCGCAGGATCTGCCGTATAGAAGGTTTCTGGTGTGCCGCGGGCGCGAGGATGCGCTGGCGGTGCTCGCCGAGCCGAAGCCGCAACGCGCGCCTTCGAGTCAGGTCGCCGCGGCAGCGCGCACCAGCGTGTTCCTGCTGCCGGGGATCGGCGATCACTACGTGGGCATGGGCGATGGCCTGTATCAGGGCTGTCAGACCTTCCGCGAGGAGGTCGACCGCTGTGCACAGATCCTCGAGCTGCTGCTGGGAGTGGATATCCGGCAGGTGATCTATCCGGCGAGTCAGAGCTGGAAGCAGACCGCCCAGGCGAAGGGGGTGGACCTCAAGCGCATGCTGGGTCGCTCGGCCGACGAGCCGCCGGACCCGGACACGATCCGACTCAACGCGACGCTCTACAGCCAGCCGGCGCTGTTCACGATCGAGTACGCGATGGCGCGGCAGTGGGCTGCCTTGGGGGTTACCCCCGGGGCCATCATCGGTCACAGCATGGGAGAGTATGTTGCCGCCTGCCTCGCGGGCGTGCTTTCTCTTCCGGATGCGCTGCGACTGATTGCCGTACGGGCGAAGCTCGTCAATGGGCTGCCGCAGGCACCGATGCTGGCGGTCATGCTGTCGGAGGCGGAGCTGCTGGCGCAGTTGCCGGCGGATCTGTCGATCTCACTGATCAATGGGCCGGCCCACTGTGTGGTCGCCGGGCCGCCCGAGTCGATCGCCGCGTTCGAGCGTACGCTCACCGAGAAGGGAGTCATCGCCCGCCGGGTACAGAACGGGCATGCGTTTCACACGCGCCTGATGGAGCCGGTGGTGAGCGCCTTCGAGGAGGAAGTCAGGAAGGTGAGCCTGAGCGCACCGCAGATCCCGTACGTCTCCAATGTGACGGGGACCTGGATTACCGCCGCGGACGCAACTGATCCAACCTACTGGGTGCGCCACCTCACCCGCACGGCCCGCTTCAGCGAGGCGCTGCACCAGATGTGGCAGCTGCCCGATCCGGTGATGATCGAGTGCGGCCCGGGCCGCACGCTCACCATCCTGGCGAACCAGCACTCGCAGCGCAAAGGGCCGCTGCGCGGGGCCATCAGCTCGATCCGCCAGCGCTACGAGAATGAGAGCGACCTGCAGGTGCTGCTCAGCGCAACCGGCAGGGCGTGGCTTGCGGGCACCGCCATGAGCTGGCAGGGGCTGCCGCGGCAGAACATCAGTTTCGCATCGCCTCCCAGCTCGGTTTGGAGCGCGCCGCCGCCGGCGGCTGTCAGCCCGCCAGGGCCCGCCGCGCCTACAGCCGCCAACGAGAGCGCGATCGCGCCGGCGGCGGATGACGCTGGAGTCGGCAAACGCGAGCAGGAGCTGCTCGCGATCTGGGGCAGGGCGCTCGGACGCGAGGACATCGGGGTAAACGACAGCTTCGGTGCGCTCGGCGGCGACTCGCTGAGCTCCATTGCGGCG
>DATAWM010000020.1:0-38789 GCA_036267195.1 Steroidobacteraceae bacterium
CCCACGACCTTGCTCATCGAATGGTAGCTACCGATTTAGCTACAACCGAGCTGCCTGCCTAGCTACAATTGTACTCTGGAGGGGGTTGGACGCCAGTGGACAAATCTGGCGGAAACATCTAGAAACTCAGCAGGTTATACGGATTTCTCTGGACGTCTCCGGACGTCCCTGGAAGTCATTCGATATTCTGCACCTGCTCCCGCATCTGCTCGATCAGCACCTTCATCTCCACCGCCGCACGCGTGGTTTCCAGGTCCTGCGACTTGGAGGACAGCGTATTGGCCTCGCGGTTGAATTCCTGCATCAGGAAGTCCAGCCGCCGGCCGGCCGGCTCGCCGCCCTTGAGCGTGCGCGCGGTTTCCTCGAGGTGGCCGCTGAGGCGGTCGAGCTCCTCGGCGATATCGGAGCGTTGCAGCAGCAGCAGGATTTCCTGCTCGATGCGGCCCTGGTCGACCTGCGCGCCCAGCTCGGCGAGCCGTTCGTCGAAGCGCTGCCGGACGCGTCCGCGCGTCTCGGGCAGATGCGCGCGCACCGCGGCGATCATCTCCGCCAGCAATCCGCAGCGCTGCTCAATCAGGGCGGCGAGCCGCTCACCCTCGCGCACGCGCGCGCCGGCCAGATCACTCAAAGTCTCGGTGAACAGGCCGCGCACTGCCGCGCCCAGCGCCTCGGCATCCACGCCGTCCTGGCGCAGCACACCGGGGAAGCGCAGCAGCTCGATCAGGTCGACGCTGGAATGCTGCGTCATCGCGGCGGACAGCTCGCGCAGGCGCTCGAGCAGCCAGTCCAGTGCCGCATGGTCGATCTGCGGGCTGGCCGCGCCGGAGTCTGCGCCGCGCAGGCTGATGGTGCAGTCGATCTTGCCGCGCTTGAGCACCGCGGCCACCGCCTGGCGCAGCTCGGACTCGAGGCTGCGGCAGCTGTCGGGCAGGCGCAGCGTCGCGTCGAGGAAGCGGTGGTTGACGCTGCGCAGTTCGCAGACGAGTGTACCGAAGGGGCCGGCGAGCTCGCGCCGGGCAAATCCCGTCATGCTTGCGATCATGAGGAGTCAATGGTGTAGTAGTTGGATAAGTCTAGCCTAAAGCCATGGTGCTCGCTTGCGGGTCGAACATGCAGAGCTCAGCCTCCGGGGCGAGCGCGACAGCAACCAGGACCGTGTCACCGTCCAGGCCGCGCAGCATGCTGCGCTGCTGAGTGCGTGCGATGGCATGGGTGGCCATAAGGATGGGGAGCGCGCGGCCGATACGGCGCAGCGCACGCTCATGGAGCGCTTCCGGCAAACCGCGCAGCCGCTGCTCGACCCGCTCGGCTTCCTGTCGCGGTCGCTGGCAGTGGCGCACGAGCGCGTGGTCGCCCTCGGCGCGCATCTGCCGATCGAGCTGCGGCCGCGTGCGACCTGTGCGCTATGCCTGGTGCAGGATTCGTCGGCGTACTGGGCCCACGTGGGCGACAGTCGCATCTATCACCTGCGTGCCGGCAACATACTCGCGCGCACGCGCGACCACAGCCATGTAGAGCTGTTGCTGCGCGAGGGGGTCATCAGCGCCGGCCAGGTGCCGAGCCACCCGATGCGCAACTTCGTCGAATCCTGCCTCGGCGGCGATCCGATCCTGCCGGAGATGGCCCTCTCGTCCCGCCTCACGGTGCGGCCCGGCGACGTGCTGCTGGTGTGCACCGACGGGTTTTGGGTCGGGCTGGACGATACGCAGATCGGCAGCGCCTTCGTGACACTCGCGCTGCCGCTGCGCGATACCCTGACCGCTCTCGCCGCCCAGGCCCACGCCCATGCCGGCGGCACCAGCGACAATATATCCGTGGCCGCGTTGCGGCTACTCGACTGAGGAGATCGATCCATCATGTATTCGCGCCGCAACGGCCGCGCCGCCGACAAGCTGCGGCCGATCCGTTTTACCCGCCGCTTCACCTCGCACCCGGAAGGCTCGGTGCTGGTGGAGTTCGGCGAGACCCGGGTACTGTGCACGGCCAGCGTCGAGGAGGGCGTGCCACCGTTCCTGCGCGGCAAGGGGCAGGGCTGGGTGACCGCCGAGTACGGCATGCTGCCGCGCGCGACGCATACGCGCAGTCCGCGGGAGGCCGCGCGCGGCAAGCAGACCGGGCGCAGTCAGGAAATCCAGCGCCTCATCGGCCGCTCGCTGCGCGCCGCGCTCGACCTGGAGGCGCTCGGGGAGCGCACGGTCACGCTCGATTGCGACGTGCTGCAGGCCGACGGAGGTACCCGCACCGCGGCGATCACCGGCGCGTACCTGGCGCTGGCCGATGCCTGCGGGCAGCTTGGCAGTCGCGGTGTGCTGCGGGCTAGCCCGCTGCACGGCCAGATCGCCGCGGTGTCCGTCGGCATCGTGCGCGGCGAGCCGATGCTCGATCTGGACTACGCCGAGGACAGCGAGGCGGAGACGGACATGAATGTGGTGATGAACAACGGCGGCGGGTTCGTGGAAGTGCAGGGCACCGCCGAGGGTCACGCCTTCCGGCGCCACGAGCTCGACGCGCTGCTGAACCTGGCGGCCAGCGGCATCGGTGAGCTGTGCGGGCTGCAGGCGCAGGCGCTCGGCCCCCGATGAGAGGCCCTGCAGCCGGTGATTAGCCTGCATGAGAGGCCTGCTGCAATGAGGGCCCCGCGGGGATGAGAGTGGTCCTGGCCACGGCCAATCGCGGCAAGCAGCGCGAGCTGGCCGCGCTGCTCGCGCCGCTGGGCCTGGAGCTGGACCTGGCCGCCGATCTCGGGATCGCAAGCCCCGAGGAGACTGGCGCCACCTTCGAGGCCAATGCGCTGCTCAAGGCGCGCCATGCGTCGCGGCTGGCCGCGCTGCCGGCGCTCGCAGACGATTCCGGCCTCGAAGTCGACGCGCTCGGCGGTCGGCCGGGCGTTCATTCCGCCCGCTACGCGGGACCCGGGGCGAGCGACGCCGATAACAACGCACGGCTGCTGGCGGAGCTGGCGGATTGTCCCGCTGCGCGCCGCAGCGCCCGCTATCGCTGCGTGCTGGCGCTGGTACGGGACACGGACGATCCGGCGCCGCTGCTGGCTCATGGCCGATGGGACGGGCACATCGCGCTCGCGAGCGCCGGCGCCGGCGGTTTCGGCTACGATCCGCTGTTCATACCGCAGGGCTACGAGCAGACCGTGGCCGAGCTACCCGCCATGCTCAAACAGCAGCACAGCCACCGCGCGAGCGCCGCCGCCAGCCTGGCCGCACAGCTGCGCGCCGGCGCACTGAGCGGCACGAAGTCGCGGTGACTGCCGTGACCGTTGCCGTCACTGCCGTGGAGAGCGCCTTGACTGCCGCGACGGCCGCCGCCGGCCTGCCGCCGCTGTCGCTGTACGTGCACTTCCCGTGGTGCGTGCGCAAATGCCCGTACTGCGATTTCAATTCGCACGCGCTGCGCGGGGAGTTGCCCGAGGCCGATTACATCAGCGCGCTGCTGCGGGATCTGGACCGGGAGGCCCGCGGCGCCCGAGGGCGGCCGATCGATAGCATCTTTCTGGGCGGGGGCACCCCGAGCCTGTTCTCGCCGCGCGCGCTGGCGCGGCTGCTCGAAGGCTGCCGCGAGCGGCTGGCACTGGCGGACGACGTCGAGATCACGCTCGAAGCCAATCCCGGCACGATCGAGCGCGGCCGGTTCGCCGATTACCGCGCCGCCGGCATCAACCGCGTATCGCTGGGGGCGCAGAGCTTCTCCGATGCGCAGCTGCGTGTGCTGGGGCGCATCCACGCGGCTGACGACACGCGCCGCGCCGCCGAGGAGCTGCACGCCGCCGCGCTGGACAACTTCAATCTCGACCTGATGTACGCCCTGCCGCATCAGAGCCCCGAGGAGGCCGGGGCCGACATCCAGGCGGCGCTGGCGCTCGCCCCGGCTCATGTCTCGCACTACCAGCTCACGCTCGAGCCCGGCACGGTGTTCGGCGGCCGGCCGCCGGCGGGGCTGCCGGACGCTGACGGCGGCGCCGACATGCAGCAGGCCTGCCAGCAGCAGCTCGCCGCCGCCGGGCTGCTGCAATACGAAGTGTCGGGCTACGCGCGCGCGGGCACCCGCTGCCGCCACAACCTCAACTACTGGCGCTTCGGGGACTACCTCGGCATCGGCGCAGGCGCCCATGGGAAGTGCAGCCGCATCGAGCAGGGCCGCATCGTGGTCGAGCGCACGGCCAGGCCGCGCGACCCGCGGCGCTTTCTGCGCGGGGAGCCGGCCGAGCGCCACACCGTGGTCGCGGCCGACCTGCCGTTCGAGTACCTGATGAATACGCTGCGGCTAAAGGAAGGCTTTGCCGCGGCCGACTATGAGGCACGAACCGGCCTGCCCTTTGGGGAGCTTGCCGGACCTCTGGAGCGGCTGCGGCAACGCGGGCTGATCGAGGCGGCCGGCGGCCTGTGGCGCGCCAGTTCCCGCGGATTCGATTTTCTCAACGATCTGCTCGCGCAGTTCCTGCCGACTCCTACAACGCTGTAAGTGTCCGTCTGACACGGGAATTCTGCCGCCGCCTGCCGTGGCGGCGTCGCCGCGGGGCTTTATACACAGCGCCAAGGGACACGCGCTACAAATTAGCCGATTACGTCTCATTCCGTCTAAGTAGCACGATGATGTGCGATTAAGCCGCTGATTTTATAGGCTGAAACCTGGTGGTCATTTTTTGCTCAAACTGACAGTTATGCATTTCTGGCGCTCGGATGACGCGGGGCGCGTTCGGTTACCCACAGAGTTATCCACAGAAAATGTGGATAATCGGAGTCGGTCGCACAGCCGGGCCCGGACCCGGTGCCTGCGCCCTCGGCTTACCTCTTGTAGGAGCGGGGGGGCGGGGCTAGACTGCGCGGCCTTTTTTCCTTGCCGCCCGCCCCCATAGTTATGGAGCACGAGCGCATCGGCTCAACGGTGCCGGCGGCAAGAGCTCAAGCGGAGGCGAGCGCCATGAAAGATTCGATCCATCCTGAATACAAAGAGATCACCGTCAACTGCAGCTGCGGCAACAGCTTCACCACGCGGTCGACAGTGGGCCATGATCTGCACGTCGAGGTCTGCTCAAGCTGCCACCCCTTCTATACCGGCAAGCAGAAGATCGTCGACACCGCCGGCCGGGTCGACAAGTTCCGCAAGAAGTACGCCGGCATCGCCGGTACACACTGAAGGTCAACGGCCTGAGTGCTGTGGGGTGAGGGCTGCGGCGCTGCGCGCGCCGTGGTCCACGACGCACCCCATCAGCCCGCACCCCCACGGGGCCGCGCACCGCCGCCGCGCTGATGCCGCTCTGACACCCCGGCCCCGACGCCGTGGCACCGCCGCCACCGGTTGCGCGGAAACGCGCCGACCCACACGGAGTGCCTTGATTCCACGCGCTGCGCATGTAACGCTCCCAAGCGGACTGTCGCGTTCAGCGACGGTCATCGCTTTTCTGGGGACCTGACGCGGATGCCAAGTAAAAACTTCGAGCTCAAGAATCCTGCCAGCGGACTGACCACCTCGCTGCCGGTGCGCGCCGGAACGATCGGGCCGGAAGTGCTGGACATCGCCAACGTCGCCAGGGATCACGGCGTCTTCACCTTCGACCCCGGCTTCGGGGTCACCGCCAGCTGCGAGAGCAAGATCACCTACATCGATGGGGATGCCGGCGTGCTGCTGTACCGCGGCTACCCGGTCGAGGAGCTGGCCGAGAAGAGCAGCTTCATGGAAGTGGCCTACCTGCTGATCAATGGCGAGCTGCCCACCGCCGCGCAGTTGCACGAATTCTCGTACAGCATCAGCCGCCATACGATGATCAATGAATCGCTGCTGCGGTTCTTCAACGGCTTCTACCACAGCGCCCATCCGATGGCGATGGTATCGGCCGTGGTCGCCTCGATGTCGGCGTTCTACCACGACTCGATGGACATCCACGACCCGAAGCGGCGCGAGATATTCTCTCACCGCATCATCGCCAAGCTGCCGACGATCGCCGCCGCGGCCCACAAGCACTCGGTCGGCCAGCCGTTCATCTACCCGCGCAACGAGCTGGATTACTGCTCCAACCTGCTGAACATGTTCTTCGCGGTGCCGTGCGAGACCTACGAGGTCGATCCGGTCGCCGCCAAGGCGCTCGACCTGCTGTTCATCCTGCACGCCGACCACGAGCAGAACGCCAGCACCTCGACGGTGCGGCTGGCCGGCAGCACCGGCGCCAATCCGTACGCCGCGATCTCCGCCGGCGTGGCGGCGCTGTGGGGGCCGGCCCACGGCGGTGCGAACGAGGCCGTGCTGGCGATGCTCGAGCAGATTGGCACCGTCGACAACATTCCAAAATACCTGGCGATGGCCAAGGACAAGTCGAGCCACTTCCGCCTGATGGGCTTCGGCCACCGCGTCTACAAGAACTTCGACCCGCGCGCCAAGATCATCCGCGAGACCTGCCACCAGCTGCTGGCCAAGCTCGGTCACCGCGACAATCCGCTGTTCGAGCTGGCGCTGCGACTGGAGGAAATCGCGCTGAAGGACGAGTACTTCGTGTCGCGCAAGCTCTACCCGAACGTGGACTTCTACTCCGGCATCATCTACAGCGCGCTCGACATTCCGCGCTCGATGTTCACGGTGATGTTCGCGATCGCACGCACGGTCGGCTGGGTGGCGCACTGGCTGGAGATGATCGAAGACCCGGGCATGCGCATCGGCCGTCCGCGCCAGCTGTACACCGGCCCGGTGCGGCGCGACTACGTCGCCGTCGCGCAGCGCAAGGCGCCCTGACAGCGCCCCACCTCGGGGCGCTGCCGCAGGCGCGCGCCCTCAGGGCTGCTCGAGCAGCGCCTCGAGCTCGGCGGTGTCGGCGCGCCGCATCGGCCTGCCGTCCACCGGACTGACCGGTGCCTGCCGGATCCCGTCGCGCGGAAACACGGTCGCATCGATGCAGCGGTCGGCGACCTCGAAGCGCAGGCCGGGGAACGCCTTGGTGCGCTCCGCATCGAGGCGCACGCGCCGCTCGGTGACCTCGTGCGCGACGCTGCGGTCCACCAGCTGCAGCGTGACGTCCTCGGGCCGGTCGGCGAACAGGTGCAGCTGGATGTCGGCATGCTCCGTGGCGGTGCCCGAGAGCACCGGACCCACCAGGCGCGGCTCGAACGCCGCCAGCCAGTGCATCGCATGCAGTGCCGCCTGGCGCTGCGCCTGCAGGCTGAGTGCGTGGGTGCCGGCATGAAATAGCCGCTGATATTCGACCAGCGCCGCTTCGATCTCCGTATTGCTCGGCAGCGCGCCCAGATCCGTGAAGGCCAGGCGCTCGGCCGCCTTGCGCTTGGCGGTCAGGAAGTCGTGGATACCCTGCTGCGCCATGATGCGCGCGGCCTCCTGGGCGAGCGCGCGGCGCAGGTTGCCGCCGCGCAGCCCGGGGCGCGTGCCGGGCGTGCGCGCGCTGCGCGCTGCGCCGGGGTTACCATTACGGGTGGAAGCGCGGCGCTGCATCGGGGTATCTGCCTGATCAGAACAGCGGCTCGCCGCCCGGAGCCTGCGTCGTGCCCGGCACCGTGATACCGCTTTCCGGCGTCGACGGCAGGTGATCGGCCATGAACGTCTCGTACATGGCATCCGGGTCGTTCGGGGCTGCCAGCTGCCCGGTGCGGCTGGAGATGCGCTCGGTGACCAGTCCGGGCGGCAGCGGCCGTGGCTGATCAGGCTGCGCGCGCAGCGCCTCGCGCATGAACGAGACCCAGATCGGCACCGCCGTGCGGCTGCCCTGCTCGCCCGCGCCGAGCGGCCGCTCATCATCGAAGCCGACCCACACGCTTGCGACGATGTTGCGGTTGAAGCCGTTGAACCAGGTGTCCGGGGTGCCGTGACGCTCGTCGTTGGTAGTGCCGGTCTTGCCGGAAATGTCATTGCGCCGCAGCGCCAGCCAGGCGCGCTCACCGGTGCCGCGCCGGATGACGTCGGCCATCATGTCATCCATCAGCCAGGCGTTCTGCGGCGAGATCACCCGCGGCGCGATGCGATCGGGCGGCAGCAGCGGCGGCGCCACGCTCGCCGGAGCGAGATTGGGGTCGGCCGGGGAACCGGCCGAAGGACCGCCGGCCGCGGCTGGATTGGCCGCACTTGCCAGCCCGATCGGTACGGCCGCAGCAGCCCCCGCGGCCGCGATCGCTGCCGCAGGGGGCGCGGCCGCCGACGTCGCGGTACCCGCGGTACCCGTCGTGGCCGCCGCGGGCGTTGCGACCGCCGCGTTGGGCGCGGCGCCAGGATTTGCCGCCGCGCTATCGCAGCGCGCGCACACCACCTTTGGCGCGGCCTGGTACACCACTTTGCCGGAGGCGTCTTCAATGCGATCGATGAAGTATGGATTCACCCGGTAGCCACCGTTGGCGAATACCGCATAGGCGCTCACCATCTGCATCGGCGTGACCGTCAGGCTGCCCAGCGCGAGGGTCAGATCCTTCGGCATGGCCTGCGGGTCGAAGCCGAATTTCGCGGCGCACTGGGACGCCGTATCGATGCCGAGCTGGCGTACCACGCGGATCGTCATAAAGTTGAGCGAGTGCACCAGGCCTTCGCGCAGCCGCATCGGTCCGTCGAAGCTGTTCTCATCGTTCTTCGGCCGCCAGATCTTCTCCTGTCCGGTGGTGTCGTCATAGATGATCGGGGCGTCCAGCACGATCGTTGCCGGCGTGAAGCCATGGTCGAGCGCACACGAGTACAGGAACGGCTTGAACCCCGAGCCGGGCTGGCGCCGCGCCTGCGTGACGCGATTGAACTTGTTGGCGTAGTAGTCGAATCCGCCGACCAGGGCGGCGACGGCGCCATCGTTGGGATCCAGCGCCACCAGCGCGCCCTGGGCCTGCGGCAGCTGCGCCAGCTGTGCCACACCGCTGTCATTGGCAACCACGTAGACCACATCACCCGCCTGTACGACATCGGCGGCGCGCTGCGGGGCAGGGCCCAGACCCATGTCGGGCAGACGCCGGCGCGCCCATGACAGGCCATCCCAGTCGATCCGGGCGTAGCCCACCGAGCGCACGTACACCCGCGCGGCGCGGCTCGCTACCGACACCACCACCGCCGGCTGCAGGTCGCCGATCACCGGCACGCCCGCCAGCGCCGCATTGAGCTGCCCGCTGGAGGCACGCGGGCCGATCGCGGTATGACGCAGCGGACCCTCGTAGCCGTGGCGGGCCGCGTACTCGATCAGCCCCAGCCGGACCGCATGGTTCGCCGCGGTCTGCAGCCGCCCGTCGATCGTGGTGTACACCTTGTAGCCGGCATTGACCGCATCATCGCCGTAGCGGCTCACCAGATCCGCCCGCGCCATCTCAGCCACGTACGGTGCCTCCACGTCGTACAGGATGCCGTAGTCGCGCGCCTTCACCGGCTCCTCGGCCGCGTGCGCGGCGGTGGCCGCGTCGATGTCTCCGAGCTTGAGCATTTGGCCGAGCACGTAGCGGCGCCGGGCCTTGGTTGCCCTGGGGTTGATGATCGGGTTGTAGCGCGAGGGCGCCTGCGGGATGCCGGCGAGTGTGGCCGCCTCCGCCACCGTGAGCTCATCGAGCTGCTTGCCGAAGTAGGTCTGCGCCGCCGCGGCAACACCGTAGGAGCGCTGGCCTAGGAAGATCACGTTCAGATAGGTATCGAGAATCTGGTCCTTGGTGAACTCGTGCTCCATCCGGTACGTCAGGAAGATCTCCTGGAGCTTGCGGCGGATGGTCTTGTCGAAGTTCAGGAACATGTTGCGGGCCGCCTGCATCGTGATCGTGCTGGCGCCCTGGGAGAAATCGCCGGACATCAGGTCGACCCAGGCGGCGCGCAGCACGCCGCTGTAATCGAAGCCATGATGCTCGAAGAAGCGCTCGTCCTCGGCGGCCACGAACGCTTCGCGCACCAGCACCGGGATGTCGTTGTAGGCCACCGGCAGACGGCGCTTCGCGCCGATCTCGCCGATCAGCTCGCCGCTGCGGGTGTAGACGCGCAGCGGCGCCGCCAGGGCACCGGTGCGCATCGCGTCGACCGTCGGCAGCGACGGCAACAGATACACATAGCTTGCCATCAACGCATAGGCGGCCAGCAGCGCCACCGACAGGACGCCGAGGATGACGGCTGCAAGCGCGCGGACAGGAGATACTTTCAAGAAACTGACCTCAACCACCTCGGTTATCGCGACCCTGATTCATCCTTCCCACTCCGCGAGCGTGGTTGCCGCCCGCGAGCGTAGTTGCCTGCCGGTGAACTGTGGGTGAACAAGCATAGCAGCGCCTGCCACCCGCCGGATTACGTCTATAGATCCTCTCCTGTCGCCGCACTGCGACCCTCGGGAAGTTAGATGTCCATCACGGCCACTGATTCCATGCGCGGTTTAAGGTTAAGCACGCTTGGGATCGAATCCGTGAGCCGACGCACGTCTTATTTAACCCTTGCCTGCTATAAATTGTCCAAGGGAGTGACAGGACGTCTCATAAAGAGATCCTAGCCTACTGAAAGGTCAGGGAAAAAAGTGCTTCAACTGACAGGTAATCGCCGAACGCTTCTGGGTCTGGACATCACCACCTCATCGATCAAGCTGATCGAGCTGGCGATGTCGGGCGGACAGTATCGGGTCGAATCCTATGCTGCCGAGCCGACGCCACCCAATGCGATGAACGAGAAGACGCTGGTCGACCCGCAGGCGGTCGGCGAGGCGATCCGCCGGGCGGTCAAGCGCTCCGGCGCCCGCACCCGTGAGGTCGCCATCGCCATCAGCGGCGATGCGGCGATCACCAAGGTGATCCAGATGCCACGCGGCCTGCGCGAGGCCGAGCTGGAAGCGCAGGTGGAGATGCAGGCCGATCAGTATATCCCCTTCCCGATGGACGAGGTCTCGTACGACTTCGAGGTGCTCGGCCCTTCCGAGAAGGACGACGAGTCGATCGACGTGCTGCTGGTCGCCTCGCGCAGCGAGAACGTCGAGCAGCGCCGCACCGCCGCCTTGGCCGCGGGACTGTCCGCGCGCATCGTCGACGTCGAGGCGTTCGCGCTCGAGAATGCCTGCCGCCTGATGACTCACCAGATGCCCGACGGCGGCATCGATCACAGCGTCGCGGTGGTCGACTTCGGCGCCAGCAGCACCACCTTCAGCGTGCTGCGCAATCTCAAGGTCAGCTACACCCGTGATTTCGCCTTCGGCGGGCAGCAGCTCACCGAGGAGATCATGCGCACCTACGGACTGTCGATGGAGGAGGCCGGCCGCGCCAAGAAGGAGGGCGGCCTGCCGCACAACTACCAGGCTGAAGTGCTCGATCCGTTCATCGACGACATGACCCAGCAGGTGAGCCGCTCGCTGCAGTTCTATCTGGCATCCGGCACGGGACGCGAGCAGCCTGACAAGATCCTGGTATGCGGCGGCTGCGCCAACATCCCCGGTGTCGCCGACGTGGTCCAGAGCCGCGTCGGCATCGAGGCCGAGCGCGGCGATCCGCTCGGGCAGATGAAGCTGTCCTCGCGCGCGCGCGCCCAGGCGGTGCAGCGTGACGCGACCGCCCTGTTGACCGCCTGCGGCCTGGCGCTGCGGAGCTTCGACTAATGCCTCGCATCAATCTATTGCCGTGGCGCGACCAGCAGCGCCGCGAACGCAGGGTCGGTTTCTACCTGGCCCTCGGTGGCGCGGCCGCGGCGGCCGCGGTCGCCGCGTTCGCGACCTACCTGATGTTCAGCTCCATGATCGATGGGCAGGATGCGCGCAATGCGCGCCTGCGTGCCGAGATCCGCTTGGTCGACAAGCAGATCGAGGAGATCAACGACCTGGAGACGCAGAAGCAGAACTTCATCTCGCGCATGCAGATCATCGAGAAACTGCAGCGCTCGCGGCCCGAGGTCGTGCACCTGTTCGATCAGCTGGTGAAGGTCATGCCGGACGGCACCTACCTCACCTCGGTCAAGCAGAGCGGCGATCAGCTCAAGCTCGAGGGCATCGCGCAATCCTCCACGCGTGTGTCCACCCTGATGCGCAACATTGCCTCCTCGCAGTGGCTGCGCAATCCCGAGCTCGAGGTGATCGAGACCAAGAAGGACAACGTGCCGGGCAGCCGCTTCGTGCTCGATGCGCAGCAGGTGAGCCTGTCCGACGCGGATGACGACGACAGCGGCAGCAGTGGCAGCGGCAGCAGCGCGGCGGTCAAGCGCTCCGCACGTCCCGCCGTCACGGGGCTGACCCGATGAACCTGGTACAGGAGCTGCGCGCGCTCGACCCGCGCGATCCGGGACGCTGGCCGCTGGCGGTACGCGCGCTGATGGTCGGCCTGTGCTTCATCGTGGTGTCGATCGCGCTGATCTACTTCTTCGTCTGGGAGGACCAGATGCCGCAGCTGCAGCAGCGCGAGAGCCAGGAGCAGGCGCTGCGCACCGAATTTCGCACCAAGCACGCCAAGGCCGTGAATCTGGAAGTCTACAAGCAGCAGCTCGCCGACATCGAGCGCTCGTTCGGCGCGATGCTGCGACAGCTGCCGAGCAAGACCGAAGTGCCCAACCTGCTGGTCGACATCTCGCAGACGGGACTCGCGGCCGCGCTGCAGGAGAAGCTGTTTCAGCCGGGCCAGGAGATCAAGCGCGACTTCTACGCCGAGCTGCCGATCAAGATCCGCCTGACCGGCACCTATCACGAGTTCGGCGAGTTCGTCAGCGGCATCGCGGCGCTGCCGCGCATCGTGACGCTACACGACATCGAAATCACGCCGCTCAGCAAGAACGCCGGACCAGACGACCAGCTGCAGCTGGATCTGACCGCCAAGACCTACCGCTATCTGGACGACGAGGAAATCGCCGCCGCCGAGGCGGGCAAGAGGAAGGCTGACAAGGGTCGGCATGGCGGGAGACATTGAACATGGCATCGACAGCGCAGCAATCGCAGGCCCGGGAGTCGCTGACGTGGCGGCCGAAGGCGTGCGCCGCGGTGTGTATCGCCCTGCTGGCCGGTGTGCTCGCCGGCTGCAGCAGCAGCGACGCGGACCTGACCCGGTTCATCCAGCAGACCAAGGCGAGCCCCGGCGGCCGCGTCGAGCCGCTGCCGGAGGTTCAGCCCTATGAGGCCTTCACCTACACCGACCAGAATCTGCGCTCGCCGTTCGTGCCCAGCATCAGCGGCAACGCGGTGCGTCCCGACAGCCGCCGGGCACGCGAGTACCTGGAACAGTTCTCGCTCGACACGCTGAAGATGGTCGGCACGCTCGACCTCGGCGGCAAGGACTACGGGTTGGTGATGGCCGGCGACGGCCGCGTGCACCGCGTCCTGATCGGCGAGCACATCGGCCAGAACGACGGCACGATCACCCAGATCACGCCTTCGAAGATTGCATTGACAGAAATCGTTCCTGACGGGCTGGGCGGTTACGTCCAGCGCCCGGCAGCCCTGGCGTTGAACCAATGAAGTTGCGTCGGAGTGCAGAACGAGTGATCGGCAGGGAGACATATCGAATGAAACGGTTCATCCTCCAAGCGCTGCGCGCACGCACCGCCGTCGTGGCGCTCGCCTCGGCAGCCGGATTGCTGTTGGGAGCGGGCGCGCCCGCGCTGCAGGCCGCCCCTGCTCCGGCCGCCGAGGCGCCAAACACACTGCAGTCGATCGCCGTTCAGCCGCTGGGCGACAGTCAGCTGCAGCTGACCCTGCACCTGTCGGCCCCGGCGCCCACGCCGCTGGCCTTCGCGATCGACAAGCCGGCGCGCATCTCGGTCGATCTGCCGAACACCACGCTGGCGCTGCCCTCGCGTCGCATCGACGTCGGCACCGACGGCATCGCCACGATTCTGGCCGCCGAGGCCAATGGCCGCTCGCGCCTGGTGCTCGACCTCGACCAGCCGATGCCCTATCAGACCCGTATCGACGGCAATGACATCGTGATGGTGGTCGGCAAGAGTGCCACCCGCGTGGCCAGCACCGGCCCGGCGGCTGCTGCCGCCAGGGCGGCCGGCACTGCGGCCGCCGCCCCGGCCGCTGCGCGCTCGATCGAGAGCATCGACTTTCGCCGCAGCGCGACCGGCGGGGCGCAGCTGGTGGTACGGTTGACCGATCCGCACACGCCGATCGATCTGAAGCAGCAGGGCTCGCAGGTGGTGATCGACTTCGCCGGCGCCTCGTTGCCGCGGCGGCTCACGCGTCGTTACGACACACTCGACTTCGGTACCCCGGTGAGCGGCTTCGAGGCCGAGAGCGTGAACGGCAGTGCGCGCATCGTGCTGGACGCCACCGGCAACTTCGACCAGCTTGCCTACCAGACGGACGACCAGTACGTGGTGGAGGTCAACCCGCTGCGCCAGGCGGCCGCGGCCGCCGGCACCGCGCAGATCAAGAAGAGCTACCAGGGCCAGCGCCTGACGTTGAACTTCCAGGATATCTCCACGCGCGCGGTACTGCAGCTGCTGGCCGATGCCAGCGGGCAGAACATCGTGGTCAGTGACTCGGTCAAAGGCAGCGTGACGCTGCGGCTGCAGAACGTGCCCTGGGATCAGGCGCTCGACATCGTGCTGCAGACCAAGGGGCTCGGCAAGCGCCAGGACGGCAACGTGATCATCGTCGCGCCGGCGGACGAGCTGGCCACGCGCGAGAAGGCAGACCTGGCCTCCCAGCAGGACATCCAGCAGCTCGAGCCGCTGCGCTCGGAATATCTGCAGGTCAACTACGCCAAGGCGGCGGACATCGCGGCACTGCTCAAGGGCACCGGCGGCAGCTCGCAGCTCTCGGCCCGCGGCAGCGTCTCGGTCGATGACCGCACCAATACGCTGCTGCTGCAGGATACGGCCGAGCGTCTCGACAACATCCGCCGCCTGGTGTCGACGCTCGACATTCCGGTCAAGCAGGTGGAAATCGAGGCGCGCATCGTCATCGTCAGCAACGACTTCGAGCGCGACCTGGGCTCCATCCTCGGCGTTACCGCGGCGCACTCCAATGGCAGCAATGGCCTGCTGGAGACCACCGGCACGGCCGCCGGCGTGGATACCGGAGTGAGCTCCGCCATCTCGAACCTGAGCAGCACCGGCAGTGTCTACCCGGTGAGCATTCCCACCGGCGCCAGCGCGGCCAATCGCTACAACGTCAATCTGCCGGTGTCGAGCCCGGCCGGCACCATCGGATTCGGCATTCTCAGCGCCAACTATCTGATCGATCTGGAGCTGTCGGCCGCGCAGACGGAGAACCTCGCGACCACGATCGCTTCGCCGCGCGTCATCACCGCCAATCAGACCGAGGCCTCGATCAAGCAGGGCATCGAGATTCCCTATCAGCAGTCGGCCTCGAGCGGCGCGACCACGATCGCCTTCAAGGACGCGGTGCTGCTGCTGAAGGTCAAGCCGCTGATCACGCCGGACAACCGCATCATTCTCGACCTGGACGTGTCGGACGACAGCGTCGGTCAGACGATCGTGGCTTCCGGCGGCGTCAACGTACCGGCCATCGATACCCGTGCCATCCAGACCCAGGTGCTGCTCGGCGACGGCGAGACCGTCGTGCTCGGCGGCATCCTCGACACCCAGCAGACCAAGTCATCGACCAAGGTGCCGTGGCTCGGCGATCTGCCGGTACTGGGCAATCTGTTCAAAACGACCACGAACGTCAACAACAAGGACGAGCTGCTGATTTTCATCACGCCGAAAATCCTTCGTGAAGGGGTGACTGTCAATTGACCACAGCGGAATGGATTGGGGTAACCGTTCGGCTCGGATCAACAGCTCATGGTGAATACGATGCGGAAGTATAGATTTCAGGTCTCGTTGACTGCCTTGATCGCGGTGGCCGCGCTGTCGCTGAGCTCGTGCGGCGGCGGCAGCGCGTTCGGCAGCAAGAGTGGCTCGAGCGGTAGCACTCCGACCCAGGCTGTGGCGAGCGTGACCGTGCTGACCAGCGCGCCGCAGATGCCGTCCAATAACAGTGAGCCGGCAACCATCACAGCACTGGTGCGCGACGCCAACAATGTGGTGATCCAGAACGCGGCCGTGCAGTTCAGCACCAGCTCCGGTCTGATTGCCGTCACGCAGGCGGTTACGAACGCCGACGGCCAGGCCCTCGCGACGCTGTCGACCCCCGGCGATTACGCCACACGCACAATTACCGTCACCGCGGCGGTGGGTAATGTCACCGGCACGGTCCCGGTTGACGTCGTGGGTACGACTCTGGCGATGGCGCCGCAGTCGGGTTCCGGGAATATCGTCCAAGGCAGCGCCGCGACCTACCTGTTGACGCTGCTCGATTCAGGCGGCGACGGGATTGCCAATCAGACCATCGACGTCACCTCGGCCAAAGGTAATACCCTGAGCGCGGCCAACCTCACCACCGATGTGAATGGACAGGCCACGTTCACGGTGACCGGCACCGTCTCGGGCACCGATACGCTGACGGCCACGGCGGCGGGACAGACCGCGCAACAGAGCCTGGTGGTCAGCAACCAGAACTTCGCGATGACAACGCCTGCTGCCGGCGCACTGATTCAGTTGAACACTGCCACCCCGGTGAGCGTAACCTGGACTTCGAGCGGCGCTCCGGTCAGTGGTCAGACGATCACCTTCACGACCACGCGCGGCTCCTTTGGGGGTGCCGTGTCGACCACCGCGCCGACCAATGGTAGCGGCGTTGCCACCGTGGATGTGTCCTCGACGACTGCGGGACCGGCGGTCATCACCGCGACCGGCGGCACCGGCAGCACCGGTGTGACCGCACAGGTGGCCGTGACATTTGTCGCAACCGTTCCGGCATCGATCACGGTGCAGGCGAGCCCCGACACCATCGGTACGGGCGCACAGAGCACGATCACGGCGGTGGTGCGCGACGCGCAGAACAACCTGGTCGAAGGCCAGACGGTCGACTTCGCGCTGACCGATGTGACCGGCGGGGCGATCTCGACTGCATCGGCGGTCACCAACACTCAGGGCGTGGCGCAGACGGTCTATACCGCCAGCAGCACCGCCAGCGCTACCAATGGTGTACAGGTCGCAGCCTCCGTACAGAGCGCTCCGTCCATTGCCGGTACCGTGGACCTCACCGTCGGCGGCCAGACGGCCTTCCTATCGCTCGGCACCGGCGCGACCATCAGCGAGAACAGCAACAAGACCCAGTTCATCATGCCGTTCAGCGTCCAGGCGGTCGATGCTCGCGGCAATGCGCTACCGAACGTGCCGATCTCGTTGACCATCCATTCTTCGTATCCTGGCGATGCCGGTATCCCCGCCAATTTGACGGCCTACTTCAAGGGCGGCTGGATCGTCTCAGGTTCCGACTGGGTGCAGACCGGCACCCCCGGTGCCGGTACCGTGAATCCCGTTACCGCCTGTCTCAACGAGGACCTGGCGGAGAACGGTATCCTCGAACCAGGAGAGGACACCAACGGTAACGGCCGACTCGACCCCGGTAACGTGGCCACCACCTCACCGGGCAGCGTGACCACCGACAGCACCGGTTCGGCGGAATTCACCGTCATCTATCCCGAGGATCACGCGCTGTGGGTTCGGGTGACGCTGACCGCGACTGCCACGGTCGCCGGCACACAGAACTCGGCCAGCTCGATCTTCGTGCTGCCGATACTTGCGAGTTACATCACCACAACGACTTCGAGTCCGCCCGGCTACGTGAGCCCGTACGGTACCGTGGCCGATTGCACTAGTCCGCACTGACCGATACCGCGGCGCTGCCCGCAGCGTCGCGGCCTGAACGGATCCGGGTCGGCCGCAGCGCCGGCGCCGGTCCGGTGGCGGCGACATGCGCATACTATTAGTCGAAGACGATGAGCTGCTGGCCGACGCGATCGCTCGCGGACTGACGCTCGACGGCTTCACGGTCGACCACGCAGGCAGCGCCGAGCAGGCGCGCGCCGCCATTCCCTGCGAACACTTCGATCTGGCGATCGTCGACATCGGGCTGCCGGGCGCGGACGGGCTGTCGTTGCTGCATGGCCTGCGGGGTCAGGGCAGCGCCATGCCGGTGCTGATCCTGACCGCGCGCGACGGGCTGGCGGACAAGGTGCGCGCCTTCGGCCTCGGTGCCGATGATTTTCTGATGAAGCCGTTCGAGCAGGCGGAGCTCGCCGCGCGCTGCAAGGCGCTCGTCCGGCGCGCCAATCTTGCCCCGAGCGGCGCGGTGCATCTGGGCAGGCTGAACATCGACCTGCTGGGCCATCAACTGCGCATCGACGCACAGCCGGTGGAGCTGACGCGACGCGAATGGGCGGTACTTGAGAGCCTCACTCATAACCTCGGCCGCGTGGTCACCAAGGAGCGGATGCTGCAGAGCCTCGCTGGCTGGGATCAGGACCTGACTGCCAACGCGGTCGAAACCCACGTCTCGCGTCTGCGCGCCAAGCTCGATGGTGCGGCCGTGATCCGCGCGGTGCGGGGACTGGGCTACCGTCTCGAAGAAGCCGCCGGGCAGGCACCCGGATGATGACGCTGCGGCGGCGCCTGCTGCTGCTGCTGCTGCCGGCGCTGGCGCTGCTGATGTTTCTCGGCGGCCTGGTGGACTACTGGGTGGCCACGGCGACCACGCAGGATGCCTATGATCAGGCGCTGGCGGCCACGGCGCGTACCGCGGGGGCGTACCTGAACGGCCAGCCTGACACACCGCTCTCGGTATCGGTGCCGCGGCTGGGGCGCGTACTGAGCAGCGAGGCGGCCGGCTCGCGTGATGCATTGGTGTATGTCGTCAGTGACGCCCATGGTCGTACGCTGGTCGGCAGCGCGGCGCTGTGCGCCATCCTGCCGGGGTTGGCAGCCAGCCCCGGCAAGGTAGCACTGGGCGACGCCCGACTGGGCGGCATGGCGGTGCGCGTTGCCGCCCTGCAGCTGCTCACCCCGGACGGTGCGGTACGTGTCGGTGTTGCCGAACCAACCGCGCGGCGCGCGCGCACGCAACACGTCATGCTGTTCGGCAAGCTGATGGTCGATTTCGCGGAACTCGATCTGACGCTGCTGCTGATCTGGATCGCGGTCTACTTCGGGCTCAAGCCGTTGAGCAGGCTCGAGGCGCGCGCCGAGCAGCAGGCCACTCGCCGCCTGCAGCGTTTCGACGTCACCAAGGTACCCGGCGAGCTGCGCTCCCTGGTCGTCGCATTCAATCGGGTGCTGGAGCTGCTGCAGGATGCAGCGTCGGCGCAGCGCCGCTTCGTCGCCGACGCGGCCCACCAGATGCGCACACCGGTCGCAGGACTGCTGGCCCAGATAGAGCTGTTGATACAGGACCCCCGCGCCCACGCGCTGGCCGGCGAGCTTGCGACGCTGCAGCGGGGCACACAATCGCTGGCGCGTTCGGCCAACCAGCTGCTGGCGCTTGCCCGCGCCGAGCCGGTGACGGCGCTGCACGCGGACTTTCAGCCGATAGCACTCGATGCGCTGATCAAGGATCTGGTCGAGCGTCATCTGGATCGCGCCGACCAGGCCGGCATCGATCTGGGCGCTGACACCGCGCCGGTCGTCGTGGCCGGCGATGCCTGGCTGATGGAAGATCTGATCGGCAATCTGATCGACAATGCGCTCAAGTACACCCCACGCGGCGGCCATGTCACGGTCCGCAGCGGCGAGGAGGCGGGCCATCCATATATCGAGATCGAGGACGACGGGCCCGGCATCCCCGAGCCGGAGCGGCAACGGGTGCGCGAGCGCTTCTACCGGCGGCCGGGCTCGCCGGGGATCGGAGCCGGACTCGGCCTGGCCATCGTCGATGAGATCGCGCGAGTGCACGAGGCGAGCTTCTCCATCGGCAGCGGCGCGCAGGGGCGCGGTGCACGCATGCACGTGCGTTTCGCGCGCCCGCCCATCCCTGACATAACGCTCCCGTCGTAATGCGCCTCGCGGCCGACGCGCGAGCGATGTGACGCGCGTCGCAATTTGCGAGCGGCACTTCCCCGAGCCAGCTTCGCGCAAGCTCGATTCGTTAGGGTGGCCGCCATGAGATCAACCAGCGCCACCGAGACCCGTATCGACATCCTGACCGGGGCGAGCTCGGCCCATCGGCTGGCTTGCCGGCGGGGTGCGTCTTCATCGGCCGGATTCACGCTGGTCGAATTGATGATCACGCTGTTGGTCGGAGCGATCCTGCTGGGCATCGCCGTGCCGTCGTTTCGTAACTTCGTGCAGGACAGCCGCCTGACGACGGAGTCGAATTCACTGGTTTACAGCCTGAACCTTGCGCGCAGCGAGGCGGTCAAGTCGGACGGCTCGGTCGAGGTGTGCGCGTCGACTAACGGCACCAGCTGCGGCGGACTGTGGGCGAGCGGCTGGATCGTCTGCACTCCCTCACCCGATTGCACCACGGTGCTGCAGGCTTCGGCGCCCATCGCCACCGGCAATACCATCTCCGAGCAGATCAGCGGCGCCACGATGCTCAATTTCCTGAGCAACGGCCAGACCGGCCAGGCCTACCAGTTCGTGTTCTGCGACAACAGGGGCGTCTCGGTGGGCCGGGACGTCGAGATCGATCTGATCGGCCGCATCGAGGCGGCGCAGAACGCCGGGCAGCAGGTCTCCGGCGCCGCACTCGCCGGATGCTGAAGACAGCCATGGGAAGCAGCATGAATTCGAGCAGCCAGAGCCGACGCCGGCGCCGCTATACAGAAGCGCCGTGCTGCGCGCGGCCGTCGCAACAGGGTTTCACGCTGGTCGAGGCGTTGATAGCCCTGGTGATCCTGAGCGTGGGCCTGCTCGGCGTTGCCAAACTGGTGGTGAGCGCTGTCCATGCCGATGACAGCGCCTACATGCGCGGGCAGGCCACGCAGCTGGCCTACGAGATGCTCGATCAGGTCCGGGCCAATAAGCCGGCGGCGCTCGACGGCGGCTATGCGCTGGCGGCGGCCTACTCCGACTGCCTGACCGTCCCCTGCACCGGCGATATGTTGGCGCAGCTCGACCTCTACAACTGGCAGGGCCGCCTCGGCCAGGCGCTGCCCACGGGCACTGGCACCGTGGCGGTTGCGGCAGACCCCAACGGTGACCAGATCGCCACCATCACGGTGAGCTGGGACGACAGTCAGGCGCAGTGGGCCTTCGGTACGCCCTCGGAGACGACTCCGAGCCTGATGCAGATCACCCTGGAGTCCGCTCTATGAGACGTGTACGCGGCTTCTCGCTGATCGAGCTGATGATCTCGATCGTGCTCGGCCTGGTGGTGACCGAGGCACTGGTATCGCTGTTCGTCGGCGTGCGCACCGCCTCGCGCACGACCTCGGGCGTCGCGGCGCTGTCCGACAGCGGCCGGTTCGCCCTCAATACCATCGGTGAAGTCGCCCGCGGCGCCGGCCAGATGGCCTGCAACAGCACCGCGCCGATGGCCGTGGCAGGTACGGCGATCACGCGCCAGATCTCGTTGCTGAACTCCGGCGCGAGCCCGCTGATCAGCTGGGTCGGTGGTCCGACCTTGGGGATGACGCCGCTTCCGGGCGGCGAGCCGCTGGCCGGCTACGAGGCGCTCGGCACCGGTCCCGGAGACACAGTGATGGTGTCGGCCACGCCGGCGGCCGATGCCGACGCCGACGACTGGCAGACGATCAACCTGCTCGGCAGCAATATGGACGCGGCGGTGCTCAATGCGCCACCTCCGCAAGGTATGTCGGCACCGGTCGGCAGCCCGGTCAAAGGCAGTGACGTGCTGGTCGTGAACAAGACGGAAACAGGAGCGCCGCCGGTCTACACCACCAACGTGGCCACCGGCGCCGGCGCCTTCATCGTCAGCACCGACACCGGCTTCTCGCAGGGACAGATCGCCGTGATCTCCAACTGTGTTCAGTCGGAGATATTCGAAGTCGGCAGCTTCGCGCCCGGCGGCGGGACCGGCACGATCAGCCTTCCCGGTGCGCCCTATCCGGGAGACTCCGGCGATACGCTGTCCTCGAACATCGATTTCACCATCGGATCGCACGTCGCGCTGGCCGATACCATCGTCTTCTATATTGGTGTCGGGACTGACGGCGACGGCGCGCTGTTCGAGTACGACAGCAACGGCGGCGTCCTGGGCAGCGACTTCTCCACCAATCAGGAACTGGTCCCCGACATCGAGAACATGCAGATCCTTTACGGGATCGAGACGACGTCCAGTCAGACCACCCAGTCCGTGGCGCAGTACGTCACTGCAGACGAGGTCTCCGCCGACTCCTTCACCGGCGATTTCAATAGCGTGATCAGCGTGAAGATCGCGTTGCTGGTCGCGAGCCCGCCGAGCGCCGTGCCGCGGGCCGTGTCGGCCTCCCCGCCGCAGCTGGCAGGTACCAACTGGCAGCTTGCGGCGCCCGACAGCCGCATGCGCAAGGTCTACGACCAGACGATCTTCCTGCGCGACATGAGTCTGTGAGCGAATAGCCATGAGCAGTGCCAGGATGAGACCGATCTACCGTTCCCCCGCCAGGCAGCGCGGCGTCGTGCTGTTCACCTCGCTGATCCTGCTGGTGATCCTCACGCTTGTGGGCGTGATGTTGTCGCGCATGCAGATGGTCGAGGAGCAGATCGCGCTGAACGATCAGGACCATCAGATGGCGATCCAGGCGGCGGAGGCGACGCTGCGCTACGCCGAGAACGGGCTCGGAAGCACCTATGTGAACTTCGCCGGCAACACCGCCGGACTGTACACCTGGGCCAGCGGAACCGAGGACTACTACTTGGAGTACAACGTCAGTAGCCCCCTGGCTGACGTGCTCGCTTACGGCGGCAGCACGCTGCCGGTGAACGGCACCCCGGTGTTCCTGATCGAGAGCATGCCGGCGGTGGCGGTGCAGGGCGGTTCGTTGTCGGATCAACAATACGGTGCGCCGACCCCTCCGCTCGGCGTTTATCGCATCACGGCCTACAGCTACGGCGGCGACCAGAACGCGACCGCGGAGCTGCAGGAAATTGACGGGCCGTGAAGGAAAACACCATGAGTACATCGGTAACGTCCATCATCAAGCGAGTCGCGGTCGCTGTTGCGGCGCTGTCGGTAACGGCCTCGGGGCTGCTGCTGAAGACCAGTTCGGTCGACGCGACGGCCGCGGTCACCCCGATCTCCATCTCGAACATACCGCTGACGGTGGCCATACCGGCGCATCCGCAGGTGGTGATTGCGATGGGCAATTCGCAGTCGATGGACGGCGACCTGAGCGGCGCGATCATGACGGGGTCAGGGGCATTGGCGAGTGCAGCTGCGGCCGCGGGTCTGGCTAATTCCAGCTCACCGGTCAGCTACACCATCCCTTCGGGCTTTACCCCCCCCGTGAATCTAGGCTCGGCCGGTGTCGCACCGTACACGGTCACCACTGCCGGGGTGCAGTACGATAACTCGGACAGCCGCCTCAACGTCGCGAAGGCCGGCATTACCGCCATTCTCACTGATTTCGTGGAATACGCCGACTTCGGCCTGATGGATTATTCGACCAACGGTGCCGGTCTATACACGACCTGGGTCTATTTCATGAGTCCAGAGGCGTCGGGGTTCACCTTCACCGACGCGCCCGGCGCCAACCCTTATGTCGCCAATCCCTGCTACGGCTCCAACGTCCTTTTGGGCGATGTGTACAATCAGGCGTGCAAACATCTGCTTACGTACTACGGCGTCGGTTCCGGAGCCGTCGCCGATCAATACGTACTGGTGGGTCCGGCAGGCGCCGGCACCAGTGATGATCCGGCGATCAACGACGTGCTCTATGCGCCGGCGGGCTACCAACCGCCGGTGTGCGTGAGCGAAAACCCGAGTCATCCCGATCCGTATCCGCTCCCGTTACCGGCGGGCACCTTTACCCTCGGCAACTATAACGACGGTGGGGTTTCCGAAGGATATGCCAGCACCACCAGCTGCATCACGGGCATGCGTCCTACCAACGCCGGTTACGTGCCTTTCTCACCGGAGTCGATGGAAGCGGAGCGCGGGTTCGGCTACGACAGCGGTCAGTCCGCCACCGCCGGCAACGTGGTGGTGACCATGCGAAGCTCGGGCGCCGCACCCACCGCGGCAAGCGTGGCCGCTGCGATCGCGCCGTTCACGCCGTACCTGGCGCCCGAAACCAATCAACTTGCGACCACGGAGATCAAGGCGGAGGCGGAGCAATCGCCGATCGCCGGACTGCTCAAGGGCGCCAAGAGCTATCTGGCCACGGCTCCGGCCACGACCAACGGCTGCCCTGCCAAGCAGTACGTGGTGCTGGTCACGGATGGGTTACCGACCGAGGATCTGAACGGCCACTCCTGGCCGCCCCTGGGCAGCGAGCCCGGCGATCGCTATGGCGTGACCGCGACGTTCAACGGCGACGGTTCGCTGGACACGACCAACGATCAGGCGCTCCAGGACGCCATCACCGAGATTCAGACGCTCTACGGCAACGGTGTGAAGACCTATATCATCGGCCTGGGCGCCGGCGTCGAGACGGCGGCCAACCCGCAGGCTGCGGCGACGCTGACCGCCATGGCGATTGCCGGCCACACCAACGCCTATTTCGCGGCCATCAGCCCCTCGGATCTCACCTACGACATGCAGGTCATCCTGGCGCAGATCCTGGCCGCGAACCAGTCGACCTCCTCCGCAACCGTCAACACCACGGGTCTCAATACTTCCTCAATGGCCTATCAGCCGAGCTTCGATACCTCGGACACCGATCAGGACTGGACCGGGGATATCAAGGAATATCCGATCGATCCGGACACGGGTGCGGTCGAGACCAGCATGCTGCAGTGGAGCGCGCAGGCGCAGCTCGATGCCCAGGACGCCGGCCTCGGGTACGTGGCCCCCAGCCGCATCATCGCCACCTGGGATCCGGTGGCCAATGCCGGCACACCGTTCGAGTGGACCGGCGGCAGCCCCGCGCAGGGTGTTGGCGCGACCACCACGCTCGGTGAGGAGCTCGAAACCAACGTGACCGATCCTTCCGGCCAGGATGCGCTGAACTACCTGCGCGGCGATCGCGCACTGGAGATGGACGCTAGCCCCGCAGGGCCGTATCGCTCACGCACTCACATCCTCGGAGACATCGTCGACAGTGCGCCGCTCTACATCGGTCCGGTCATCGGCCCATACCAGTCCAGCACGTATTACACGTTTGCGCATGCGAATATCAACCGCGCGCCGGTGCTATACGTAGGCGCCAACGACGGCATGCTGCATGCCTTCGACGCGGCCACCGGCGATGAGCTGTTTGCATACATTCCGAACGGGGTGTACTCGAACCTGATCAGTCTGACCAGCCCCTATTACAACGAACAGCACAAGTTCTACGTGGATGGGTCACCGCAGGCCTCCGACGTTCAGTTCACCGACGGCACCTGGCATACGGAACTGGTCGGCGGCGAGCGCGCCGGCGGCAGGAGCATCTTCGCGCTCGACGTCACCGACCCGGCATCGATCACGAACGAGACGATACTGGCGTCCAAAGTCCTGTGGGATTTCAGCGACCCCGACATGGGCCTGACCTACAGCACCCCGGCGATCGCCCAGACGGCCGCGGGCGCCAGCGGCGACAACCTCGGCTTCACGGTGTTCTTCGGCAACGGCTACAACAGCTCCTCGCAGCGGCCCTTCCTGTATGCGCTCGATCCGCAGAGTGGCAGTGTCCGCATCAAGATCGATCTGTGCGCGCAGGTGCCGTCCGCGTGCGACACCACCAGGCCCAACGGACTGTCGAGTGTCGTGGTGGTCAACAGCATCGGCGGCGTGGGCGCGCCGGCTACGACCCTCTATGCCGGCGACCTCGAGGGTAATGTCTGGCGCGTGGACGTCACCAGCGCGACGCCGGCGGACTGGGTCGTCTCGGTGTTGTTCCAGGCAACCGACCTCTCCGGTGTGCGCCAGCCGATCACAACCGTGCCGGTCGTCTCGCTCAATCCGGACTTCCCGCGCCTGCCCGGCGTCATGGTCTACGTCGGTACCGGGCAGATGCTGGGCATTCCCGACCTGGCGTCGACACAGGTACAGACGATGTACGGCATCTATGACTCGGATTCCAATCCGTCGACGCTGACCCGCAGCAATCTCGAAGCGCAAACGTTGTCGGCGCTGACCGCCACGTTGCGCCTCATCTCCGGCGGGCCGATCGCGTTGCCCTCACAGAGCGGCTGGTTGGTGGATATGACGCTGCAGCCCGGCGAGCGGTTCGTCACCGATCCGCGTCTGGACAGCGGCGCGGTGGTGGCGACGACGGTGCTACCGGCGGCGAACACCTGCAACGGCGGGGACACGGCCTGGCTGATGGAATTCAACTACGCCGGGGGTACCTTCGTCACGCCGCAGTTCGACACCAACGGTGATGGCACGCTCGATTCCGGTGATCAGATCGCCAATGGGCTGGCGCTGGGTAGCGTCTATGCGGCAGCCCCGGTCATCGTCAAGTGCCCGGCCAACTCCGACTGCAAGCGCGACAAGCTGATCACGGAGTCGTCCGGCGCAATCCAGAACGTCGCTGAAAGCGGGGCGCAGCAACAACGCACCGCATGGTGGGAGATCCGATGAAGCAACCTAATCTGATACTGATCACGGCAATCGCGATGCTGGCCATCGCGTTCCACGCGGCACCGGCCAGTTCCGCAATGCCGATCGCCTTCACGGTGTCCGGCACGGTGACCAGCGTGGCTGGCGGTGACCAGATCGTCATCGACGGCAAGAGCTACACCGTGCAGGTGCAGGGTCCGGCATTGGGCGAGCTCGAGCAGGTGCATGTCGGCCAGAAGGTGGCCGTAGTCCTGAACGGGCCGCCGGGGGCGGCGGCAACCCAGGTGGTGGATATCCAGGTGCAGAATGCGCACTGAGCGGTCACCGCAGGGCGGCCGCATTCGGCGGGCCGGCATCGGCGCACGGACGCAGGGCTTCTCGCTCATCGAGCTGATGATCGTGGTCACGATCGTCGGCATACTGACCGCGATCGCCTATCCGGCATACCGCACCTACGTGCTCAAGTCCAACCGCACCGACGCGGTCCGGGCGCTGACCAATGATGCACAGATCATGCAGCGCTGTTACTCGCAGGGGTTCTCGTTCGCCACCTGTCCGGTGCTGCCGGCGACCTCTCCCAACGGCTATTACACGGTCGCCAGCAGCAACGTCACCGCCTCGACCTACACGTTGACCGCCACCACCTCTGGGGCGCAGGCCTCGGATACGACCTGCTACCAGTTCGTGATCGATCAGACCGGTAAGCAGTCGGCGATCAATACGGTCAGCGGCGACGAATCCACGACCTGCTGGGGCAGCAACTAGCCGCCGGCTGATATGATGCGCCATCGGCCCAACCGGCGCGCGGCGTGACGCGCATGCCGGGCCGCTGGATGCATCGGCATGCTCGGCAAGCACAATATCTTCCTGATCGGTCCGATGGGCGCGGGCAAGACCGCGGTGGGGCGGCAGCTGGCACGGCTGCTGGAGTATCCGTTCTACGATGGCGACCAGGAAGTGGAGCTGCGTAGCGGGGCGGATATTCCGCTGATCTTCGAGCGTGAAGGCGAGGCGGGTTTCCGCCGCCGCGAGCGCGAGGTGATGGCCGATCTGGCCCGCCGCGAGCGCATCGTGCTGGCGACCGGCGGCGGCGCGATCCTGGAAGAGCACACGCGCCTCGACCTCTCGACCCACGGCTGGGTCGTGTACCTGGAAGCCTCGGTTGCGCAGCAGGCCGAGCGCGCCGGGCGCACGCGCCACCGCCCGCTGCTGCAGGGTACCGATCCGCTGGAGCGGCTGGAGCAGCTGCTGCGTGTGCGCGAGCCGCTATATCGGCAGGTGGCCGACCTGATCATCTCGACCAATCATCGCCGCGTGATCGCCGTCGCCGAGCAGCTGCTGCTGCAATATCGCGAGATGCTGGCGTCGTCGCCGCCGCCGACCCCGTCCCCCGCCGGCGCACCCTAGCGAGCGCCGGCTCCGGGTCCGGTCCGGGTCCCGGTGCCACCGCCCCCAAGAGCCCCGCGACCGCCGGTCCCGTGCGGGGAATGAACGCAACCACTGCCCGCAATTTGTCAGCCCAAATTGCGGGCAGTGGTTGCGTTCATTCCCCCTTGCGACTGCAATCGCGACGGCTCTTGTATACTGCGCCTCCCAGTTCCGGCCAGCCGGTCACTTCGTGCCCCCCGCCACGCACACGCTCTCGGTCCATCTCGCTGAACGCTCCTACCCGATCCTGATCGGCGCGGGACTGGCGCGCTCGGGCGATCTGCTGGCGACCCACATTCCCCAGCGCGACGTCCTGCTGGTCAGCAATACCGTGGTCGCGCCGCTGTATGCCGCGCCGCTCGCGCAGGCGCTCACCGACTCGCTGCCCGGCCGCCGTATCGTCGAAGTCATCCTGCCGGACGGCGAGCAGCACAAGACCCTCTCGACCGCGAGCCGTGTGTTCGATGTGCTGATGGCCAACCGCTTCGGCCGCGACGCGGTGGTGGTGGCACTCGGGGGCGGGGTGGTCGGCGATCTGGCCGGCTTCGTCGCCGCCTGCTACCAGCGCGGCATCGACCTGGTGCAGGTGCCCACCACGCTGCTCGCGCACGTGGACTCCTCGGTGGGCGGCAAGACCGCGGTCAACCACCCCGGCGGCAAGAACATGATCGGCGCGTTTCATCAGCCCCGGGCCGTGATCGCGGACACCGATCTGCTCTCGACGCTGCCCGACCGCGAGCTGTCCGCCGGACTGGCGGAGGTCGTCAAATACGGCCTGATCTGCGACGCCGCGTTCTTCGGCTGGATCGAGGCCAACCTCGATGCCCTGCGCTCGCGCGAGCCGGGCGCGCTGGCGTACGCGATCCGCCGCTCCTGCGAGATCAAGGCCCGGATCGTGGGCGCCGACGAGCGCGAACACGGCGAGCGCGCGCTGCTGAACTTCGGTCACACCTTCGGGCATGCGATCGAGGCCGCGACCGGCTACGTCGAGTGGCTGCACGGAGAGGCGGTCGGCACCGGCCTGCTGATCGCCGCGGACATGTCGCAGCGCCTGGGACGGCTCGACGGTGCGGTGGTCGCGCGGCTGCGCGCGCTGCTGGTACGCGCGCATCTGCCGGTCACGGCGCCGCAGATCGGCGCCGCCCGCGCGCTCGACTACATGCGCATCGACAAGAAAGTGCAGGGCGGGCGGGTGCGCCTGGTGCTGCTGGAGGGCCTGGGCAGCGCCGTGACCACCGGCGACTACCCCGATGCGGTGCTCGAGCAGACACTGGCCGCGCATTTCGGCGCCGCCGCGCAGGCTGCGGGTGCCGTGCACGCCCCGAATGTTGCCCGCGCCGCGGACGCGGTTCGATGAACGGCTGCAGCCTGGCGCCCTACGCGGCCGACGACCTGCACTCGCGCGGCCGCCGCCATGACGAGCCGCCGCCACAGTATCGCAGCGAGTTCCAGCGCGACCGCGACCGCATCATTCATTCCAACGCATTTCGCCGCCTGGCCTACAAGACACAGGTATTCGTCAACCACGAGGGCGACCTGTACCGCACGCGGGTGACGCACTCGATCGAGGTGGCGCAGATCGGCCGCTCGATCGCCCGCGCGCTGGCGCTGAACGAGACCCTGACCGAAGCGATCGCCCTGGCGCACGATCTCGGGCACACCCCGTTCGGCCACGCCGGCCAGGACGCGCTCAACGAGTGCATGCGCGAGTACGGCGGATTCGAGCACAACCTGCAGTCGCTGCGCACCGTCGATGAGCTCGAGGAGCGCTACGCGCGCTTCCCCGGACTGAACCTCACCTTCGAGTGCCGCGAGGGAATCCTCAAGCATTGCGCGCTGTCCAAGGCGCGCGAGCTCGGCGACGTCGGCGAGCGCTTCCTGCTGCGCCACCAGCCGGGCCTGGAAGCGCAGCTGGCGAATCTGGCGGACGAAATTGCCTACAACAACCACGACGTCGATGACGGCATCCGCGCCGGCCTGATCACCCTCGAGCAGCTGGCCGAGGTGCCGCTGGTGCAGCGCCACTTCAACGAGGTGGTGGGGCTGTACCCGGACCTGGCCGGGCGCCGCCGGGTGCACGAGACCGTGCGGCGGATGATCAACGAGCTGGCCGTCGACGTGATCCAGTCGAGCATCGAGCGGCTGCGCGCCGCGCAGCCGGCCGATATCGACGCGGTGCGCCTGCACGGTGAGCCGCTGATCGGCATGAGTGCGGCCATGCTCGAGCAGCACCTGCAGCTCAAGCGCTTCCTGCGCGAGCAGGTCTATCATCACCAGCGGGTGCTGCGCATGACGCTCAAGGCCGGCCGCATCGTCTCCGAGCTGTTCGGGGCATTCATCGGCGAGGTCCGGCTGATGCCGGAGGAGTATCGCGATACGGCGCTGCGTGCCGAGCAGCGTGACGGTGCCGCGGGCCGCGCCCGCATCGTGGCCGACTACATCGCCGGCATGACCGATCGCTATGCGATCCTGGAGCACGGCCGGCTATTCGATCCGGCCGAGCGCACCTGATGCCCTCACCCAAGCCAATCCCCGCGCGCGAGCGGCTGATCTTCGCGCTCGACGTGGCCGATGCCGCCCAGGCGCGCGCGCTGGTCGAGCGCCTCGGCGAGGCGGTGCAGTTCTACAAGCTGGGACGGGAGCTGTTCATGGGCGGCGGCTACTTCGATCTGGTCGACTGGCTGGCCGCGCGCGGCCAGCAGATCTTCGTCGACCTCAAGTTCTTCGATATCCCGGCCACGGTTGCCTCGGCGGTGCGTCAGCTGCGCGGACGCGGCGTCACTTTCACGACCGTGCACGGCAACCAGGCGCTGATGGAAGCGGCCGCAGCCGCCAAGGGCGACGTCAAGGTGCTGGCCGTCACGGTGCTGACCAGCCTCGACCGTGGTGACCTCGACGACCTGGGGTTCCAGTGCGACGTCGAGCAACTGGTGCTCTCTCGCGCGCGCCGGGCGCTCGAGGCCGGCTGCGACGGCGTGGTGTCCTCGGCGCTGGAAGTGCGCCGGCTGCGCGAGAGCATCGATGAGCGGCTGCTGGTGGTCACCCCCGGCGTGCGTCCGGTCGACAACCGCCCAGCCGACGACCAGAAGCGCGTCGTGTCGGTGACGCAGGCGTTCCAGTCCGGGGCCGACTATATCGTCGTCGGCCGGCCGATCCGCGATGCCGCCGATCCGCGCGCCGCCGCCGAGGCCATCCAGCAGCAGATCGCCGCCGCGCTCGGCTGAGCGGCGTTACGCCGCCTTCGGCTTGGCCGCCGCCGCCAGCTCGTCACGCAGCGAGCGGCGCAGGATCTTGCCGACGTTGGTCTTGGGCAGCTCGTCGCGAAAGTAGATCGCCTGCGGGCGCTTGTAGGCGGTCAGGTACTGGTGGCAGTAGTCCTTCACCGCCTGCACGGTCAGCGCCGGGTCCTTGCGCACGATGAACAGCGCCACCACCTCGCCGGAGTGCTCGTCGGGTTGCGCGACCGCCGCGACCTCCAGCACCCCCGGGCAGCGCGCCACGACCTCCTCGATCTCGTTGGGGTACACCTTGAAGCCCGACACGATGATCATGTCCTTCTTGCGGTCCTCGATGAACACGAAGCCGCGTGCATCGGCACGGCCGATGTCGCCGGTGCGCAGCCAGCCGTCGGGCAGCAGCACCTGGGCGCTTTCCTCGGGCCGCTGCCAGTAGCCGCGCATGACCTGCGGGCCGCGCACGCAGATCTCTCCGACCGCGCCGATGCCCAGGTCCTGGCCGGCCTCGTCGCGGATCGAAACCTCGGTGGACGGGATCGGCAGGCCGACTGAGCCGTTGAACTTCGCGTCCTCCCCGACCGTGGGGTTGCAGCACACCACCGGCGAGGCTTCCGTCAGTCCCCAACCCTGGGTGATGACGCATCCGGTCGCCTCGAACCAGCGCTCGGCCACCGAGCTCTGCAGCGCCATGCCGCCCGCCACGGTGACGGAGAGCCGCGAGCAGTCGATGTTGCCGAAGCCGGGGGTATGCAGCAACGCGTTGAACAGCGTGTTCACCCCCATGAAGAACATCGGCGGGTGCGATCGCAGCTGCCTGATGAAGCCCTTGAAATCGCGCGGATTGGCGATCAGCAGCCCCGAGCCGCCGAGTGAGCTGAACAGCAGGCAGTTCGCCGTCAGCGAAAAGATGTGATAGAGCGGCAACGCGCAGATGAAGGTGGTGTGCTCGAGCGGCTTCTGCCGGAACCAGGCGCGACTCTGCAGCACGTTGGCCACCATGTTGCCGTGGGTCAGCATGGCGCCCTTGGCCACGCCGGTGGTGCCGCCGGTATACTGCAGGTAGGCGAGATCCTGGTGATCCAGACTCACCGGCTGCAGCGTGAGCGTGCGTGCCTGCTTGAGCACCTCGCGCAGCGCGCGCGCTTCCGGGATCAGCCAGCGCGGCACCTTGCGCTGCACGTGCCGCAGCACCGTGTTCACGATCAGGCCCTTGAGCGGATGCAGCAGATCGCCGACACCGGTGACGATGACGTGGCGTACGTTGGTGTCGGGCAGCGCCTGCTCGAGCGTGGCGGCGAAGTTCTCCAGCACCACCACGACCGCGGCGTCCGAGTCCTTGAGCTGGTGCTCGAGCTCGGCGGCGGTGTACAGCGGGTTGACGTTGACCACGACGAAGCCGGCGCGCAGCGCCCCGAACATCGCGATCGGGTACTGCAGCAGGTTCGGCAGCATGAGCGCGACGCGGTCACCGCTCTTCAATCCGGCGCGCTGCTGCAGCCAGGCGCCGAAGGCGCGCGAGAGCCGCTCGAGCTGCCGGTAGGTGATCGCCGTGCCCATGCTGCGGTAGGCGATGCGGTCGGCGTAGCGCTCGCAGGCGTCCTCGATCAGCGCCTTGAGCGAGGGGAACTCGAATGGATCGATATCGGCAGCCACGCCGGGTGGGTACTGCGGCAACCAGAATCTTTCCATCGTTGCTCCCTCAGCCGGCCGGCACGTGCGCCGACAGCATCGGCGCGAGCTGCGGCCACACCACCTGCAGCAGCAGCGGCTGGCCGCGCACGTTCGGATGCAGTCCGTCGGCCTGGATCAGCTCCGGATGCAGCGCCACCTTGCCCAGCAGGAACGGTACCAGCGCGATGTGATGCTCGCTGGCCAGGTCCAGATACATCTGGTGAAAGGCGCCGGTGTAGCGCGGACCGTAATTGGGCGGCATGCGCAGGCCCAGCAGCAGCACTCTGACCCCGCGTGCCTGCGCCAGCGTGATCATCTGGTCCAGATTGGAGCGCGCCGCTGCGACCGGCAGGCCGCGCAGGCCGTCGTTGGCGCCCAGCTCCAGGATCAGGATCCCCGGGCGGTGCAGGTCAAGGGCACGCGGCAGCCGCGCCAGTCCCCCCGCGGTGGTCTCCCCGCTGACGCTGGCGTTCACTACGTTAAAATCGTAATCTGCCTGCGCAATCTTGCGCGCCAGCAGACTCACCCATCCGGACCCGACCGGGACCCCATATCCCGCGCTGAGGCTGTCGCCGAACACCAGGATCACCGGCGCATGAGCCGTGCTCCGGTGCGGATCGCCCGCACGTGTCGCCGCCACCGCGCGCTCGGCGCCGGCCGGTGCCGCCAGCGCGACCAACAGTGCCAGCAAGGTGCCAATGACACGTGACATGGTTCTCGAAGCCCGGAGCCTGAGCAAGCAGGTTAGCAGCCCCGATGGGCCGCTGACCATCGTACGCGAGGTTTCGTTCGCCGTATCCCCGGGGGAATCGATCGCGATCGCCGGCGCCTCGGGTGCCGGCAAATCGACCCTGCTGGCGCTGCTGGCCGGCCTGGATTCACCCACCTCGGGCGAGGTCTGGCTGGCCGGGGAGCCGTTGAGCTCGCTGGACGAGGACGGCCGTGCGCGCCTGCGCGCGGCCCGGGTGGGCTTCGTGTTCCAGTCCTTCCACCTGGTGGCCTCGCTGACGGCGCTGGAGAACGTGATGTTGCCGCTGGAGCTCGCGGCGCGGCGCGATGCGCGGGCCGCTGCCACCGAGATGCTCGCGCGCGTCGGCCTGGGCCCGCGGCTGCATCACTATCCGCGCCAGCTTTCGGGAGGGGAGCAGCAGCGCGTGGCACTGGCGCGCGCCTCGGTCGGCAGCCCCAAGGTGCTGTTCGCCGACGAGCCGACCGGCAACCTCGATACCGCCACCGGTGAGCGCATCGCGCAGCTGCTGTTCGAGCTCAACCGCGGCTCGAACACCACGCTGGTGCTGGTGACGCACGATCTGGCGCTCGCGCGCCGCTGCGGCCGGGTGCTGTCGATGGAGGCCGGCGCGCTGCGCGAGGCGGTCCATGCGTAGCCTGCGGCTGGCGCTGCGCGCGCTGCGGCGCGAGTGGCGCTCCGGCGAGCTGGCGCTGCTGTGGCTGTCGCTGTGCATCGCGGTCGCGGCGCTGACCGGTGTCGGCTTCCTGGTCGACCGCATCGGCCGTGCCGTGACGCTGCAGGCCAGCGAGATCCTCGCCGCAGACCTGCGCATCGAGTCGGTCAGCCCCATCCCGCGGGACCAGCAGGCGCAGGCGCAGCAGCTCGGCCTGCGCTCCGCACGCGTCACGACGATGCTGTCGGCCATCTTCCGCGCTGACAACAACGAATTGGCCGACGTGCGTGCGGTCACCGCGGCCTATCCGCTGCGCGGGCAGCTCACGGTGGCCGACCGGGCGTTCGCGGCCGGGGTCGCGACCCGGGCGATTCCCGCACCCGGAGAGGCCTGGCCCGACTCGCGCCTGGCCGCCGCGCTCGGCGTCGGGATCGGCGGCGAGCTGGATGTGGGGCTGCGGGCCCTGCGGGTCACCCGCATCCTGATCTCCCGTCCCGACCAGAGCGCAACCTTCGTGGAATTCGCCCCGGCGCTGCTGATCAATGAGGCGGATCTGCCCGGCAGCGGCCTGATCCAGCCCGGCAGCCGGATCAACTATGCGCTGCTGCTGGCGGGGCCGCCCGGTGTGCTCGGCGCCTTTCGCCGCTGGTACCGGCAGCATGCGGCCGACAGCGAGCGGCTGGCCGACATCGCCGAGGCCAGTCCGCAGATCGGGGATGCCAGCCGCCGCGCCGCGCGCTTTCTCGCGCTGGCGAGCCTGGTGGCGGTGCTGCTGTGCGCCGTGGCGATCGCGTTGAGCGCGCGCAGCTATGTGCGTCGCCACCTGGACGTGGTCGCGCTGATGAAGACGCTCGGCGCGACACGCCGCACGGTGCTGGCGGTGACGTTGTGGCAGCTGCTGGCGCTGGCACTGGTGGCCAGCATGATCGGTGCCGGTGCCGGGTGGGTGACGCAGCTGTGGCTGGTGCGGGTACTGCGCGGCCTGCTGCGCAGCAGCCTGCCGCCGGCCAGCGCGTGGCCGGCGCTGGTGGGGTTCGGCGTCGCGCTGGCGATGCTGGCCGGCTTCGCGCTGCCGCCACTGCTGCAGCTCACGCGCGTGCCGGCGCTGCGGGTGCTGCGCCGGGACGTGGGCGCGCCCGCGCCGGGGCTGTGGCTCGCGGCCACCCCGGTGCTGCTGGCGGTGTTCGGCGTGGTCTACGGGGCGCTGGGCGAGATCCGGCTCAGCGTGTGGTTCATCCTCGGGCTGGCGGCCGCGGTGCTCGCGCTGGGCGCGGGCGGCGCCGCACTGATGCAGGCGGCCAGCCGGGTGCGCGGCTATGCCGGCACCGCCTGGCGCTATGGCATCGCACACCTGGCGCGGCGGCGCTCCTACGGCATTGCGCAGATCGTCGCCTTCGGGCTCGGCGTGATGCTGCTGCTGGCGCTGGCGATCCTGCGCGCCGACCTGGTGACCGACTGGCGCGCGAGCCTGCCGGTGGACGTGCCCAACTACTTCTTCGTCAACATACCGGCGCGGCAGCGCGATGAGTTCCAGCAGCTGTTGCGCTCGCAGGGCGCGCGCTTCGAGCGCATGCTGCCGATGCTGCGCGGCCGGCTGGTGGCGATCAACGGCGAGCCGGTGCAGTCGCTGCGCCTGCCCGGCGGCGGCCGCGGCCGCGGTTTCGCCGACCGCGAGCAGAACCTGACCTGGACCGCGGACCTGGGCGATGACAACCACATCGTGGCCGGGCGCTGGTGGACCGGCGCGGACTATGGCAAGCCGCTGGTATCACTGGCGGCTGAGTACCAGCGCTCGATGAACCTCAAGCTCGGCGATCGGCTGCGCTTCGACATCGCCGGCGAGGACCTGACGGTCACGATCGCGAGCTTCCGCCGCGTCCAGTGGGACAGCTTCCGCCCCAATTTCTTCGTCGAGTTTCCGCCCGGGCTGCTCGAAGGGGCGGCGGGCACCTACATGACCAGCGCGTACCTTGCGCCCACCAGCGCTGCGATGTCGGATCTCGTGCACCGCTTTCCCGGCGTGTCGATCTTCAACGTCGGCGACCTGCTCGCGCAGGCGCGCGCCGTGATCGACAAGGCGGTCACCGCGGTGCAGAGCGTGTTCCTGTTCACGGTGCTGGCGGCATTGACGGTGCTGCTGGCGCAGGTTCAGGCCACGCGCGAGGAGCGGCGCGTAGAAACCGCGATCGTGCGAGTGCTCGGCGCGCGCCGCTCGATGATCATCAGCAGTGTGCTGGTCGAGTTCGCGCTGCTCGGCGCGCTCGCCGGCGTGCTCGGCGCCAGCGCCGCGGCGCTCGGGGGCGCCTGGCTCGCGCACACGCTGCAGCTGAATTATCGCTTCGACGCCGCGATCTGGGGGCTCGGGGTGCTCGGCTCGGTGCTGATCTGCGCCGCCGCCGGCGTCATCGCCACGCGCCCGATTCTGAGCGTGCCGCCGCGCGCCGTGCTGTATTGATCATCAGTGGATGATCGTGAACGTCGCCCAGGCCTGCGCCACCGGCTCGCCGCGCCAGTTAAGCCCGTCGATCGACAGCTGGTAGCTGCCCGGACCGAGCGCCGAGCTGTTCAGATCGATGCGCAGGTTGCCGTTGGAGTCGCGCTGCAGGCCGCGCAGCACCGCGACGCGCCCCTGGTCGAGGCGGTCGATGGTCACCTGGTAGCTGGCGAATTTCGCCCACGACAGATCGACCTTCAGGTCGGCCATCTCGGCCTCGCTGCCGCCAATGGTGGCCAGGCTCTGCCGCGTGGGGGCGGTGCGGCTCGGCAGCAGCGTGATCGAGCGCGTGGTCGCGGCCGCCTCCAGCGGCTGAGCCGCCAGCCGCTGCGTGAGAGTGTCCGCGCGGCGCTCCTGCGCCCCCAGCCGTCCGGCGCTGACCAAGTTGGTGACTGCCAGGATGACGCACAGGCAGATGCTGCCCGCCAGCACCGGCAGCGTGAGCAGCTTCTCCCACCATCGCTTCGACCGCTCCTCCCACGGCGGCGTGCGTGCACCGGCCTCGAGCAGACGCAGGGCGGCATTGAGCCGCTCGCTCAGCCCGATCTCATCGAGCAGCTCCGGATGCTCGCGGCAGAAGCGCTCGAAGTCCTGGGCCCCCTTGAGCGGCAGCCGCCCGCTCAGGTAACGCTCGACGATCTGGTGGCTGGCGATGAAGTTGCGGTCGATGTGCGCCGATGCGGCCGGCGCGGCGGCGCCAGCGCCCATGGCGCTGCCCACGGTACCGTCGACGGCCTCATCCACGGCGTCGTTCACGGCAAGGTCTGCACGGCTGTCAGACATGGCTTGCATCGGCGTATCGTGCCGCCTCGGTGGCCCGGGGCGCGCGTGAAAGCTCACAAAATCGCAAACAAAGCCTACCGGTGCGCTGCGGTGCGGTGCGTAGTGGCGCGCGCCGGGCTCGCGTAGACTTGTCATAAGCCAATGTATCGGGCCCCGCTCCAAGACCTGCGTTTCGTGCTCGAAGAACTGCTCGACGTCGCCAGCCTCGGGTCGCTGCCGCGCTACGGCGAGTTCTCCGCCGACCTGGCCGCCGCCGTACTGGATGAGGCGGCGCGCTTCGCTGAGACCGTGCTGGCGCCGATCAACCGGCTCGGGGACCTCTCCGGCGCGCGCTTCGCGGACGGCGCGGTGCAGATGCCCGAGCCATTCCGCGATGCCTACCGCCGCTTCGTCGAAGGGGGCTGGCCGCAGATGACGGCCGACGCCGCGCACGGCGGCCAGGGCGCGCCAATCGTGCTGGCAGCGGCGAGCGAGGAGATCTGGTCCGGTGCCAACCTCGCCTTCACGCTGTGCCCGTTGCTCGGGCGCGGCGCCGCTGAAGCGCTGGAGCACCATGCCTCCCCCGCGCTGGCGGCGCGGGTGTTGCCACACCTGGTCAGCGGCCGCTGGACTGGCACCATGAACCTGACCGAGCCGCAGGCCGGCTCGGATCTGGCCGCGATCCGCACGCGGGCGATTCCCGAGGGGGATCACTACCGCATCAGCGGGCAGAAGATCTTCATCACCTACGGCGAGCACGACCTGGCCGAGAACATCCTGCACCTGGTGCTCGGGCGCATCGACGGCGCGCCGCCGGGTGTGCGCGGCATCTCGCTGTTCGCTGTTCCGAAGTGGCTGAGCGATGCCGCCGGCGCCCTCGGGGCACGCAACGACCTGCAGTGCGTGTCGATCGAGCACAAGCTGGGCATTCATGCGAGCCCGACCTGCGTGATGTCCTATGGTGAGCGCGACGGGGCGATCGGCTACTTGATTGGCGAGCCGCATCACGGGCTCGAATACATGTTCGTGATGATGAATTCCGCGCGCCTCTCGGTCGGCATACAGGGAGTGGGGCTCTCCGAGCTCGCCCTGCAACAGGCGGGCGAGTGGGCGCATAGCCGCGTGCAGGGTCATCCGGTGGGCGCTGCGGGCGCCGCGGGCGCCGCGCCGACGCCGATCATCGCGCATCCGGACGTGCGCCGCATGCTGCTGACGATCCAGGCGAACGTCGAGGCGATGCGTGCGCTGGCGCTGTACGCCGCGCTCGAGCTCGACCGCGCCCGCGGAGAGGTTGACCCGGCGCGCGCCGCCGCTGCGCTTGCGCGCGGGGAGCTGCTGATCCCGATCGTC
The DNA here is from genome assembly GCA_036267195.1 of Steroidobacteraceae bacterium. Lineage (GTDB taxonomy): Bacteria > Pseudomonadota > Gammaproteobacteria > Steroidobacterales > Steroidobacteraceae > FEN-1191. The sequence goes on from DATAWM010000020.1 coordinate 38,692, forward strand.
AAGGGTTGGTGCACCGAGCAGGCCGCCGAACTGGCCTCGTTGAACGTGCAGATCCACGGAGGGATGGGATTCATCGAAGAAACCGGGGCCGCCCAGAC
>DATAWM010000021.1:0-94957 GCA_036267195.1 Steroidobacteraceae bacterium
CAGGAAGCCGCGGTAATGCCGCGCCACCAACGGCACGCGTTGCGCGAAGCTGGTGATCGGCCGCTTGCCGTGCAGGAACTCGCGGTTGGCGTCGTCGAGCGTATCGATCGCGGCGTACAGCTCGGCTTGCGGGTACAGCCCGATCATCTGCTCGAGCACGCGCTCGCCGCCACCGGCGTAGCCGACCAGCCAGTCATGGATCAGGGCGATACGCTCCGTCGGTGGTGCATTCATCCCGTCACCATGTGGCCCTCACTGCTGTACCAGCACCAGTGGGGCCGCGCTCAAGGTGGAAGTGCTGCCGCTGCTGGCCGAGGCCGCGACGCTGTAGCCCGAGGCCGTCAGCGACGCCGCGTTGGCCGAGTTCGCGGTCTTGGTGAAATCGTCGGTCGACAACCACGCCGCGTAGTACTTGCTGCCGTTGGCGAGTGTGCCGGACACCGTGATCGCGCCATTGGCATCGGTGCCTTGCGTCGCGATCGCGGGCGAGAGGATCAGGTCCTTGATCTGCATCAGCGCGGTGTAGGCGGGCTTCTGCGCGCCGCTCTGTTGCAGCAATCCGAACCGGTCCAGGTAGCTGGTCTGATCCGAGCCGTCGTCGATCAGATCGTACCACCACACTCCGGCGATGTAGGGGCGCGTGTGCGCCATCAGCAGGAAACGCTGCAGATACGCCGCGGCCGTCGCCGGCGCAAAGCCGTACTGGCCGATGTTGGTGGCCCAGCCGATCTCGGTGATGTAGATCGGCACGGTCTTGCCGGCGGCCGCGGTGAGGATCTGGTTGACCTGGTCGACCCAGGCCATCGCATCTTCCGGTGTACCCCGCACCGCGGCCGGGGCCGCCTGCGCCTGCGCCTGCGCGCTGGGGATCAGCAGCGACAGCAGCCCGGCGGGATTCCACCAGCGTGACAGCACCGGGCTTGCGGGCCGGCGCGCGCGCGAGTGCACGTACGGATGCAGCGAGAAGGCATCGGCATACGAAAGGCCCCCGGCCTGGATGAATTGATTGATCCAGTCGGTATCGAGATTGGTGACGGCGCCCGCGATCACGGTGGCATTCGGATTGGCGGCCTTGATCGCCTGATACGCGGCCTTGAGCAGATTCACGTAGGCGGAAGCGGTGCCGACCGCCGGATTGGAAGCGCTGGAATTGGTGTTCCACTCGTTCCAGACCTCGAACTGCGAGATCGTGCCCTTGTAATGCCCCGCCATGAAGCCGGCGTACTTGGCGAAGGCCGCAATCCCCGCGGCGTCGGTGGGATTGCCGCCGCCGTCATAGAACTGATTGCCGTAGTCCAACACGATCAGCGGCTGTGCCCCGAGCGAGCCGATCGTCTGCGTGATCGGATCGAGCCAGCTCGCCAGGCTGCTCGGGTAGCTCAGCGCGCCCTGCGTGGTCTCGATCCAGCGCCACTCGGCATCGGTGCGGTAGCTGAACGGACCGGCCGACAGTGCGTTCTCGATCTGCGACTGATTCTGCCCGGCATGGATGCCGATGCCGAACTGCTGCGCTGCGCGCGCCGGCGCAGCACCAAACCATACGCTCCCCAGGCACACGATGCCCGACAGGAGCAGCCCCTTGATTGATCGGTGATGTGTTGTCATGCAGACAGGCTACGGCCCTGGTGCGCAAGCTTCCAATGTCCGCGGCCCGCGACACATCGGACACGCGCCACACAACGCGGCCGTTGTTCCGGTGCCGCGCGGGACGCGTCCTACTGCAATCATCGCAATGCAAGAAGCCGGTGCAGCCGCGCCCCGATAGGTGCCGGCGCGCCCCGTGTCGCAGGATGGCGTCGTATCCCGGCCCCGGACCTGCGTTCCAGGCTCAGGACGGTGGTATGGGCCCGGACCTGGCAGCAGCGGAAGGTATTCGCATGCGCGAGCTTCGAGTCGGCTACGTGTACGAAAACTATTCGATCCGCCGCAACGTGCTCGGCGCGGCGCCCTACTGCCGCTACGTACAGATCGGCGACTGGTACCGCACGCTCGCGCGCGCCGGCCGCCTGCTCAACCGCTGCGCGGGCCGCGAGCTGCTGGATGTGCACGATCTGGCGCATCAGTTCCGCGAGCGGCGCGCGCGCCCGGCGGTTGACCTGTTGCATCTGTTCAACCAGGTCAGCTACGGCGAGCTGCCGTGGGTCTCGAGCTTCGAGACCGTGCTGCCGCGACTGCGGCTGCTGCTCGACCGGCACCACGGCCCCGAGCCCTCGTTCGGGCAGGCCGGCGCACACCCGGGGCTGGTGCGCGCGCTCGCGGCGCTGGCCGCCGGTGCCTGCCGCAGGCTCCTCGCGCTGTCGCAATGCTCGGCCGACATGCAGCGCGAGCTGCTCGCGGCCGCGCTGCCGCTCGGGCCGCGCGAGCGCGAGGCAATCTCCGCCAAGACGGTGGTGCTGCCGCCGCCGCAGGCGCGGCTGATCGCGGACCTCACCGCCAAGCCCCTCGCCGCGGACGGCCGGCTGCGGCTGCTGTTCGTCGGGGCGAGCTTCTTCCGCAAGGGCGGCGTCGAGCTGCTCGAGACCCTCGCCGCATTGGTGCACACGCAGCGCTTGCCGCTGGAGCTCACCATCGTCAGCAGCCTGGCACTGGATGGCTACGCGGCCGGCGAGAACGCGGCGGATCAGCGGCGGGTGCGCGGCCTGATCCAATCCAACCGCCAGTGGATTCACCACCATGACAGGCTCGACAACCAGGCGGTGCTGCAGCTGATGCGCCGCGCCGACGTCGGCGTGCTGCCCACCTACGCCGATACGTACGGGTTCGCGGCGCTCGAATTCCAGGCAGCGGGCTGCCCGGTGATCAGCACCGACGTGCGCGCGCTGCCGGAGATCAACGACGACACCCGCGGCTGGCTGATCAGGGTGCCGAAGAACCGGCTGGGAGAGGCCCTGTACACCAGCGCCGCGGACCGCGAGCGCCTCAGCCGCACGATCCGCGAGGGGCTGGCCCGCTGCATCACGCAGATCGCCGCGCAGCCGCAGCTGGCGCGCATCAAGGGCGAGCGCGCCCTGCGCGCGCTCGAGCGCCACGATCCCGCGCGCATCGGCGAGCGGCTGTTCGATATCTACATGGAATGCGCCGCGGCACGCGCGGCCGGGTTCAGGGCTTCCCCGACCATCTCGTCGTAGATCGCCTCGAGCCGGGCGGTGCACTGCGATAGCTCGTAGCGCTCGCGCACCATCGCCATTGCGGCCGCCGACATCGCACCGGCCAGCGCATCATTCACCAGCACCGCGTACAGCCGTTGCGCCAGCGCGTCCGGATCACGCTCGCCGCAGACGAAGCCGGTGCGGCCATCGAGCACGCCTTCGCCGGCGGCCAGGCGCGCCGAGGTGACCACCGGAATGCCCATCGCGGCGGCTTCCAGGATCAGCATCGGCAACCCCTCGGTATCGCCGTTGTCCGCCCGCACGCTCGGCACGCACACCACGCGCGAGCGGTCCAGCTGCGCTCGCACCGCCTCGTGTGTGAGCGCACCGAGGAACTGCGGCTGCACACCCAGCGCGCGCGAGTGCTGCCGTAGCGGCTCGAGCAGCGGCCCGTCGCCGATGATCACCAGCACCGCGTCCGGGAGGCGCTCGTGCAGACGCGCAAACGCCTGCAGCAGATAGACGCAGCCCTTCTTCTCCACCAACCGGCCGATGAACACGATCCGCCGCCCCCGCTGCGCCAGCGGCGCACCGCGCATGCAGAAGCGCGCGGTATCGACGCCGATGTAGTGCACCGCGACGCGCTCGGGCGGCAGCCCGTAGTCGATCGCCCGGGCACGAATGCCCTCGGAGACCGCGAGGAAACGCACCCCCTGTCGCGAGAGCAGGCGCAGCCGCGCGGGATAGCGCCGATTGATCAGCCCGCCGGCGCCGGACTGCCACCACTGCGGCTGCACGGCGATGTCGTAGCCGTGCAGCGTGACCAGCAGCGGCAGCCGCAGGCGCCGTGCCAGCGGCCACAGCCACACCGCGCTGGTGCCGAAGTGCGCGTGAATCACGCCGTAGCCGCCCTCGCGCAGGCGGCGCAGCTGCAGCGGATCGGCCACCCACAGCCACTCGCGCGCCAGCGCCGCCAGCGCCGCGCCGCCGGCGCCGGCGCCGGCGCCGGCGCTCGAGGGCCCGAGCAGCAGGCAGCGCAGCGGCGCGGGATCCACGCCGCCCTCGACGCGTGCGAGCCCGGTCAGCGTCGGTTGCCAGCGCCGCAGCGCCAGCGCCTGCTCGCGGATGAAGGTCTGCGAGTACGGCAGCAGTTCACGGGTGAAGATCAGCACCCGCGCCGCGCGCAGCTGCATCGCGACGCGGCGGTAGTGCGCCGCCGGGCTCATGCGCTACACCGCGCCCGTCACGCCGGCGGCACGGCTCATCCGCGCGCCCGGCTGCCGAGCAGGCTGCGTACGTCGAGCAGCACGGGACCGGCAAAGCGCAACGCCATCGCGCCGTACAGCAACGCGCCCAACAGCACACCCAGGATCAGTCGCAGCCACGGCGGCCATCCGATTGCCTGCATCCAGGACTGCGCCAACGCTACCGCGAGCCCCATTCCCGCGGCTCCCGCAATTGGGCGCCAGATTCTGCCGACAAGCTCGCCCATGGTGCCGCCCAGCAGCCGCATCGTGATGTAGAACACCGGCACCGCGGTGACGAGATTGGCGCACAGGTAGCCGCGCGCCACACCCAGCACGCCCCAGCGCACTCCGACCAGGAACGAGCCGATCACGATGGCCGAGCCGACCGCCCCCAGCCCCATCATCAGCCGCGTACGACCGCGGGCCATGTAGATCGCCCCGGCACAGCTCGACAGGCTCTGGATGAATCCCACCGGTGCCAGCCAGGTCAGCACCGCCGCCGTCAATCCCCACTTCGGTCCCATCAGCACGTGCACCAGCGGGTAACGCAGCGCCAGCGTGCCGGCCATCAGCGGCGCGGTGACACTGGCGATGACCCCGAGGGTACGCAGGTACAGCTCGCGCACCGCATCGCCCGAATCCTGGCGGCGGCTGTAGACCGGGAACAGTGCGCGATTGGCCACGTAGGTGAAGTTCTGCACCGGGAACAGCATCAGCCGGTAGGCCATCGAATACGGGCCGAGCGCGGCCGCGCCGAGCAGGCGGCCGATGATCATCGAATCGGCGTTGCGCCCCAGGTAATTGATCAGGTTGAAACCGACCAGCGGTCCGCTGAAGTGCCAGATGCTGCGCAGCTCATCTGCCACCGACTCGGCGCGCCGCGGCCGCCACGGGGAGGCGCGCCAGAACTGCAGCGACGACAGCCCGGCGACGCACACCGTCTGCAATGCGATGCTGTAGGCCCGGGCCCCGAGCGCGGCGGCCACGATCGCGATCCCGAGCCCGACGCTGCTCGAGAGCACCTCGATCCCGGCCACCGTGGAGAAGCGGCTGTCGCGCTCCAGCAGCGCCTGGTGCACCGTGCCCAGGCTCGCGAGCGGAAAGGACAGCGCCAGCACACGCAGCAGCCCGGTGAGGTCCGGCCTGCGGAACAGTTCCGCCAGCAGCGGCGCGGCCGCAAGCAGAGCGACGCCGATGATCAGCCCGGAGGCGACGCTGAACCAATAGGCGGCGGCGATCGTCGAGGCGGACAGCTCCTTGCGTTGGATCACGGCCGCGGCGGTGCCCAGGTCGCGCAGCAGGTTGGCGAAGTTGGTGACCACGGCAGCCATCGCCACCAGCCCGAACACCGCCGGCGAGAGCAGCCGCGACAGGATCGCAAGTCCGCCGAGCTGCAGCGCCAGGCGCCCGCCCTGCGACATGCCGACCCAGCGCACGTTGGAGATTGCTGACATCGGCGTCAGCCGCCGGGCTGATAGGTGCCGCCCCGGCCCGCGCTGCCCGGATGCGACAATTTGCGCAGCGCGCGCAGCAGCAGCCGCAGCACCGATCCGAGCCATTCGGCCGCGCTGAGCTGCGCGCGTTGCAGCCGCGCGAACTCGCGCCAGCGTCCGCTCGCGCGCGCGCTCGAGAGCAGGTCCTTCTCGATGTAGCCGACGAACGCGCCGCGCGAGATACGGTGCTGATTGGCCTGCAACCACTGCGCGCAGAACTCGAAGGTGGCACCCTTGGCGACGCCGCTGCCGCGTCGGTACCAGTACGACAGCGGCTCGGACAGCGCATGGAAAACCGCACCGGCCTCGGCCAGGCGGATGCAGAAGTCGTAGTCGGTATGGCGGCTCAGCCGCGGGTCGAAACCCACGCGCCGCGCCAGCTCGGTGGGCAACAGGATTGCACTGGTCTGCACACCGCCGGCCGGCGAGAGCACGAAATCGCCGATCGGCTCTCCGCGGTAGGCCACCCGCGGGAACAGCAGCCAGTCGCTGCGGTCCTCGCGGCACGACACCACCGTGGAGAACAGCACGAAATCGCCCGCCAACCCGCGCTGCTCGATCGCGGCAAGGTAGCAGGCCAGCTTGTGCGCCATCCATTCATCGTCGTCATCCAGGAACGCCACGTAGGGCGCCGTGGCCGCCGCGATGCCGGCGTTGCGCGCAATCGAGGCGTTGCTCGGCGAACCGCTATCGAGCACACGCACGCCGAAGTAGCGCTGGTAGGGCTGCACCGCCCCGGCGCACCAGGCCGCGTAGTCGGCGCCGCTGTTGCTGAGCACCAGCAGCACTTCGGCCACATGCGCTGCATTGGGCAGCAGCGAATCCAGTGCGCGCGCGAGCGTGGCACGCCCCGCATGGGTCGGAATCACGACGCTGACCGCGGGGCCTGCGGGCGCGACGGCAGTGCGGCTGGCAGCTTCACTCATGGCTGCCTCTTCACGCCCCGCATCCGGCGAGCAGCTGCCGCACCGCCTCGCCCGTCCGGTCCCAGGAGTAGCGTGCGCTGTTGGCGCGGCCGGCCAGGACCAAGCGCCGCGCCAGCGCCGCGTCCGTCAACACCGCCTCCAGCGCCGCGGCGATTGCAGCCACCGAGCGCGGCTCCACCAGCAGCGCCGCGCCGCCAGCCACTTCCGGCAGCGAGCACACGTCGGAGCTGATCACCGGCGCGCCACAGGCCTGCGCCTCGATCACCGGCAGGCCGAAACCCTCATACAGGCTCACGAACAGCACCGCGGCGGCCGCACGGTACACCGCGGCGAGCTGCCGGTCGTCCAGCCGGCCGAGGAACCCGATCCGTCCGGACAGGCCGCCGGCGGCCGCTGCCTGCAGCAGCTGCGGCGTCGGCGCGCCGGTGAACAGCAGATCGTGCGGCAAGCGCGCGGCGATGCGCGCGAATGCGGCCACGCTGCGCTGCTCGTTCTTGTGCGGCTTGCGGTTGCCGACGCACAGCACGTACGGGCGCGGATGCGCGAATCTCTCGCCCTCGGGCGCAAACGTCGCGCCGACGCCATTGCCGACGTCGACCACGCGCTCGGGCGGCAACCCGCTCCAGGCGCAGATGTCCGCCTTGGAATATTTCGACACGGTGACCACGGCGCGCGCGCGCAGGCAGGCCGGTTTCATGATGCGCTCGTAGTAGAGTGTCTTGAGCGCGCTGCGCGCCTCCGGAAAGCGGATGTGATTGAGGTCGTGGATCGTGAACACGAACGGCACCGCGCAGGCAAGCGGGGCGTTGTAGCCCGGGGTATAGAACAGCGCCGAGCGCGGCGCCGACAGCAGCCGCAGCGACAGGTGCGCCGGATCGAGCGGCGACCACGGCGCTACCGGCGCGTGCAGCTCGCGCGCCACCGGCAGCCGCGAGCGCACCTCGCGGGCGAAACGGCCGATGCCGTGCTCGCCGCCCCAGCGCGCATCGAACAGCAGTTGCATGGTGTCTGGATCCGGTAGCGGCCTGCGGCGCGCGCTCAGATGGGCACCAGCTGGCGTGCGCTCTGTTCGGTGACGCTCTGCAGGCTCGGCGCCGACAGCACGCCGGCCAGCGCGCCCAGCGCCATCGCGGCCACGGCACTCTCGACGATGTTGACCGTCAATCCATACACGAACAAGGCCATCAGCCCGAGGAACATCACCCGGTGCATCGGCCGGTGCAGCATCAGCTTGCAACTGCCGAAGGCATAGAACAGGTACAGCGCGGCACCGAACAGCCCCGCCGTGACGTACAGGTACACGAACAGGTTGTCCGCGGGGTTGGCGCGTCCCGGCTCCCACACCTGTTGCGCGGCACCGATGCCGCCGAGGCCGCGGCCGGTGACCCACTGCCAGTCGTTGATCAGCGCCAGCGCGTTCGGCCAGGTATTGGTCGCGCGGTCAACGAACGAGGCCAGCAGCCAGTTGCTCAGCGTATGCGGCCGCAGGCGCGGCAGCGGAAATTGCGCCACCAGCAGCGGCAGTACCATGCCGATCAACGCCATCAGCATCAGGCAGCCGATCAGCGGTGCCTTCAGACGGCTGCCGGGCTTGCGGATCAGCCCCAGGACCGGCGCCAACAGCACCGCGACTACGAACGCGCCGGCGGCGCCCTTGGTGGTGGTGAGCGCGATCACCACCCCCGACACCCCGGTCAGCGCGACGCGCGTGAACCAGCCCTTGAAGCAGAACAGCAGGTAGATGTAGAGCATCAGCACCAGGATCGCCACGTCGTAGTTGGCGCGCGAAAAACCCGCCAGCCGCGCGATGCCCATCGCGGTGGCGCCGCGCTGACCGGTCACGGTCACGTCGCCGAGCTGAATCATCAGCGCGGTCCACGGATAGCGGTAGAAATAGTTGATCAGCACGCCCAGGCAGCTGACCAGCCACAGCGCCGCCCAGGCACGCGGTCGATGCAGCGAGCTCAGCAGTCCGGTCTCCACCAGCACGAAACCGGCGACGAACGGCAGCCAGATCTTGATGCCGAACAACATCTGCGGCACGTGGATGCCGCTCAGCAGGCTCACGCAGCCGCCCAGCGCCAGCGCCCACATCACCCAGAAGGTGCGCGCGATGTTGCGGCGTTGCTGCATGAGCAGATAGCAGCCGAACACGACCACCAGGATCAGCGAGTAGTCGCGCAGGTAGATGAGGGCGGCCGCGCCGCCCAGATTGAGCACCCAGCGCAACACCGCGTCGAATGCCTGCGACAGTACGTACGCGACCGTGAAGAACAGGATCAACCCTCGCACGGCAGCGCCCCCGCGCGCGCACCGGGCGCGGGGGCCCCGCCCTGTCCCCGCTCGCGCGCGCGTGCCGTGTCGATGGCGGCCGAGAGGATGGCCTCATGGCGCTCGAGCCAGCGCGGCAGATCATGGAATGGGGCGGCGCTGACGCGGCAATTGACCGCGAGCGCCGCCAGCAGCCCGGGCTGCTCCACGAAACTGCGCATGCTCGCGACCAGGGCGCCGGGCGCATCAGGCTCGAACAGCAGCCCGTTGTACCCATCGCGGATCATCTCGGGAATTCCGCCGCGGCGCGCGCCGATCACCGGCACGCCGAACCCGAGCGCTTCGAATACCACGCTCGGCAGGGTGTCGTCCCACAGCGAGGGCACCACGCACACGTCGATCGCCCGGAAAAACTCGGCCGGCGGCACATAGCCGAGGAAGCGGATACGCGCGCCGGCGAAACGCTGTCGCAGCCGCCCCTCATAGCCCGGCTCGCCGCGCCCGGCCACCAGCAGCTCGATCTCGCGCTGGCCGCAGTCGGCCACGCTGCGCAGCAGCGGCTCGATGCCCTTGCACGGCGCCAGCGTGCCGATGAAACCGAAGCGCAGCGGGCTGAGCGCGCTGGCGGGCCGGCCGGCGCGGCGCGGCGCGCACGCCGGCGGCAGACTCGCGGCGGTGCTGTTGTACAGCACCTCGCGCCCCGCGGCGCCGGCGAAGAAGCCGGCGCGCAGCAGCTTCTGCAGCACGAAGCGGCTGACGCCCACCACGGCATCCACCTGCAGCGAGGCGCGTGCGTGGCGCAGCCGCAGCAGCCGGCAGGGCAGGCACTGGCGCGCGCAGGGGCGCCCCGCGCGGAACATCATCGCGGTCGGACACAGCAGGTACTGATCATGCAGTACCTGCACCAGCGGCAACCCGAGCGAGCGCACCGCCTGCCACGCCGCGATCGACCAGCCGGCGAGGTTGTGGCAGCACACCACCTCGGGGCGCAGCCTGCGCAGCAGCGAGCGCGCATCGGCGGCCATCAGCGCATCGTGACGGTCGCGCCAGTGCCAGCGCAGCCGCTCGAGCACCGGCGGTGTGGCGCCGAGCTGGTGAAAATAACGGTTACGGAAACCGGCTCGCACCACCCGCACGCCGCCGCGCTGCTCCTCGGTGTGCGCGGGTGCGCTCTGCGGCCCGATCGTCAACACCGTGACCTCGTGGCCGCGCTCGGCCATCGCCTGCGCCTGCCCCTGCAGTATCAGCTCGGTGCCCCCGCGCACGTCGGGCGGGTAGAGCGTGCTGAGGTAGACGACCCTCACGGTCCGTTCAGCACGCTGCCGACGACCTGCACCCGGGTCTCGCGCAGCAGGTGTGCATAGCCCTGCAGTGCGACCGCGCGGCTCAGCCCGCAGCGCGCAACCAGCAGCGCGCCCGAGGCGTGGGTCGCGATCACCTGGCCGTCGGCGCATTCATCGGCCGCCGGCGTATCGATGAGGATGACCTCGAAGGTGGACTTCAGCGCCTGCAGCAGCTCGCCGAACTCTCCGCGCGTGAGCATGTCCTGCGGGTTCGGCGGCATGGCGCCGGCGGTGAGCACCACCAGATCGCGCAGCACCGCCTTAGTTTGCAGCGCCGCAATCAGCGTGGCGCGCCCGGACAACACTTCCGCCACGCCGTAGCGGTTGGAGAAGCCGAACAGCTCGTGCTGGGAAGGATGGCGCAGGTCCGCATCGATCAACAGCGTATTCTTGCCGAGCTGCGAGAACACCACCGCGAGGTTTGCGGCCAGCCACGAGCGGCCCACGCCGCGATCGGCGCCCACGATCGCCAGCGCCTGGCGCGGCTCGGGCCGGGCGTCGAACCAGCGCAGCAGCAGCTGGCTGCGCAGCGCGCGCAGCGCCTCGGCCCGCGGCGTGGTGGGCTCGTAGGCCGCCACCACGTGCTCGCTCACCCCGCTGCCGTCCCCGCGCTTGAGCACCTGGAAATCGAATTGCCGTGCCAGCGCGAACTGCACGTCGACCTCGCTGATCACGCCAAGCTTGATGGCGGCGTCGCCGAAGCGCAGCCCCTTCTTCTGCTGAAAATGGCTGACGCGCAGCGCATCCTCCTTTTTCAATCGTCCGCTCTGCACCAATATGCCGCCGAGGTTGCGCTCGTCGCCCTGCACCGGGGAGATGAAAGGCTGATCCGCCTCCGCCGACACGGCGGCTTCGTTGGTTTCTGTCACTTGTCCGTTCTCCACGGCTATTTCCATTCCAGGGCCGGCAGTGGGCGCGGTCCCGGCAACCACAGGGCTCCCTGGCGGGTGTCATCGTGCTGCGGGATGATGCCCAGCACCGGCACGCCGGCCAGCGCCACCAGCTGCTCGGGGCTGCGCAGCCGCTGATCGGTCAGCTCGCGCCACAGCACCGCACCGGTCCCGAGCAGCAGCCCGAGCAGCACGCCGATCGCGGTGTTGAGCACCAGCCGCGGGCTGGACGGATACAGCGGCGGCGCCGCCGTGGTGAGCACCGACACGTCGGTCTGCTGCATCTGGCTCTCGAGGCTGGTTTGGGCGAGCCGCTGGGTCACCGCATCGTAGTCGCGCTGCGCGGTATCCAGATCGGCCTGCAGCACCGCGGCCTGGTTGCGGATGGTGCTGAACTTCAGCACGCGCGCCTTTTGCGCCTGGAGCTGGGCGCGCAGCTCCGTCACCCGCGCCTGGCTGCTGCGATCGGCCATGGTGAGCGATTGCACCACCCGGTGCACTTCGACCGCCTCGCGCTGCCTGAGGGCGGCCAGGCTCGCGGCGGCGGCGATGTAGGTCGGGTGCGCGGATCCGAGCTGGCGGCCGAGCTGTTGCAGCTGTGCTTCCTGCAGCGCGATCTGGGTCTGCAGCCCGGTGATCAGCGGATCCTGCAATACCTCGGGCAGGTCGTCGCCCGAGGCATTCGGCGCGCCCTGGCGCGCGAACGTATCGGCGCGCGTCGCCTGTGCAGTCGCCAGCTCCTGCGACAGCTCCTGCAGCCGCGCGGTCTCGATATCGGTCGGGTCGGTGGCGACACCGGCACCCGCCCCGAGCGCGGTCTCACCGACGACGATGCCGTGCTCGCGCTGAAATTCGGTCAGCGCGCGCTGCGCATCGACCACCCTGTCGCGCAGCGCCTGGGTACGAGCCTGGAACCAGCGGGTGAAATTCTTGGCCGGATCGGCCACCAGCTGCGCGTTGGTATCCAGGTATTCCGCGGCGAAGGCATTGGCCACCTGGGCCGCGAGCACCGGGTCGCCCGCGGAGTACTGGATGGTGATGACGTTCGAGTCCTTGGCAGGAAGGGCCTCCAGGTTCTTGTCCAGGGCCTGCCCGGCCCACACGTCGAAGTCGCCCCGGCCGCCGGCCTGCTTGTCCCATTGCTGCTGCATCTGCGCCGACTGCTGCAGATGCAGCGCGCGCGCCACGCTCTGCGCCACGCGCGGGCTCTGGATGATGTCCAGCTGGGTCGCCAGATACGTGCCGCTCAGATCCGCCGGCAGCTGCGCCTGGGTCACCGGGTTCGGAGAGCCCAGGTTCACGACCACCGAAGTGCTCGCGGTATAGCGCCTGGGCATCGCCAGACTCACGATCACCGCCACCGCGACGGTGGCGGCCAAGACCCAGATCAGTACCTTCCAGCGCGCCCGGATCGCCAGAACGAGTTGCTGAAATGTCATGCCGCGCTCTCCAACAGTTGTATCGGTCAACCCTCGTCGGGAACAGTCACCGGGGCCGCCAGCAGCCGGCCCCTACCGCGGCACAGCGCGGCTAGAACACACTCGCCCGCACGTAGATCACATCATCGGGCTGCAGCAGGTCGTCCAGCCGCGGGGTGAGCTCGACAATCTGCCCGTCCGCCGCGCGTCGATGGATGCGGATGCCGCGCTGTGTGCCCTTCGGGGTGAGGCCGCCGCCATCGGCCAGCGCCTGCATCACGGTCATGTTGCGCTCGAGCCTGAATGCCCCCGGCTTCTGCACCTCTCCGTAGATGTAGACCAGCGGCTGGCGCTCCACGTACAGCACATCGCCGCTGTGCACTTCGGCATCGGCCGCCGAGCCTTCGATGAACAGTGCCGCGGTATCCAGGCGCCTGCGCACCATGCGTCCGTTGCGGATCCCGATCAGCCACACGCTGTCGGCTCCGTCGGGAGCAATGCCGCCCGCGGTCGCCAGCATGTCGGAGACGCGCGTATCCAGTGTCGCGAGCGGATAACGGCCGGGCTTATTCACCTGGCCGAGCACCGCCACCTGGCTGCCCACGATCTGCGTGGGCAGGATGTTCACCTGCGGTTGCTGCACGAAGTGCCCGGTGCGCAGCTTGGTGGCGATCAGCTGCTCGGCCTGCCGGATCGTCAGGCCCCCGACCCTGACGCTGCCGATCAACGGAAAGGTGATGTTGCCGGTTTCCGAGACGCGCGCATCGACGGTCAGATCCGGATTCTGGAACACCGTCACGTGGATGATGTCGCCGGCACCCAGTGCATATTCGGATTCGGTGTCCAGCGACGGCCCCGCCGATGCCGACACCGGCGCCTGCCCCGTGCCGGCGACCGCGAGCGACACGCGTCCTGAGGCCGGCGCGGCCAGTGCGCTCGGGCAGGTGAACAGGGCCGCCGGCAGCAATGCCAGCAGGAACGTCGACAGCATTCGTGTGAGCGAATCACTCATGGCTCGTGACCGTCCTCATGGTGTGGACCATCGAAAGCGCCGAGGGGTGTTGCGGCGCATAACGCCCCAGGTATTCGATGTGGGCCCCGTCGCGCAGCCGCTGGATCTCGGCCTGCTCGACTGCACTGCGCAGCTGCTGCGCGAGGTAGCCGGCGATCGCCGGCCGCGCCTCCTGCAACGACACCGGCGCGCTCACCCAGTCGAGTACCTGCAACACCCAGGCTCCCTGCGGGATGCGCGCCACCCCGATGTCGCCGCGCCGCAGGCGCAGGAACGCCGGCACGATCTCTCGCGGCAGCTGATCGGAGGCGCGGGCCTGCACGGCCTGCTCGAACGCGATGCCCTGAAGCTGCAGCCACTGCTCCAGCTCGGTCAGGTCGCGTGCGTGCGCGCTGTGCCGGCGCAACTGTGCAAAGCGTTCGGCCGACAGCCGCACCGTCAGCTCGCGCAGCAGATACAGGCGGCGGCGGGCAAACGATTCGGGGTGGTCGCGGTAGTAGGCGGCGATGTCGCGTGCATCCGGCGCGGCCGATCGTGCCGCGGCCCGGTCGATGTAGGCCTGCGCCAGCACGCCCTCGGTGGCCGCCTCGATGCGCGCGCTGACGGCCGGATCGCGCTCGAGTTTCAGCCGCCGCGCCTGCTGCACCAGCAACTGCAGATCGATCAGCTGCTCGAGCCTGCCGTCCGCGTCCGCGCCGGGGCGCTGCACGGTGGGCAGGGGGAATTGCGCCAGCTGTGGAACCCGCAGCTGTTGCACCGGGATCGGCTGATCGTTGACGCGCGCGGCCAGTCGTGCGGAGGACGCCTCGCGGGAGCCGCAGGCACTGAGGGCAAACGGCGCCAATACACCCACCATCCGGACGAGTTCCTTGTATCGCACCTGTCACTCCGCACGTCTCGCCACTCAACGCAGCACGGTGCGTCGGCGCGCGATCATGCTCAGCAACCCCAGCCCCGCCAGCAGCATGATCACAGGCGCCGGCACCCCGGGCACCGGCGGCGCCGATGTGCCGGCGGCGCCGGCGGATGCGGCTGTGCCTGTGCCTGTGGTTGCGGGCCGAGGTTGCCGCACACCGTAGAGTTCGTCATCGTCGTAGCCATCTCCATACGCTTCAGGCGCAGCAGCCTGCGCGATCACATCGTCCGCCCCGTGCGCGGCACGCCACGCCGGTTCGTATCCGGCGCTCCCGTACCCGACGATGTTGACGCGCTGCAGGCCACCGGCGCTGTCAGCCTGCGGCGCACCCGCCGGGCCACGGGGACCTATAAGGCCGATATAGCGCGTGGCCGCCCGCGCGGGCAGCGTGACGCCCCAACCCATCAGCGCCACGGCTGCCAAGAGGACCACCGGCTTGGAGGGGAACATTGTTTGCGCTGGCCTGCCGCAGATCGGTTCAGTCGACATTGCGTGGGTCAAGCAAGAGACGCGCCAATGCCGCCGCCGTGGCGCCGCTGCCGCAGTCGCGCGCCGCGGCTGTAGGACCCGATTGCGGCTTTGCGCAATGCGTGCCTGCGCCGGGCCCAGCCTGCCCCCCGGGCCCGACGCCGAGCCCGCCGGCAGGACGGGCGGCCCACGCGCCGCCAGGACTACGCCGGACGTCAGTCTGGTCCCACGTGAAGAGCCGGCGCCATTGCACGCGAATGCGCGCGTGCTCGAGACGCTGACAACCGGACGCGGCGCGCGGCGCTGCCGGCAACGTCTCGATCGCACCACAATCACCGCCGCGACGAGGAGGCACGGTAGTTCTTGCATGGTGGGATATGCGTTTTTGCGCACGCGCACGCCGGACTGCACCGCGGCCGCACGCGCTCGGGCGAGCACGGCGGATCGGCACGTAATCTGCAACACAGCCGCGATATGATTTCGCTCGCCGACAGCCGCTCATTGATCTTCCGCGGCAGCCTGTCACCCACGCGCGCGCTGGAGGCGTTTCTCGACCCGGTGGTGATCGTGCTGATGCTGTTGCTGGTTACCGCGCTATCGGGGATCGGGTTCGACAAGCGCTACTTCATTCTCGCGTTTGTCGCATTTTCCGCGCATTTTCCTGGCCACCCGTTTCTCACCGATCCGGCGCAGCGGATGATCCGCCGGGTGTGCGTGGGCTGGGCGCTGTTCACCGCGCTGCTGCTGCTGTTCTGCTATGCCAGTCACTACATCGATGCCTTCAACCGTCCGGCGCTGTTCGCGTGGCTGGCCTGCACGCCGTTCGTGCTGGTCGCCGCGCGCATCGGGGCGCGCGAATTGCTGCCGAAATTCCTCGCCCGCGAAGGGCAGTCCCGCTCCGCCGTGATCGTCGGTTGCAATCCGATGGGCGTGAAGCTGGCCCAGAACTTCCGCAACTATCCCTACGCCGGCGTGCGCTTCCTCGGCTTCTTCGACGGCCGCTCGCGCGCCCGGCTGCTCGATGTCGGCCGCCAGCCGCTGCTGGGCTCGTTCGAGCAGCTGCCGCAGTACGTCAAGGAGCACCACGTCGATCACATCTATCTGTCCTTGCCGATGGCCAGTCAGCCCCGGGTGCTGAAGATCCTGGACGATCTGAAGGACACGACGGCGTCGGTGTTCTTCGTGCCCGATATCTTCATCACCGAGCTGATCCAGGGGCGCGTGGATGACGTGGCGGGCATACCGGTGGTGGCGGTCTGCGAGACGCCGTTCTTCGGCGCGCGCGCCCTGGCCAAGCGGCTGCTCGATCTGTCGATCGCGAGCATCGCACTGGTGCTGGCCGCGCCGCTGCTGGCGGCAATCGCCATCGGGGTGCGCTGTTCCTCATCCGGACCGATCATCTTCAAGCAACGCCGCTACGGCCTGGATGGCAAGGAAATCCTGGTCTACAAGTTCCGCACCATGACGGTGATGGAGGACGGCGCCAGCCAGTACCGGCAGGTCACCCGCAACGATGCGCGCGTCACCGCCTTCGGCGCGCGGCTGCGGCGGCTGTCGCTGGATGAGTTGCCGCAGTTGTTCAACGTGTTCACCGGTACCATGAGCGTGGTCGGGCCGCGGCCGCATGCGATCGCCGTGAACGAGCAGTACCGGGGGCTGATCGCCCGCTATATGGTGCGGCACAAAGTCAGGCCCGGCATCACCGGACTGGCGCAGGTCAACGGCCACCGCGGCGGCGATGACCTGGAATCGATGACCCGGCGCATCGAGTGCGACCTGCAGTACCTGCGCACCTGGTCGCTCGGGCTCGACCTGTACATCCTGGCGAGGACGGCACTGATCGTGCTGCGCGGAGACCGCAAGGCCTACTGACCGCCACCGCGCTGCAAACGACCGTGCAGACGGACGACCACGTTGAGGGATGGGGGCCTGTGCGGCTGCTTGTAAGGGCGGAGAGCCGGCCTGTAAGCCGGGTTCTGTCTTGAGCAGCCATTCCTCTGGGACGTGCGTCACCGCACGCCTCAAGCGGCCTACCCGGAAGCACGCGCGGGCGAGCGCTGCAGCCCAAATCGACTGCGACTTCCCTATTTGGCCTTGCTCCAGGTGGGGTTTGCCATGCCGTCGAGTGTTGCCACCGACGCGGTGCGCTCTTACCGCACCATTTCACCCTTGCCAGCGCCGTTGCCGGCGCTTCGGCGGTTTGCTTTCTGTTGCACTGTCCGTGGGCTCACGCCCCCCAGGCGTTACCTGGCACCCTGCCCGCTGAGCCCGGACTTTCCTCCACGTCCCCGCCGAAGCGAGTACGCAGCGACTGCCCAGCCGGCTCTCCGCACCGGCACCATACCATCCCCGCGCCGCGGCCGCGCGGTCGGCGCACGTTGCGTCGTGGTGCCTGTCAGTCGCCGCGGCGCGAGCGCAGGCGCTGCGCCAGTGCGTAGGCCTCGCTGCGGGGGACACCGCAGAGCTGCGCGGCGATCGCCGCCGCCCGCGCGGGCGGCAGCTCCGCGAGCAGCAGCTCCAGCGCGCGCGCCAGCAGCGCACCGTTGGCCGCGCCGGCCGGCTCCCCGTCCGCGGCGCCCGCCGCGCCCGCGACCACCAGGGTGATCTCGCCGCGGGCGATGTTCGCATCGGCGCGGGCGGCGGCGGCCAGCTGCGCGAGCGTGCCGCGGTAGACGGCCTCGTGCAGCTTGGTCAGCTCGCGCGCGATCACCGCCTGACGCTCGGGGCCGAACATCGCCGCCAGCTCCTCGAGCGTTGCGGCGATGCGATGCGGCGCATCGAAGAACACCAGGGTGCGCGGCTCGGCGGCCAGGCCTGCCAGCGCCGTGCGCCGCGCGGCGGCGCGGGCGGGCAGGAAGCCTTCGAATGCGAAGCGGTCGGTCGGCAATCCGGCGATGCTCAGCGCCGCGGTCAGCGCCGAGGCGCCGGGAATGGCGCGCACGGTAATACCGACCGCAGCCGCCGCGCGCACCAGGCCGAAGCCGGGATCGGACAGCAGCGGGGTACCCGCGTCGGTGACCAGCGCCACCACGCTGCCGGCCTGCAGCTCACCGATCAG
The DNA here is from genome assembly GCA_036267195.1 of Steroidobacteraceae bacterium. GTDB lineage: Bacteria > Pseudomonadota > Gammaproteobacteria > Steroidobacterales > Steroidobacteraceae > FEN-1191. The sequence goes on from DATAWM010000021.1 coordinate 18,132, forward strand.
CTGCTGGATGCGCGCCGACTCGTTGTAGTCGTGCAGCGAGCGCAGCCGGGCGGAGATCCCAAGCGCGTGCAGCATCTGGCCCGTATGCCGCGTATCCTCGGCTGCGATCAGGTCGGCGCCGGCCAGCGCCTCGTGCGCGCGCCGCGTCAGATCGCCCAGATTGCCGATCGGCGTGGCCACCACGTCGAGCCGGCCGCGCTCCGGCGGGTGCTTCGCCGGCTCGGGCGGGGCTTTCTCTGGGATCGGGGCGCTGCGGGCCACTATAATTCTCCGTTCGATGCGAGCGGTACACGCATGGCGGCGACAGCCGCCGCGGTGTTGAGCTTGCGGGGCGTGATGCTGAGGATGCAACTGAAAATGCGCGTATCGCTGGGTCGCTGGCTGGTGCTGGGAGTGGCCGCGGCCGTCACCGCCTGCGTGAGTCTGCCGCCACCGGTAGCGCCGAGCGTGGCAACCGGACAGCAAGCCGCCGAGCTGGCGCACCGCGGCCAGCACACCGCAGCGGCAGCCGCCTACGAGGCCCTCGCTGCCCTGCGTGCCGCGCCCGAGCGCATCGATTTGCAGCTGCTGGCAGCGCGGGAATGGCTTGCCGGCGGGCGCACCGGCGAGGCCGCGCGGGTGCTGGCGCAGCTCGCAGGTCCGCAGAGCGCCGCCCAGGCCTATGAGCATGCCTTGCTCGACGCCGAGGTCTCCCTCGACGCGCACCGGACCGAGCAGGCGTGGCGGCAGATCAACGCAATCTCGCCGGGCGCCGCGCCGGCCGCCGCACTGCGCTACTTCTCGCTGCGGATGCGGATCGCGCTGGCCGCGGGGCGCGCGATCGACGCCATCCGTTCCGAAATGGCCGGCGAGCGCGACACCCGCAGCGGCGCGGAGCTCTCCGGGCTGCGCGCAGAGCTGCTGGCCCGGCTGCTCGAGGCACGCGCGCGCGGCATGCGCCTGCTGCCGCAGACCTCCACCGATCCGACGGTGCGCGGCTGGCTCGAGCTCGGCGCGATGGCGCCGCTCTCGCACGCCGCCTCTCTGGCCAACGTCGCGCTGGCGGCGCGCTGGCGCGCGCTGTATCCGAATCATCCGGCGCTCGCGATCCTCGGCCAGGCCTTCCCGAGCCCGCCGATCAGCACCGCCCCGGGCAGTCGCATCGCGCTGCTGTTGCCGCTCACCGGGCCGCAGGCCGCGGCCGGCGCCACCGTGCGCGACGGATTCCTGAGCGCCCTGTATCAGCTGCCGCCTGCGGGACGACCGGATCTACATGTCTACGATACCGCGACGATGCCGGCGGTCGAGGCACTCGCGCAAGCGCGCGCTGGCGGCAGCACCTTCGTGGTCGGGCCGCTGACCCACGAGGCCGTGAGCGCGGTGGCCGCGCTCGGACCGGAGCCGGTACCGGTGCTGGCGTTGAACTTTCTGCCCGACGGGCAGGTGCCGCCGAGGGGTTTGTACCAGTACGCGCTCTCGCCCGAGGAGGGAGCCCGCCAGGTGGCACGGCGCATCCTCGCGGATGGCCTGCATCGTGGTATCGCGGTGGTACCGCGCAACGAGTGGGGCAACAGCGTGGCAGCCGCCTTCGCCAGCGAGCTGGCCGCCGGCGGCGGCAGCGTGATCGCCCAGGCCGGCTACGATCCGGCCGGACACGATTACGGCGATCAGCTCAGGAGCGTGTTGGGCATCGACGAGAGCCAGGCGCGCCACCAGCACCTCGAGCGGGCGCTGCGCACCAAGCTGAACTTCGAGCCGCGGCATCGCGGAGATATCGAGTTCGTGTTCGTCGCGACCCCGGCGGCGGTCAATGCCCGATTGATCGAGCCGCAACTGCGCTACTTCTACGCCGGTGACATTCCGAGCTACTCGATCTGGAACGCGTACGAGCCGGACTCGCTCGATGCCAATCGCGACATCGCCGGCCTGATGTATCCGGACATGCCGTGGATGATCAGCGGCGACAGCAGCATGGATGAGCTGCGCACCAGCATCGGCCAGATCTGGAATACGCGCGCCGCCTGGCGCAGCCGCCTGTTCGCGTTCGGTTATGACGCCTGCCAGCTGATGCTCGCGATGTCCTCGCCACAGAGCGATCCCGGCTACGTGCAGATCGCTGGGCTGACCGGGCTGCTGCACTTCGATGCCAACCGTCGCGTGCTGCGTGATCTCATCTGGGTGCGTATCGACCGCAACGGCGATCCCAGGCCGCTGCCCGCACCTGGGGCCGCTTCCTCCTCGGCGAGCGGCCAGGGGGAAGCGGGGAGCCAGGCCGTGCCGGTGCCTGGCACGGCGGCAGTCCCCGCGCCGTCGGGCCGCTGAGCGCATTTCTGGGCTAACGCAGCCATTTCAGCGGTTCCGATCGCGCCGCGCGGCGGCGCAGACTGCCACTCCCGGCAGCGATATCGCACGATCATGGGCCTATCCATCGTGGGCGCATCCCCCCTTCGGCCGCGTACCGACCCGCGGCCGCCGACCCCGCGCCAGCGTCTCGGCGCGCAGACCGAGCAGCTGGCCGCGCGGGTACTGCAGCAGGCCGGCTTCGTGATCCTCGAGCGCAACTACCGCTGTCGCGGCGGAGAGCTCGATCTCGTCGCCCGTCGCGGTACCCTGCTGGTCATCGCCGAGGTGCGGCTGCGCTCGAGCGAGGCCTTCGGTGGCGCGGCGCAGAGCATCACTGCTGCCAAACGTCGCCGCATCCTGCGCGCGGCGCGGCATCTGCTGCAGCGGCGCTCGCGCCTGGCGATGCTCACCGTGCGCTTCGATGCGCTGCTGGCCGCGAACGCAGCCGGGCCGATCGAGTGGATCGAGGCGGCGTTCAACGCCGACCGGTCATGAAGGACGCGATGCGCGATGTAAGTCCGGCGCGCGATTGCACGGCCGCTTTCCGGACCGCCGGACTACTTGACGACGGTCAGCTTGGCGCGGCCACGGGGCGGTGGCTCGGGTTGGGGCGGGGTGTCGGGGGCCGGCGCATCCGGCTCGGTCTCGGAGAAGATCATGCCCTCGCCGGTCTCGCGCGCGTAAATGCCGAGGACCGCCTGGATCGGCACGCGCACGTGGTGCACCACGCCGGCGAAGCGGGCATCGAATTGAATGGCGTCATTCTTTAGCTGCAGGCGCTGCGTGGCCGTGGTCGACAGATTCAATACGATCTTGCCGTCCTTGACGTACGCCGCCGGCACCTCGACCCCGGCCTGGGTCGCGTCGACGATCACGTGCGGGGTATGTCCGCTGTCGCCGATCCACTCGTGCATCGCCCGCAGCAGGTAGGGCCGGCGCGACGGCGCCGCGCTCTCTCCCGGGCTCGGCGGGCTCACATCGCCCTCATCTCGAGCTCGACCTCGGAGAGGCTGGCGCGAAATGAAGCGCGAGCGAACAGATTGGCGGCATAGCGGCTGAGCGCCTGCGCCTGGGGCGGCAGCTCGATCTCATAGCGCCGCAGCCGCCACAGCATCGGCGCGATGCTGGCATCCACCAACGAAAATTCGTCGCTCAGGAAATACGGCTTGACCTTGAACACGTCCGCGCTCTGCAAAATCGCATCACGCAGGATCTTGCGGTTCCTGATCACGTGCTTCTTGTCGTGGTCTTCGTCGATCTGCTGCGCCACACCGTACCAATCGCGCTCGATGCGATACAGCGCCAGCCGGAACTGCGCGCGCAGGATTGGATCGACCGGCATCAGCGGCGGGTGCGGGAAGCGCTCGTCAAGATATTCCATGATGACGCGCGAGTCGTACAGCACCAGGTCGCGGTCCACCAGCGTCGGCAGACTGTGATAGGGATTGAGGTCGAGCAGATCTTCGGGGTAGCGCCCGGGCACGACATCGATGATGTCGATCTCGACGCCCTTCTCAGCCAGCACGATGCGCGTGCGATGGCTATGCGGCTCGTCGGGCGCCGAGAACAGGGTCATGACCGAGCGGCGAGACACGAATCAGCTCTCCTCTGCCGTGAGCCGCGCTGACCTACCATGCGTGTGCCGGCTTGCCCGGGCGGGCCGGCCGGCATGCGCGTGGATCGTGCTCAGTGCACGTCCTTCCAGTATTCCTTCTTGAGCAACCAGGCAACCCCGGTCAGCGCGAGCAGGAACAGCACCACCCAGATACCCATCGAGCGGCGTTGCACCTGCGCCGGCTCGCCGACGTAGTCGAGGAAATTGACCGTGTCGCGCACGAAGCCGTCGAACTGCTCCGGCGTCATATTGCCGGGCGAGACCGTGGCGAAATGATCGAACACCTGCTCGCTCTGGCCGTCGGGCTGCTTGACGGTACGGAACACCGCCTGCTTGACGCCCTCCAGGTCCGACAGGACGTCCGGCATCGCGACGTTGGGATCGGCCAGGTTGTTGCTGCCGGTGGCGCTGGCGGGATCCTGGTAGAAGGTCTTCAGGTACTGATAGATGTAGTTCGGCCCTTTGTAGCGCGCCATGTCCGACAGATCCGGCGGCACCTTGCCGAACCAGTTCAACGCATCGGCGCCGGGCATCGGGGTGCTGATGTAGTCGAGTGCCGTGCTGCCCGGCGGGACCAGGTTAGCCTGCAGCACCGCGTTGGGAATCTTCAGGTCGGTGGCCATGCGCTGGTAGCGCATGTATTTGAGTGCGTGGCAACCCTCGCAGTAGTTCATGAAGTTGCGCGCGCCACGCTGCAGGGAGGCCAGATCGCTCACTTCGTTGTCGACGTGCCAGCTCTGCCAGTCGACCGGGGCGATCGCGCTGACGCCGGGAATCTCGGCGGCGTGGCCCATCAGGGGCACCGCGAGCGCCAATACAGGCACCAAAACGAGCGTGGCGAGCTTAGCCATGGAACGTGACTCTCTCAGGCACCGGCTTGACCGGATCGATACGTGAGTAGAACGGCATCAACACGAAGAACGCGAAGTATGGCACCACGCATATGCGCGAGAGCAGCACGTAAATGCCCTGTGCCGGCTGCATTCCCAGGTACATCAGCCCCAGGAACGAGGCCGTGAACAGGCCGAAGAAGGTCTTGAAGACCCAGCCGCGATAGCGGATCGATTTGACCGGGGAGCGGTCGAGCCATGGCAGGAAGAAGTACGCCACGACCGCGAGCAGCAGCAGCAGCGCGCCCACGCTCTTGTTGGGCATGGCCCGCAGGATCGCGTAGTACGGGGTGAAGTACCACGATGGGGTGATCTCGGGTGGGGTCGACACCGGGTCGGCGGGAGTGAAGTTGGCGTCCTCGAGGAACAGCCCGCCGAAGGTCGGAATGAAGAATACCACCAGCGCGAAGATCGTCAGGAACGCGCTGATGCCGACAAAATCCTTGACGGTGTAGTACGGGTGAAACGGAATGCCGTCGATCGGCTTGCCGTTCGGGTCCTTGTGCGCCTTGATCTCAACGCCGTCGGGATTGTTGGATCCGACCTGGCGCAGCGCCACCAGGTGCAGCACCACCAGCAGCAGCAGGATCAGCGGAATGGCCACCACGTGCAGCGCGAAGAAACGGTTGAGCGTGGCGTCGGAGATGCCGTAATCGCCGCGGATCCACTGCACCAGGCCCCCGCCGATGACCGGGATGGTCCCGAAGATGTTGACGATGACCTGCGCGGCCCAGTACGACATGTTGCCCCAGGGCAGCACGTAGCCCATGAAGGCCTCGGCCATCAGCGCCAGGTAGATGACCATCCCGAACAGCCACAGCAGCTCGCGCGGCGCCTTGTACGAGCCGTACAACAGGCCGCGGTACATGTGCAGGTAGATGACCAGGAAGAATGCCGAGGCGCCGGTCGAGTGGATGTAGCGGATCAGCCAACCGTAGTCCACCTCGCGCATGATGTAGGCGACCGAGTCGAATGCGGTGGCGGCGCCGACCTTGTAGAACATGGTCAGGAAGATGCCGCTGACCAGCTGGATCACCAGCACGACGATGGCGATGAAGCCGAAGAAGTACCAGAAATTGAAATTCTTCGGCGCGTAGTACTCGAGCAGCTGGCTGCGCACGAAGGTCTCGGCCGGGAAGCGCTTGTTCAGCCACGCCCAGAAGCCGCCCTTGTTGGCCACCGCGCCGTCGCCGGCTTTCGGCAAAGCTCCGTCCGCCATCACGCTGCCCCCTGCATCGAGCCGTTTTCCGAGCCGATCACCAGCGTGGTCGGGTTACGGTAGCTGTAAGGTGGAACGACCAGGTTGGTCGGCGCCGGCGAGCCGTCGAACACCCGGCCGGCCATGTCGTAGCGCGAGCCGTGGCACGGGCAGCGGAAGCCCCCGGGCCAGTCCGCCCCGAGCACCGGGTCGCCCGGATCGAAGAACGCCTTGGGCAGGCAGCCCAGGTGCGTGCAATAGCCGATCATCACCAGGAACTCGGCGGTGCGCGAGCGCATCTCGTTGCGCGCATAGTCGGGCTGATCCGAGTCGGCCGACCTCGGATCCTTCAGGTTGGCGTCATTCTTGGACAGCGCCTCGACCAGCCCCTGGGGACGGCGCACGATGTAAATGACCTGCTGGCGCCACATCGAGGTGATCAGCTGGCCCAGTTCCATCTTGCTCAGATCGACCTCGACCGGCGCGCCGAGCGCCCGCGCCCGCTCGGACGGGGCCCAGGACTCCACGAACGGCACGATGGCAAAGGCCACCCCGATCGCGGCGCCTGCGCCCGTGGCGAGGGTGAGGAATTTCCTGCGGCTTGCGTCTATTTCTGAATCTGTTTCCGGCTCTAGTCCCGGGCCAACCGTCATCGCACCAGCTTCGCTCATGTCCCTCTCTCATACGCGCTCGCGCCTGGCGCGCGTCACGTTTCAAGTGGTGCGCTCGTCCAAGGACGCTACGTAAACGTCAGGAAGTGTCGCATTATACACAACCGTCCGTGCAAACCGGCGGGCGTTACAGATCACCCGGAACGCTGATCGGGATTATTGCCGTCCATGAGGCCATACAATTTTCTGGGACGCGCCGCCGTATTCGTCGCCGGCAGCGTGATCGGCGGGCTGGCGCTGGCCTTCGTGATCGTTTTTATCCACCCGCAGCTGCTGCTGCAGGGGCCGGCGCGCCTGCAGGCTGCGGCGGCTCACGCGGCCGCGCCGGCGGCGGCCGGCGCCCCCGGGGCCACCGATTCCCCTGGCGGCGCGGCGCCCTCGGGGTCGCCGCGCCCGTACGGCAGCGACCTGGCCGGGGCGGACAGCACCGCACGGGCCGCCGCCGACACCGGCGCAAACCTGCCCGCCCCTGCGGCGCTGCCGGACTCGTTCGCTGCCGCAGTGCGGCGCGCCGCGCCCGCGGTCGTCAATATTTCGACGCGGCGGCTAGTGACCGAGCAGATCCAGCCCTCGGTATTCGACCAGCTGTTCGGCGATCTGCAGCCGTTCTACCGCCACCGCATGGAAAGCGCGCTGGGCTCGGGGGTCATCGTCGACAGCGCCGGCCACGTCGTCACCAACAACCACGTGATCGACGATGCCGATACCATCATGGTGTACCTGGCCGACGGCCGCGTCACGAGCGCGACGGTGGTCGGCCGCGATCCGGACACGGACCTGGCGCTGCTGTCGATCAAGCTGAAGAATCTGCCGGTAATGCCACTAGGTCGCTCCGACCAGCTGCAGGTTGGCGATACGGTGCTGGCGATCGGCGACCCGCTGGGGCTCGGACAGACCGTCACGCACGGCATCGTCAGTGCCACCGAGCGCAAATCCCTCGGCGTTGCAACCTTCGAGAATTTCATCCAGACCGATGCGGCGATCAATGCCGGCAACTCCGGCGGCGCGCTGGTCGACACCCGCGGCGAGCTGATCGGCATCAACACCGCGGTGCTCAACAACGCCGGCCGCAACGGCAACGTCGAAGGCATCGGCTTTGCGATCCCGGTGAACCTGGTACGCGGCGTGATGCAGGCGATCCTGGCGCACGGCCGCGTCATCCGCGGCTGGGTCGGCATCCTGCCCGAGGACATTGACGATGAGCAGGCCCAGCAGCTGGGACTGGCACACGGCGGGGTGGTGATCACCAATATGTACCGCGACAGCCCGGCCGTGGATGCGAGCGTGCGCATCGGCGACATCGTCACCGCGGTCGACGGCAAACCGGTGCAGAGCGCGCAGGATACGCTGTCGCAGATCGCCGCCAAGCCGCCCGGCAGCAACATCGTCTTGCGCCTGCTGCGCGGCCGCGGCGAGCTCAACGCCACGATGCGCGTGACCGAGCGCCCCGCCGCCACCCGCGCCCACTAGCGCACGCGCCCAGCTTCCCGGCATGCCACCCGGTACATCCCGGGTACTATCACGAGGCCAATACCCGTATCAGGGACGCGGACGGTACGCACGCCCGCTAGTCCGGCACGCGCCGGATGCGCGCGCCGAGCTGCGAGAGCTTCTCCTCGATGGTCTCGTAGCCGCGGTCGATGTGGTAGATGCGCTCTATCTCGGTGCGGCCCTCGGCCACCAGGCCCGCCAGCACCAGGCTGGCCGAGGCGCGCAGATCCGTGGCCATGACGGGGGCGGCGGTCAGATGGTGCACGCCGTGGATGATCGCGGTGTTGCCCTCCAGGCGGATCTCCGCGCCCATGCGCCGCATCTCGAGCATGTGCATGAAACGATTCTCGAAGATGGTTTCCACCACCGTGCCGACGCCGTCCGCCACCGCGTTCAGCGCCGCGAACTGGGCCTGCATGTCGGTCGGAAAGGCGGGATAGGGCGCGGTGCGCACGTCGATGGCGCGCGGCCGCCGGCCGCGCATGTCGACCTCGACCCAGTTGTCGCCGCACTCGACCGTGGCACCGGCCTCGCGCAGCTTGATGATCACCGCCTCCAGGTGCTCGGGCCTGACATTCCTGATGCGCACGTGGCCGGAGGTGATGGCGCCCGCCACCAGGTAGGTGCCGCCCTCGATGCGATCTGGCAGCACGTCATAATGCACGCCGCGCAGCTGCCGCACGCCCTCGATCGCGATCCGGTCGGTGCCGGCCCCCATGATCTTCGCGCCCATCTGGTTCAGGAACAACGCCAGGTCGACCACCTCGGGCTCGCGCGCCGCGTTGTCGATGATCGTCTGCCCTTCCGCCAGTGCCGCCGCCATCATCAGGTTCTCGGTACCGGTCACGGTCACGGTGTCGAGCACCAGCCGCGTGCCCTTGAGCCGCTCGGCGCGCGCGCGGATGTAACCGCCCTCGATATGGATCGATGCGCCCAGGGCCTGCAGTCCCGCGACATGGATGTTGACCGGGCGCGCACCGATCGCGCAGCCGCCGGGCAGCGATACGTCGGCGCGGCCGAAACGCGCCAGCAGCGGCCCGAGCACCAGGATCGAGGCGCGCATGGTCTTGACCAGCTCATAGGGCGCAAAGCATTCACGAATGGTGCTGGAATCGACCTCGATGCGCATGTTCTCATCGAGCGTCACCGTGACGCCCATGCGCCCGAGCAGCTCGATCGTCGTGGTGACGTCCTGCAGATGCGGCACGTTGCCGATCGTTACCGGCCCTTCGGCCAGCAGCGCGCCGGCCAGGATCGGCAGGGTCGCGTTCTTCGCCCCGGAGATGCGCACCTCGCCCTCGAGCGCGATGCCTCCCGTGATCTGCAGCTTATCCACGATGGCGTGGTTGGCCGCAGCTCACACCGTAGATCCGCGAGTGCGCGCGCACCTCAACCACGAGCCCCTGCCGCCGCCTGCGCCGCCCATTCCTGCGGGGTGTAGGCCTCGATCGACAATGCGTGGATTTCGCGGCCGACACGCTCTCCGAGCGCGCGATACACCAGCTGATGGCGCGCCAGCGGCCGCAGGTTCTCGAATGCCGCGCTCACCAGGCAGGCGGAAAAATGGGTATTGTCATCCGAGCGCACCTGGATGCTTGCGTCGGGCATGCTCTGGCGGATCAGCTCCGCGACCTGATTGGGATCCATGGGTGCATCTTAAGGCATTGAAGTGCGCCGGGGGCAGCGCGGCCGGGGCGCCGCCGCTGGCGGCGGCGCGTCGAAGGCGCCATCCGCGTGCGCCCGTGGCGCTATCATGGTCGTCCGCGAGATGCCCCGATGAATGACGTGGAAGACAGTTCGACCGACCCCGACAAGCTGCTGACATCGGCCCGCCGTACGTTCCAGATCGAGACCGCTGCCCTGGCGGCCCTGGCCGCTCGCCTGGACGGCAGCTTCGCGGCTGCCTGCCGCACCTGCCTGGACTGCGGCGGCCGTACGGTGGTTACCGGGATGGGCAAGTCGGGCCACATCGGCCGCAAGCTCGCCGCCACGCTCTCGAGCACCGGCACGCCGGCATTTTTTCTGCATCCGGGCGAGGCCGGCCACGGCGACATCGGCATGCTCACCCGCGCCGATGTGCTGCTGGCAGTGTCCAACTCGGGCGAGACCGCCGAAGTGCTCTCGCTACTGCCGTACGTCAAGCGCCTGGCCGTGCCGCTGATCGCGCTGACCGGCCATCCCGCCTCGACGCTGGCGCGGGTGGCCGACGTGCACCTGGACGTGGGCGTGCGCGAAGAGGCCTGCCCGCACAACCTCGCGCCCACCGCCAGCACCACGGCGGCGCTGGTGATGGGGGATGCGCTGGCGGTCGCGCTGCTCGAGGCCCGCGGCTTCTCGGCCGACGATTTTGCCCGCTCACACCCGGGCGGCAGCCTCGGCCGCCGGCTGCTGGTGCGTGTCGAGGACATCATGCGCCGCGGCGAGGAGCTGCCGTGGGTTGCGCCCGACATGCTGCTGTCCGCAGGACTGCTGGAGATGACCCGCAAGGGCTTAGGGCTCACGGCGGTGCTCGACCACGAGCAACGCCTGCTCGGCGTGTTCACCGACGGCGACCTGCGCCGCGCGCTCGACCGCAGGGTCGACGTGCATCGCGCCACGATGAGTGAGGTCATGACCCGCGGCGGCCGCTCGATCGGCGCGCACGAGCTGGCCACCGCGGCCGCGCAGGCGATGCAGAGCTTCCGCGTGACGGCGCTGCTGGTCACCGATCCGCAGCAGCGTTTGATCGGCGTGCTCAACATCCACGATCTGCTGCGTGCGGGAGTGGTCTGATGCCGCGGCGAGCGTCACCGCGCAGCGCGCCGCTGGCGCGCATCCGCCTGCTGGTGCTGGACGTGGACGGGGTGATGACCGACGGCCGCCTGTATTTCGGCGCCGACGGCGAGCTGGCCAAGAGCTTCTGCGTGCGCGACGGCTACGGCATCAAGGCGGTGCTGGCGGCGGGCATCGCGGTCGCGGTGATCTCCGGCCGTCGCTCCGCGGCCGTGCAGCGCCGCTGCGAGGAGCTCGGGATCGAGCAGCTGCACCAGGGTGTCGAGGACAAGGCGGCACAGTTCCGGCGCCTGACCCGCGCGCTGGCCATTGCGCCGCGGCAGTGTGCCTGCGTCGGCGATGACCTGCCCGACGTGCCGCTGATGAGCCAGGCGGGGTTGGCGGTGGCGGTCGCCGATGCCCACCCCGCCGCGCTGGCGGTGGCACACCGGCGCACGCGCGCACCGGGCGGCCACGGCGCCGTGCGCGAGGTCTGCGACTGGCTGCTCGCCGCGCGCGGATCAGGCCGGCGCGCTCAGCGGGGCCGGCGCGCGCCATGATCTTCCGGGTGATCATCCTGGTGCTGGCGCTGATAGCCCTCGGCGTGTTGCTGTACCTGCAGCGGCCCGAGAGCGGCGGCAGCGCGACCACCGCCGCCCAGGCCGCCAGCGCCGAGCCGGGCTTCGTCGCCATCGGCGCCGAGCTGATCGAGACCGGCGATGACGGCAAGCCCCTGTACCGTCTCGACGCCGACCGCATCTCGCAGCCGACGCCCGATGGATTGATCTATCTGACCGCGCCAATACTGCACTATCAGCCCCCCGGCGCGAGCCCCTGGGTGCTCACGGCACGGCAGGGCGAGCTGCCGCAGAATGCGCACGTCGCCGACCTCCGCGGTGCCGTTCATGCGGAGGGCAAGCCGCAAGGATCCAACGAGCTGATGCGCATGGACACCGACACGCTGCACGTGGATATGCAGCAGCAACTGGCCACCACACCCGCCGTCGTGCACCTGCATTGGGCCGGCAGCCTGCTGACGGGCCGCGGGATGCACGCCAACCTGAAGACCGGCCGGCTGGTACTGATGCGGGAGGTGAGCGGTGTGCTGGCGCATTGAAACGCGCGCCGCGCTCGCGGCGCGGCGCGGGGCCCGCCCGGCACTGACCGCAGCGCTGCTGGGTGCCGCGGTCCTGGCCGCCGTCCCTGCACCGGCACGCGCGGCCGGCACCGGCCCGGCGCCCTCGCCGGCCGCAGTGGTCGCGCCCGCGGTCGATCCGGCTACGGGCCCCACTCCCCTGCTCGCGAGGAAGCCCATCCCCGCCACCCTCGCCGCCTGCGAGGACCCGGTGTGCTACACCGCCTCCGGGCTAGGGATTGACGCGCAGCGCAATCACATGGAGTTATTCAACTTCGAGGCCGTCGACACCACGCGCGGGCTCACCTACCTGAGCACCGATCGTCTGGATGCGACCGGGGCGGGCAAGCGCCTGGACTTCGGCAACAGCGACTGGCTGCTGACGGGCCACGTACACGTGGACACGTCGGACGGGCAGCTCGAGTCCAGCACCGCGACGGTGAAATTCGCGGACAAGCGCATCGTCGCAATCACCGCCAACGGCACACCGGCGCTGTTCCAGCACGTGGCCGGGAGTGGGAGTAGCCCCCGGGCCGGCGCCCAGAGAGCCGGTGGCGCGCAGGGGGCCGGTGCCAACCTGACCGTGCATGGCCACGCAGACACCATTACCTACGATTTGACCAAGGACGAGGTGCACTTGAACGGCGATAGCTGGTTCACCGACGGCTGCAACGACATCACCAGCCAGCGCATCACCTACAACGTCACCACGCAGAGCGTGTTGGCCAACTCCGCGCCGGGCAGCAAGGCACGCGTGCACGGCACGATACGCAACACCCGTCCGGGTACCCCGTGCACCTCCGGCAGCAGAGCAGCGGGTGCAGCGGGTGCAGCGGGTGCAGCGGCGGGGCCGGTACGCCCATGACGCGCCTGGCCGCGCGCTCCCTGACCAAAAGCTATCGCTCACGGCAGGTGGTACGGGATCTGTCGCTGGAGATCAGTACCGGCGAGGTCGTGGGACTGCTCGGACCGAACGGCGCCGGCAAGACCACTGCGTTCTACATGATCGTCGGGCTGGTGGCGGCCGACGGCGGCTCGATCGTGCTCGACGAGCGCGATCTGACCTCCCTCAGCATCGACCAGCGCGCACGGCTGGGCATCGGCTATCTGCCGCAGGAAGCCTCGGTGTTCCGCAAGCTCTCAGTCGCGGACAACATCCTCGCCATCCTGGAACTGCGCGACGGGCTGGATCGCGCCGGGCGCGAGCAACGCCTGGAGGAACTGCTCGAGGAGCTGCGCATCGGCCACGTGCGCAACACGCGCGGCCTGTCGCTGTCCGGCGGCGAGCGCCGCCGCGTCGAGATCGCGCGCGCGCTGGCCGCCGAGCCGCGCTTCATGCTGCTCGACGAGCCGTTTGCCGGCGTGGATCCGCTGTCGGTGCTCGATATCCAGCGCATCATCCGCGAGCTGGCGGCCCGCGGCATCGGCGTGCTGATCACCGACCACAACGTGCGCGAAACCCTCGGCGTGTGCGGGCGCGCCTACATCGTGGACCGCGGCATGGTGATCGCATCGGGTTCCGCAGAGCAAGTCCTTGCCAACCCCCAAGTCCGTGAGGTGTACTTGGGTCAGTCGTTCCGCCTGTAACGGATGGGGCAGTCCTGATAGTCGAGGTTTTTCAGCTAGTTAGCCATCAAATCGGGCCCACGGCAGCCAGCGCGGGCACGTTTCATGCTTAAGCCCTCGCTGCAGCTGAGGCTTGGACAGCAGCTGACGATGACGCCGCAGCTGCAACAGGCCATCCGGCTGTTGCAGCTACCGACCATCGAGCTGCAGGCCCACATCCGTGAGCTGCTCGAAACCAACGTGATGCTCGAGCAGGACGAGGACACGGAGACGGCCGAGTACGACGCGCTGCCGAGCACCGAAAGCACACCGGAAACCGCCGCGCCCACCGAGGAGCCGCCGGTCGAGGTGATCGATGAGAGCTGGGCCGACCAGCCGGTGGGAGCGGCCGAGAATCCCTGGAGCGGCGGCGACGACGACCGCCAGCAGGAGTACGCAGACTCGAGCGGTCAATCGCTGCGCGATCACCTGCTGTGGCAGCTGGAGCTGGCGCGGCTCGCACCGCGGGAGCTGTCGATCGGCCGGGCGGTGATCGACTCGATCAACGACGACGGCTACCTCAGCGAGCCGCTCGATGTCATCGGCGCCAGCCTCAAGCCCGAGCTCGACCCCAGCGTCGAGGAAGTGGAGCACGTGCTCGGCATCGTGCAGCTGTTCGATCCGGCCGGCACCGGCGCGCGCTCGGTCAGCGAGTGCCTGCTGCTGCAGCTCGGACAGCTCGAGCCGGCCACCCCCGGCCTCTCGCTCGCCAGGGCGATCGCCGCGAACCACCTCGAACTGCTGGCCGAGCACGAGCTCACCGCCCTGCGCCGCGAGCTCAAGACCTCGGATGCGGAGCTGGAGACCGCGGTGGCACTGGTTCGCAGCTGCAATCCCCGGCCCGGTTCGGTCATCAGCGGCAGCGCCGCCGAGTACGTGGTGCCGGACGTGTTCGTACGCCGTACGCCGCGCGGTTGGTCGGTGGAAATCAATGCCGCGACGCTGCCGCGCGTGCGGCTTAACCAGTCGTACGCCAGCCTGGTCGGCCGCAGCAGCAGCCATGCCAGCATGCGCGCACAGCTGCAGGAAGCGCGCTGGCTGCTCAAGAGCCTGGAGATCCGCAACGATACCCTGACCAAGGTGGCCCGCTCGATCGTCGAACGGCAGACGGAGTTCCTCGATCGCGGCGAGGAATACATGCGGCCGATGATCCTGCGCGACATCGCCGAGGCCATCAGCATGCACGAATCGACGGTGTCGCGCGTGACCTCAGGCAAGTACATGCATACCCCGCGCGGCGTGTTCGAGCTGCGCTACTTCTTCTCCAGCCAGGTCGAGGGCAGCGACGGGTCGGGCACCTCCTCGACCGCGATCCGCGCCAAGATCCGCAAGCTGATCCGCGAGGAGGATCCGACCGCACCGCTCAGCGACAGCCGCATCGCGGAGATTCTGTCGGGCGAGGGCATTCCGGTGGCGCGCCGGACCGTGGCCAAGTACCGCGAAACCATGGGAGTCGCCCCGTCCAATGAGCGCAGACGCACCAACAAGTGAGGCCTCGAGGGAACCTTTCCAAGGAGAGTACACCATGCAACTGAGCATCACCGGTCATCACATCGAGATCACCGCCGCACTGCGCGGCTACATCGAGCGCAGACTGGTGCGCATCGTGCGTCACTTCGAGCAGGTGATCGACAGTCATTTCGTACTCACGGTGGACAAGCTGCAGCACAAGGCGGAGGCGACCCTGCACGTCAGCGGCGAATCCATCCATGCGGTCGCCACCGATGGCGACATGTACGCGGCGATCGATGTCCTGGCCGACCGGCTCGAGCGCCGCGTACGCAAGCACAAGGAAAAAGTGACCGACCATCATGCCGAGCAAGCGCAAAAGAGCGCGCGCCTCTAGGGTCGCGCCGCCGGCGCTCCGGCGCCACGGGCGATCCGCGTGCGGCTGATCTTTCTGAGCGGGCTGTCGGGGTCCGGCAAGAGCGTGGCCTTGCACGTGCTCGAAGACCTGGATTTCTACTGCATCGACAACATCCCGGCGGCGCTGCTGCAGGCCTTCATCTCCCACACCGTGCGCGCCGGCTCGAATGTCTACCAGCGCACCGCCATCGGCATCGACGCGCGCAACCCCGACGCCGATATCGGCACCGTGCCCACGTTGATCGATGAGCTCAAGCGCAGCGGCATCAACTGCGAGCTGCTGTTCCTGGTCGCCAACGACGAGGAGCTGCTGCGCCGCTTTGCCGAAACGCGCCGCAAGCATCCGCTGAGCCGCCAGGACCACGGCCTGCACGAGGCGATCGCGCTGGAGCGGCGGCTGCTCGAGCCGGTGATCAATGCCGCGGACCTGGTGATCGACACCTCACGCCTGAGCGTGCACGAGCTGCGCGAGCTGATCAACCGCCGCATCGGCAAGCGGCCGCGCGACCGCATGTCGATGCTGTTCGAATCGTTCGGCTTCAAGCAAGGCATTCCCGGCGACGCCGACTTCGTGTTCGACGCGCGCGCGCTGCCCAATCCCTATTGGGAGCCGGCCCTGCGGCCGCTGACCGGCCGCGACGAGGCAGTGGTGCGTTTCCTGTCGGCCCAGGCGGGCGTGGCGCAGTTCATCGCCGACATCGCCCACTTCATCGAGGCACGCATCCCGGAGCACCAGGCGGCCAATCGCCGTTACCTGACGGTCGCCATCGGCTGCACCGGCGGGCAGCACCGCTCGGTCTATATCGCCGAACAGCTGGCCTCACGAATTGCCGCGCAGTGGCCGAACGTCACCGTGCGCCACTCCGCGCTGGCCGACACCACCAAGGGCCTGCGCACCATCAGCGCGGCGCGCTGAGGCACGTCATCCGCCGGCGCGGACCGCCTTGACCCCTCGCCGCGCGAGCTCGGCCACCACCGTATCGCGATGCTCGCCCTGGATCTCGATGGTGCCGTCACGCACCGTACCGCCGCTGCCGCAGCGACGCTTGAGCTCGCCGGCCAGCGCGGCCAGCGCGGGCGCGGCTAGCGCCAGCCCGCTGATCACGGTAACCGCCTTGCCGGCGCGGCCCTGCGTCTGGCGGCTCACGCGCACGACGCCCGGCGCGGCCGCGGCCCGCGCCCCCGCCGGCCGCCCGTCGGCCGTACGGCACACGCACTGCGCCACGGGCCGGCGACAGCCGGGACAGATCCGGCCCACGCCGGTGCTGTACACCAGTGGGGTGTCAGGCTTGCTCAGGCGGCGCTCCTGTTCGTCCCGCGGCTGCGGCCGGGTTGACGGTGCGGCCGCGGAAGACCGCGCTCAGCCGACGCTGGAGATGCGCTGACTGACGGGCCGGGCGTTGCTGCTGCGCAGAGCGGCAGCCTCGGCGACCGCGAAAGCGGTCATGTCGACGATGCGGCGCACGGTCGCCGACGGGGTCATGATGTGCACCGGCCGCGCGGCCCCGAGCAGGATGCCACCGACCGTGGCAGCGCTGCCGGCAGCGATCCTCAGCGCGTTCAGCGTAATGTTGGCGGCATCGATGTTCGGCATGATCAGCAGGTTGGCGTTGCCGGGCAGGCGCGAGTCGGGGAATTCATGCTGGCGGATGACCTGCGACAGCGCCGTGTCGGCGCGCATCTCGCCCTCCACCGCCAGCTTCGGGGCGCGTGCCACGATCAGCTCGAGCGCCTCGCGCATCTTGCGCGCGCTCGGACCGTTGGCGCTGCCGAAGCTCGAGTGCGACAGCAGCGCCACGCTCGGGGTCATGCCGAAGCGCACCACCTGCTCGGCCGCCAGCAAGGTCATCTCCGCGATCTGCGCGGCGCTCGGATCCTCGTTCACGTGCGTGTCGCAGAAGAACAGCTGCCGGTCCGGCAGGATCAGCAGGTGCATCGCGGCGAAGCCGTTGGCCCCGGCGCGCAGCCCGATCACGCGGCGAACGTACTGCAGATGATCGAGGAAATTGCCTATCGTGCCGCACAGCATCGCATCGGCCTCGCCGCGCCGGATCAGCATCGAGCCGATCAGCGTGGTGCGGCTGCGCATCTGCTCCTGCGCCAGCTCCTTCGATACGCCCTGCCGGCAGGACAGGCGGTAGTACTCGTTCCAGCAGTCGCGGAAGCGCGGGTCGCTCAGGATGTTGACGCCCTCGCAATTCTCCCCGAGCTTCAGTCGCAGCCCCAGCTTCTCGATGCGGGCGGCGATCACATCGGTACGCCCGATCAGGATGGGACGCGCCAGGCCTTCATCGACCGCCACCTGCACGGCCTGCAGCACGCGCGGCTCCTCGCCCTCGCAATAGACCACACGCTGGGGTTTGCGCTTGGCAGCGGCGAACACCGGCTGCATCACCGAGGCGGACTGGTACACGAACTGGGTGAGTTGATTGTAGTAGGCGGCCATGTCCTTGATCGGACGCGTCGCCACGCCGCTGTCCATCGCCGCCTGCGCCACCGCCGGCGCGACCCGTGTAATCAGGCGCGGATCGAACGGCCGCGGGATCAGGAAATCCGGCCCGAAGCCCGGGCCGACGTTACCACCATAGGCCGCCGTGACGATGTCGGACTGTTCGGCCTGCGCCAGTTCCGCGAGCGCGTGCACGCACGCCAGCATCATCGCCTCGTTGACCGTGGTGGCACCGACGTCGAGCGCGCCGCGAAACAGAAACGGAAAGCACAGCGAATTGTTGACTTGGTTGGGATAGTCGGAGCGCCCGGTACAGATGATGCAATCGGGCCGCGCCTTCTTGGCGAGCTCCGGACGGATCTCGGGATCGGGGTTGGCCAGCGCCAGGATCAACGGCCGCGGGGCCATCTGCTTGACCATGGCGGGCAGCAGCATGTCGCGGATCGACAGGCCGAGAAAGATGTCCGCGCCGGCCACGATGTCGCCCAGCGTGCGCGCCGAGGTGGCCTGCGCGTAGCGGCACTTGTTCGCATCGAGATTGGGCCGCTCGGTATGCAGCACCCCGGTGCTGTCGCACACGAATACGTTCCCGCGCGTCATGCCCAGCGCGACCAGCAGATCCAGGCAGGCGATCGCGGCGGCACCGGCACCGGAGACCGCGATCTTGACCTCGGCGATATTCTTACCGACCACCTTCATGCCGTTGAGCACCGCCGCAGCCACGATGATCGCGGTACCGTGCTGATCGTCGTGAAACACCGGAATCTTCATGCGCTCGCGCAGGCGGCGCTCGACATAGAAGCACTCCGGCGCCTTGATGTCCTCCAGGTTGATGCCGCCGAAGGTCGGCTCCAGCGCGGCGATCACCTCCACCAGCTTGTCGGGATCGGACTCGTTGATCTCGATGTCGAACACGTCGATGCCGGCGAACTTCTTGAACAGGCAGCCCTTGCCCTCCATGACGGGCTTGCCGGCGAGGGCGCCGATGTTGCCCAGCCCGAGGACGGCCGTGCCGTTGGTGATCACCGCCACCAGATTGGCGCGCGCGGTGAGGTTGGCGGCCTCTCGCGGATCATCCTTGATCGCCAGACTCGCATAGGCCACACCCGGCGAATACGCCAGCGACAGATCGCGCTGGTTGACCAGCGTCTTGATCGGTGTCAGGGAAATCTTGCCGGGTACGGGCAGCCGGTGGTACTCCAGGGCCGCTCTCTTGAGCTCTTCTTCCATAGTACTTCTCGTCCAGGATCGCAGGATCGACCTCGGCATTCTCGCAAGGCTGCCCCGCCGCCGCCACCCGTCCTTCCCTGCCGGCCCGAGAGCGCTGCAAAACCGGGCGGCTTGAAGCGAGCGTATGCCATCGTTTCGCGCCCCGCTCTACCCTTGCGTACTGAGGCGCTCCTGCTCGGCCGCTACCAGCTGCAGCGCCGGCACCACGGTGGTGGAGGCCAGCGGCGAGCCGCCCAGAAACACCTCGACGTCCTCGCGCCGGTGCAGGGCATCCCGGTAACCGAGCGCGATCAGCTCGCGGGTGAACCCGGACTCGAACAGCAGGTAGCTCGCCAGCTGTGCCCCGGCCGCCCCGCGCGCGCCCGCCACGTGCAGCAGCGCCCGCATGCCGCGTGGCAGGCTGCGCACGTGGCGGGCCGCGATCACACGCAGATCCTCGCTCGGCGCAATCACCATGGTCGCCACCTTGTGCAGTCCGGGCACGGCGCTGGGCGCCACTTCAACCACCTGGTTGAGTTGCTGCACATGCTCGATGTTGGCGTAAATCTGGTCCATGAACAGGGTGTCGAGCATGTAACCGAACAGCTGTCCCGGGGTGGGTGCACGCGGGCTGCTGCGCGGCCGGGCGTTCACGCCGGCGCCATGCTCCGCGCGCACGCCGATGATCAGCAGCCGGTCGGCACCCAGGTGAATTGCGGGGCTGAGCGGCCAGAGCTGGCGCTGCGCGCCGTCGCCATAGAATTCCTCACCGATCCGGACCGGCGGGAACAGGAACGGCACTCCAAGGCTGGCCATCAGGTGATCGAGCCCCAGTTGGGTCGGGCGGCCCACGCGCTGCTGCCGCGTCCAGCCCGAGATGTCCTGCGCCCCCTGGAAGAAGGCCACTGACGAGGCGGTGCTGTAGCTCGTTGCGCACAGCGCGAGTGCACGCAGGTCCCGCCGCTCGATACTGCGCTGCAGGCCGCGCCAGTCGATGCGCTGCGCCAGCAGCGTACGCAGCGGAGAGTTGTCGAACAGCGCCTGCGGCGCCGGCAGCACGATGCCGCCGGATATCAGCGACACCATCCAGTGCAGCCCCGAGCGCAGCATGCTCAGCATATCGACCATGAACACGTCCGGCACGTGGAAGTTGGACCAGACCTGCTCGAGCGCCCCGATCGCGCGCCGCCAGCGATATGCCTCGGTCGCCAGCACCGCGGCCGATACCGCGCCCGCCGAGGTGCCGACGATGACGGGGAAGGGGTTGGGGGAGCGCGGCAGGATCTCAGCGATCCCCTTGAGCACCCCGACCTGATAGGCCGCACGCGCGCCGCCGCCGGGCAATATCAGGCCGACCGTGGTTCCGATCGGCGTACGCCCCCTGGGTAAGGCTTCGGCGGCCATCACCGGAGCATAGCGGACTTGGGCTTAACGCCACATAACCGGCGTCTCGCTTCGGCACAGCCCAAGAGGGCACCAGATAGCAGGTAAATATCGGCACAGACGCGACGGCCCGTGCGCGCCCCATCAGAAATGGGGCGCGCACGGGCCGTCGCGTCTGTGCCGGCGCCCACAACGTTGCATGGTCCCCCTTGGGCTCTCGCCGTTGGGGCGCGGGGCGTCAGTGCTTGATGACCCGCAGGATCTGCATCGAGTTGGTGCCGCCGGACACGCCCGACAGCTCGCCCTTGGTCAGGATGACGAGGTCATTCAGGTCCACCAGGCCGAGCTCGAGCAGGCGGTCGAAGATCGCGTTGTAGAGCGAGGCGGTATCGGAGTGCGCGATGTCGAACGGCACCGCGTACACGCCGCGATAGAGGGTAACGCGGTGGCGCGTGGCCTCGTGGCGCGTAAACGCGTAGATCGGCATGTCCGAGCGGATGCGCGACATCCACAGCGGCGTCATGCCCGACTCGGTCAGCGCGACGATCGCGCGCACACGCATGTGGTTGGCGGTGTACATCACGGCGCGGGCGATCGCTTCCTCGGCATTGCCGAACTCGTCCTCGGCGCGCGCCATGCCGCGCAGCGTGCCGATGCCGAGCTGGTACTTCTCGGCGCCGCGGATCACCTCGGCCATCGCCTGCACCGCCTTGACGGGATGCCGGCCGGCCGCGGTCTCGGCGGACAGCATCACCGCGTCGGTGCCGTCGAGCACCGCGTTGGCCACGTCGCTGACCTCGGCCCGAGTCGGGATCGGACTCTGGATCATCGACTCCATCATCTGCGTCGCGGTGATCACGACCCGATTGCGCAACAGCGACTGGCGGATGATGGTCTTCTGCAGCCCGGTCAGCTCGGCGTAGCCCATCTCCACCCCCAGGTCCCCGCGGGCGACCATCACGGCATCGCTCACCGCCAGGATCCCGGACAGGTTGTCGAGCGCCTCGTGGCGCTCGATCTTGGCCACCACGCGCGCATCACCGCGCCAGCGACGCAGCTCCGACTGTGCGCGGCGCATGTCGTCGGCGTCACGCGCGAACGAGACCGCCAGGTAGTCGATGCCGAGCTCGGCCGCCAGGCGGATGTCCTCCAGGTCCTTGTCGGTCAGTGCAGGCGCCGAGATGCCGCCACCCTGACGGTTGACGCCCTTGCGGTTGGACAGCTCACCGCCGGAACGCACCACGCAGCAGATGCGCGTGCCGCTGACCTTGTCGACCTCCAGCACGATCTGCCCGTCGGACAGCAGCAGCGTATCGCCCGGCCGTACGTCTGCCGGCAGGTTGGTATAGGCACAGCCAACCTCGGTGACAGTGCCCGCACCGGCATCCAGGGCGGTGTCGAGCGCGAACGGGGCGCCCTCGGTGAGCTGGACCTTGCCCTCACTAAAGCTCTCGATGCGAATCTTCGGTCCGGCCAGGTCGGCCAGGATGCCGACGTAACGACCGGCCTCGCGCGCCGCCTCGCGCAGCTGCTCGACGCGCCGGCGCTGGGAGTCGCGCGTGCCGTGCGAGAAGTTCAGGCGGGCGACATCCACCCCGGCCGCCACCATGCCGGCAATGACACCGGGCTCGTCGGTGGCCGGCCCCAGTGTGGCGACGATCTTGGTTCGGCGCAGCGTATCCATTCAGCGGCTCATCTTAGCCGAAGAGTCGGTGCGGGCCTCGAGGATGGCCACGGCCGGCAGCGGCTTGCCCTCGACGAACTCGAGGAAGGCGCCGCCACCGGTCGAAATATACGAGATACCGTCCTCGACGCCATACTTTTCGATCGCCGCAAGTGTATCGCCGCCGCCGGCGAGCGAAAACGCCTTGCTGCGCGCGATCGCGTTGGCGACAGCCCGGGTACCTTCGCCGAACTGATCGAATTCGAACACGCCCAGCGGACCGTTCCAGATGATGGTCGCGGCCTGCTCGAGCACCCCGCACAGCTGCTCGGCACTGTCCGGGCCGATATCGAGGATCATCTCGTCGGACGCCACCCGGCCGACCGCGCGCACGTCGGCGTGCGCGGTGGCAGCCAGCTCGCGCCCCACCACCACGTCGACCGGCAGCGGTATTGCCGCGCCGCGCGCCTGCGCGCGCCCGGAGAGCTTTCGCGCCATATCGAGCATGTCGCGCTCGTACAGCGATTTGCCGACCTTGACGCCGCCGGCGGCCAGGAAGGTGTTGGCGATCCCGCCGCCGACGATCAGCTGATCGACCTTGTCGAGCAGCGCCTCCAGTACCGTGAGCTTGGTGGAGACCTTCGAGCCGGCGACGATCGCCACCATCGGTCGCGCCGGGGTCGCGAGCGCGCGCTCGAGTGCCTCAAGCTCGGCCACCAGCAGCGGCCCCGCACAGGCGCGCGCGGCGAATCTCGCCACCCCGTGCGTGCTGGCCTCGGCGCGATGGGCGGTGGCGAACGCATCCATCACGAACACGTCGCACAGCGCGGCCATACGCCGCGCGAGCGCCTCATCATCACTCTTCTCACCGAGGTTGAAGCGCACGTTCTCGCACAGCACCGCCGAGCCCGCGGCGCAGTCCACGCCGTCGAGCCAGTCGCGCACCAGCGGCACCGGCCGTCCGAGCAGCTCCGAGAGCCGCGCGGCCACCGGTGCGAGCGAATACTTCGGCTCGGGCCTGCCCTCCTCCGGCCTGCCCAGGTGCGACAGGATGAATACCCGCGCACCCTGGTCCAGCGCCAGCCGCAGCGTCGGCACCGCTGCCCGGATGCGCGCGTCGCTGCTGACCTGGCCGCCCTGCACCGGCACGTTCAGATCCTCACGGATCAGCACACGCTGGCCCCGCAGCGCCAAGTCGTTCATGCGCAGCAGCTTCATCGGCGTGTGCCCCGGTGCACCGGCCCCTACCGCGGCGCGCGCGCCCAGGCGAGCGCGGTATCGAGCATGCGGTTGGAGAAGCCCCATTCGTTGTCGTACCAGGCACACACCTTGACCATGTTGCCGTGGATGACCTTGGTCATCGTGGCATCGTAGATGCTCGAATGCGGGTCGTGGTTGTAATCGACCGACACCAGTGGCGCGGCGGTGTACGACAGGATGTGCTTGAGGGCGCCGCCGGCGGCGGCGCGCATCAGGCCGTTGATCTCCTCGACGCTGGTCGCGCGCTGCGCGGTGAAGCTCAGATCCACCAGCGAGACGTTGATCGTGGGCACGCGAATCGAGAATCCGTCCAGCCGGCCTTTGAGCTCCGGCAGCACCAGGCCGAGGGCGGAAGCGGCCCCGGTCTTGGTCGGGATCATCGAGTGGGTGGCCGAGCGCGCCCGCCGCAGATCCGTGTGATAAACATCGGTCAGCACCTGGTCGTTGGTGTAGGCATGCACCGTGGTCATGACGCCGGCGACGATGCCGATCCCCTCATGCAGCACCTTGGCCAGCGGGGCCAGGCAGTTGGTGGTGCACGAAGCGTTGGAGATCACGCTGTGGGAAGCCTTCAGCACGCCGTGGTTGACACCATAGACGATGGTGGCATCCACGTCCTCGCCGCCGGGTGCGGAGA
This sequence comes from Steroidobacteraceae bacterium, assembly GCA_036267195.1. Classification (GTDB taxonomy): domain Bacteria; phylum Pseudomonadota; class Gammaproteobacteria; order Steroidobacterales; family Steroidobacteraceae; genus FEN-1191. The sequence goes on from DATAWM010000021.1 coordinate 42,277, forward strand.
TGATCACCTTGCCGGCACCGGCCTCCAGGTGCTTGGCGGCCTTCGCCTTGCTGGCGAACAGGCCCGTGCACTCGAACACCATATCCACGCCGAGCCGCTTCCACGGGAGCTTGCCGGGATCACGCTCGGCGAGTACCTGGATGCGGTCGCCGTCGACCACCATGAATTCGCCGTCGACCGCGACGTCGTGGCCGAAACGTCCGTGGGAGGTATCGTAGCGCGTCAGGTGCGCGTTGATCTGCGCGTCGCCCAGATCGTTGATCGCGACCACGGAGAGCTCGGAACGCTTGCCGCTCTCGTACAGGGCGCGCAGCACGTTGCGGCCGATGCGGCCGTAGCCATTGATGCCGACCTTGACTGTCATGTCCGATCCCCTGCTATCAACTCATCGATCGCCTGCTGCACGTGCTCGGCCGTGAAGCCGAACTTCTTGAACAATTCCGGCGCCTTGCCGGAGGCCCCGTAGTGATCGATGCCGATCACGCGCCCACCCATGCCGACGTAACGCCACCACAGGCCGGTCGAGCCGGCCTCGACCGCCACGCGCCGGCTCACCGCGGGCGGCAGCACCGAGTTGCGATAGGCCTCGTCCTGCTCGTCGAACAGCTGCGTGCAGGGCATGGACACCAGCCGCACGCGCCGGCCGGCCCCCTGTTCGCGCTGCACGGCCTCCAGCGCGATGGCGACTTCCGAACCGGTCGCGATCACGATGCACTCGGGGATGCCGGAGCAGTCGCGCAGCACGTAACCGCCGCGGCGTATACCGGCGAGCGCTGCGGCATCGCGGCTCAGCTGCGGCAGACCCTGGCGCGTCAGCACCAGCGCGGTGGGCCCCGAGTCATGCTCCAGAGCCGCGCACCAGCCGATCGCGCTCTCGACCGCATCGGCCGGACGCCACAGGGTCAGGTTCGGTATCAGCCGCAGGCTGTTCAGGTGCTCGATCGGCTGGTGCGTCGGACCGTCCTCCCCCAGCCCGATGGAATCGTGGGTGTAGACCAGGACCACGCGCTGATGCATCAGCGCCGCCATGCGCACGCCGTTGCGCGCGTAGTCCGAGAAGGTGAGAAAGGTGCCGCCGTAGGGAATGAAGCCGCCGTGCAGTGCGATGCCGCTCATCGCCGTGGTCATGCCGAACTCGCGCACACCGTAGTGCAGATAGTTGCCGGAGACGTCCTCGGGGGTGATGGCGCGCGAGACCTTGTTCCAGGTGTCGTTGGATCCGGTCAGATCGGCCGAGCCCCCGAACAGCTCCGGCAGCTTCGGTGCGAGGACATCGAGCGCTACCTTGGAGGATTTGCGGGTCGCCTGCGAGCCCGATACCCCCTGCGCCGCCGCCAGCGCGGCCTGAGCGGTGTCGAGCCAGTCGGCCGGCAGCGCACCCTGCATGCGCCGCTCGAACTCCGCAGCCAGCTGCGGGTATTCGCGGCCGTAGCGCTCGAACACAGCGCGCCAGCGCGCTTCGGCCTGCCGTCCGGCCTGCTCATGGTTCCACGCAGCACGCAGCTCAGAGGGCACCTCGAATGGGGGCGCCGTCCAGCCCATGAGCTTCTTGGCCGCCGCCACCTCCTCCGGTCCCAGCGCCTCACCATGCGCCTCCTTGGTGCCGGCCTTGGTGGGAGCGCCCCAGCCGATGACGGTCTTGCAGCAGATGAGCGACGGGCGCACGGTCTCGCTCTGTGCCGCGCGGATCGCCGTGGCGATCCCCTCATCGTCCATCCCGTCCACCCGCTGCACGTGCCAGCCGTAGGCCTCGAAGCGCTTGGGGGTGTCATCACCGAACCAGCCCTCGACCTTGCCGTCGATCGAGATGCCGTTGCTGTCGTAGAAACCGATCAGCTTGCCGAGCTTGAGCGTGCCGGCGAGCGAGCAGGCCTCGTGCGAGACGCCCTCCATCAGGCAGCCGTCGCCCATAAAGACATACGTATAGTGATCGACGATCGGCAAGCCCGGGCGGTTGAACTGTGCCGCCAGCATCTTCTCGGCCAGGGCGAAGCCGACCGAGTTGGCCAGCCCCTGGCCGAGCGGGCCGGAGGTGGTCTCGATGCCAATCGACACATTGTGCTCGGGATGGCCGGCCAGGCGGCAGCCGAGCTGGCGGAAGTTCCTGATTTCATCCATGCCGACGGGGTAGCCGGTCAGGTGCAGCAGCGCGTACAGCAGCATGCAGGCGTGGCCGTTGGACAGAATGAACCGGTCGCGGTCCCACCAGCGGGGGTTCGCGGGGTTGTGCTTCAGGAAATCGCGCCACAGCACCTCGGCGATGTCGGCCATCCCCATCGGCGCGCCGGGATGCCCAGAGTTGGCCTGCTGAACCGCGTCCATCGCCAGGACCCGAAGGACATTGGCGAGCTCTCTTCGCGTGGGCATGGGTTTTCCGACTCCCGGCTTGCCGGTGGGGGCGCGCATTGTCTACCAGCCGGCGCCCGGGCGGCAATGCGCGCGGTCCGCCCGGCGTCGGCGGATTCCGACAGCGGCCGTGGAGCGCCGTGCGTGATACTACTGCCTGAAGCGTGATGTTTGACATCTCGCCGCGCGCGCGGCGCGATTTGAGCGCTGCGTCACTTCGATAATTCTCGCTGGCTGGGCGGCGCTTGATGCGCTTCACTCGGAAGCCACGCTGCCGCGTGTACCATCGTCACATGAATGCAGATGTCCGACTGCTGCTGATCTCCGATCCGCACCTGTTCGCCAGCCCCGAGGGCACTCTGCGCGGCGTGCGGACCCTGTCGTCATTGCAGCAGGTGCTCGCGCATGCCGCGGTCGACCTGCGCGATACCGATGCCGTGCTGTGCAACGGCGACATCGTCAACGACGAGCCCGAGGGCTACGCGCATTTCGCGCGGCTGCTCGGGCAGCTCGGCAAGCCCGTGTACTGCGTGCCGGGCAATCACGATGACCCGGCGCGGCTGCGTGCCGCCCTGGCGCAGCCGCCGTTCCAGGTCGGCGGCCACGTCGACCTGGGCGGCTGGCGCATCGTGCTGGTTGACAGCTGCGTACCCGGCCGCGCCGGCGGTCGCGTCAGCGCCGCGGAGCTCGGCGCGCTGCGCCGCTCGCTCGCGGGCTGCGAGCGGCACGTGATGGTGTGCGTGCATCACCAGCCGGTCGGCATGGCGAGCCGCTGGCTCGACGCCGTGGGGATCGAGAATGCCGCCGAGTTTCTCGCGTTGCTCGACCAGCACCGGCAGGTGCGCTCGATCTGCTGGGGCCACGTGCATCAGTGCCTTGACACGCGGCGGCGCGGGGTACGCCTGTTGGCCACCCCCTCGACCTGCGTGCAGTTTCTGCCGCTGTCGGGCGAGTTCGCGCTCGATCGGCGCCCGCCCGCCTATCGCCGCCTGACGCTGCGCGCCGACGGCTCGCTCGACACCGAGGTGGTCTGGCTGGAGCAGCCGGGTGCCGAAGCCAGCGGCACGGGCCTCGAGCTGCCCGACGCTTCCCCGGCGCGAGAGCGCCGCGCCTGACCCGCGCCGATCCCTAAGCCGCACCGCCCCTGCGATCGCGTCGCCAGGCGCTCAGCGACCGTCCGCCCCCTGCGCATCGATCAGCGGCGCCAGCAGCCGCAGTCGCGCGCCCGGTTGGTCCAGCTCCAGCAGACGCTGCAGCAGCGCCGGCTCGAGCGGCAGCATCTCCGCGAGCCGGTGGCTGACCCAGCCGGCGTCCTCGTAATGCGGCTCGATGAAACGCTGCGAATTGGTCAGGCTCGCGAACGCCTCCCGCACCACGTCGGCCAGCGGCTGAAACACCGGTTCCAGCGGCTCCGGTCCCGCCTCGCTGAGCCAATCGATCGCGGCGCAGTTCAGGCCGTCGGGTTGCCGGCGGCGCGATAGCACCCTGAAGCGCCGCTCGCCCCGGCACAGCAGTCCAAGCAGCCCGTCCGCCAGCGGCTGAAAATCGACGATGCGGGCGGAGGTACCCACCGGCGCGATACTGACCGAGCTTTCGGTCTCCTCGCCGGCCTGGATCAGGACCACTCCGAAGGCCTCATTGCTGCGCAGGCAGCGGCTCACCAGGTCCACGTAGCGAGGCTCGAAGATGCGCAGCGGCAGCAGTCCGCCCGGCAGCAGTACCGCATGCAGCGGAAACAGCGCGATCTCCTGCTCCGCGGCCGTGCGGCCGCTGCCCGTCTCAGACGCTGCCGACACGCGTGCTCTCCCGTGACCCCAGCGCCTGCAGCAGGCGCGCATGCAGGCCGCCGAAGCCGCCGTTGCTCATGACCAGCACATGATCGCCGTTCATGAGGCCACGTGCGAGGGCGGCAATCAGACCATCGAGCTCGTGGACCACATGCGCGCGAGCGCCGAGCGCTCGCACGGCGCCGCCCGCATCCCAGCCCAGATCCGGCGGCGCGTAGAGCCACACCTCGTCGGCCGCGGCGAGCGCACCGGCCAGCGTCGAGCGGTGTACGCCCAGCCGCATGGTCGCCGAGCGCGGCTCGAGCACCGCCACGATGCGCGCGGAGCCGACACGGCGCCGCAAGCCGTCGAGCGTGGTCGCGATCGCGGTCGGGTGATGCGCGAAGTCGTCGTAGACCTTCACGCCGGCCGCCTCGCCGCGCAGCTGCAGGCGGCGGGCCACGCCGCGAAACCGGCCCAGTGCCTCGATGGCGCGCGCGATCGGCACGCCGGCATGGTGCGCCGCTGCGAGCGCCGCCAGGGCATTGTCCGCGTTGTGCGCCCCGATCAGGCTCCAGTGCACCTCACCGACCAGGCGGTCCCGATACAGCACCTCGAAGGAGGAAAAGTCGCCGTCCGGCGGCGCACGCACCCGCCACTGGGCATCCCCGTGGGCCTGCCCCGCCTCCAGGGCCTGCCCGACCCCCGCTGCCCGCGGCAACGCGCCGCCGAACCTCTCCACCCCGCTCCAGCAGCCGGCCGCCAATACCCGCTCCAGGCTCGGGTCGGCTGCGTGGCACAGGATGCGCGCACTGGCGGGCACGGTACGCACCAAGTGCTCGAATTGTCGCTCGATCGCTGTCAGATCGGGGTAGATGTCCGCATGATCGTACTCAAGATTGTTCAGCACCAGCGTGCGCGGGCGGTAGTGGATGAACTTGGCGCGCTTGTCGAAGAAGGCCGTGTCGTACTCGTCGGCCTCGATCACGAACAGCGGCGAGCCGCCCAGCCGGGCGCTGGCGCCGAAGTTCGCCGGTACCCCGCCGATCAGGAAGCCGGGCTCGAGTCCCGCGTCCTCGAGGATCCAGGCCAGCAGGCTGCTGGTCGTGGTCTTGCCATGAGTGCCCGCCACCGCCAGCACCCAGCGCTCGCGCAACACCGCCTCGGCCAGCCACGCCGGTCCCGAGGTGTAAGGCAGGCCCCGATCGAGCATCGCTTCGATGACCGGCATGCCGCGCGTCATGACGTTGCCGACCACCAGCACGTCGGGACGCAGATCGAGCTGCCCGGCGTCGTAGCCTTCGTGCAGCTCGATGCCCAGCGCCGCCAGCTGCGTGCTCATCGGCGGATAGACATTGCGATCCGAGCCGGAGACCTGGTGCCCGGCAGCGCGGGCCAGCGCGGCGACGCCGCCCATGAAGGTGCCACAAATGCCCAGAATGTGAATATGCATGCCGGTGCGGCCGTCAGCCACGGGGGTCAACACAGCGCTGCAGCAGCCATGCGCAGACGATACTCGGGGCCGCGAGCACTGTCTGCAACCCGAACAGCGCCGCCGCCGTGTGCAGGTAGCGCTCGCGACGCTGATCAGCACGTAAACGCCGATGGTCAAAGTCAGTAAAATGCCCGGCGCCGGCGAGTTGCGGGCCGCGCCGCCAAAGCGCGACGTTGAAATAAATCCGTGCCGGTGTCCCCGGGCCCGAGCGGGTGTCAGATTGCGGCATCGCCCCTATCCGGCCTGTCGCGCCAGGCAGAAGCTGCCGGCGTGCAGCGGTACCTACGAGGATCATGACGAGCATGTCGGGAATTATCAGCGAGCAGGCCGCCTTTGAGCAGTTGTGCGGGCAGCTGGCCGGCGCCCAGGTACTCGGACTGGACACGGAGTTCATGCGCGAGCGTACCTATTTCGCGCAGCTGTGCCTGCTGCAACTGAGCTTCGACGAGCGCGCGGTGTGCATCGACCCGCTGGCGCTGACGGACCTGGGGGCGCTGCGTCCGATCTTCGCCTCACCGCGAACACGCAAAATATTGCATGCGGCACGCCAGGACATGGAGGTGCTATGGCCCGCGGCCGGAGCGATGGTGGGGCTGTTCGATACCCAGGTCGCCGCCGCGCTGATCGGCCTGCCGGCGCAGATCGGTTACGGCGATCTGGTCAGCCAGCTGCTCGATCGCAGCCTGCACAAGAGCCAGACGCGCACCGACTGGTCGCGCCGCCCGCTCACCAGTGAGCAGCTGGCCTACGCACTGGACGACGTACTCTACCTGCCGCCGCTCGCGCAGGCCCTGCAGAGCCGGCTCGAGCAGCTCGGACGGTGGGCCTGGTTCGAGGAGGAGATGATGCAGCTAGACTCGGGCGCCTCGTTCCAGGTGGAGCCCGAGGAGGCCTGGCGCCGCGTCAAGGGGATCCCGGAGCTCGACCAGGGACGCTGCACCCTCGCGCGCGCACTGGCCGCCTGGCGCGAGCGCCGCGCCATCGCGGCGGATCGGCCTCGCAACTGGATTCTGCCGGATGCGGCGCTACGCGACATCGTGCTGTCGGTGCCGCGCACGCCCGCAGAGTTCGAGCGCATCGCCGAGCTGCCGGAGGGCATCCGCCGCCGCGCCGGCCCCACTATCCTGGGGCTGATCGAGTCGCTCGATCTGCCGGCGCGCCTGCCGCCGCTGGCGCACCCGCAGCGCCCCCTGCAGGCCGAGACCGACGCGGTGAAACGGCTGGCGGATGTGACCCGGCAGACCGGACGCGAGCTGGGCATCGCCCCGGAGATCCTGGCCACGCGCCGCCAGATGCAGCAACTGATCGCCGGAGAGCGAGACGCCGCCCCGCTGACCGGCTGGCGCCGCAGCGTCATCGGCGAGCGGCTGCTGGGCGCGCTGTGAGGCGCGAGCCTGGGCCGCGAGAGCAGGAAACGAGCGGCGGTGTGGAGTCTAGAGGAGAGAGAGTTTCCCGCCTCGGCTCGCCTCCTGCGTTCGCGGCCTTACGCCCGGCGCTCCCTGCGCAGCCGCTGAGCCGCCGGCAGCCGCTCGAGCAGCGCGATCAGCCGCGCGGTCACCTCGGCGGTCGACGCGTTGGCATCGATCACGTGCAGCAACCCCTGGGCCGCATAGTGCTCGGCCAGCGGCCGGGTCTGCTGCTCGTAGACCGCCAGGCGCCGCTGCACCGTGGCCTCCTCATCGTCGGGCCGCTGCAGCAGCGGCGGATGGTCATTGCAGCGGTCGCAGTGGGGCGGCGTGCCCGGCGGCTGCGTGTGGATGTTGAACACCCGGCCGCACTGCTGGCAGCTGCGCCGGCCGGAGATGCGGCGCACGATCTCGGCGTAGTCGACCTCGAACAGCACCACCGCATCGAGCGGCTGGCCGATGGTCTCGAGCATCGCTGCCAGCGCCTGTGCCTGTGCGAGGTTGCGCGGAAAGCCGTCGAGGATGAAGCCGCGCGCCGCATCGGCTTGCCCCAGCCGCTCACGGATGATGCCGAGCACGATCTCATCGACGACCAGCGCTCCGGAATCCATGGCTGCCTTGGCGCGCAGCCCGTACTCGGTGCCGCGCGCGACCGCCACGCGCAGCAGGTCTCCGGTGGAGACCTGTGGAATACCGAAGTGCTCGATCAGGCGTTGAGCCTGAGTTCCCTTCCCCGATCCTGGGGCCCCCATCAGTACGATACGCATCTGCCGACAGTACCGGGCCGCCCCGGTACAGGTCAAACCGCGGCGGCTTGGGGTATGCTCCCGCCGCCATGACACCCCCCGCCGCCGCCAAGACCTCTCACAGAACGTCCCGCAGCAGCACCGCCGGCCGAACGGCCCACAGGCGCCCCCCCCGGCATCCCCCGCCGCGCAACGCCCTGTATGCGCAGTCCGGGGGCGTATCGGCAGTCATCAATGCCTCCGCCTGCGGAGTCATCGAGGCGGCCCGGCGCGCACGCGGCCGCATCGGCCAGATCTATGCCGCCCGCGACGGCATCCTCGGCGCGCTGACCGAGGATCTGATCGACCTATCGCGCGAGAACGCGGCCACGATCCGCGCGCTGCGCCACACGCCGGCGGGCGCGTTCGGCTCGGCGCGCTTCAAGCTCAAGGGCATCGAGCACAACCGCGCCGAGTACGAGCGGCTGATCGAGGTGTTCCGCGCCCATGACATCGGCTACTTCTTCTACAACGGCGGCAATGACTCGATGGACACGGCGCTGAAGATCTCACAGCTCGGCGCCGCGCTGGATTATCCGATCACCTGCGTCGGCGTGCCCAAGACCGTCGACAACGACCTGCCGCTGACCGACTGCTGTCCGGGCTTCGGCTCGGTGGCCAAGTACGTCGCGGTCGCAACGCTGGAAGGGGCGATGGACGTGGCCTCGATGGCGCGCACCTCCACCAAGGTGTTCGTGCTGGAGGTCATGGGGCGGCATGCCGGCTGGATCGCCGCCGCCGCGGGGCTGGCCGGCAGCAAGCCGCACGAGCCGCCGCACCTGATCCTGTTTCCGGAAGTTGCGTTCGAGCAGGCTCGCTTCCTCGAGCGCGTCAAGCAATGCGTCACCGACTACGGCTACTGCGTGATCGTGGTGTCCGAGGGCGCAAAGTATCCCGACGGCAAATTCCTGGCCGAGGCCGGCACCCGGGATGCCTTCGGGCATACGCAGCTCGGCGGAGTCGGCCCGGTGGTCGCCAACATGGTGCGCGAGGCACTGGGCTACAAGTGTCACTGGGCCGTGGCCGATTACCTGCAGCGCGCCGCGCGCCACATCGCCTCCCGTGTGGATGTCGAGCAGGCCTACGCGGTCGGCCGTTCGGCGGTGGACTATGCCCTGCGCGGCATGAACGCGGTGATGCCGGCGATCCGGCGGCGCGCCTCCCGGCCCTATCGCTGGGACATCGTGCCGGTGCCCCTGGCAGCGGTTGCCAACGTCGAGAAGACCGTGCCGCGCGCTTTCATCCACGCCGACGGCTTCGGCATCACCGCCGCCTGCAGGCGCTACCTCGCACCGTTGATCGCGGGCGAGGATTACCCGCCGTATCGCGACGGACTGCCGGCCTACGTGCATATCAAGGGCACGCCGGTGCGGCGCAAACTCGCCACCCGCTTTCAGCCCTAGTCCGGCCGATCGGGGCCGCCCGCCGCGGCATTTCCTCGAAGCTGCAGGTGCGGCAACCGCCCTGCGGCCGGTCCCACGCTCGGCGCGGTAAGCCTCAAAGCGCCGCCCTATGATATATTTCGCGGCCGTTTGCCGCACCGTCATGGCCGTCCTTATGTCCGTGGCCTGCGGCCGTAGCTACTACTTAAGGGTCCCGGAGGTCTTTTCTGCATGGTTGCCGCGAATTGGTTGTGGCTGGCGATTGGCGCCGGCGTGATTGCCATCCTGTACGGGATCTTCTCCACCGTTTCGATCCTGGCGCTGCCGGCCGGCAACGCGCGCATGCAGGAGATCGCGGCGGCCATCCAGGCCGGCGCCAAGGCCTATCTGAACCGCCAGTACAGCACCATCGCGATCGCGGGCGTGGTGCTGTTCCTGCTGTTGGGCTTCGGGCTCAACTGGTCGACCGCCGGCGGCTTTGCGATTGGAGCAATCCTGTCGGGAGCGGCGGGCTACATCGGTATGAATATCTCGGTGCGCGCCAACGTGCGCACCGCGCAGGCGGCCGCCAACGGGCTCAATAGCGCGCTGTCGGTCGCGTTCCGCGGCGGCGCCATCACCGGGATGTTGGTGGTGGGGCTGGGCCTGCTCGGCATCAGCATCTACTTCGCACTGCTGCGCCGAAGCCTCTCCGAGGATGTAGCGCTGCATTCGCTGGTGGGCCTCGCCTTTGGCGGCTCGCTTATCTCGATCTTCGCGCGCCTCGGCGGCGGCATCTTCACCAAGGGCGCCGACGTCGGCGCCGACCTGGTCGGCAAGGTCGAGGCCGGCATTCCGGAAGACGACCCGCGCAATCCGGCAGTGATCGCCGACAACGTCGGCGACAACGTCGGCGACTGTGCCGGCATGGCGGCGGATCTGTTCGAGACCTACGCCGTGACGATCGTGGCGACCATGCTGCTCGGCGGCCTGGTGCTCAAAGCGGACGGCACCGCAGCGCTGGTGTACCCGCTCGCGCTCGGCGCGGCCTCGATCATCTCTTCGATCATCGGCACGTTCTTCGTACGGGTGGGCGCGAACGGCAAGATCATGGGCGCGCTGTACAAGGGCGTGATCGTCTCGGGCGTGCTGTCGGCGATCGCGTTCTGGTTCATCACCGGCGCGCTGCTGCCCGAGCGGCTGGTGCCGACCTTCGGCTGCGCGCTGATCGGGCTGGCTCTGACCGGCGCGATGGTCATCATCACCGAGTACTACACCGCCACCGAGTACGGTCCGGTGCGGCGAATCGCCGCGGCCTCACAGACCGGGCACGCGACCAACATCATCGCCGGCCTGGGCGTGAGCATGAAATCCACCGCGCTGCCGGTGATCGCGGTGTGCCTGGCGATCTGGGGCTCGTATGCGCTGTCGGGGGTGTACGGCATCGCCGTGGCCGCCACCGCGATGCTGTCGATGTGCGGCATGATCGTCGCGCTCGACGCCTACGGTCCGATCACCGACAACGCCGGCGGCATCGCCGAGATGGCCGGGCTGCCGGACTCGGTGCGCAGCGTAACCGACCCGCTCGATGCGGTCGGCAACACCACCAAGGCGGTGACCAAGGGCTACGCGATTGGCTCGGCCGCCCTGGCCGCGTTGGTGCTCTTCTCCGACTATACGTACAACCTGGACCTGCACTTCAGCGCCACCGGGCGCGCCGCCGCCACCTTCTCGCTGTCCGACCCGGCGGTGATCATCGGCCTGTTCATCGGCGGACTGGTGCCGTTCCTGTTCGGCTCGATGGCGATGGAGGCCGTCGGCCGCGCCGCCGGCTCGGTGGTCACCGAGGTGCGGCGCCAGTTCCGTGAGATCCGCGGCATCATGGACGGCAGCGGCAAACCGGACTACTCGCGTGCGGTCGACTTGCTCACGCGCGCGGCGATCAAGGAGATGATCATCCCATCGCTGTTGCCGATCGTGGTGCCGGTGATCGTCGCCTTTCTGCTGACCGCGATGCTGGGGCCAGGCGCGGGCCCGCGCGCCCTCGGCGGGGTGCTGATCGGCACCATCGTCACCGGCCTGTTCGTCGCGATCTCGATGTGCACCGGCGGCGGCGCCTGGGACAATGCCAAGAAGTACATCGAGGAAGGGCACTTCGGCGGCAAGGGCTCCGACACGCACAAGGCCGCGGTGACCGGCGATACGGTCGGCGATCCCTACAAGGACACCGCGGGCCCGGCGATCAACCCGCTGATCAAGATCATCAACATCGTCGCGCTGCTGCTGGTGCCGCTGCTGTAAAGAGCGGCCGCTGGCCGCCCCAGCGCTAGGCGGCCATCTGCAGCTTCTCAGGGCGGCCAACGGCGAAGCCCTGCAGGTAATCCACTCCCATGCGGCGCGCCGCTTCTAGCGCGCCGATATCTTCGACCCGCTCGGCGATCACCTTGAAATTCAAGGTGCGCGCCAGGCGGATCATCGCGGTGATCATGGCCTGGTTGACGCTGTCGCGCGCCAGGTTGGTGAAGAACGAGCCGTCGATCTTCAGGTAGTCGACCGCGAGGCTCTTCAGGTTCGCGAACGAGCCCAGTCCGCTGCCGAAATCATCCAGCGCGAAGCGGCAGCCCATGCCGTGCAGCACCCCGACGAAGCGGCGCGCCTGCTCGAGATTGGCCACCACGGCGCTCTCGGCAATCTCGAAGCACACCTGTGCCGGCATCGCGCCGGTGGAATCGAAGCACTCGACCACGAACTCCAGGAACTGCGCATCGGCCAGGGTCTGGCCGGAGATGTTGATGGCGACGCTGCGCTTGGGCGGCAGCGCAATCGACCCGCGACCGAGTGCGGTCAGCGTGGTCTGCACCACCCAGCGATCCACCAGCACCATCAGCCGATAGCGCTCGGCCGCGCGTACGAATTCGATCGGTGAGAGCTGCTCGCCGGCGTCATCGCGCAGGCGCACCAGCACCTCCATTGCCGGTCCCTCATCGTTGGCGGCGTATGACGGGATGATCGGCTGGCAGTACAGCTCGAAACGGCTCTCGCGCAGCGCCGACTGCAGCGTCTGCAGCCACTGGATCTCCCCGCTCTGGCGCGCGAAGATCTCATCGCGCGCCGAATACACCGCCACGTGTCCGCCCTGGCGCTTGGCCACGTAGCAGGCCGAGTCCGCAGCGGCGAGCGCCTCCTCCATGCTGGCACTATCGCGCGCTATCTCCACCAGTCCGATGCTCACGCCGACGTCGAAGATCTTCTCCTTCCACACGAAGCGGAAGTCGTTCACCGCGCGGCACACGTCGGCAGCGATCTGCTGCGCCTTCTCCAGCGGACAGCCCACCAGCAGCATGCCGAACTCATCGCCACCCAGGCGCGCCACCGTGTCCGAGTCGCGCACCGCGCCGCGCAGGATCTTGGCGGTCTCGCGCAGCATCGCGTCGCCCGCAACGTGGCCGCTGGTATCGTTGATGACCTTGAAGCGGTCCAGGTCCAGATAGCACAGCACGTGCGCGCCGTCGCCGCGGTGAGCCACGTCGAGCGCTTCCTGCAGGCGGCGCTCGAACTCGCGCCGGTTGACCAGGCCGGTGAGCCCGTCGTGGGCCGCCTGGTAGGACATCTGCCGCGCCAGCCCGCGCATCTCGGTCACGTCATGCAGCAGCACGGCGGCGCCGAGCGTCTCGCCGGTGTCCATCCGGATCGGTGCTGCGGACAGCTCCACCAGGTGCTCGCTGCCGCCCGGAGAGCGCACCAGCAGCGCGCGGCGGCCCAGGCTGAGCGGCATGCCCGCGGACAGCGCCTGGCGCACCGGCTCGGCCAGCAGCTTGCGGTCGGCGTCGTCGACCACGCGCGCCACCTCCTCGAGCGGCTTGCCGTCGGCCTGCGCCGCGGTGATGCCCAGCAGCCGCTCGGCCGCGGGATTGAGATATTCGATCCGCCCCTGGATGTCGGTGGTGATCAGCGCCTCGAACAGCGATTCCAGCGTCAGCAGCGCGCGCGAGCGCGGCGCCTGCAGCGCCGCCACGTTCTGTGTCGGCAGCACTTCCACTCCGATGATCAGCAGCGCGCGCTCCCCCTCGTGCTCGATCGGCCAGCTGGACAGCTCCAGGCGCGCGTTGGCACCGGCCGGCCCGACCACATCGACCTCGTAGCGCTCCGCGGCGGGCTCACCGGCCAGGCGCCGGCGCACGTTGTCCCCGACCAGCTCGGCGTATTCCGGCGGCACCACTTCCTGCAGCCGCTTGCCGGTCAGCTCCTCGACGCGACAGCCGAGCAGGGCCGCGAACTGCGGATTGGCGTAACGAATCGACTGCGTGTGGATCAGCACCGCCTCGTGCACCCGGTCGCCCAGCGAGCCGATCGGCGCGCCGGCGGGCGGGATGCGCTCCGCCGCGTCGGCGGCGCGTGCGAGCAGATGGTTGACGGCCGTCACCAGCGCGGCCAGCTCGGGCTGATCGGTCTGCAGCTCGACGCGGCTCTTGAGCGAGCCTCCGATCGCGGTGCGCTGCACCTGCTGCGACACGGCCCGCAACGCCGTGAGGGTACGGCGCTGCAGGAATAGCAATCCCAGCAGCAACACCGCGGCGATGCCGAAGAACAGGCAGAGCAAAGCAATGATCGACGTCAAACGGGTCTGTTGAAGCGATGCTTTCCTTGGGAGGAGGGCCAAGCTCTGCCATCGCCCGCCCCGCAAGCATAACGGACTTCTTGGCAGGCGCGGCGAAAACCCTTAACGTGGCGTCCTCCTCCGAGGACTAAGATTAAGTTCAATGCTGAGCGATGCCCGCGAGCAGATGGTCGAGCAGCAGGTACGCGCCTGGGATGTGCTCGACGATCGCATCCTGCAGGCGCTGCGGGCCGTGCCGCGCGAGCTCTTCGTTCCCGAGCAATGGCGTGAGCTGGCGTTCGCCGACTGCGAGATTGCCCTGCCCTGCGGCAAACGCATGCTGCGGCCGATGCTGGTAGGACGCATCCTGCAGGAGCTGGAGCTGCGCGAGGGTGAGCAGGTGCTGGAGGTCGGCACCGGCTCGGGCTACGTCGCGGCATGCCTGGCGCAGCTGGGCGCTCGCGTGCGTACGCTGGAGCTGCACCCGCAGATCGCCGCCTTCGCGCGCGCCAACCTGCAGCAGGCCGCGCGCGGGGAGCTGCCGGTCGAGCTGATCACGGGCGATGCGATGCAATTGAACGAAGAGTCCGGCTACGACGCCATCGTGCTGACCGCGTCGCTGCCGATCTACCAGCCGCGCTTCGAGCGCGCGCTGCGTGCGGGCGGGCGCCTGTTCGTGGTCGTCGGGGCCGCGCCGCCGCAGCAGGCGATGCTGATCCGGCGCGTGGGTGCGCGTGACTGGAGCAGCGAGGTGCTGTTCGAGACCGGCATCGAGGCGCTGGAGAACGCGCCGCGGCCGCCGGCATTCGGCTTCTAGAGGTTCCTTCGATGGCAATCACGGAAATTTCGGTCCAGGAGCTCAAGCGCCGCCTCGACGCCGGCGAGCACCTGCAGATAGTGGACGTGCGCGAACCGTGGGAGTACGCGCTTGCCCACCTGCCCGGCACCGTGCATATCCCGCTGGCGCAGGTTCCACAGCGCTCGAGCGAGCTCGACCCCGGCGGCGAGCTGATCGTGATGTGCAAGTCCGGCGGCCGCAGCCGCCGCGCGGCGGAGTTTCTGCAGGCCTCGGGCTTCCAGCGGGTGATCAACCTGACCGGGGGCATCGACGCCTGGGCGCGCGAGATCGATCCGAGCGTGCCCACCTATTGAGCCGTCAGAGCAGCTGATCGACCAGCCCGAGCAGGCGCGCGAGCGCGCCGCGGTTGGCCTCGATCGCGGCGCGGGCACGCTCGCCCTGCCGCGCCCGCGCCTCGGTATCGCCCAACGCCCGCGCCAGCGCGACGGCCAGCCCCTGCGCCTCCTCGACCACGGTCAGCGCCCCGTGCTCGCATAGGATGCGCGCGACGTCGGGGCTGTTGAACTGGTGCGGCCCGGACAGCACCGGCAGCGCCAGCGCCGCGGGCTCGAGCAGGTTGTGTCCGCCCACCGGCACGAGGCTGCCGCCGACGAACGCGACGTCGCCGGCGGCGTAGAACTCCATCAGCTCCCCGAGCGTATCCAGCAGCAGCACCTCGAAGCCCGCCTCCGGCTCGCCCCGCTCCGGGTTGCCGGAGGCGGTGGGCGCGTGTGCCCGTGCGTGTGAGCGCCGCAGGCAACGCAGTCCCGCGGCCTGCACCGCCGCGGCCGCGGCCTCGAAGCGTTGCGGGTGCCGCGGCGCCAGCACCAGCAGGGCCCGCGGCAGCGTCCGGCACAGCTGCCGGTGCGCCTCGAGCACGATCTGCTCCTCACCCGGATGCGTGCTGCCGGCCACCCACACGGGCCGTTCGGCCGCGTACTGCGCCCGCAGTGCCGCCCCGCGCGCGACCAACCCGTCCGGCAGCGTGCGGTCGAACTTGATGTTGCCGATCACGCTCAGGCGCGCAGCGGCCACGCCGATCTCGGCAAAACGCTGCGCGTCGGCTGCACTCTGCGCGCCGACCCACACGTTGGCTTGCAGCGGGGAGCGCAGCAGCCCGGGGAGACGCCGGTAGAGCCGTGCGGTGCGCGCGGATACCCGCGCGCTCGCGATCAGCGTCGGCACGCCGGCCCGATGCGCTTCGTGCAGCAGGTTCGGCCACAGCTCGGTCTCGATCAGGATCAGCAGCCGCGGCCGCAGCTGCGAGAAGCATCGCCGCAGGCTTCCGGGCAGATCATAGGGGGCATAGCGCACCGGCACATCCGGCATCAATGCCTGCGCGCGGGCGTGGCCGGTGGGCGTAGCGCAGCTGACCGTCAGCTCCGGCGCCTGCGCGCGCGCGCGCAGCGCCGCGACCAAGATGGCCGCGGCCTGCATCTCACCGACCGACACCGCATGCACCCAGATGCCCCCGCCGGCGCGGGGCACGCCGAATCCAAGGCGCTCGCGCCACAACGACCCCGGCGGCGGCGGTCCCGACCCCGGCGGCGGCCCCGATGTCGGCGCGCGCGAGCGCCGGGCGCGCGCCCACGTCAGCAGCGCGGCGAACGGCAATGCCAGGTACAGCAACAGCGTGTAGAGGCGGCGCACCGGGAAACGGGGGTTGGGATCGTGAAGTGTGTGTGCAGCGCAGCCGCGCTAGGACGTGGCGGCGGCGCTCTGCGCGGCGGCGAAGTACGCATCCAGCAGCGAGGACCAGTCGGCGTCGGAGAAATGCTCGGCCGGCAGCGCCGCGGTGATCTTCTCGACCGAGCGGCGCAGCCGCACCAGGTTTCCATCGCACCACAGCCCGGGACGGCGCAGCCGGCCGCGATCGAAGTCGATCAACCATACCCGCAGCTCATCGTCCATCAGGACATTGTGGGCGTTCAGATCGGCATGGCAGACGCCATCGTCGTGGAAACGGCGCAGGCAGCGTCCGATTGCGATCCAGCCCGTCAGCGGCAGCGGCGCGGCGGTCAGGCGCGCGGCCAGCGAGCGCACCGCCGGGATCTGCTCGGTCAGCAGGTCGGCGCTGTAGGTGCGAGGGCCGGTGCGCCGGTAACAGGCCGCGATCGGCACCGGCACGGGCAGGCCTGCGCGACGCATCAGGTAGAGCAGATGCCATTCGACGAACGAGCGCGTCGCGTCCGCCTCGCGCCACAGGTAGCGATCCTCGGATACGCGTGCCGCCCATCCGCCGCGCCGGTAATGACGCAGCACCAGCCGCCGGCCATCGGCATGGATGAACGCCGCCGCGCCGCGGCCCTCCTCGCTGGCGCGCACCTCGCCCCGGCGCGCCCACCAGTCGCGGTCGAGCCATGAGAGCTCGGCGTTGCCGGCCCGGGAGGCGTCATATAGCATCGCCCCGCCAGGCACATCCTTACGGCGCACCTCGGTCCCCGTCGGCCAGTGCAAAGACTTCCGCATGCTCAATCTCACGACGCCGCCTTCGAGCCTATGCATTCTCCGGCTCTCGGCCATTGGCGATACCTGTCATATCGTGCCGATCGTGCGCACCCTGCAGCGCGTATGGCCGACGACACGGCTGACCTGGGTCATCGGCCGGGTCGAGGCGCGGCTGATGAGCGTGCTGCCGGACGTCGAGTTTATCACCATCGACAAGCACGCCGGCGCTCGATCGGCGCGCGCGCTGCGCGCGCAGCTGCACTCGCGCCGCTTCGACGTGTTGCTGCACATGCAGCTGTCGCTGCGCGCCAGCCTGCTCTCGGCCCTGATCCCGGCACGCGTGCGGCTGGGATTCGACCGCGCGCGCGCGCGCGAGCTGCAGTGGCTGTTCACCAATGCGCAGATCGCACCCCGGCGCAATGAGCATGTGCTCGACAGCTTCCAGGGATTCCTGGCCGCGCTCGGCATCGAGCCGGGGCGGCTGGAATGGGACCTGCCGCTGCCGAGCGAGGCCCGACAGTACGCCGCCGGGCTCATACCGGACCGCCGGCCGACGCTGCTGATCAGCCCGTGCTCGAGCCATCCGCTGCGCAACTGGCGCCCCGAGCGCTACGCCGCGATCGCCCGGCACGCCGCGCAGGAGCACGGCATGCGCGTAATCCTGTGCGGCGGCCGCTCCACCGATGAGCTCGCCATGGCGGCGGCCATCGAGAGCGCGGCGGGCGCGGCGCTGATCAATCAGGTCGGCCGCGACACTCTGCCGCAGCTGCTGGCGCTGCTGGCGCGCGCCACCGCGCTGCTGTCGCCGGACTCGGGGCCCGCGCACATGGCCACGATGGTCGGCACCCCGGTAATCGGCCTGTACGCGGCCACCCGGCCGCAGCGCTGCGGCCCCTATCTGTCGCAGCAGTGGTGCGTGGACCGTTACCCGCAGGCCGCGCGCCGCTACTGTGGCCGCGACGCCGCCGACCTGCCCTGGCAGGCCAAGATCGAGCGGCCCGGGGTGATGGACCTGATCGGTGTCGACGAGGTCTGCGAGCGGCTCGACGCGCTGCTGCAGGCCTCTGCCGGCCGCGCGCGCCTGCTACCATAGCGGCGCATGAGCGACATCCTGGTACCCGTCTCCCCGGGTGAGCTGCTCGACAAGATCACGATCTTGCGCCTCAAGTGCGAGCGTATTGGCGATGCATCCAAGCTGGCCAACACGCGCCGCGAGCTCGCGCTGCTGGAGCAAACCTGGCAGGACGCGGCCGGCGGTGACGGCCAGCTGGCGCAGGAAGAGGCGGAACTGGCACGGGTCAACGGCGAGCTGTGGGAGATCGAGGACCACATTCGCGAGCACGAGGCGCAGCGGTGCTTCGATGCCGCATTCGTGCAGCTCGCCCGCTCGGTCTACCTGCGCAACGACGAGCGCGCCGCAATCAAGCGGCGCATCAATCTGAAGCTCAATTCCGCGATCATCGAGGAAAAGTCGTACCGGCCGTACGCCGCCCCCTAACCGCCCAGCGCTGCCGGTGCCTGGCGCTGCAGGGTGTACTCGGCGCTGCAGTAGGGGCACTTGGCGAAGCCGGACGGCTCGATCGGCAGATAGACCCGGGGGTGGGAGTTCCACAAGGTCATGTCCGGCATCGGACAGGACAGGGGCAGGTCCGAGGGCCTGACCGTGTACTGGTTCTGGGCATTGGGCGAGCGCAGCTCTGCACGTGATGTCATGCACAGAATTATAGCGACGCGGATGCGGGCGCGCCCCTACTCACGGCATGATGGGGGTAAGTTGCTGCGGTCGATCTGGCACCGCGGTCCGTGGGCTGCCGGCCGAGCTCTGGAGAGAGGATGGCCGGGTTGGAACGCCTGCGTTTCGGTGCGATGCTCCCGGCCGTGGTGCTGTTCCTGGCGCTGCCGACCATCGGCGTGGCGGCTCAGGTCGAATACCGCTCCGACGTGCCACTGGCCGGATCGAGCACGGTGGAGTATGTCAAGGATCCGTCCCGCCGGCTCGACCTGGCGGCCGTGACCGCACCCTCGACCCGCTTCACGCCGGTCCTCGGCAAAACCGTCAATTTCGGCTTCAGCGCCGCGGCCTACTGGCTGCACCTGTCGGTCCAGGGCCAGGGCGCGCAGCCGACCACGGTGTACCTGAGCATTGCGCAATCCACGCTCGATGACGTGCGGCTGTACGTGCTCGACCGCGGCGTGCTGCAGCAGACGGGACAGGGCGGCGACCGCGTGCCGGCGCGCGCGCGCAGCTTCTCGGCCAGCCATCCGGTATTCCCGCTGCAGATCGCACCGGGCGAGCGCTACGAGCTGTACCTGCGCGTCGCCGGCAGAATGGGCGCCCTGCTGGTGCCGATGCAGTTCCAGAGTGCCGCCGACGTCGAGCACGCCGCCCGCACCAGCCTGCTGCTCAATGGCGTGTTCACCGGCATTCTGGGCGGATTGCTGATCTACAACCTGTTCCTGTATCTGTCGCTGCGGCAGCGTGCCTATCTGTACTACGTGCTGCTGCTGCCGGCGGTGTACCTGGCCTGCACCGGCCTGAGCGGTTTCGGCGGCTGGATGCTCTATCCGGGCTGGACCTGGCCGGGCAACCAGGGCCTGCTGCTGTTCGCCGGCAGCGGGTTCCTGCTCAACATGCTGTTTGCGCGTGCGTTGCTGGAGACCCAAAGGATTGCCTGGGTCGACCGGCTGGCGCTCACCGCCGCCGCCGCCGCGCTGGCGGCGGCGCTGTCGCCGTGGTGGCTGGCGCCCGGCCCGGCCTACCAGCTCGGGTCGCTGCTGCTGTTCGTGATGCCGGTGACGGGCGCGCTGATCGGCCTGACCTGCCTGCTGCACGGACATCCCCAGGCGCGTTTCTTTCTACTGGCGAAGGCGGCCGTATGGTGCGCGGTGATGTGCTACGGGCTGATGGTCGTGGGAGTGATCCATTTCCACGAGCTGGCACGCCAGAGCATCACCGTCGGGGTTGCCTGCGAGGCGCTGCTGCTGTCGCTGGCGCTCGCCGATCGCATCCGGGCCCTGCAGTTCACCACCCGGCGCGCCCAAAGCGCCACCCGCCGGGCGCTCGAGAGCCGCCAGCAGGAGCTGGAGCGCACTGTCGAGGAGCGCACGCGCGAGCTCGACCAGGCGCGCCGCCGCGCCGAGTATCTGGCCACCACCGATGCGCTGACCGGCGTGTACAACCGGCGCGGGCTGCTGCCGCTGCTGCAACAGGCGGTCGAACAGGCGGCCGCACAGGCCGCGCCGCTGTCGATCGTCAGCTTCGACCTGGATCACTTCAAGCGCATCAACGACGACTTCGGCCACGCGGAAGGCGATCGCGTGCTGTGCCAGCTGGTGACGCTTACGCGCTCGCTGATTCATCCCACCGATCTGTTCGGCCGCACCGGCGGCGAGGAATTCATGCTGATGCTGGCGTCACCGCGCGAGCGGGCGGTGCAGGTGGCCGAGCAGCTACGGGAACACCTGCAGGCGCATCTGAAGAGCGGCGCGCAGCAGCGGCCGGTGACCGCCAGCTTCGGCGTGGCGGCGCTCGGCCGCCGCATCGTCACGCTCGACGCCCTGCAGCGCGCCGCCGATGCCGCGCTGTACCGCGCCAAGAACCAGGGCCGCAACCGGGTCGAAACCTATGAGGCGGGCAGCAACGACACCACCCGCACGCGCGCGATCCTGCAGTCGGCCGCCACCGTCACGACGCGACGTCCACCGTGACCGGCGGTAGCGCCGCGGTTGCCGCGGCGGCAGCCGCCGTGGCCGCTACGGCTGCGGATCCGTCATTTCCCGATCCCAAATGGCGCTTACCGCGGCGCGCTCGGCGCAGAACTCGCCCGCTGTGACGATGCCGCCCAGGCCGTCGAGCGCACGGTGATGCAGGCAGCTGCGGTAGGCCCGATAGGCATGCGTGAGCTCGTCCACGGCAGTCTGCGCAACCAGGTCCGCCGAGGCCACTGATTCGAGCTGCCGGATCGTATCGGCATATCTGGCCACCGGCGGATACTGCTGCGCCCACTTCAGCGCCCAGTACTGCGCCAGGAACTCGATATCGGCGATGCCGCCGGGATCCTGCTTGATGTCGAACTGTCCCGGTCCGGCCCGGGACAGCTCGTGGCGCATGCGGTTGCGCATGTGGCGCACGTCCTCGCGCAGCCGCTCGCGGCGCACACAGTGGGCCAGCACCTCCAGCCGGATCGTCTCGAAGCGCGCGCGCAGCTCGCTCGCGCCGGCCACGGCGCGCGCATGCAACAACGCCTGGTGCTCGAAGGTCCAGGCCTCGTGGCGCTGATACTCGGCGAAGCCGTCGATACTCGCGATCAGCATGCCGGCCTTACCGCTGGGCCGCAGCCGCATGTCGACCTCATAGAGCCGACCGGCCGGCGAGTGCACCGTCAGCAGGTGCACCAATCGCTGCGCGAACCGCACGAAGAACACCTGGTTGTCGATCGGGCGCGCAGCGTCGGTCTCCTGCTGCGCACCGCTCGAGTCATGCACGAACACCAGGTCCAGATCCGAGGCATAGCCGAGCTCCATGCCGCCGAGCTTGCCGTAGCCGATCACCGCGATGCGCACCGGCCGGCGCTCGGCCTGCTCGCCGCACATCGGCGTACCGAGGGTCGCGGTCAGATGCTGCCAGGCGAGCCACAGCGCACGCTCGACGATCAGCTCGGCCAGGTCGGTCAGGCGATCGCTGACCTGCATGACCGGCAGCCGCGCGAGCAGATCCGCCACCGCGAGCCGGAACAGCGCGGCGCGCTGGAAGTGACACAGACGCTCGAGCAGCTGCTCCTCATCGTCCTGATCGGCGCCGGCCATGCGCGCAGCGAGATCCGCAGCCAGCTCCGCGCGGTCGGGCAGCTGCTCGAGGATACGCTCGCCGATCAGCTCATCGAGCAACAGCGGGTGCGCGGCAATCTGATCGGTGAGGAAGTCGGCGTGCGCGGCCAGCTCCACCAGGCGCTGCCTGGGCACCGTGTCGTGCAATAGCAAGGCGAAATATGCCGAGCGCGTGCCGATGGCCTCGAGTACGCGCAGCAGCCGGCGCAGCGCCGCCTGCGGCTCGCGTGTGCGCGCAGCCTCGGCCGCCAGTACCGGCAGCAGCGCCGTGAGTCGCCGGCTGCCGATCTGATCGAGCCGCCGGATCGGCGCGGCCAGCTGGAAGTCGCCCAGCTGCCGCGCGGCCGCGTCCGCATCGGCGAAACCCAGGGCCCGCAGGCGCTCGACCAGCGCCGCGGTCTCGCCCTCCCCAAGGGGCAACGGTACGACATCGGCGCGGCCGGCGCCCTCCTCGCCCGAACGCACTCCGAACACCACGGCACGGAAGTGCCGAGCGACGCTGGCGCGGTGGCACGCGAGCTCGGCACGCAGCGAGGGCCACGACGCCTGGCCCATGCTCCCGGCCAGGCGCGCGCTCTCTCTCTCGCCGGACGGCAGTCGGTGCACCTGCTGGTCGGCGCACATCTGCAGGCGATTCTCCAGCCGCCGCAGGAACTCGTAGGCCGCGTCCAGCTCCGCCACCGCGCTCGCCGGCAGCAGCTTCGCCCCGGCCAGCAGCGGCAGCGCCCGCCGCAGCGAGCTGTCCTGCAGCCGCCGATCCTGGCCGCCACGGATCAACTGGAAGGATTGCACGATGAACTCGATCTCACGGATGCCGCCGTCGCCGAGCTTGATGTCGTCGGCCAGATCCCGGCGCTGCACCTCCCGCTCGATCAATGCCTTCATCTCGCGCAGCGATTCGAATACGCCAAAGTCGAGGTAGCGCCGGTAGACGAACGGTTGCACGGCGCCGCGGAACAGCTCCGCCCAGGCCGCAATGCCGGTGACCGGGCGTGCCTTGATCCAGGCGTAGCGCTCCCAGTCGCGTCCGTGGATCTGCAGGTAGTCCTCGAGCGCCGCGGCGCTGGCCACGGTCGGACCGCTGTCACCGAACGGCCGCAGGCGCAGATCCACCCGGAATACGAAGCCGTCCTCGGTGTGCTCTGCCAGCAGCCGCACCAGCAGCTGTGCCAGGCGGGTGAAGAATTCCTGGTTGCCGACCGCGCGCGCACCGTCGGTCTGCCCGGAGCGCGGATACAGCAGCACCAGGTCGATGTCCGAGGAGAAATTGAGCTCACATCCGCCGAGCTTGCCCATCGCCACGATCATCAGCTGCTGCGGCTCGCCATCGTCCGAGAGTGGCCGCCCATGACGTTCGGTCAGCGCACGCAGCGCGAATTCATGCGCCTGGCACAGCGCCAGATCGGCGGCGCGCGACAGATCACCCAGGGTCGCCTCGAGCGTGGCCCAGCCGGCCAGGTCCCGCCAGGCGATGCGTGTGAACTCGGCCCGGCGCCAGCGGCGCAGCTGCGCCATGAACTGGCCCTCCGGCGTCTGCGGCCCGGATGGCGGCAGCGGCAAGGCGCCGCCCAGGCGCTCGCCGGCGCGCTCGAGCAGCGCCTCGGGCAGCGAGGCGTCGCGCGCCAGCGCGTCGAGCACGAAGTCGCTGCCCGCGAGCACCGCCGGCAGCGAGTCCGCCAGCGGCCCATGCGCGAGCGCGGCGGCCGCCTGCGGCGAACGCTCGCGCAGCAACGCTACCGGATCGTCATCGGTCTGAATCGCCACGCAGGAATCGCTCCACGCCCGCCCCCAACGGCGGCGCGGCCATGATGCCGCAAGAACGTGGCGGCGCGGGCGCCGTGCGCGCGCCGGCCGCGCAAAAAAAAGCCCCGCAAAGCGGGGCTTTAAGGTGTTGCGCGGAAACGGGGGGGTCTTGTTCCGCGACTTTCGGGGTTCGGCGAACTGACGTCCGCCTCACCCTGTGGACCAATATACCGGAGAATTTTCGTTTGTAAAGTGAACCATTTGTTACCTGTACATTACCGCTGGTTACTGATGTTATTGAACGCTTAACTGATTGATATATATGAGCATTCAAGCACACGAGAGGTGCTCCGACCGCCTCAATGGTCGGCGGATGGAGACATTTTGGGTGCTAATCCGGGTCTGCGGCGGAGCGGATTTTTTACACAATGCGACGCGCCTCACAGGGGGATTCGGCCTCAAAACACCTCGATCGCGATCGCCGTGGCCTCACCGCCGCCGATGCACAGCGAGGCGACGCCGGCCCGGGCGCCGCGCTGTCGCGCGCGAGCATCGGGGCGCCGATCGCCTCGCTCACCACGGGCCTGCCGGATCCGGCGCTACTCCCGCGACAGGCAGGCCGGCGGCCGGGGATCGAAACTGCGCCGAGCAGTGGGAACGCACCTGCGCCTCGGTCACGTCCGGGGCGAGTTCGATCAACTCGAATGCCGCCTCGCGGTCGGCCCGGCTGAACACCGCCAGATCCGTGATCAACAGGTCCACCACGTTGGCGCCGGTCAGCGGCAGCTCGCAGCGGGCCTTGAACTTCGGCGCGCCCCCGCGCCCGACGTGTTCCATCACCACGATCACGCGCTTGACGCCCGCCACCAGGTCCATCGCCCCGCCCATACCCTTGATCATCTTGCCCGGCACCATCCAGTTGGCCAGGTCACCGCGCTCCGACACCTCCATGCCGCCGAGCACCGCGAGGTTGACATGTCCGCCGCGAATCATCGCGAAGCTGTCGGCGGAGGAGAAATATGACGAGATCGGCAGCTCGGTGATGGTCTGCTTGCCGGCGTTGATCAGGTCGGCGTCTTCCTCCCCTTCGTACGGAAACGGTCCCATTCCGAGCATGCCGTTCTCCGACTGCAGCACGACCTTCATGTCCGTCGGGATGTAGTTGGCGATCAGCGTCGGGATGCCGATGCCGAGATTGACGTAGTAACCGCTGCGCAGCTCGCGCGCCGCGCGCTGGGCCATTTGCTCACGTGACCAGGGCATCGCTGCGCTTCCTCACCGTGCGGTGCTCGATCGGCTTGTCACCCCTGGACGACTGCACGATCCGCTGCACGAAGATGCCGGGTGTATGCACGCGATCCGGCTCGATCTCGCCGACCTCGACCAACTGCTCGACCTCGGCGACCGTGACGCGCGCGGCGGTGGCCATCACCGGGTTGAAGTTGCGCGCGGTCTTGCGATAGACCAGGTTGCCCTCGGTGTCGCCCTTCCAGGCCTTCACCAGCGCCAGGTCCGCGACCAGGCCGGTCTCCAGCACGTAGGTCTCGCCGCCCACCACGCGCGTCTCCTTGCCCTCGGCCACCACGGTGCCGGCACCGGTGCGTGTGTAGAAGCCGTAGATGCCGGCGCCGCCGGCGCGGATGCGCTCGGCCAGCGTGCCCTGCGGGTTGAATTCGATCTCGACCTCGCCGGCGAGATACTGGCGCTCGAACTCGCGATTCTGGCCGACGTAGGAGGACACCATCTTGCGTATCTGATGCGTCAGCAGCAACAGTCCGAGCCCGTGGCCATCGACGCCGGCGTTGTTGGAGATGACCGTGAGGTCCCTGACGCCGCTGTCGCGCAGCGCCTCGATCAGCCCGTCCGGTATGCCGCACAGCCCAAAACCACCCGACATCACGCTCATGCCGTCGTGCACCACGCCGGCCAGCGCCTCCCGGGTGCTCGCGCACACCTTGGGTGCGCTACCAGCCTGGGTCATCGTCCCGCCTCCAGCGTGTCGAGTGCCTCACCGAGCGCCTGCGCCAGCTCAAGGTACTGCGTCTCGGCCAGACGCGAGCTGCGCATGTCGGACCGATCCGACGTCCAGATGGGGCCGCGCCACCGGCCGTCGTCGATGTATCTCGGAATCAAATGCCAGTGCAGGTGCGGTACTTCGTTGCCGAGACTCTCGACGTTCATATGCTGCGGATCGAACACCCGCGCCACCGCGCGCGCCGCGATCCAGATATCCCGCGCCAGCACCTGCCATTGGTCCAGCTCGAGCGCGTCCAGGCGGTTGACGTGGCGCAGGTCATACAGCAGCACGCACCTGCCGCGATAGGTCTGATCGCGCGTCAGATACAGCGACGAGACCGCGAGCCTGCGCACCAGGAACACGTGCTCATTGACGTCCGGCCGCGGTACGCACAGGGGACAGTCGACCCCGGCCCGCAGCTGCTCCCAGTTGTCCCGCACTGCCCCTCCGGCGGCGCCGTCCGGCGTATCGTTGAAATCGGGCCCAGTTTAACCCCGGCGGCAGGACTGCGACGATTAACGCCCAGCGCTGATACTCAGGAAGCGAGCATGAATGCCGCCGTCACCTCCGCTTTGAACCCGATGCATGCTGCGGCGCCGACGCAGCCCGACGAGGAACCGGCGCGGCGGCAGGTTCCGGAGCCGGCGACGCGATCCGTGCGCGGAGCCGCCGAAGTGTGCCGGGCTGCCGGCACAGAGCAGACCGATCAGCAGCTCCTCGGCCGATACGGTGCCGGCGATCAGGGCGCCTTCGACGCGCTTTACGCCCGCCATCGCGGCTCGCTGCGCCGCTTCGTCGCCAAGCTCACGCAGGATCGGGATGAGGCCGACGAGGTATTTCAAGAAGTCTGGATGGCGGTGATCCGCGGGCGGCAGCACTACCGGCCGACCGCCAGGTTTACGACCTACCTGTTTGCGATCGCACACCACCGCCTGCAGGATCGCTGGCGCCGGCGCGGCCGACACCCCGCGGTCGAAGATACGCCTGCGGTGGACGAGTTGATCGACGAATCGGCCCCGGCCGCCGAGCAGTGGGTTCACAACATCGAGCTGCACCGCGCCCTGTCGGCGGCGATCGATCGGCTTGCGCCGGACCAGCGCGCCGTATTTCTGCTGAAGGCGGAGGCAAATCTGAGCCTGGAGGAAATTGCCGCCGTCACGGGCACAAGTTTCGAGGCGACCAAGAGCCGTATGCGCTACGCGGTCGCGCGGCTGCGCGCGCAGCTCGGGAGCTGGAAATGACGACGCCGGAGCATCTCTTGAATGACGAGTTCGAACACCTGTGCACGGGTTACCGCGCAGGCGTCGAGGAACCGGCCTATGGCGCGACGGATCGGCTGGTTCTGCAGGCTGCCGCGCGCTACGCCCGCAGGCGCGGCCTGCGGCGACGGCTGCTCGGCGCACCGGCACTGACGGCCGCCGCACTGACGGCTGCCCTAGTGGCCTTGGCGCTGGCCGGCATCATGCAGATCGCGCCGCATCGGCGTGCCGGCGTGCTCCCGCCCGCCCCCGCCGATCGGGCCGGCGGGAACGTCGCGGCCGCAACCGACCGGTGGGCGCGGGCGTTGACGCTGACGATGGTAACGGAACAGTGGACACCACCGCCGGCCGGCCAGATGGGCCTGCAACCCATGCAGGCGCTGACGCAACCCAGTGCGCCGACACTGCCATCGGCTCCGTCACCGCCGGTACCGGTGCCGACATCGACATCGACATCGACATCGACATCGGTAGATCTCAACGCACCCGGAGCATTGCAGGCATTGAAGATCCGCCGGCCGGCGGACTACGCCAGGATCACGGCCATCCTCGCCGGGCTTCGGCATCACCCGGACCGCGACGTGCCGCGCTGGATGGTGACCGCGTTCGATGCCAGCAATGTGGTGTACCTGCCGTTTTGGCTCACCAGCTTTCCGCCCAAGCGCCGGCTGAGTTTCTCGCTGGACGACAGGCGCTATCGTGTCGTGGTGACGATCACCGAGAACGGCGCACAGGTCTTCCCGGTGGGCGGCGGTGTGCGATGAGCAGAAGCCCGCGCCGGTGCAGACCGCGTGCCGCGCGCGTCACGGTCACCTTATCCGGTGCGCCCCGCACAGCGCCCGCGGCGTGAGCGGGCCGCCACAGCAAAAAAGGGCCGGAAGTTTCCTTCCGGCCCTTTCCCTTAGGTCTTGCGACCGTGCGTCGTGCGGCCAGCGCTGCGCGACGCCGATGGAGCGGTAACGCGCTGAGCGTTACATATCCATGCCCATGCCGCCGCCGCCCGGCATGCCGCCACCGTGCTCATGCTCGTCCTTCGGTGCCTCGGCGATCATGACCTCCGTGGTCAGCAGCAATCCGGCGACCGACGCCGAGTTCTGCAGCGCCAGGCGCGTGACCTTGGTCGGGTCCAGCACGCCCTGCTCGATCAGGTCGACGAACTCGCCGGTGGCAGCGTTGTAGCCATAGCTGCCCTTGCCGTCCCGGACCTTGTTGAGGATCACTGCGGCATCCTCGCCGGCATTCTCGACGATCTGGCGCAGCGGCTCCTCGATCGAGCGACGCAGGATCGCGATGCCGACCGTCTGGTCCTCATTCGCGCCCTCGAGCTTCTCGAGCGCCTTCAACGCGCGCACCAGCGCCACGCCGCCGCCCGGCACCACGCCCTCTTCGACCGCGGCACGCGTGGCGTGCAGCGCATCCTCGACGCGAGCCTTCTTCTCCTTCATCTCGATCTCGGTCGCGGCACCGACCTTGATCACGGCGACACCGCCGGAGAGCTTGGCCACTCGCTCCTGCAGCTTCTCCTTGTCGTAGTCGGAAGTGGCCTCTTCGATCTGCTGGCGGATCGACTCGATCCGGCCCTTGATGTCGGAGGGCTTGCCGGCGCCGTCGATGACCGTGGTGTTTTCTTTCTCGACCACGACCTTCTTGGCCTCGCCCAGATCATTCAGCGTCGCCTTCTCGAGCGACAGGCCGACCTCGTCGGAAATCACGGTGCCGCCGCACAGGATCGCGATGTCCTGCAGCATCGCCTTGCGGCGATCACCGAAGCCCGGTGCCTTCACCGAAGCCACCTTGAGGATGCCGCGGATGTTGTTGACCACCAGCGTCGCCAGGGCCTCGCCCTCGACGTCCTCGGCCACGACCAGCAGCGGCCGACCGGCCTTCGCAACGCCTTCGAGTACCGGCAGCAGCTCACGGATATTGCTGATCTTCTTGTCGACCAGCAGTATGTACGGCTTCTCCAGCTCGGCGGTCTGGTTGCTCTGATTGTTGATGAAATACGGCGACAGGTAGCCACGGTCGAACTGCATGCCTTCGACGACTTCCAGCTCATTCTCCAGTCCCGAGCCTTCCTCGACCGTGATGACGCCCTCCTTGCCGACCTTTTCCATCGCATCGGCGATCGTCTTGCCAATGCTTTCGTCGCCATTGGCGGAGATCGTGCCGACCTGCGCGATCGCCTTGCTGTCCTTGCAGGGCTTGCTGATGCGCTTGAGCTCGTCGGTCGCGACCTGCACGGCCTTGTCGATACCGCGCTTGATGTCCATCGGGTTGCGACCCGAGGACACGGCCTTCAGGCCTTCACGGATGATCGCCTGCGCCAGCACGGTGGCGGTCGTGGTGCCGTCGCCGGCCTCATCGGAGGTGTTGGACGCGACTTCCTTGACCATCTGCGCGCCCATGTTCTCGAACTTGTCCTTCAGCTCGACTTCCTTCGCGACCGAGACGCCATCCTTGGTGACGGTCGGTGCGCCGAAGCTCTTCTCGAGCACGGCGTTACGGCCCTTGGGGCCGAGCGTCGCCTTCACCGCGTTGGCCAGAACGTTGACGCCGCGGAACATGCGTTGCCGGGCATCATCACTAAACCGAACTTCTTTGGCTGCCATTGTCGTACTTCCTCGCCTTATTTATTTCTCAATGACGGCCATGACGTCTTCCTCACGCATGACCACGAGATCCTTGCCTTCGACCTTGACCTCGGTACCGCTGTACTTGCCGAACAGGATCTTGTCGCCGACCTTGACGTCGAGCGGCCGCACCTGCCCGTCTTCCAGAATCTTGCCCTTGCCGACTGCCACGATCTTGCCCTGTACCGGCTTTTCGGCCGCAGTGTCGGGGATCACGATGCCGCCCGGACTGGTGCGCTCTTCCTCGAGGCGCTCGACGATGACACGATCATGAAGAGGACGAATCTTCATGGATTGACTCCTTTTGCTCTGTATCCAACGCTTTACGGTAAAATCGATCGCGGAATCCGCGTCGCTGCCTGCGCGGTCTGTTAGCACTCCCGCTGCTTGGCTGCTAATCATAGGGGCGAACATTGGAAATTCAAGCCCTACCGCACCCGGCGCGGTCATGGCCGCGTCCGAGGCTGTGGCCTCCTTCACGGCCAAGCCATTGAACTTTTTGAGAGAATGGCGTTTCGAACTCTGCAAACGGTGACGGCCATGATGCGTTGCGATATCGCCGGTTCGAGGCCGCGGATCCCGCCGACCCTGCGGTTCCCGTCGAGATGGCTCGCGGCGATCGCCGTAACGGCCCTGCTCTGCGCGGGCTTGCTGGCGCTGGGCACCGCTGCTGCGCGGGCCGCCGACCGCTCCACATCCGGCTCGGGCGTGGACGCGCTGCTCGACCAGCTTCACAGCAGCAATTCCAGCGAGAACTTCCTGCCGCCCGAACAGGCCTTCCGGCTGTCGGCCACGGCCACTGCCGCCGCCGACGGCGCAGCCCAGGTCCGGCTCACCTGGCTGATTGCTCCCGGCTACTACCTGTATCGCGATCGCATCAAGGCCGCGGCCGGCTCGGCGGACACCCGCATCGGCAAGCTGCAGTTTCCTGCGGGAACGGTCAAGCACGATCAGTACTTCGGCAATCAGGTGATCTATCACAACCAGCTGGTTGTCACGCTGCCGGTCACCCACCACGCAGCGGGCGCGACCGCGCTGCCGGTGCAGATCACCTACCAGGGCTGTGCCGAGGCCGGGCTGTGCTACCCGCCGATCACGCGCGCGCTATCGGTTGCGCTGATGACGGCCCCCGCGAGCGCCGCGGGCGCCGCGGGCGCCGCCGGTGGCGGCAGCACGGGCAGCAGCATTGCCGCGGGCTCGCGCGCCGGCGTCTATGTCTCCGAGCAGGACCGCCTCGCAGACCTGATTCGCTCGGGCAACATGCTGGGCGTGCTGGCCACGTTCTTCGGACTGGGATTGCTGCTGGCGTTCACACCCTGCTGCCTGCCGATGGTTCCGATCCTGTCAGGGCTGATTGCGGGCGCGGGCCCGCGAGTGAACACTGGCCGCGCGTTCGCGCTGTCGCTCACGTACGTGCTTGGCATGGCGGTGACCTATACCGTCACCGGCGCGGTGTTCGCCGCCGCCGGCAAGCAGGTGCAGGCCGCCTTCCAGCAACCGTGGATCATCGTGCTGTTCGCGGCGCTGTTTGCGGCGATGGCGCTGTCGATGTTCGGCCTATACACGGTGCAGATGCCGGGGTTCATCCAGACGCGCCTGGCCGCGGCCAGCAATCGACAGAGCGGCGGACACTTCGGCGGCGTGGCGGCTATGGGTGCACTGTCCTCGCTGATCGTGACGACCTGCGTCGCACCGCCGCTGGTGGCGACGCTGGCGGTCATCGGCCAAAGCGGCGCCATCGCGCGCGGGGCGGCGGCGTTGTTCGTGATGAGTCTCGGCATGGGCGCGCCGCTGCTGGTCGTCGGCAGTTCGGCCGGCCGCTGGTTGCCAAAGGCCGGTGCGTGGATGGACACGGTCAAGCGACTGTTCGGCGTGCTGATGCTCGCGCTGGCAGCCTGGATGCTCACGCGGCTGGTGCCGCCGGGCGGCACGCTATGGCTGTTCGTGATTCCGGCCCTGGCCGCCGCGCTGGTGCTGTGGAATCTGGCGCGCATGCCATCGGCCGTGCGGTCCGTGCGCGGGACCGCCGGGGTCGCGGCGCTGGCCGCAGCGCTTTATGGGGTGGCACTGCTGATCGGCGCGGCGCGCGGCTCGCAAAACCCGCTGGCGCCGCTGGCGCGCGCCACGCCGCAGGATGAGTTGGCGTTTGAAAGTATTTCCTCGGTGGCGCAGCTCGACCAGGCGGTGCGTTCGGCCGCAACCCGCGGTCAGCCGGTGATGCTCGACTTCTATGCCGACTGGTGCACCTCCTGCAAGGAGATGCAGCACTATACCTTCACCGACCCCGACGTACGCGCGACCCTGCAGCGGGTGCTGCTGCTGCGCGCCGACGTCACCGCCAACACGGCCGATGACCAGGCGCTGCTGCACCGGTTCCATATCTACGGGCCACCGACGATTGCCTTCTACGACGGCGGCGGCCACGAGCGGCGCGCATTCCGCGTGGTCGGTTACATGAAGCCGGCGCAGTTCGCGGCGCTGCTGCATCGGGCGCTGGCCACCGGCTAGCACGGTCGCGGTCAGCACCGCGCGCGCGCATACTGTCGGCATGCGTTTGCTTCTACGCGCCCTCGCGATCGGGCTGCTGGTGTGCTGCTGTATGCTCGCCGGCTTTCTGGCCTACCGCTCCACCCACCGCTCGACGCTGGTCGCACTGCAGGCGCGCCTGGACGGCTCGATGACCACCAGCGGCCCGGCCGCCAGCCCCTCCGTGGGCGGCGTGGCGGGAGGCACCGCCGAGGCCGCGCCGCGGGCGATACCCGTACCGGAAACCATCCCGGACGTGCGCCTGCCTGACCTGGCCGGCACGCAGAAATCGCTGCGCGATTACCTCGGCCACCCGCTGATCGTCAACTTCTGGGCGACCTGGTGCGAACCGTGCCAGCGCGAGATGCCGTTGTTGCAGCAGCTGTGGACGCAATATCGCCCTGAGGGCCTGCAGATCGTCGGCGTCGCGGTCGACTCGCGCAGCGCCGTCCAGCAGTATCTGCGCCGCACGGCGGTCAAGTATCCGCTGCTGGTGGGCGAGGCGGAGGGGACCGCCGCCGTAGAGCGCTTCGGCATCGAGCCGGTGCTGCCGTTCTCGGTGTTTGCCGACGCACAGGGCCGCATCGTCGCGGTCAAGATCGGCGAGCTGCACCGTGCGGAAGCCGATTTCATCATTGCGGCGACGCGGGCCGTCACCGACGGCCGCGAGACGCTGCCCCAGGCGCGCGCCGCGATAGCCACTGAGCTGCGCGAGCTGGCGATAAAGCGCGCCAAGTCCGGCGCCGGCACCGGCGCCACCTGACCTACGCTCCCCGGGATCGGCTCCGCCGCTCAATTGAGGCGGCGGCCGCCGTGATTTTGGCCAGCGACTATACGATCCGTTTTGAGCAATATAGCCGTCAGTCCCTGCCAAGATTAGGCAAATCGACGCAGATTAGGTACATTCCCGAACCTTGCGGGGGTCTTCTGCCGGTAGCACCGGAAGGATCGGAGCTCATTCGATGGATATTCGTAAGATCAAGAAAATGATCGAGCTGCTCGAGGAATCGGGCATCGCCGAGATCGAGATCAAGGAGGGGGAGGAATCGCTGCGGATTGCCAGGGCAGTGCCGGCGCAGCCGACCTATGTGAGCGCACCGCTGGCGCTGCCGGGCACCTCCGCCGCGGGCCAGGCCCCGGCCGCACCCGCCCCCCCCGCGACCGGCAACGCCGGCACCGGCGGGGTACCCCCGGCGGCGGGCGAGCACATTGTCACGGCACCGATGGTCGGCACCTATTACTCCGCGCCGTCCCCGGGGGCCAAGGCCTTCGTGGAGATCGGCGACGAGGTGGAAATCGGTCAGACCCTGTGCATCATCGAGGCAATGAAGATGATGAACCAGATCGACTCGGAGAAGGCCGGCAGGATCAAGGCCGTTCTCGTCAAGAACGGGGAGCCGGTCGAGTTCGATCAGCCTCTGTTCATCATCGAATGATCATCATTGGCATCGCTTAGCGCCGCTGTGGCCAGTCCCGACCCGCTCGGACCGCTGCCCGCATCGGCCGCCAGGCGCGCGCCGAATGAAGCCGGGTCATCCAATCAGATGCCAATGCTCGAAAAAATTCTGATCGCCAACCGCGGCGAGATCGCCCTGCGCATCCTGCGCGCCTGCCGCGAGCTCGGAATCAAGACGGTCGCGGTACATTCCACCGCCGATGCGAACCTCAAGCATGTCCTGCTGGCCGATGAATCGGTCTGCATCGGTCCGCCGCCCTCGGCGCTGAGTTACCTGAGCATGCCGGCCATCATCAGCGCGGCTGAAGTCACCGATGCAGTCGCCATCCACCCGGGCTACGGCTTCCTGTCGGAGAACGCGGACTTTGCCGAGCGGGTCGAGAAGAGCGGCTTCATCTTCATCGGGCCGAAGGCCGAGACCATTCGGCTGCTCGGCGACAAGGTGTCGGCAATCAAGCTGATGCGCGAACACCAGGTGCTGTGCGTACCGGGCTCGGACAGGGCGCTCAGCGATGATGCGGACGAGAACCTGCGCACGGCGCGCGACCTGGGCTATCCGGTCATCATCAAGGCCTCCGGCGGAGGGGGCGGCCGGGGCATGCGGGTTGTGCACGCCGAAGGCGCGCTGGTGAGCTCGATCGCGATCACCAAGTCGGAGGCGCTGGCGGCGTTCGGCAACGACGCGGTCTACATGGAGAAATTCCTCGAACGTCCGCGCCACATCGAGTTCCAGATCCTGGCCGACAACTACGGCAATGTCATCAGCTTGGGCGAGCGCGACTGCTCGATGCAGCGGCGCCACCAGAAAGTCATCGAAGAGGCACCGGCTCCCGGTATCAGCGCCAAGCAGCGCCGTCAGATGGGGGAGCGCTGCGTGGAGGCCTGCCGGGCGGTCGGCTACCGCAGCGCCGGCACGCTCGAGTTCCTCTACCAGGACGGCGAGTTCTATTTCATCGAGATGAACACACGCATCCAGGTGGAGCACCCGGTCACCGAGCTGGTCACCGGCATCGACCTGGTCAAGGCGCAGCTGCAGATCGCCGCCGGCGAGAAGCTCGCCTATACGCAGGCCGACGTGCAGGTCCACGGTCACGCAATCGAATGCCGCCTCAATGCCGAGGACGCCCGCACCTTCATGCCCTCGCCTGGTCCGATCAAGCTGTGGCACCCGCCGGGCGGCCCCGGTATCCGGGTCGACAGCCACGTGTACTCGGGCTACAACGTGCCGCCGCATTACGACTCGCTGATCGGCAAGCTGATTGCGCACGGCGATACCCGCGAAACCGCCATCGCGCGCATGCGCAACGCGCTCTCGGAGCTGGTGGTCGAAGGCATCAAGACCAACGCCGCCCTGCACCAGGAAATTCTCGCGCACGCCGCGTTCCAGGCCGGCGGCCTCGATATCCATTATCTCGAGCGGCGGCTGGGGCTCAAGTAATCCGCGGCACGGCCATCGTCTGCCGCCAAGCCCATGGCGTCCCGCATACCCGCCGCGCCCGATGGCTTGCACCGCGTGTCGATTGTCAACGGGTGCTTGCTGGCTCCGTTGGAGAGGCACGAATGACGAGGCACCGCGAGCTTGCGCGCAGGCGATTGCCGTGACGGGATATTTTGAGCTCAGCTTCGAGCTCGGCGCACTGCCGCTGCCAGCCGCAGCGCCGGCAGCGCAACAGCCGCAGATCGCGCAGATAGCGGAAATCGCCGAGGCGGCATGCCTGGCAAGCGGGGCGCTCGCGGTCACGCTCAGCGATGCGCGCGACCAGCCTGTGTTCGAGCCCAGGCCGGGCGAGATGCCGCTATGGCAGGCAACGCGCGTGCAGGCGCTGTTCGCTGCAGAGCGCGCCGGGGCCGCGCTGATCGTCGAACTGGCGGCCCGGCTGGGCGTCGAGCCGGCGCAGCTGGCGGCGCGCGCGGTGCCCGAGCGGCTCTGGGAGCGCGAGTGGCTGCGCGACTTCCATGCGATGCGCTTCGGCGAGCACCTGTGGATCTGTCCGCACCACGAGGCGGTCGCCGAACCCGGCGCGGTGGTCGTCCGCCTGGACCCGGGCCTGGCCTTCGGCACCGGCACGCACCCGTCCACCGCACTGTGCCTCACGTGGTTGGACCGGCAGGCATCCTTCGGCGCCGGCGGCGCCCTGGACGGCTGCCGCCTGGTCGATTACGGCTGCGGCTCGGGTGTACTCGCATTGGCGGCATTGAAGCTGGGGGCGCGTCGCGCCTATGCTTTCGACATCGATCCGCAGGCGTTGCGGGCCACACGCGAGAACGCACTCGACAATGGTGTCGCCGATCGCCTCCGCCTGTGCGAGCGCTCCGAGGATGTTCCGCGCGACTGCGATGTCCTCGTGGCGAATATCCTCGGCACGGTGCTGCTGTCGCTGCGTCATGAGCTCGCCGCGCTGCTGCCGGCGGGCGGCCGGCTGCTGCTGGCCGGCATCCTGGCTGCCGAGCAGTCTGAGATGGCGGCGGCGTTCGCAAAGTGGTTTGATATGAAGTGGTCGGCGCAGCGCGACGATTGGGTGGCGCTCAGCGGCACCAGATATTGATATACGCAGCTTCCCGCACGATGTTCACGGTCTGTCCCAAATGCACGCTCACGCTCGCGGTGACCGCCAACGACCTGCGCATCGGCCAGGGCTACGTACGTTGCGGCCGCTGCTCAAATGTCTTCAATGCCCTGCTGAAGCTTACCGAAACGCTGGGCGATGCCGAGGCGGCCGCTCCGGCACCACCACAGGCTGATCCGGCCTCCACCTCGCAGATCCGGCAGGCGCTGTCCTCGGCAGCACTGTCCGCCTCCGAGCAACCGCAGATGTCGAAGCCGGCGCCCACGCCAGCACCCGCACCGGCGCCCCCTCTGACATCGACATCGGCGCCGACACCGCCTTCGGCGCCTGCAGCCCCTCTGCCGACGGGCGCGATGGCACGACCTCTCGCTCAAACCGCGACGCCGACGCCGGCCCCAGCGGCCCAACCAGCTCCGGCGATGAGCAGGACGATGAGCCGATCGCCGGCGATGCCCTCGATGGCTGCGGCGGCCGCCACGAGTGCAGCGGCCGCGACCGCTGCGACGCCAGCTGCGACGACACCGATGCGGTCCCCGCCGCAGCCGCGCCCCTCCGCGCCCGCGGCCCATGACGCAGCGCGGCGCTCGGGCGACGTGCCGGCGGCACGCTCGACTACCGCTTCCTCTTCCTCGGCCGCACACGGCAGCCCTCCGGCAACCGCAGGGGGTACCGAGGCGCCCGGTATGGCCGGGCGACGCCATACCGATGCCGATGCAATCGATCAGTTCGAGCAGGTTTTGCAGACTCTCGGCATCAGCCTGCTGGAAGATGAACCGGCTGCACCATCGGCTGCACCACCGGCTGCACCGCCGACCGCACCAGTGGGGGCAGCGCCGGCGAGCGGCGAGCGCGGATCGGCAGCGCGTCCGCCGGGGGCCGCCGGCCGCCCGCAACCGCAACCACGACCGCAACCACGACCGGTGCCACGGGAGGCCGCGCCCGACACGCGCAACTACGACAGCGTCGAGAACATCGTGCTGGAGGGCGACGAGGTCACGCACGGCGGTGAGACTCTGACCGACGCACCCTCTGAGGACCCATCTGACACATCGGTCGATGAGCCGGTCGATGAGCTCGACGCGCTCACGCGGCGGTTGTCGGCCGCGACCGGGGAAGCGGATGCGGCGGACGAACGTCAGGCGCAAGAGCGCCGGGCGGAGGCGTGGCAGGTCGATGCGGCGCCGGCCTTTAACGCGAGGCACCCGGATATCGTCGAGTTCGAGCTGTCCGACGCGGGCACATCCGGCTTCGGCGCGGCTGCAGCCGCCCTGGACGAGGGCGAGGCCGACGAGGGTGACGAGGCCGCGATCGACCTGGACGTTCCAGGCCTGGAAACTGCGCAGCACCGCTGGCCCTGGATACTTGGCTGCGCCATGCTGGCGCTGCTGCTGGCACTTCAGTCACTGAATCACTGGCGCGATGCACTTGCTGCCTCGCCGACATGGGGCGCGCCGCTCAGCCGCGGATATGCCGCATTGGGGGTGCCGCTGCGGCCGCATTGGAATCTGGGAGCCTTCGACGTACGCCAGGAGGGCGCGGAGGCCGACGCGACAGCGCAACAGGTCATTCACGTGCGGCTGTCGCTCGCCAACCGCGCGCCGCGTGCGCAGCCGACACCGCTGCTGCGGCTCACGCTGCTCGACCGTTACGGCAAGCGCATCGCGCAGCGCGACCTGACACCCGCCGACTACTGGCCCAAGGGCCGCGCGCCGGAGCGCATCATGGCGAGCGATGAGCGCATCGATAGTGAGGTGGCGGTGCGCGACCCGAGCGCGGCCAGCGCAAGCTTCGAGCTCGACGTATGCCTGCGCGACGCCGGTGGGGCCGAGCGCTGCGCCGGCGACACGGCGCCAACGGCGAATGCCGGCATACCATGACGGCGGCATGACTCGCATCACCGTCCCGGCATCACAGGTGCATGACATGCCCGCCATGAGGTGGCGGCTGGGCGATTACGAACTGTCCGGCCGAGCAGTGCTCGCACCGATGGCGGGCGTCACCGATCGCCCCTTCCGCGTGCTGTGCCGCCGCTTCGGCGCAGCGCTGACGCCGGCGGAGATGCTGAGCGCGGACCAGCGCCTGTGGTCGTCGGCAAAATCGCGCCGGCGCATGGATCACGAGGGCGAGCCCGAGCCGCGCGTGGTGCAGCTCGTCGGCAGTGATCCGGTCGAGCTCGCACAAGCCGCGCGCGTCAATGTCGAGCTGGGCGCCCAGGTGATCGACCTCAACATGGGCTGTCCGGCCAAGAAGGTCTGCAACCGCGATGCCGGCTCGGCGCTGCTGGCGGATGAGCCATTGATACGGCGCATCCTCGATGCCGTCGTCGATGCGGTGGCGGTGCCGGTCACGCTGAAGATCCGCACCGGCATCGATCCGACGCAGCGCAATGCGATGCGCGTGGCGCAGATCGCACACTCATGCGGCATCGCGGCGCTTGCGATTCACGGCCGCACGCGCCTGGACTTCTTCCGTGGCGCGGCGGAATACGACACGATCCGGCTGGCGCGCACTGCGTTCGAGCGTCCGTTGTTTGCAAATGGTGATATCGATGCGCCCGCGCGTGCTCGCGCGGTACTTGATTTCACCGGCGCACAGGGAGTAATGATCGGTCGCGCGGCGCAGGGTGCACCATGGATTTTTCGTGATGTCAATGCGTACCTCGCCAGCGGCAGATTACCGGCACCGCTCTTGCGCGCGTTCAAGACAGAGGTCATTCTTCAGCACCTCGAATCTCTGTACGCGTTCTACGGCGAGTACACCGGAGTTCGAGTGGCACGCAAGCACCTCAGCTGGTATTGCCGACAGCATGCCGAGATCGACTCGCTGCGGCACATGATGATGGCGGCGGAGGATTCAGCGTCGCAGTTTGCGGTGGCGAGACAAGGCTTCGACAGATGGATACGACTTGAGGCGGCGTGAATGCGCGGTCGCACTCAGGCACGCAGGGGAGTCGCGCATGTCAACAACAAAACTGGCGCGCTAAGCAGGCAAACCATGGTCACAACCACCGGCGTGAAGACGAAGGGCTCCGGCTTGAAGAGCAACGGCACCGCCTTGAAGAGCAACGGCAATGGCAACGGCAGGGGCAACGGCAGAGAGCTGCCGTTGCGGGGTCACACCGAGCGCGCACTGCACGAGTACTTCGCCAGCCTGAACGGCCATCGCCCCGCGCGCCTGTACGACATGGTACTGCACGAAGTCGAAGAACCGCTGTTCCGCGCGGTGCTCGACTACGCTGCCGGCAATCAGAGCCGCGCCGCGGTGATTCTCGGCATCAATCGCGGCACGCTGCGCAAGAAGCTGCGGGCATTGGGTCTGTCGGAATAATGCCGACCCCGCGGCGAGCGCTGCTGTCGGTCTCGGACAAGCGCGGGCTCGCCGCTTTCGCCGCGCAGCTTCACCGGCGCGGCATCGAGCTGCTGTCGACCGGCGGCACGGCGGCGCTGCTGGCGGACGCAGGCGTGCCCGCGCGCGAGGTCGCCGAGTACACCGGCTTCCCCGAGCTGATGGGCGGGCGGCTCAAGACGCTGCATCCGCGCGTGCACGGCGGCCTGCTTGGCCGACGCGGCGTCGATGATGCGATCATGCAGCAGCACGGCATCCTGCCGATCGACCTGCTCGTGGTCAATCTGTACCCTTTCGCGGCCACGATCGCACGCGCCGATGCCACCTATCAGGAGGCGATCGAGAACATCGATGTCGGCGGGCCGGCGATGCTGCGCGCGGCCGCCAAGAATCACGCCGACGTCACGGTCGTGGTGGATCCGGACGACTACGACCGCGTGCTGGGCGAGATCGACGCCGCCGGCGAGACCTCGATCGATACGCGCGCGTGGCTGGCGGCCAAGGCGTTCGCGCACACGGCGCGCTACGATGCACTGATAGCAGGCTATCTGCAGCAGCACGAAAGCGACGCGGACGCCGCCTTCCCCGACCCGCTGATACTGTGTTACGACAAGCTGCAGGATCTGCGCTACGGGGAGAATCCGCATCAGCGTGCCGCGTTTTACCGCGTCCTGCGACCCGGTGGCGCCTCGGTCACGAGCGCCCGGGTCCTGCAGGGCAAGGAGCTGTCGTACAACAACATCGTCGATGCCGATACTGCGATCGAGTGTGTGCGCCGCTTCGCCGATCCGTGCTGCGTGATCGTCAAGCACGCCAACCCGTGCGGGGTGGCGCTCGGTGCCGGAGCGTTGCAGGCGTACGAAAGCGCCTATCGCACCGATCCCGCGGCGGCCTTCGGTGGCATCATCGCCTTCAACCATGCGCTCGACGAGCACTGTGCGCGGGCAATCATCGGCCAGCAGTTCGCCGAAGTCATCGCGGCGCCGGCGATCAGCGCGGAGGCGTTGGCGGTGTTCGCCGACAAGGCGGCGGCCCTGCGGCTGTTGGAGACCGGCGATCTGTCCGGGCCGCCCGATGGTGCGCGGGGCGAGCGCGGCGCACCGGATACGGCGCAGACCCTGGAGCTGCGCTCGGTCACCGGCGGGCTGCTGCTGCAGCAGCGCGACGCGGATATCGGCGGCATCGGCGCGCAGGACCTCAAGGTGGTCAGCCGCCGCCGTCCTGACGAGCGCGAGCTCTCCGACCTGCTGTTCGCCTGGCAGGTGGCGCAATTCGTCAAATCCAATGCGATCGTGCTGGCACGCGACGGCGCCACCATCGGCGTGGGGGGCGGACAGATGAGCCGGGTGTACTCGGTGCGAATCGCCGCGCTCAAGGCGCTTGATGAGCAGCTGCCGATCCACGGCGCGGTCATGGCCTCCGACGCGTTCTTTCCGTTCCGCGACGGCATCGACGTCGCCGCCTCGCACGGGATCGCGGCAGTGATCCACCCCGGCGGCTCCAAGCGCGACGCGGAGGTCATCGCCGCCGCCGACGAGCACGGCATGGCGATGGTGATGACGGGCGTGCGCCACTTCAGGCACTAGCCGTGAAGGTACTGGTGGTCGGCGGCGGCGGCCGCGAGCATGCGCTCGCGTGGGCGTGCGCGCGCTCGGCACGGGTGCGAGAGGTGCTGGTCGCGCCCGGCAATGCCGGTACCGACGCCGAAGAGCGGGTGCGCAACGTCGATATTGCCGCCACCGACATCGACGCCCTGGTGCAGCTCGCGCGGCGTGAAGGCGTGGCGCTGACGATCGTCGGGCCCGAGGCGCCGTTGGTGGCCGGGATCGTCGATGCGTTTCAGGCGGCCGGCCTGCGCTGTTTCGGACCGGGGCGGCTGGGCGCGCGGCTGGAGGGCTCCAAGGCATTCGCCAAGGATTTCCTGCGGCGGCACGGCATCCCCACCGCGGCATACCGGCGCTTCACCGCACAGGATTACGATCCGGCATGGCTGCGCGCGCAGCCGGCGCCGATCGTGGTCAAGGCAAGCGGGCTGGCTTCCGGCAAGGGTGTGATCATCGCCGGCAGCGCGCAGGAGGCCGACGCCGCCGTACGCGCGATGTTCGGCGGGTGTTTCGGCGCGGCCGGCGCCGAAGTCGTGATCGAGGAGTTCCTCGCCGGGGAAGAAGTCAGCTTCATCGTGATGGCCGACGGCGAGCAGGTGCTGCCGCTGGCAAGCTCGCAGGACCACAAGCGCCTGCTCGACGATGACGGCGGTCCCAACACCGGCGGCATGGGTGCCTATTCGCCCGCGCCGGTGCTGACCGATGCGCTGCATGCGCGCGTGATGCGCGACATCATCGCGCCCACCATCGCCGGCCTGGCGGCCGACGGGCAGCCGTATACGGGATTCCTGTATGCCGGACTGATGATCGGGCCCGACGGCGCACCGAAGGTACTGGAATTCAACTGCCGTCTTGGCGATCCGGAGGCGCAGCCGCTGCTGGCACGGCTGCGCAGTGATCTGACCGAGCTGTGCGAGGCGGCGCTGGAGCACCGGCTCGACCAGGTACAGACTGAATGGGACCCGCGCAGCGCGCTCGGTGTCGTACTCGCGGCGAGAGGCTACCCGGAGGCGCCGGTGCTGGGCGATCCGATCGAAGGCCTGGAGGATGCGGCGCAGTTGCCGGGCAAGATCTTTCACGGCGGCACCCGCCGCGCCGGCGCTCGCGTGCTCACCAGCGGCGGGCGCGTGCTGTGCGCGGTCGGCCTGGGGCCCGGCGTCGGCGATGCGCAGCGCCAGGCCTATGCCCTGGCCGAGCGCGTTCGCTTTCGGGGACTGCAATTCCGGCGCGACATCGGCTACCGCGCGGTTGCGCGCGAGGCGGCGGCGCGGTGAGCGCCGGCACGCTCGTCACCGGCCTGAACTGCCTGGGGGGAGACGCACCATGACCATCCGCCTCGCCATCTATGCCGCGGCAACCATAGCGACCGCCGCCCTGATGAGTGCCTGTGGTGGTGGTGGTGGCGGTGGTGGTGGCAGCTCAGGACCGGCCTACACCGTCTCGGTGGATGTCGCCGGCCTGTCCGGATCGATGGTGCTGCAGCTGAACGCCGCAAACGACCTGACGGTCAGTGCCGACGGCACCAGCAGCTTCAGCGCGGCGCTGCGGCAGAACGCGAGCTACAGCGTGACCGTGCAGACCCAACCGGCGACGCAGTACTGCGCCGTCAGCAACGGCAGCGGCACGGTGGCCGCCGATGTCACAGTGAACGTGACATGCAACGCCTCGGTGGGGGGCACCTGGTATGCCACTGCAGGCACCGACGAGTACCTCGGCCTGGTCGACGAAATGGGGGATTTCTACCTGATCGATATCACCGCTGCAGACACCGAATTCCTGG
This sequence comes from Steroidobacteraceae bacterium, assembly GCA_036267195.1. GTDB lineage: Bacteria > Pseudomonadota > Gammaproteobacteria > Steroidobacterales > Steroidobacteraceae > FEN-1191. Next base: position 85,073 of record DATAWM010000021.1, read on the forward strand.
ACGCCGGCACGGCGAGCGTGGTCGGCACGACAGTGAGCGGCAACTACCTGGGCGTCGCAGTCGGAAGCGCCACCTATCCGGACGGCTCCGTATACGGCAACGGCACGCTGACCGGAACGGTCACGCCACGCGCCTCCCTCGACCTGACCGCGCAGTTCACGACCTCAATGGGGACGCTGTCCTCGACGCCGTTGTCGTTCACCTATAACAGCCTGTACGAGCGCGCCTCCACGCTCGCGACCATCGCCGGTAACTTCACCGAGGCCGTCAACGAAGGGGGCACCGTCGTCAACCTCACCGTCACCATCTCCGACAGCGGCGCGCTCTACAGCCAGGATCCGAACTCGGGCTGCGTCGAGAACGGATCGGTATCGATCATCAATCCGAGCTACAACATGTACCGCATCCAATACCTGTACGCCAACTGCACCGGCGCCTATACGTATCTGAACGGTCTGACGTTCAGCGGAATCGGGACCTTGGACAACGAGACGAGCCCGGAGGAGATCATCGCGGGGACGAGCGCCACCACCGGCACCGGCGGCGAATACCTGGGACTGCTGGTATTGCAGAGAGACTGAGCGCCTCGTCGGCTACGGCTACGCCGCCTGCGCGCTCACGCCTGCGCGCTCAGCGCTTCATCGCCTCGAAGAATTCCGAATTCGCCTTGGTGTCCTTCATCTTATCGAGCAGGAACTCGATCGCCGCGAGCTCATCCATCGGGTGCAGCAGCTTGCGCAGGATCCACATCTTGGCGAGCTCTCCCTGATCGGTGATCAGCTCTTCCTTGCGTGTGCCGGAGCGGTTGATATTGACCGCGGGGAACACGCGCTTCTCGGAGATGCGCCGATCCAGGTGGATCTCGGAATTGCCGGTACCCTTGAATTCCTCGTAGATGACGTCGTCCATCTTCGAGCCGGTATCGATCAGGGCGGTCGCCAGGATCGTGAGGCTGCCGCCCTCTTCGATGTTGCGCGCGGCGCCGAAGAAGCGCTTGGGCCGCTGCAGTGCATTGGCGTCCACGCCGCCGGTGAGCACCTTGCCGGAGGACGGCACCACGGTGTTGTAGGCTCGCGCCAGGCGCGTGATCGAGTCGAGCAGGATCACGACATCCTTCTTGTGCTCCACCAGCCGTTTGGCCTTCTCGATCACCATCTCGGCGACCTGCACGTGGCGCGCGGCCGGCTCATCGAAGGTGCTCGAGACCACCTCGCCCTTGACGGTGCGCTGCATCTCGGTCACTTCCTCGGGCCGCTCGTCAATCAGCAGCACGATCAGAATGACCTCGGGATGATTGGAGGTGATGGCGGTGGCGATGTTCTGCAGCAGCATGGTCTTGCCGGCTTTCGGCGGCGAGACGATCAGGCCGCGCTGGCCCTTGCCGATCGGGGCGACCAGGTCGATGGTGCGCGCCGTCAGATCCTCGGTGCTGCCGTTGCCGCGCTCGAGCTTCAGGCGCTTGGTCGGATGGAACGGCGTCAGGTTCTCGAACAGCACCTTGTTGCGCGAGCTGTCCGGAGAATCGAAGTTGATCTCCCCGACCTTGAGCAGCGCGAAATAACGCTCGCCGTCCTTGGGCGGACGGATCAGGCCGGAGACGGTATCGCCGGTGCGCAGGTTGAAGCGCCGGATCTGGCTCGGGCTCACGTAGATGTCGTCGGGGCCGGCCAGGTACGAGCCGTCGGCCGAGCGCAGGAAGCCGAAGCCGTCCTGCAGGATCTCGAGCACGCCGTCGCCGTAGATGTCCTCGCCGTTCCTCGCGTGGGCCTTGAGGATCGAGAAAATGATGTCCTGCTTGCGCGAGCGGGCCAGGTTTTCCAGGCCCATCGACTCGGCCATCTTCACCAGCTCGTGGATCGGCTTGGCCTTCAGCTCGGTCAGATTCATCGAGCTGCGCGAGGCCGCCAGCTCCGCCGGACTGATGATCTCGGCGTCGTCGTCGGCGAGCGGCTCGAAATCCTGCATCATGTGCTCGTCGGGCCGGCCGTTGCCGCGATTGCCGTCGCGCGGAGGGCCGCCGTGGCGCGGTCCCTTGTTGTTGGGCCGATTGCGACCCTGGTTGCCGAGATAACCTCTCATCGACCGACGGCTCCTACCTGGCTGCTCCCGACGACACCCAGGTGCTGATCCAGAAATGTGGCGAGTTGGGATTTGGACAGGGCCCCGACCTTCTGGGCCTCGACGGTGCCGTTCTTGAACAGGATCAGCGTCGGGATGCCGCGGATACCGAATTTGGGCGGGGTCTGCGGATTCTCATCGATATTGAGCTTCGCGATCCGCAGCCGATCCTGGTACTCGCCGGCGATTTCCTCCAGGATTGGCGCGATCATCTTGCATGGACCGCACCATTCCGCCCAGAAATCCAGCAGCACGGGCTTATCCGCCTTGAGGACATCCTCGGTAAAACTGGCATCCGAGGTGTGCACAATGTGCTCGTTACTCACGCAATTGAGCCTCCATTTGAGGAAGAGACTTGGGTTTATGGGACGAAAAACGAATTTTCGAGATGCGGTACTTGAGAGCGAAAGAACAACCGGGACGAGCCGGAATTTTCGCGGCGGGGCTGTTGTGGTGCCCACCGATGCCGCCCAACGGTTACACTAGTGCTGATTTAGCCTTGGATTGCTTGCGTCAAGGGTGGTTTGGCAGGTGCGGACAGAACGGCCGCCGGTCGAGCTTATTTGTAGCCCTTTTCGGGGCGCTTTGCAAGCCTGGCAACCACGGCCCACGGGCAGGAATGGTTCTTAATGAGTGATGAACATCTCAGTTCACTGAGCTTCGACTCCCTGCCGCTCGCCCCGGCGTTAATGCGGGGAATCGCCGACGCCGGCTTTGCTTTCTGCACGCCGATCCAGGCGCAGACGCTGCCGCTGGCATTACAGGGGCGCGACATCGCCGGGCAGGCGCAGACCGGTACCGGCAAGACCGCGGCCTTCCTGGTCTCACTGTATCAGTCGCTGCTGTCGCACCCGGCACCCCCGGGCCGCGCGCCGACGTCGATTCGCGCGCTGGTCGTCGCACCGACGCGCGAACTGGCCGTGCAGATACACCATGACGCGGCCGTGCTGGGCGCCCACACCGGCCTGCGGCTTGCCGTGGTATTCGGCGGTGTCGACTACGACAAGCAACGCCGCACCGTCGGCGAGGGGGTCGACCTGCTGATCGGCACGCCGGGCCGCATCATTGACTACTTCAAGCAGCACGTATTCGATCTGCGGCACGTGCAGGTACTGGTGCTCGACGAGGCGGATCGCATGTTCGATCTGGGCTTCATCGCCGACATCCGCTTCATCCTGCGCCGCCTGCCGCGGCCGGAGCAGCGCCAGTCGATGCTGTTCTCCGCGACGCTGTCGCAACGCGTGCTCGAGCTGGCCTACGAGCACATGAACAATCCGGAGCTGGTGCGCATCGAGCCCGACAAGGTCACGCTCGACAGCGTCCGACAGGTGATCTACTTCCCGGCCATGGACGAGAAGATTGGGCTGCTGATCGGGCTGCTACGCGAGACCGAGGCGCATCGCACGCTGGTATTCGTCAACACTCGCCGCATGGCCGAGCGGCTCGAGCGGGTGCTGCATGTCAATGGTTTTCACGCGCAGGCCCTCTCGGGCGATGTGCCGCAGCCGAAACGGCTGAAATTCCTGCGTCAGTTCCACGAAGGCGAGCTGGCGGTGCTGATCGCCACCGACGTGGCCTCGCGCGGCCTGCACATCCCGGACGTCAGCCACGTATTCAATTACGACCTGCCGCAGGACGCGCCCGACTACGTGCACCGTATCGGACGCACCGCCCGCGCCGGCGCCGAGGGCGACGCCATCAGCTTCGGCTGCGAAGAATATGCAGTCGCGCTGCCGGATATCGAGGCCTACATCGGCCACAAAATCCCGGTCGCGGCGGTCACACCGGAGATCCTGGCGAAATTCGAGGCACCTGCCTATGCCCCGCCCACCGGTGGCCCGCGCGGCCGGCGGCCCGGTGGCGGCCGCCCCGGTGGCGGCCGGCCCGGCGGGAGCCGTCCCGGTGCAGGCCGGCGCGGCCCGGGGGGCCGCGGGCGCGGGGACTCACCGCACGGCGGTCACCGGCACTGAGGCACTGGCGCGCGGCGGGGCCGCTATAGCAGCTCGCACACCGCATCCACGGCCGGGAATTCGTGCTGCGCGCGCGCGGCCGCCGAGCTGTCGGGCCGGCGCACCGCGTAGATGGTGCCGATGCCGGCCGCCCGCGCCGCACGCAGGACCGGCAGGCTGTCATCGACGAACAGGCTGCGCGCCGCGTCGAATGACTCCACGCGCGCCAATTCGCGCCAGAAACGCGCATCTTCTTTGGGCGCGCCGAACACGTGGGAGCTGAAGCCGGCGTCGAAATAACTCACCACCTGTGTGCGCGCATGCTTGATCGCCAGCGTGGTCGGGTGGGCGTTGGTCACCAGCACCAGCCGCTTGCCCAGCGCGCGGACCCGGCCGAGGAACTCGCGCGCTCCCGGCAGCCAGCAGATCCGATGTGCCTCGCGCTGCTTGAGCGCGGCGATGTCCAGGCCCAGCTCACGGCTCCAGTAATCGATGCAGTACCAGTCCAGCGTGCCCTCGCGGGCGCGAAAGCGCGGCGCAAGCAGCTCGCGGGCCTGCTCGACGCTGAGCGCACGCGAGCGTCCCCACGCCTCCGGCACGCGCTCGCGCCAGAAGCCGTTATCGAAAGCCAGATCGAGCAGCGTGCCGTCCAGGTCGAGCAGCACGGTATCGATGCGCGCCCAGTGCTGCGGATCCAGCGCCGGCGAGGCGGCTGCGGCCGCCTGCGCAGAGGTATCCATCCCGTCAGTTATCATAGGTGAGATGATGCCACCGGTGAGAATGCATGAGCTCTAACCCCGCCGAGCTGGCGGCATGGCTGCCCCGGGTGCTGGAAATCGCCGATGCCGCCGGCCGGGAGATCATGCGCATCTATGACACGGCCTTCAACGTCACATTCAAGAGCGACCACTCGCCGCTGACCGAGGCGGATCTTGCAGCACAGCGGGTGATCGGCGCGGGTCTGGCCGCACTGACGCCCCGGATCGGCATGCTCGGCGAGGAATCGGCCCCCGAAATATTCCGGCAACGACGGCAATGGCCGGCGCTGTGGCTGGTCGACCCGCTCGACGGGACGCGTGAGTTCGTCAAGCGCAACGGCGAATTCACCGTGAACATTGCGTTGGTGCAGGACGGCGAGGCGGTACTCGGGGTGGTTTATGCACCGGCGCGGGCCGTGGCATATGCGGCAGCGCGCGGCAGCGGCGCTTTTCGGCGCAACGCCGACGGTACGCGAACGCCCATCCGGATGCGTGAGCAGGCCCCGGCGACGCTGCGGGTGCTGGCCAGCCGCTCGCACGGGGATGCGGTGCTGGACCGCATGCTCGAGCGCCTGGGCGCGCAGGAACGCATCAGCATCGGCAGCGCGCTGAAGTTCGGGCTGCTGGCCGAGGGAAGCGCCGATCTGTACGTGCGCCGCGGCGCGACCTCCGAATGGGACACGGCCGCCGGCCATGCCATCGTGCAGGAAGCCGGCGGCTGCGTGGTCGACTTCGCGGCACAGCCGCTGCGTTACAACTCCCGTGACAGCCTGATCAATCCATCGTTCATCGCCTACGCCGATCGCTCCCGCGACTGGGCGGGCCTGCTGGCCTCCTCACCGCCGCCGGGAAGTTAGGAGTGGCCGAGCACATCGAAGAGGGTGCCGCCGGCGGGGCCACGGGGGCCGCGCGGTCCGGACGGGTCGATGCGGCCGCGCGCATCGACCTGCACACACACAGCCACTGTTCCGATGGCACCCTGGCGCCCGCCGCGCTGGCCGAGCTGGCCGCCAGCCGCGGCGTCGCCGTGCTGGCGCTGACCGATCACGACACGCTGGCCGGCTGTGAGGAGGCGAGCACGGCCTGCCGGGCACTCGGCATCCACTTCCTCGCCGGCGTGGAGCTCTCCTGCCAGTGGCGCGAGCACACCATTCACGTCGTGGGGCTGAACATCGATACGCGGCAGCCGGACCTCGCCGCCCATTGCGAGCGGCTGGCAGCCCTGCGCCGCGGCCGCATCGAGCGCATCGCGCAGCGGCTCAGCGACGCGGGCCTGCCGGGCGGCCGCCTGGCAGCCGCGGCGCTGGAGGCGCCATCGCCGACCCGCACGCACCTGGCCCGGGCGCTGTGCGCCCAGGGATTTGCGGCCACCGTCCCGCAGGCGTTCGAGCGCTTCCTGCAGCGCGGCCGGCCCGGGCATGCCGAAACACCGTGGCCCGAGCTGACCGAGGCCGTGCAGCGCATCGTCCGCGCCGGCGGCGCAGCGGTGCTGGCGCATCCGCATCGCTATGCGCTGTCGGGCGGCGGCCTGCGGGAGCTGGCCCGGCAATTCCGGGCCGCCGGGGGTAGCGGGATCGAAGTCAGTCTGGCGGGGATGGGACCGGCATCCGCCGAGCGCGCCGCGGCCCTGGCACGGCGCTTTGGCCTGGCCGGCTCGATCGGCTCGGATTTTCACGAGCCCGGCCTGCCGTGGCGCCCGCTGGGTCGCTTCGCTAAGCTAGCCGATACAATCACGCCGATCACCACGTGCCTCGGCCTGTAGGTGGCGCTTCGCCGCGACGCAGAGCCGCACCAGGGCACCAAGGGCCGTGTAGAGCGATGAGCGACCAATCAGACAACGTCGATCGCGAGCTGTTTCGTAACGTCGAGCGGCTGCGACAGCTGCGCATCGAACATCGCGACCTGGACGAGGTCATCGCGCGCCTGTCATTGGACATGCACATCGATGAGCTGCAGCTCAAGCGGCTGAAGAAGCGCAAGCTGGTCCTGAAGGACCAGATCCTGAAGCTCGAGAGCGAGCTGATTCCGGATCTCAACGCCTGAAGCCATGACGCGGGGCACACGCATTCCACCGCAGGATCTGCAGTTCCAGTTCGTGCGCGCCGCCGGACCGGGTGGACAGAACGTCAACAAGGTGGCCAGCGCCGTGCAGCTGCGTTTCGATCTGCTCGGCACCCGCTGTCTGTCCGAGCGCGCCAAGGCGCGCCTGCGGGTGCTGGCGGGCAGCCGGCTGACGCTCGACGGCGCGGTGCTGATCGCGGCCCGCAACCACCGCACCCAGGTCGCCAACCGGCGCGAGGCGCTACTGCGGCTCAGTGAGCTGGTCGAGCGTGCCAGCATCGAGCCGAAACGGCGTGTGGCCACGCGGCCGACGGCCGGCTCGCGGCGCGAGCGGCTGGAGGGCAAGCGCCGCCGCCAGCACGTCAAGCAGTTGCGTCACCCGGTCGGCGAGGAGTGAGGCAGGGGCTTGAACCCGGCCGCAAGGACCCCGGGACTGGCGAGGACGGTCCGTCCGTCCGGCGCTGCCAGAGCTTCGCGCCGGTGGCGCGCGCTGACGCGCGCATCCTGATCCTTGGCAGCATGCCGGGACAGGCTTCGCTGACCGCGCAGCAGTACTACGCCCACCCGCGCAATCAGTTCTGGAGCATCATCGCCCGCGTCTGCGGTATCGGCCTGGAGCTGCCCTATGGCGAGCGCCTCGAGCGCCTGCAGGAGTGGGGAGTGGCGCTGTGGGACGTGCTGGCCTCGTGCGAGCGTCGCGGCAGCCTGGACAGCGCGATCGAGCACCGCACCGCCGTGGCCAACGACCTGCCCGCCGTGCTGCGGCGTTGTCAGGGCATCCGGCGCATCTGCTGCAACGGCGGTACCGCCTACGCCGCCCTGCAGCGCTGCTTGGGCCCGTGGCTCGCGGCGCACACACAGCCCGCGGCGGCCACGCACTCGCAGGACATGGAAGGCATGCGAGGCTTGGAGGTCCTGCGCCTGCCGTCCACCAGCCCCGCCAATGCCAGCTGGAGCCCGGCCCGCAAGTTCGAGGCCTGGCGGGTGGCCCTGACAGCGGCACCAGACCGACCGCCGGCGCCAGCGGCTACCCCGGCGTCAAAGCCCGCGCGGCCAGGGGCTATTCCGAATCCTCGTTGACGTCGCCGGCCTTGACCGACACGACCCCGATGACGCTGACGATCTGGGCGGCGATGCGGGAGGGGTCCAGGACGACGCGATTGTTGACCAGCACGTCAGTGAAGCCGTACTTCGACACCAGCATGATCAGCGCGGCGGCGAAGCCCACCACCGTACAGGTGCGCAGGCCCGCGCTCTTGTGACGGATCTCGCGCTCGATGCCGATCAGCACGGATAGCAGGAAAGCCAGCCCGAGCTCCCCGAGCTGCGTTCACCCCTGTCCGACCAGCTCTCCGAAGGTCATACCGCCGTAGCGCCTCTCTAGCTGTGCGTGACCTGCAGAATACTGTGGCGCAGCTGCTCGGAGAGCACCAGCTGCGCATCGGCGGCGACGCGGATCAGCACATCATCGAACTGCAGCCGTCCGGCCTCGTCCAGCGTCACCACGCCGCGCGCGCGCAGCAGATCGATGAAGTTCTGGAACAGCGTGCGGTCGAAGAATTCCGGGGAGTTGAAGCCGTACAGCACGGTCATGCGCTGGGCCATGAGCTGGCAGCGCTCCTCCAGCGCCTTCTGCGTGATCGTGCCGCTGCCGTCGCGGATCAGCAGCGCGATCGCCAGATAGTAGCGCTCGATCGTCTGGATGGTGGTCTGCGCCAGCAGCGACAGCTGCATCGCCGCGCTGGAGGTCGGCGACGGGCGCCGCCACAGCTGCGCATCGCTGCTGACGTCGAGCAGCTCCAGCGAGGCCAGCGAGGCCAGCGCCCGCTCGACGATGCCCGGCAGCTCCTGCTCGTCATAGCCCAGGAACAGCTCGCCAGCCACGTAGGGATAGATGCGGCCGGCGAGCCGCTGCACGTCCTCGGTACGCATCGCCGCGTTGGCGAGGAAGCAGCAGGCGATCAGCGAGGGCAGCGCGAACAGGTGCAGCACGTTGTTGCGGTAGTAGGTCGCCAGCACCGCGTGCTGCGGGCTCATGCGCACCACGTCGCCGGCGCGATGATGCTCGCGCGTGATCACCCGCAGGGCGAGGCCATACTCCACCGTGTCGACCGAAGTCTCATAGCTGATGGTCACGCGTGGGTCGTATGGGATGGCCTTGAGTACCGCGACCAGCGTCTCGATCTGGCGCAGCAGATCGGACTCGAGCATGGCCTGTCGCGGCGTGGCGAGCAGGATGAGCGCCAGCAGGTTGATCGGGGTCACGGTCGCCGCCGCGTTGACATGACGCATGATGGTCGGAGCCAGCTCATCCACCAGCGCGCCGACCCACGGCGGGCGCTCCTGGTCATCGAAGCTGCGGCCGCGCCAGCCGGGAGCGTGCCGCTCCAGCAGCGCATCCAGGTGGATCGGCTGCCCCAGGTTCACGTACACGCGGCCGAAGCGCTGGCGGAAAATGCGTCCCAGGCTGCGCAGCAGCCGGTAGATCGATTCCTTTTCCTTGGCCTTGCCCGACAGCTCCCCGACGTAGGTCTGGCCTTCCAGGATGCGCTCATAGCCGAAGTACACCGGTATGAACACGATCGGCCGGTGCGGCTCGCGCAGGTAGCTGCGTACCGTCATCGACAGCATGCCGGTCATCGGCGTGAGCAGCCGGCCGGTGCGGCTGCGGCCGCCCTCGATGAAGTACTCGATCGAATGGCCGCGGCCCATCATCGCCGCCAGGTACTTCATGAACACGACCGTGTAGAGGGTGTTGCCGCGGAAGCTGCGGCGGATGAAGAACGCGCCGCCCTTGCGCAGCAGGCGCCCGACGACCGGCAGGTTCAGGTTCAGCCCGGCGGCGATGTGCGGAATGGCATAGCCGCGCTGGTAGATCGCGTAGGAGAGCAGCAGGTAGTCCATGTGGCTGCGGTGGCAGGGCACGTAGATGACCTCGTTGCCCTCGGCCACCTGCTCGAGGGTCTCCACGTGCTGGAACACCACGCCGTCGTACAGCC
>DATAWM010000022.1:0-5159 GCA_036267195.1 Steroidobacteraceae bacterium
GCGCCGGTGCCGGTGCCGATGCCAAACCCGGCGTCAAAGCCGTCGCCGCGCCTCTCCCGGCCGGCCGCGGCTACCTGGAGCTGACCGGCTACGGACGGCCGCTGTCGCTGCGCTGACGGGTCACTGCGACAGCCGCGCGCGCCGGGCGCGGAACGCCGCCAGCGCGCCCAGCCGGGCGCCGGCGCGGATGCGCGCCCAGCCGACCGGCGCGTGCGCCTGCCACCACTGCAGGATGCGCGGCTCCAGACTGGCCCGGTCCAGACCGGCGCTCACCAGGCAGTCCTCGCGCGAGCCATGCTCGATGAACCGATCGGGAATGCCGACGTTGAGCACCGGCATGTGCACGTCGGCCGCCAGCAGCACCTCGTTGATGGCGCTACCGCCCCCGCCGGCGACCACGTTCTCCTCCACCGTCACCAGCGCATCGTGCTGGGCGGCCATGTCGAGCACGGTGCGCTCATCCAGCGGCTTGATGAAGCGCATGTTCACCAGCGTCATGTCGTGCTCGTCGGCCAGGGCCTGGCAGGCCGACACCATCGAACCGAACGCCAGGATCGCCACGCCCTGCCCCGCGCGCTTGAGCTCCGCCTTGCCGATCGGCAGCGCGCTCATCTGTGACTGGATCGTGACGCCCGGACCCGTCCCGCGCGGATAGCGCACGGCCGCCGGCCGGCCGCACACCAGCGCGGTATGCAGCATCTGGCGGCACTCGTTTTCGTCCGCCGGCGCCATGATCGTAAGGTTCGGCACACAGCGCTGATAGGACAGATCGAAGCTTCCCTGGTGAGTCGCGCCGTCGCCGCCCACCATCCCGGCGCGATCGATCGCGAACACGACCGGCAGGTTCTGCAAGGCCACGTCGTGGATCAGCTGGTCGTAGGCGCGCTGCAGGAAGGTCGAATAGATCGCCACCACCGGCTTGAGTCCGTCGCAGGCCATGCCGGCGGCGACCGTGACCGCATGCTGCTCGGCGATGCCGACGTCGAAGTAGCGCTCAGGGAAACGGCGCGAATATTCCACCAGCCCCGAGCCCTCGCGCATGGCCGGGGTGATCGCCACCACACGCTCATCGGCGCTGGCCGCATCGATGAGCCATTGTCCGAACACCTGCGAGTAGCTCGGACCGCTGCTCTTCTCCTTGTACACCACGCCGGTGCGCGGATCGAACGGCCCGGGCCCGTGCCAGGCGATCGGATCGGCCTCGGCCGGCGGGTAGCCCTTGCCCTTGGTGGTCACGACGTGCAGCAGGTGCGGACCGCGGCGCTCGCGCAGGTTGCGCAGCGTGGTGATCAACGCGCCCAGGTCGTGGCCGTCGATCGGTCCCACGTAGTGCAGCCCCATGTCGTCGAAGATCGTCTCCGGCCGCATGATGCCGCGCACGAACGCCTGCGAGCTGCGCGCCAGCGCCAGCGCCGGGGGCACCCGCCGCAGCAGCCGCTTGCCATGCGAGCGCAGATCCTCGTAGCGCTTGCTCGACAGCAGCCCGGCCAGGTAATTGGAGAACGCGCCGATCGCCTCCGAGATCGACATATCGTTGTCGTTCAGCACCACCAGCATGTCGATGTCGAGCGAGCCGATGTGGTTGAGCGCCTCGAACGCCATGCCGGCGCTCATCGCGCCATCGCCGATCACGGCGACCACGCGCCGCGCCGTGGCGGTGCGCGCCGCGGCGATCGCCATGCCCAGCGCGGCGCTCAGCGAAGTACTGGAGTGGCCGGCGCCGAAGGCGTCGTACGGGCTCTCATGCCGCGCCGGAAAGGGTGCGAGGCCGCCCTTGTGCTTGATGGTCGAGAGCCGCTCGCGCCGGCCGGTGAGCACCTTGTGCGGATAGGCCTGGTGGCCGACGTCCCACACCACCCGGTCGTGCGGCGTCTGGTAGATGTAGTGCAGGGCAACCGACAGCTCCACCACCCCCAGCCCGGCGGCGAAGTGGCCGCCCTTCTGGCTGACGGCCTCGATCAGGTAGCTGCGCAATTCGGTGGCAAGCTTCTCCAGCTCGGCTTGCGGCAGGCGACGCAGGTCGGCCGGCGACTCGATGGTGCTGAGCAGCGGATAGGCGTCCACGACTTGCATGGCTTGCGCTCCGTTCAGTTGCGACGTGTCAGTTGCGACGCGCCAGTAACCAATTCGAGACCAACCGCAGCGGCTCGGCCGCGCTGCCGAACAGCGCCAGCGCCTCGCTGGCCTGCTCGTGCAGCACATTGATGCGCTCGCGCGCCGCCAGCACCCCCGACAGCGCCGGGTACGTCGGCTTGGACTGCCGCATATCGGCGCCCACGGCCTTGCCGAGCGTGGCGACGTCGCCGGTGACATCCAGCACATCGTCCTGGATCTGGAACGCCAGGCCGATGGCCTGCGCATAGCTCTCCAGCGCGGTGTGCAGGTGCGGCGAGAGCGCGGGTACGCAGGCCGCCGCCATCAGCACGCTGGCGCGGATCAGCGCGCCGGTCTTGCGCTCGTGCATGGCTTCCAGCTCCGCCACGCTCATCGCCCGGCCCTTGGCAGCCAGGTCGATGGCCTGGCCGCCGGCCATGCCCAGGCTGCCGCTGGCATGGGCCAGCAGGCCGATCAGCTGCAGGCGGATGCTGCTGGAGGCAGGCAACGCCGCATCGCGCGCCAGCAGCTCGAACGCCAGCGGCTGCAGCGCGTCCCCGACCAGCACCGCGGTTGCCTCGTCGTAGGCGCGGTGACAGGTGGGACGGCCGCGGCGCAGGTCGTCGTCATCCATCGCCGGCAGATCGTCGTGCACCAGCGAGTACGCGTGGATGAGCTCGATCGCGCAGGCGGCGCCCTCGACCTCGTCCTCGTCCAGCCCCAGCGTGAGTGCGGTGGCGAACAGCAGCGCCGGACGCACCCGCTTGCCGCCGCCCAGTACGACGTAGCGCATCGCGGCATGCAGCCGCTCGGGTATCAGCTCGGCACCCGGCAGCCGCGCCGCCAGCGCCCGCTCCATGCGCCCCTGCCACGACTGCAGCTGGCGGCCGAAGGCCTCGGCCGAGCGCTCATCCACGGCGGTGGTCAACGCTTCCACCGGCTCTCCTAGTGCAGATCCGTGCCTGCTGCCTCGCGCGAGCGCGACGCTCGCTTGAGCGAGCCCAGCGGCACGGTGGCCTCGACGGCCCCGCCGCGGGCGCGTTCACCGCCGTTGCCATGCCCGTTGCCGTTGCCGTCGGTGTGGGTCCCGATGCCCGCGATCGAGCCGCCGGCATGTGCGGCCTCGGCATACTCGAACGGCACCTCGGGAGCCATCGGGCCGTCGACGCGCGGACCGCGCAGCATCACCCCCAGCGCCTTGAGCGGATGACGCACCGTGTCCTCGACCGCCGTGCCCTCGAAGCCGCAGTGGGCCATGCAGTTGTCGCAGCGCGGGTCACGGCCCACGCCGTAGCGCTCCCACTGGGTTTCCTCGATCAGCTCGCGGTAGGTGCTCACGTACCCCTCGTCGGCACGCAGGTAGCACGGCCGCTGCCAGCCGAAGATGTTGTAGGTCGGATTGCTCCACGGGGTGCAGTGATAGGTCTGGTTGCCGGCGAGAAAGTCCAGGAACAGCTTGGACTGATTGAACTCCCAGCGCCGCTTGCGCTGCGCGCCGCGCGCGAAGATGTCGCGGAACAGCTGCTTGCTCTCGGTGCGGCCGAGGAACACGTCGTGGCGCGGGGCGTGCTCGTAGTGATAGCCCGGGGAGATCATGATCCCCTCGACGCCCAGCTCGGTGGCGTAATCGAAGAACTCGGCCACTTCGTCCGGATTCTCGTGCGAGAACAGCGTGCAGTTGATGGTGGCGCGAAAGCCGCGCTCGCGCAGCAGCTTGATGGCGGCGACCGCCTTGTCGAACACCCCCTCCTCGCACACCGACTCGTCGTGCCGTTCGCGGTTGCCGTCCAGGTGCACGGAGAAGGTCAGGTACGGCGAGGGCTGGTACTCATCGATGTGCTTCTTCAGCAGGATCGCGTTGGTGCACAGATAGATGAACTTCTTGCGCGCGATGATGCCCTGGACGATCTGCGGCATCTCCTTGTGGATCAGCGGCTCGCCGCCCGGGATCGACACCATCGGCGCGCCGCACTCGTCCACCGCGCGCAGCGCGTCCTCGACGCTCATGCGCCGCTGCAGGATCTCCTTCGGATAGGCGATCTTGCCGCAGCCGGCACAGGCGAGGTTGCACTGGAACAGCGGCTCGAGCATCAGCACCAGCGGGTAGTGCGTATCACCGCGCAGCTTGCGTGTCAGAATGTACTGACCGACACGATATTTCTGGATCAGCGGAATGCTCATGCCGGCATACCTCCCGGTATCAGAATGTCCTCTAGGTGGTCGCGCCGGATCCGCTCCCACTCGAGCTTGAACCAAGGCGTATAAAGCTCCGCGGCGCTGTCGATCTCGCCCTGCAGGTCCTGCAGGGACACCCAGCGCAGCCCTGCGATCTCCGCGCCGTTCGGACGCGCGCGCGTGTCGCTGCGGCCGTGGAACACCGAGCACAGCTCGTGCTCCGAGCTCGCCTCGTCGTAGCGCGCCTGATAGCGGAACTTGAACAGGAAGTTAAGCGTACAGGACAAACCCAGCTCCTCCATCAGACGCCGGTGAATGGCCGCCGTCATGCTCTCCCCCAATCGGGGATGGCTGCAACAGCTGTTCGACCAGTAATTGGGCCACAACCGCTTGTGCGCGCTGCGCTGCTGCAGCAGCAGCTCGCCGCGGGCATTGAAGATGAACAGCGAGAATGCACGATGCAGCACCCCGCCGCCGGCGTGGCAATCGGCCTTCGCAAGATGACCGACCTCGCGATCGGACTCGTCGACCAGGATCAGCTGGTCGGAATCAAAATGGTCGACCAGCTGACGTTTTTTCCCTACAGTATCGTACAACTCAGCCGTCAAGCAGTTTCTCCATTCCTATTGGTAGACGACGTCAGCAATCCGGTGCAACTTTCGCGTGCAGCGAGCCTTTCTACCAGAACGGCACAGGCGCACAGATAATACACAGTCGCTGAGCATTGGCCACTGATTTTATCGCGATGCACGAAACGCGCCTTTTGACCGGCATTGTGCTGGCAGCGATGGGCTGTCTGTACGTCTTGATCGTCACCGCGGTGATGTGGCGTTCAAGTCGGCGCAAGTCCTACGCCCGCGCGTGCGCCGAGGAGGCGATGCCGGGGACTG
>DATAWM010000023.1:0-3356 GCA_036267195.1 Steroidobacteraceae bacterium
CGACGACAGCTATAGCGTAGATGAGGGATTCACCGAGATTCGCGCACCGGTGGTACAGGACCGGCCGTGGATCCGTGACCTCGACCTCGATGCCGGCTACCGCTATTCGAGCTATTCGACCGCCGGCGTCACCAATACCTACAAGTTCGAGGTCCAATACTCACCGTCCCCCGACTTCCGGCTGCGCTATTCCTATGATCGCGCGGTGCGGGCACCGAACCTGATCGAACTGTACAACCCGCAATCCTATGGCTCCCAGAGCTTCCAAGCGACCGATCCCTGCGCCGGTGCCACGCCCTCCGCGAGCCTGGCGCAGTGCGAGCACACCGGCGTGTCGGCGGCACAATACGGCTCGATTCCGCAGTGCCCATCGAGTCAGTGCGGCCAGGTCGTCGGTGGTAATCCCGTTCTCAAACCCGAGGAAGCCGACACCTATTCGGTCGGCGCGACCATCACGCCGGCCAGCACGCCGAACTTTAGCGCCAGCATCGATTATTTCCACATCGCGATGTTCGGCCTGGTCGGCTCGATCCCCGGATCGTATCTGTTCCAGCAATGCCTCGATTACGGAACGGCGACCGACTGCAGCCAGATCGTGCGGCAACATGCCACGGGCGCACTCTATGGCGCGTCGGTGGGCAGCGGCGGATATATCCTGCAGACGGCGATCAATACCGGCGCGGCGCTGTATTCCGGCATCGACGTGCAGGCCAACTACCGCCTGCCGATCGGCGCCTTCGGCACCGTGGCGGCGACGTTCAACGGCACCTACGTCGAGCACGACATCACGACGCCCTACGAGGGAGCCCCCAGCTATGATTGCGCGGGCCTGTTCGGGGCCAATTGCGAGAATGCGATCAACCCGAACTGGCGCCATACGCTGCGGCTGGACTGGGACACGCCGTGGCGCAAGCTGCTGCTGTCATTGAACTGGCGCTTCATCGGCGCGGTCTCGTTCGACAACAACTCCAACAACCCTGAGTTGCACTTCGCCGAAGAAGGCATGTACGACTATGCCAACGCACGGCTCGCGAACTACAGCTACTTCGACCTGTCCGCGATCTGGCCGCTGATGCGACAGCTGCAGCTGCGCGCCGGCGTCAACAAT
This sequence comes from Steroidobacteraceae bacterium, assembly GCA_036267195.1. GTDB lineage: Bacteria > Pseudomonadota > Gammaproteobacteria > Steroidobacterales > Steroidobacteraceae > FEN-1191. The sequence goes on from DATAWM010000023.1 coordinate 1,109, forward strand.
ATCTTCGACAAGGACCCGCCGATACTCGGCGACGAGATCACCGGCGTGGGCAGCGCCAACACCTACCCGGCCTACGACATCCTGGGGCGGGAGATCTTCATGGCATTCACCGCGAAGTTCTAGCCGGTCGTCGTCAGGGGCCGGCTGCGCTCGGCAAATCCGGTGGAAAGTGATGCGCCTCGGCGATCGCCTTGAACGCGCGGTAGCAGATATCACCGACTGCGGCGACATCCGCCGGTGTGCCTTGGCGTAGCCGTAGTGTCAGGCAGTCCCCTGATCGTTTGATGGTAGTGTCGTGAGCGGCGCGACGCCGAAGCGCGTCAGGTCGGCCTGCCAGCGTCGAGCGGCCCGGCGCCGCCGTAGCGTCTCGATCAGCGCGTGCGGGATGGTGCCGTCGATGTCCACCGCTACCGCACGCGACATCCAGGCCGCCGGATCGCGCGCGGCCACGGCCATGAACTCCTGCAGCGCGCGCTGCCGCGGGCCATCGGGCCGTCGGGCATCGGCCGCGGCATCGCCGGAGGAATAGCAGCCCTCGGGATGGCGATACAGGCTCGGCGCGAAGTAGACACAGGGTGAATCCGACAGGAAGGCCGCCAGCGTACTGTAGGTGGAGGCCGAGCACACCAGCAGGTCGGCATCGGCCAGGGCGAGCGCATCGGAGCAGTCGCCGCCGGGCAGATCGCCGGTGGTGATGCACGGCACGGCATCCAGCAGCGGTTGCAGCTGCGCCTGAGTGCCGTCGCTCACCAGCAGCAGCTGCAGCTCGGCGCCCAAGGCGCGCTGCAACGACAGCGCGACATTGCGGAACCATTCGAGCGGCAGCGATACGTTGGCCGCGCGGCGATAGACCTCGGGCGACGCCGGCGGCTTGAAGTCCCCGAGCCGCACGTGCATGCCGACCAGGATCCTGTCCGGATCGATGCGATCGCGCAGCCGCAGCAGATTGCCGGGCGCGTAGCGGCTGCGATAGAGCGTCGAGCGGATGAAGTCGCGCGCCGCCTGCACGTGATAGTAGCCACCCCACAGTCCCTCGGTCACCAGCACGTACATCGAGCGCTGCTGCAGACGGTTCGCGGCGGCGAAGCTGCGCAGCGCCGCCACGACGTCAGCACCGCCGTGGGCGAGGTAGTCGGCCTCGGTGAAGTTGACCACCGGCAACAGCCGCTCGATGGCACGGTGGTAGATCCAGTCGTCGGGCGGGGAGTGGAAGTCGCGCCAGTAGCCGCGCCGGTTGAGTCCGAACGCCGGCGGCAGCAAGCGGGCATCGAGCACCTGCGAGGCGAGGAACGCGCGCGCCCACGGCACCAGCTCATTGCCCAGGCCGTGGCCCTGGGTGCGCACCCGCGGCAGACAGTAGCGCAGCACCGGTCAGGCTTCCGGGTCGGGCAGCGCGCGCTGCGGCCCGGCAGGCGCACGCGGGGCCGCAGGCGCATCCGGACCGGCAGACGCGGGCGCGGCGAGCGGGACCGGCGCGGTCCACAGCGGCCGTGGATGGCGCAGGCGCGCCACGACGGTGGCGATCAGTCCCGGCAGCAGCAGCACCAGGCGCGGCACGACCGCAATCGCGGCCAGCGGCCACGGCCAGTGCCACAGGCGCATCAGCGCGAACCAGGCCGCGACGCGCAGCAGCCAGTTGAAGCCGGCCGCCGCGGCCAGCACGATCAGCAGCGCGGCCCAGACATCGCCTACCACAGATGCGAGGCCGAGCAGCGCGAGCGCGCAGCGCGCGAGGCGGTAGGCCACGAGCGCCAGCCACACGGCGATGCCGCGGGCGGTGTTCAAGCGTGGAGTTCCCATCAGCCCCGATCTTAGCAGTGGCCGGCGGTCATGCTTCGAGCGCCGCCCTGGCGCGGGCAAATGTGCTCTTGAGCGCCGCGGTCATCTCCAGCTGCAACGCCTGCATGCGGCTGGCGTCCAGCACCCGCGGAACCGTGTGCGGCTCACCGATCGCGATGACGATGCGCGTGAACGGCACCGGCAGCACGAAGCGGTCCCAGTGAATGAACCAGGCGCGCGCGGCGGCATACGCCATCGGCACGATCGGGCGGCCGGACATCTGCGCCAGCAGGACGGCGCCGGGCTTGAAGTGGAAAGCCGGCCCGCGCGGGCCGTCGGGGCTGACCACCGGGCAGACCGCATCGCGCGTGAGCGCCTGGAAGTACTCCTTGAGCGCCAGCGCGCCGGTGCGCGAGGAGGAGCCGCGGATCACGTGGCCGCCGGCGCGGCGCAGGACCATCGCGCCGAG
>DATAWM010000024.1:0-22504 GCA_036267195.1 Steroidobacteraceae bacterium
GTGCTCGACATCTACGTGCGCCGCGGCGGGGAGGCGGCCGAGGAGCTCGCCCCCCAGGTCGCGATGCTCAAGAAGATCGGCGACACGCTGGGCGTGCTGGGCTTGGGCGAGCTGCGCGCGCGCGTGCAGGAGGCCACGCAGCGGCTCGAGGCGATGGCCGCGGGCAGCGAGTCCGGCAGCGAGAGCGAGCTGGTGCAGGTCGCCGCCGGCCTGATCGCGGTCGAGGATCATCTGGACGATCAGCTGGTGGGACTGATTCTGCCGCGCAAGAGAGCCGACGGGGCCGAGGCCGAGTCGCCCGACCATGATTTCCAGCAGGTGCAGAGCGCGGTACTGCGCGAGTGCGTGGTCAACCTGGCACGCGTGAAGGAATACGTCGCGCAGAACGTCAGCGGCACGCTCGACACGGCCGGGTTCGACAACTGGCCGGAGCTGATGCGGGGCATCAAGGCCGGGCTGCTGATGCTCGGCAAGACGCGCGCGGTCGAGATCATCGAGGGCATCACGCAGCACCTGAAGCGCGTGATGCAGCCGGGCGGTACCACGCTGCAGCCCGAGTACCTCGACCGCCTCGCCGACGCGATCGTCAGCCTCGAGTACTACATCGAGACGCTGCAGGCAGGCCGCAGCGACCCGTGGTACATGCTCGACAATGCCAGTGCGTGCCTTGAGGCGCTGGCGCGCGCGCCCGAGCGGGTGCTGCCGACGGTGCCGGCGCTGCCCGCGCGCGCGCACACCCGCACGCTGCGCATCGAGCCGGTGGCCGACGATACCGCCACGATGCGCGCCCAAGCCGCCGCCGGCGCGCCACGCCTGCAGGACGGTGCCGGGAGCTTGAGCGGGGAGGCACCTGTCGGCGAACCGCCGGTGCTGGCCGCGGCCCCGAGCAACTCGCCGCACGAGGCGACCGAGCCGGACCCGGAGCTCACGCGCCTGTTCGTCGAGGAGGCCGCCGAGGAGGTGGCCAAGATCCAGCAGCGCTTCCCGGTGTGGGACCGCAATCCGCTCGAGAGCGAGGCGTTGCTGTCGGTGCGCCGCTCATTCCACACGCTCAAGGGCAGCGGCCGCATGGTCAATGCGCGCCACATCAGTGAAATCGGCTGGGCGGTGGAGAATCTGCTCAACCGCATCATCGACGGAACGCTGCAACGCTCCCCGCAGGTGCTGGAGCTGCTGCGCACCGCGGTGGGCATGATGCCCCAGCTGGTGGCGGAGCTGGCCGCCGGCACGGCCGGCCGCACCGATGTATCGCAGCTGGTTTCGCGCTCGCATGCCTTTGCCAGCGGCCGCGAGCAGCCGAGCGTCCCGGCCGCCGCGGCGCCGGCACGGACGGACCGACCGGCGCCCGCATCAGCGCCGACTCCGGCATCGGCGACGGGCGCCGCGACCGCGGCCAGTGCCGAGGCAGCGCCGGCGGTGTCGGGCACGCGCCGGCAGGATGGGGCCGTCAGGCCGACGGCTGAGCCGTCCGGTGCCGCCGCCGCTGGGATCGCCGCCGCGGGTACATCCGGCTCGCCCGGTGCGACAGCCCCCGGGATCGACCCGGCGCTGCGCGAGATCTACGCACGCGAGACCGCGACGCACGTGGCCAACGTGCGGGCCTGGATCGCACGCGAGCGGCTCGCCCCGGCGCCGCACGTGCTGCCCGAATCGGTCTATCGGGCCTGCCACACGCTGGTGGGCAGCTCGACGATGGCCCAGGCGCGTCATGGCATCCGCCTGGCCGAGTCGGTGAACCGCTGGCTGCGCAAGTCGTTCGACAGCGGCGTCGGGCTCGACGACTCGGATCTGCAGCTGTTGTCCGACTGCATGATCGCGATGCAGACCGTGGCCGCACACCTGGACGAGACCACCGGTTTCTTCGTCGTGCACGACACGCTGCGGGCGCGCATCGCGCGCGCCGAGCTCGAGCTCGAGCGGCGCATCGCCGAGACGGCCGATCTGGCCGTGCGCAGCAGCGTCAGTCTGCCCATTGCGGTCGACGCCGAGGCCGACTCGGCCTTCGAGGTGCAGGCCGAGCTCGATCCGGAGATCGCGGCGATCTTCAGCGAGGAGGCGGTCGAGCTGCTCGAGAGCGCGGAGTTGGCGCTCGCGGGCTGGAATGCGGCACCACAGGAGGAGGAGCAGGTCGCCGCGTTGCGCCGCGCGCTGCACACGCTCAAGGGCGGTGCGCGCATGGCCGGGGTCGTGGCGATGGGCGAGCTGGCACACGAGCTGGAAAGCCTGATCACGCGCATCGAGAACGGCCAGGTGAGCGCCGATGAGCGCGCACGAGCGCTCGCGCAGGAAGCGATCGATGAGCTTTCGCGCATGCGCGAGGCCATCGTCGTGGGCCGACCGCCACACGGCGCACCGCCACTGATCGCGCGGATCCGCGCCAGCGCCGGAGGGCCCGCGCCGGCCGGCAGCGAGCTGCCAGTGCCCGAGGGCGCAGCGTCCGTCCCGCAGGCACCCACGCAGGCGAGCGGGGCGCCGAGCGCGGCGCCGAGTGCGGCCGATGAGCGGGCTGCGGCGGCAGCGCAGGCACCGATTACCGCACCGGCCGCGGTCGCGCCGCCGGCCACGGCGATGAGCCCGCCGATTGCGGCGCCGCCGGCGAGCGCGGCGGCAGAAGCTGCGGCGGAACCGCCGGCATCACCGCCGGCGCCGCTGCCGCCGGGGCGCGAGCCGGTCGTGGCCGCCGATCGCGTCGAGATGGCGCGCGTGAGCGCCGAGCTGCTCGATCAGCTGCTCAACAGCGCCGGCGAGGTCAGCATCGCGCGCGCGCGGCTGGAGCAGCAGCTCGGTTCGATCGAGTTCAACCTCGGGGAGCTGTCGCGCACCGTGACGCGCCTGAAGGAGCAGCTGCGCAAGCTGGAAATCGAGACCGAGGCGCAGATCCTGCACCGGCACGAGACCGAGCCGGGCCACCGTGCCGACTTCGATCCGCTCGAGCTGGACCGCTACTCCTCGATCCAGCAGTTCTCGCGCGCGCTGGCCGAGTCCACCAGCGATGTCGGGAGCATCCAGGGGCTGCTTGAGAACCTGATCGGCGAGGCGCAGAACCTGCTGCAGCAGCAGTCGCGCACGGTCACCGAGTTGCAGAACGGGTTGATGCGCACGCGCATGGTCTCGTTCCAGCGCCACGTACAGCGGCTGGCGCGCATCGTGCGGCAGGCGGCGGCCGACACCGGCAAGCGTGCGGAGCTGCTGGTCGACGGCGCGTCGGGAGAATTCGATCGGCAGGTGCTCGAGCGCATGCTGCCACCGTTCGAGCACCTGCTGCGCAACGCGGTGGTGCACGGCATCGAGGAGCCTGCGGTGCGCCGCGCGGCAGGCAAGCCCGACACCGGGCACATCTCGCTGAGCCTGAAGCGCGAGGGCGCCGAGTTCATCGTCGAGGTCGCCGACGACGGCGCCGGCATGGACCTCGCGGCGATCCGCGCCAAGGGCCTGACCCTGGGATTGATCCGGCCCGATCAGCAGCTCTCGGACGAGGATGTGATGCAGCTGGTGCTCGAGCCGGGCTTCTCCACCGCCAGCGCGCTGACGCAGCAAGCCGGTCGCGGGGTGGGCATGGACGTGGTCGCGGTCGAGATCAAGAAGCTCGGCGGCGCGCTGCACATGGAGAGCAAGCCGGGACACGGCACGCGCTTCACGATCCGGCTGCCGTTCACGCTGGCGATCAGCCATGCGCTGGTGGTGCGCACCGGCGATGAGTATTACGCGCTGCCGCTGCCGACCGTGGAGGGCGTGGTGCGGGTGACGCGCGATGAGATCGCGGCGCACCTGCGCAGCGACGGCGCCACGTTCAACTACGGCGGTAACAAATACCGCCTGCAGCCGCTGGCAGCGTACGTGGGTATGGAGCCCTCGCCGCTGCCCGAGCAGGACGTGACGATACCGCTGGTGCTGGTGCGCGCCGGCGAGCACTCCACCGGGCTGGTGGCCGACGAGCTGATCGGCAGCCGCGAGATCGTGGTCAAGCCGGTCGGTCCGCAGATCTCCGGCATCCGCGGCATCTCCGGCGCCACGATCCTGGGCGACGGGCGCATCGTGATCATCCTGGACATCGGCGCGCTGGTGCGCGCGGAGTGGCGCGGGCGCGCCGCCCCCACGGTCACGCGCGACAAGACCGACCGGCGCACCTTCGTGCTGGTGGTCGACGATTCGATCACCGTGCGGCGCGTGACGCAGCGGCTGCTGGAGCGCAACGGCATGCGTGTGCTGACCGCGCGTGACGGCATGGACGCGGTTGCGCTGCTGGCCGAGAACCTGCCGGACGTGATCCTGCTGGACATCGAGATGCCGCGCATGGACGGCTATGAGGTGGCCGCGCACGTGCGCAACGATCCGCGGCTGCAGGACATCCCGATCATCATGATCACCTCACGCGTGGGCGAGAAGCACCGCGCGCGCGCCATCGAGCTGGGCGTGGACGACTACCTGGGCAAGCCGTACCAGGAGAGCCAGCTGATCGATGCGATCACGCCACTGGTCGCGCAGCGCCGCAAGACGCAGCGCGCCTCGGCCTCGGGCGGGTAAGGCCCTGCCATGACCGAGCGCATCGCCGAGGTCTACAGCCTGCTGATCCCGCTGGCGGACGCGCGCATGCTGGTGCCGCGCGCCTGCGTCGCCGAGGTGATCGGCTACCAGGTGCCCGCGCCGATGGAGGGCGCGCCGCCGTGGTACCTGGGGCTGGTGAACTGGAATGCGCGCTCGCTGCCGCTGGTGTCGTTCGAGGGCGCCTGCGGATTGCCGATCCCGCCGGCGAGCGCACGCTCGCGCATCGTCGTGTTCCACGCGCTGGCCGGCCGGCTCGAGGCCGGGTACGTGGCGATCGTGTCGCAGGGGTTCCCCCAGCTGGTGCGCGTCAGCAGCGACGTGGTGCGCCCTGATAGCTCGCATAGCTTTCCGGAGCGCAGCCCGGTGCTGTGCCAAGTGCGCATGCTCAACGAGGTGCCGCTGGTGCCGGATCTGGAGCGGCTCGAGGCGATGGTGGCGGAGGAGACCTCAGTGACGCCTGAGCGCGAGCTGCTGTAGGGGCTACGCTGCCTGCGCGGCCCGCTGGCCAATCCGCTGCAGCAACTTGTCGAACGGCTGGTTGAATTTCTCGATACCTTCCTGCTCCAGCCGGCGCGTGACCGCGTCGATGTCGATGCCGAGGTCGGGCAGCCGCTCGAACAGACGGCGTGCCTCGTCCAGGCCATGGCCGAGCTGCAGCTGCGGCCGGCCGTGGTCGCGATAGGCCTCGAGCGTCTCCAGCGGCATGGTATCCACGGTATTGGGGCCTAGCAGCGCCTCGACGTACTTGATATCGCTGTAGCTCGGGTTCTTGGTGCTGGTGCTGGCCCACAGCGCCCGCTGCACGCCTGCACCGCGCGCGGCCAGCTTCCGGAAGCGCTCCTGCCCGAAGCGATGCCGGTGCATCTCGTAGGCGAGCTTGGCGCAGGCGATCGCCACCTCGCCGCGCGCGGCCGCCGCTGCCGAGCTATGCGTTCCGGCGACCTGCTGCTCCAGCATCGGGTCCACCAGCGCATCGATGCGGCTGACGAAGAAGCTTGCCACCGAGCTGACCGTCTCGAGCGAGCCGCCGGCGGCCAGGCGCTGCTCCAGGCCGCTCAGGTAGGCATCCATGACCTCGTCATAGCGTGGCAGAGCGAACAGCAGTGTCACATTGACGTTGATGCCTTCGCTGATGAGCTGCCGGATCGCGCCCAGCCCCTCGACCGTGCCTGGGACCTTGATATAGGCGTTCGGGCGGCCCAGCGCGGCCCACAGGCGGCGCCCCTCGGCAATGGTACCGCCGGTATCGCGCGCCAGGTGCGGGTTGACCTCCAGGCTCACATAGCCGTCGGCGCCGCGCGTGCGGTCGTACACACCCCGCAGCTCGTCGGCAGCATGCCGCACGTCCTCCTGGCTGATCGCCTCATAGATCTCGTCGACGCTCCTGCCGGCGCGCGCGAGCCGATCGATCTGTTCGTTGTAGGACTTGCCCTGGTCGATCGCCTTCTCGAAGATCGCCGGGTTGGAGGTCATGCCGGTCAGCGCATCCTCCTCGATCAGGCGGCGCAGCTGGCCGCTTGCGAACAGGTCGCGGTGGATGTAGTCGAGCCACACGGATTGGCCGAGGGCGGCCAGCTGCTGCAGGGGATTGGCCTTCATCACATCCTCCTTACTTACCGAATATCGCCCAGGACCGCCTGGATCGCGGCCAGCGCCGCGACCGGCGCAGTCTCCGCCCGCAATATACGTGGCCCCAGACGGCACGGGGAAAAACCATGCTGCCGCGCGGCGTCCAGCTCCTGCGCGGCGAAGCCGCCTTCCGGTCCGACCAGCAGCGTGACTGAAAGTGCTGCGGTGGTCCCGGCCGAGCTCGCGGCGGCCGCGGTGGCCGCGGCCGCTGCAGCGCCCGGCGAGGTCACAGGGGCCAGCGCGGCCGGCAGCGACACCGTGGCCTCAGGAGACAGCAGCAGGCGCAGGCTGGCCGGATCGGCCTCGGCGCAGGCGGCGTCGAGCTCACGCAATGGCTGAATGTCCGGCACATGGTTGCGGCCGCATTGCTCGCAGGCGCTGACCGCGACGGCGCGCCAGTGTGCCAGGCGCCGCTCGCGCGCGCCGGCCGCCAGCTGCACCACGCTGTGCAGGCCGCTGACCGGCACGATTGCCGCGACGCCCAGCTCGGTGGTCTTCTGCACGATCCAGTCCATGCGCTCGGCGCGCGCCAGGCATTGCAGCAGCGTCACCCGTAGTGTTGCCTCGCGCTCCACCGCGCGGTGCTCGCCGACCCGTGCGGTGGCGCCATGACGGCCGATCTCCAGCAGCCGCGCCGCGTATTCGCCGCCGCGGCCGTCGAACAGTGTGAGGGCGGCACCGGTGGGGAGCCGCAGCACGCGCGTCACATGCGTGGCGGCCGCTTCCGGCAGCATCACGACCGCACCCGCCGACAGCGGCGCGGGGATGAAGCAGCGCGTCAGACGCATCGGGCCACGCGCAGCCCGGCGGCGAGGTCCGTGCCCAAGGTGAGGCCGGTTGCCCGCGTCAGGCACATGCCTGATTGATGCTCTCGGCGGCGACGTCGACCATCAGGTCGATCTCGTCCGGGGTGATCGCGTACGGTGGCATGAAGTAGACCACGGTGCCGAGCGGTCGCAGCAGCACGCCGCGCGCGAGCGCGTGCCGGTGGATGGCCCAGCCGCGCCGCTCCTGCCACGGCCACGGCGTGCGCGCGGCGCGGTCGCGCACAAGCTCGACCGCCGCGATCATGCCGGTCTGGCGGATCTCGGCGACGTGGGGGTGATCGGCGAAGCGCGCCGCCAGGCGTGCGGCCAGGTGCGCGGCCAGGAGGCGGTTGTGCTCGAGCACCGGGGTCGACGTGAGCACCTCGAGCGTTGCGCGGGCGGCGGCGCAGGCGAGCGCGTTGCCGGTGTAGCTATGCGAATGCAGGAAGGCGCGCTCGGCGGTGTACTCGGCGTAGAACGCGTCGTAGACCTCCTCGCCGGTGAGCACCACCGACAGCGGCAGGTAGCCGCCGGTCAGGCCCTTGGACAGACACAGGAAGTCGGGGCTGATGGCGGCCTGCTCGCAGGCGAACAGCGTGCCGGTGCGCCCGAAGCCGACCGCGATCTCATCGGCGATCAGGTGCACGCCATGGCGGTCGCAGGCCTCGCGCAGCAGCGACAGATAGATCGGATCGTACATGCGCATGTTGCCGGCGCATTGCACCAGCGGCTCGACGATGACTGCGGCAATGTCATCGGCCTGCTGCTCGAGCAGCGCACCCATGGGCTCGAACTTGCGGCGCGAATGTGCCGCCCAGCTCTCGCCGGGCTCGCGCTGGTAGCAGTCGGGAGAAGGCACGGTAATCACGTCCATCAGCAGCGGCGCGTAGGTGCGCTTGTAGAGCTCGACGTTGCCGACCGCCAGCGCACCCAGGGTCTCGCCATGGTAGCTGTTGTCCAGCGTGACGAAGCGCCGCTTGCGCGGCCGGCCGCGGTTGTGCCAGTAGTGAAAGCTCATCTTCAGCGCCACCTCGACCGCGGCCGAGCCGTTGTCGGCATAGAAGCAGCGCGTAAGGCCCCGGGGGGCGAGCCGGGTCAACTCCTCGGCCACCGCGATCGCCGGCTCGTGCGTGACGCCGGCGAGCAGGACGTGCTCGAACTGCTGCAGCTGTGCTGCGACCGCGGCATTGATGCGGGGATGGGCGTGTCCGAGCAGGTTGACCCACCAGGAACTGATCGCGTCGAGATAGCGCCGGCCGTCGTAATCCTCCAGCCAGCAGCCCCGCGCCCTGCGCACCGGTATCGGCGCGAGCTGCTCGTGGTCCTTCATCTGCGTGCACGGGTGCCATACGTGCGCCAGATCGCGCGCGACCAGGTCCGCGTTGGTAGTAGATGTCGGCATGGCCGCATTTTGGCATCATGCGAGCCGCTCATGCACCGCACATCGAATCCGACTGCCGGCGCCGGCGATATCAACGCCGAGGACGCCGGCATCGACGGCGCCACCGGGCTGCTGCAAGGCGCCGCGCAGGTGCTCTGCCCGCACTGGGACGAGCGGCCGCCGGGTGCCAGCCTCGATCTGATCATCGTGCACGGCATCAGCCTGCCGCCGGGCGAGTTCGGCGGCCCGTGGATCGACCGGCTGTTCTGCGGCGATCTGCCGGCCGGTGTGCATCCGAGCTTCGCCGAGGTTGCAACGCTGCGTGTCTCCGCACATGCGCTGATCCGGCGCAATGGGGCGATCCGGCAGTACGTGCAGTTCGGTGCGCGCGCCTGGCATGCCGGCCAGTCGAGCTGGCGCGGACGCAGCGGCTGCAACGACTTCTCCGTCGGCATCGAGCTGGAGGGCACCGATCAGGTGCCGTACACCGAGGCCCAGTATGTGGCGCTGGCGATGCTGGTGCGCGCGCTGTGCCGCACTTATTCGAGCCTCGGCATCGACCGCATCGCCGGCCACAGCGATGTCGCCCCCGGCCGCAAGAGCGATCCCGGCGCTGCATTCGACTGGGCGCGGCTGCGGGCGGCGTTGCAGCCGTAGCGGCCGCAGCGGTAGCGGTCGTGCCGGTGCCGGTGCCGGTTGCGGTTGCGGTTGCGGTTGCGGTTCCGCTGGCGCTGGCGCATCGGCGCGCCCTGACAGCCGGAACTCGCGCCGGATGGGTCATTCGCGCACGCACCGCCGGTACAGTGTCACCCCTGCACGCAACTACCGGCAGGAGGTTTTCCATGAAGGTTTCCGACGTGATGACGAAGCAGCCGAGGGTGATCAGCGCCGACGACACGGTGCTGAGCGCCGCGCAGCAGCTGGCACAGAAGGCCATCGGCATGTTGCCGGTGGCGAAGGACGATCGCCTGGTCGGGGTGTTGACCGATCGAGACATCGTCGTGCGTGTGGTGGCGCAGAAGCGCGATCCGGCCACGACCACCATCGGCTCGGTGGTCAGCGGCGAACCGAAGTACTGCTTCGAGGACCAGGATACCGAGGAGGTCGCCCGGAACATGGACGAGCTGCTGATCCGGCGGCTGCCGGTCGTGAACCGCGACAAGCGCCTGGTCGGGATCGTGTCGCTCGAGGATATCCGGCCGCGCAAATCGTCCTGAGGCGGGTCCTCAGCGCCGGTGGCGCCACAGCACCTCGGTGCCGCCGCCGTCGCGGGCGTAGACACGCGCCAGCACGAACAGCAGATCCGACAGGCGGTTCAGGTACTGCAGCGCCGGCGCCGACGTGGCCGGCGCCGCCGCCGCGAGTGACGCCGCGTGCGCCACGGTCCAGCAGCGCCGCTCGGCGCGGCGGCAGATGGCGCGCGCGAGGTGACAGGCGGCGGCTGCCGGGCTGCCGCCGGGCAGTACGAATTCCTTCAGCGTCGGCAACCCGGCATTGATCTGCTCGACGCGCTGCTCCAGCTGCACGACGCGATCCGCGGCCATCAGCGTCATGCCGGGGACGGCCAGTTCGCCGCCGAGATCGAACAGGTGGTGCTGCACGTCCAGCAGCCACTCGCGCGTCGGCGGTGTCTGCGGCAGCGGCAGCGCCAGCACCATGCCGATCGCACAGTTGAGCTCGTCGATGGCGCCGATGGCCTCGACGCGGGCCGAGTCCTTCGCTACGCGCGTACCGTCGCCCAAGCCCGTGGTCCCGTCGTCGCCGGTCCGCGTGACGATTTTCGACAGTCGGTTGCCCACGGCCCGACTCTACAGTGCGCCGCGCGGGCCCGACAGGGGCGTGCGTCGCGCCCTGCGGGACGATGCACGTGAGGTGCCGCTGCCGAGTCGATGCTACTGCACATCGGCTGTCAACGTTGACGTGCCCGCGGAAATCGCGCACAACGGCGGCGGTATTCACTCCACGGGAGCCGGTGGCCCGGCCGCCGATCGACGCACAGCATGGCATCCAGAGAACTACAGGCGGCACTCGAGGCCGCGCGCGCCGCGGCCGAGGTCATTCAGTCGCTCTACCAGCGCAATCTGGCGGTGACGATCAAGGCGGACAAGTCCCCGGTCACCGAGGCGGACGTGCGCGCCGAGGAGGCGATCCGGAAGGTGCTGCGCGCGAGCTTTCCGGACTACGGATTCTACGGCGAGGAGACCGGCCGTCACGCGATGGACGCGGAAAACATATGGCTGGTCGACCCGCTCGACGGCACCAAGTCGTTCGTGCGCGACTGCCCGTTCTTTTCCACACAGATCGCGCTGCTGCGCGCCGGCAAGCTGGTGCTCGGGGTGTCGTGCGCACCGGTCTACGGCGAGATGGCCTGGGCCGAGAGCGGTGGCGGCGCGTTTCTGGACGGCGAGGCGATCCGCGTCAGCACCGTGGGGCAGATCGGTGCGGCGATTCTGTCGACCGGGAACCTCAAGACGCTGGCGGCATCGGCCGAGGGATGGAAACGGTTCGGCGCGCTGGTCGGGCGTGTCAACCGGCTGCGAGGCTACGGTGACTTCTTGCACTACCACCTGCTCGCGCGCGGCGCGCTCGATGCGGTGATCGAGTCGGACGTCAACATCCTCGACATCGCCGCGCTGGCGGTGATCGTGCGCGAAGCCGGCGGCGTGTTCACCGATCTGGCCGGCGGCGAGGTGACACTGGACACCACCTCGGTGCTCGCGACCAACGCCGCACTGCATGCGCCGATGCTCGAGGCGATATGAGGCAGGTAAGCGGCCGGCGCGCGGCGGCGTAGGCGCCGATGCCTGCGGCCCGCGTTCACGGCTGCAGGCGTGTAGCGCTCCATGGACCGGTGTCGAAGCCTAACGGCGTTTGGGTGGCGGTGGGGGCCTCCGCGGCGAACGGCGTGGCCGGTGTGGCTGTCGGCGTAAGGCTGCGCTGCCAGCGCGCACGATCATGCAGGCGCGCGGTGCCCTCGACCCACAGCTCGACGGCGTCGACCCACAGGCGATAGCCGCCCCAGTGCGGCGGCCGCGGGATCGCGGCGGCGGCACCGGGGTTGGCCTCGACCTCGGCGGTGAGGGGCGAGGGGGCACCGAAGCGCCGGGCGGCGCTCTCGTAGGCCTGCACCAGCTGCGCGCGCGAGCCGATCGGCTGGCTCTGCTGGCTGGCCCAGGCGCCCAGGCGGCTGCGCCAGGCGCGCGAGGCGAAATAGGCGTCGCTCTCGGCTGCGCTGGTAGGGGTGACCTGGCCTTCCAGGCGTACCTGCCGGCCGAGCGCGTCCCAGTGCATGACGGCCGCGGCGCGCGGGTGGTCGGACAGCTCCCGGCCCTTGCGCGAGAGGTAGTTGGTGAAAAACGTGACGTAGCCGGGCTGCGTGCGGATCTCCTTGCACAGCACGACGCGCGCCGAGGGCGCGCCATGCGCGCCGACGGTGGCGAGCACCATCGAGTTGGGGTTGGGTTGCCCGGCGGCCTGCACCGCCTCGGCCAGCCAGCGCGCCACCAGCTCCAGCGGTTCGGGAGGCAATGGCTCCGGCAGCAGCTCTCTACCAGGGTGCATGGCGGCATGGTGCCACGGCAGCGTGGTAGCGGCACCGAAACCATGGGAGAATTTTTGATCAGCACGCCCCGATAGGAAGGTTCCTGTGACCCTGGACGAACTACGCCGCCGGCTCGACGGCCTGGACCGGCAGCTGCTGGAGATCATCGCGGCCCGGCAGGCCACCAGCCGCGAGATCGCGCGGGTGAAGCGCTCGACCGGGTATCCGACCCGCGACTACCGGCGCGAGCGTGAGGTGATCGTGGGTGCGCGCGAGGCGGCGGCGGGGCTGGGCGTGCCGCCGGACGCCGCCGAGGCGATCATGCGGCTGTTGATCCGCTCGTCGCTGACCACGCAGGAGCGCGCCAGCGTCGCCGCGCACGGTTCGGGCAGCGGTCGCAGCGCCCTGGTGATCGGCGGGGCCGGCAAGATGGGGGGCTGGTTTGCCCAGTTCCTGGGGTCGCAGGGCTTCGAGGTGCAGATCGCCGATCCGCGGGCGGTGGGAGCGGGCGCCAGCGCCAGCGCCGGCGGCGCTGCCGGGGCGCCCATGAAAGTGATCGCGGACTGGCGCGACAGTGATCTGGCGCATGACTTCATCGTGGTTGCGGCGCCGCTGGGGGCGACCAATCAGATCCTGCAGCAGCTCGGGCAGCGCCGGCCGCGCGGGGTGGTGTTCGACCTGGGGTCGCTGAAGACGCCGCTGCGAACCGGGTTGCGCGCATTGCAGGCGGCGGGGGTCGCGGTTACCTCGCTGCATCCGATGTTCGGACCGGACACCGAGCTGCTGTCGCAGCGGCACGTGATCTTCATCGACCTGGGCCACGCGGATGCACTGACGCAGGCGCGCGCGCTGTTCGCACCGACGATGGCCGAGCAGGTGGTCATGGAGCTCGATGAGCACGACCGCCTGATCGCGTACGTGCTCGGCCTGTCGCATGCGGTGAACATCGCGTTCTTCACCGCGCTGGCGGAGAGCGGCGCGGCCGCGCCCAAGCTGCTGAGGTTGTCGAGCACCACCTTCGACGCGCAATTCAACATCGCCAGCCAGGTGGCGCAGGAGAGCCCGGAGCTGTACTACGAGATCCAGCGGTTGAACGACTTTGGCGCCGAGTCGCTCGATGCGCTCGCGCGGGCGGTCGAGGCGCTACGCGGTGCCGTGGCCGCGGCTGACCAGGGCCGCTTCGCCGCCCTGATGCGCTCTGGCCGCGAGTACGTGCTCGCACGGCCCGATCCGGCCGCCGCTCAATGAACCATCGAGCTGCCGACCGCGACCTTGAGCCGCCAGCGTGGCGGGAGTAAAAGCACTGCATGTGGGACATCATCGATCGCGATGGCTTTCGCGCCAACGTTGGCATCGTGCTGATGGCGCAGGACGGCCGCTTGTTCCTCGGCCGGCGCGTGGGCGGTCGCGGCTGGCAGTTTCCGCAGGGTGGGGTGAGCCGCGGCGAGACGCTCGAGGAGTCGCTGTTTCGCGAGCTCAAGGAGGAGATCGGGCTGTCCCACAGCGACGTGCAGATCGTCGGCCGCACCCGCCACTGGCTGCGCTACCGGCTGCCGGCGCGCTACGTGCGGCGCAACATGCGCCCGCTGTGCCTCGGCCAGAAGCAGCGCTGGTTTCTGCTGAGGCTGCGCGACCCCGCCGCGGCGTTCCGCTTCGATGAAACCCCTGAGCCGGAGTTCGATCACTGGCGCTGGGTCGATTACTGGCAGCCGATCCGCGAGGTCATTTATTTCAAGCGCGCGGTCTATAGCCGCGTCCTGCATGAGTTCGGCCCGGTGGTGTTCCCGGCCGGGTTGCCGCCGCGTCCGCCGTCGAGCAGCAGGCAGGCGACAGGACCGGCGGGCGCTGTGGGGCCGGCGGGTTCGGCGCCTGCCGTCTCCTAGGCAGGCGCGATGGAGCAGGTGCCGGGCAAGCTCGTCGTCAAGGCTTACGCGCCGGCACGGCCGTGGATCGCCGGGGTCACGGTGCTGCTGCTGGTGGCAGTGGCAGTCTACGGGGCCTTCGAGCTCGGCCGTTACCAGGCCGGCTATGACGCGTTGCGTGCGACGGCGCAGCGCGGTGCATTGCAGCAGCAGCTTGCTCAGCTACAGCAGGCGCAGCACCAGCTGAACGTGCAGCTGGCGTCGGCCCAGGAGCAGCAGGTGGCCGATATCCGCGAGCGCGCGGAAGTGGCACGCACCATCGGCCAGCTCCAGGCGCAGGTCGAGCGGCAGCAGCAGGATGTGGAATTCTACCGCGGCCTGGTCGCCCCCCAGGCGGCGCAGGCGGCCAACGTGACGGTGCGGGTGCAGCAGTTCCACATCGCGGCGTTGCCGGTGGCGCAGCAGTTCGTATTGCACTTCACCCTGAACCGGCTCGCGCAGCCGGAACGGAACATCAACGGCACGCTGGCGATCACCGTGGACGGGTCGCAGAACGGGGGCCCCGGCAGCGCGGATCTGGCGACGCTGACGGGGGGAAAGAACGAGCTGGCGTTCGACTTTCGCTATTACGCCGATATCGAGCAGCAGATCACCCTCCCGGTGGCGTTCAAGCCCGATTCTGTGACGATCGAGGTTCGTCCCGCCCGCAAGGGCGTGGCACCCTACCGGCAGACCTTCATCTGGGAGGTCGATCCGATCTGAGCCAGGGGTGACCATGTTCAAGCGGCGGGACAATAGCCACATGCGCATCGATACGTTGATCGGCCGCAACGCCAGCATCCAGGGAGATGTCGAGTTCTCCGGCGGCCTGCACGTGGACGGCTGCGTTGCCGGCGGTGTCCGGGCCGGTGCCTCCGGCGCCGGCGGCGGCGATGAGCGCGGCGGTGCGCGCCCGCGCACGACCGATTCGCTGTCGGTCAGCGAGCACGGCGTCATCCAGGGCTCGGTCGAAGCACCGCATGTGGTGCTCAACGGCCGCGTCGATGGCGATATCTTCGGTAGCGAACGGGTGGTGCTGGGCAGCAAGGCCAGGGTGCGGGGCAACGTGCACTACGGCGTGATCGAGATGGCGATGGGTGCGGAGATCACCGGCAAGCTGGTTCCGCGCTGCAACAATGGCACCGAGCCTGGGCCGGGCGTGGCCACGCCGGACCCCGGACCGGCCGACGGGATGGATGCCCAGGTGCCCGCGTCTGCTGTCGAGTGAGCGGCACGGCCGAGTGAGCGGCACGGCCTGAGCGGGGAGGGGAGCTTTGACGGCCCGGCACAGGCCGCCTACACTTCCAGCATGAATGATATCGCGACACATGACCGTCAGGACGGGCAGCCGCCCGGCCAGACGGGCGACCTGGGCGGCACGGACGAGCCGGCGCTGCTGGTTTTCACCGATGCGGCCGCCCGCAAGGTCGGTGATCTGATCGCCGGCGAGGGCAATCCGCAGCTGATGCTGCGGGTGTTCGTGCAGGGCGGCGGGTGCTCCGGCCTGCAGTACGGCTTCGAGTTCGACGAGCAGATGCAGGACGGCGATACCTGTGTCGAAAACCAGGGGGTCAAGCTCCTGGTCGACCCGATGAGCTACCAGTACCTGGGCGGGGCCGAAATCGACTACCGCGAAGGCCTGGACGGTGCGCAGTTCGTGATCCGCAACCCCAACGCCCAGACGTCGTGCGGATGCGGTTCCTCGTTCAACGTCTGAGTCGCCCCCCCGGGCCGGCGCCGGTACCGGCACACGCTCCCGCTGCCTGCGCTGCACCGGCCCCCGCTGCATAAGATTGCGACTCGCATGAGCCGCGCGGCCCGCGTCCCGTCCGAAGTCATCGCGGCGGTCGACCTGGGATCCAACAGTTTCCACATGGTGGTGGCGCGCTACTCGCACGGCCAGCTGGTGATCATCGACCGGCTGCGCGAGATGGTGCGGCTGGCCGCCGGCATCGGCGCGGACGGGCGGCTGGAGCGAGCGGTCGCGGCACGGGCGCTGACGTGCCTGCAGCGCTTCGGCCAGCGCCTGCGCGACATGCATGCGCGCAACGTGCGCGTGGTCGGCACCAATGCGTTGCGCATCGCGCGGCGCAAGCAGGCATTCCTGGAACGCGCCCGCGAGGCGCTCGGGTTTCCGATCGAGATCGTCTCGGGCATCGAGGAGGCGCGCCTGATCTACTCCGGCGTCGCGCACTACCTGCCCGCCGATGCCGGACGGCAGCTGGTGGTCGACATCGGCGGCGGCAGCACCGAGCTGATCATCGGCGAGGGGCACGAGCCGCTCGAGCTCGAGAGCCTGCAGATGGGCTGCGTGTCGATGAGTCAGCGCTTCTTCGCCGACGGGCGCCTCTCACCCAAGCGCATCGAGCGCGCGCGGCTGGCGGCCCGGCTCGAGCTCGAGCCGATCCAGGCGGCATTCCTGCGCCGCGGCTGGCAGCGTGCCCTCGGCAGCTCCGGCAGCGTGCGCGCGATCGCCGAGAGCGTGCGCCGGCTCGAGCCCGCCGGCGGCGGCACGATCACCCCCGCGGCGCTGGAGCGGCTGCTCGAGCGACTCGCCGCGGCGGGGCATGTGCGCGCGCTGCAGTGGGATGCGGTGACGGACGAGCGGCGGCCGGTGTTCCCCGGGGGCGTGGTGATATTGCGCGAGGTGGTGCAGGCGCTCGGTATCGCACAGCTGCGCTTCGCCGAAGGCGCGCTGCGCGACGGACTGCTGCACGACATGATCGGACGCATGACGCGTGCGGATGCGCGCGAGCGCACCGTCGCCTCGATGCAGCGCCGCTTTCACGTCGACCTGGCCCAGGCCGAGCGCGTGGAGACGACCGCGCTGCAATTCCTGGCACAGGTGCGCAATGCCTGGGGTCTGACCGATCCGCTGGCGGAGCTGTCGCTGCGCTGGGCCGCACGGCTGCACGAGATCGGCCTGGACGTGGCGCACAACGGCTATCACCGCCACGGCGCCTACCTGCTCGATAACGCGGACCTGCCCGGATTCGGGCGCGAGCAGCAGCATCTGATCGCGCGCCTGGTCGGCGCCCATCGGCGCAAGCTCCTGCTCGAGCACCTGGAGGAGCTGATACCTCCGTGGGAGCGGCTGGCGGTCAATCTGATCGTACTGCTGCGCCTGGCGGTGTTGCTGCACCGGGGCCGCAGCCCAGCGGCGTTGCCGCCGATCGCCCTGTCCGCGCGCGCTCGCACGCTCGAGCTGCGCTTCCCGGCGCGCTGGCTGCGCGAGCATCCGCTGACGGCCGCCGACCTTGCCCAGGAGATCGACTACCAGCGCGCGCAGCGGAGGCGGCTGCGGGTGGTGGCACGCGGGAGATAGGCAAGAAGGTGCCGGCGGTGCTTACCGGCGCAAGCGCTGCTGTCTATGGCGCCGGCATTTCGGGTGCAGGCACGCCGGCGTAGCGCTCGAGCAGCTGCTGCTGCGCATCGCGGGCGGCCTCCCCGGGGGCGCTGCACAGGCGCTGGTAGGAACCGTTGGGCTGCAGCGCCCAGGCATTGACGTTGTCGGTCAGGTAGGTCTCCAGGTCCTTGAAGATGCGTTCGCGCGGCTGGGCCTTGAGCACCGGGAAGGCGATCTCGACGCGGCGGAAGAAGTTGCGCTCCATCCAGTCGGCGCTGGCGAGGTACAGGTCGGCCTCGCCGCCGTTCTCGAACCAGTAGACGCGCGAGTGCTCGAGGAAGCGGCCGACGATCGAGCGCACCGAGATGTTCTCGGAGACGCCCGCGATGCCCGGGCGCAGCGCGCACACGCCGCGCACGATCAGCTCGATGCGCACGCCGGCCTGGGAGGCGCGGTACAGATTCTCGATGGTCTGCGGATCCACCAGCGCGTTGAGCTTGACGATGATGCGGGCGGGCCTGCCCGCCCGGGCATGGGCGCTCTCGCGCTCGATCAGCCGCTGCACGGTCTCGTGCAGATGAAACGGCGACTGCAGCAGCTTCCTGAGCCGGGACGTGCGTGTCAGGCTGGTCAGCTGCAGGAAGATCTCGTGCACGTCGCTGCCGATGTCCTCGTCGCAGGTGAACAGGCCGTAGTCGGTGTAGGTGCGGGCGGTGCGCGGATGGTAGTTGCCGGTGCCGAGGTGGCAGTAGCGTCGTATGCCATCAGCCTCGCGCCGCACGATCAAGGTCATCTTGGCGTGCGTCTTGTAACCGACCACGCCGTACATCACGTGCGCGCCGGCCTCCTGCAGCGAGTTGGACAGCTCGATGTTCGCCTCCTCATCGAAGCGCGCGCGCAGCTCGATGATCACGGTGACGTCCTTGCCGGCGAGCGAGGCGGCGATCAGCGCATCGACGATCGGGGAGTGATCGCCGGTGCGGTACAGCGTCTGCTTGATCGCGAGCACACCCGGATCGCTCGCCGCCTGGCGCAGCAGATCCATCACCGGTCCGAAGCTGCGGTACGGGTGATGCAGCAGCAGGTCGCGCTGGCGGATGACCGCGAACAGATCGGTGGCGCCGATCAGGCGCGCGGGCAGGCCCGGCGTGAACGGCGGGTACTTGAGCTCCGGGTGCTGCGCCAGGTCGTAGATTGCCGAGAAGCGATTGAGGTTCACCGGCCCGGGCACGCGGTAGCAGTCCTGCGGCGTCAGCGCGAACTGCTGCAGCAGGAACTCCACCATCTCCGCCGGGCAGTTCGCCGCCGTCTCCAGTCGCACCGCCGCGCCGTAGCGGCGCTGCGCCAGCTCGCCCTCGAGCGCGCGACGCAGGTCGTCGACCTCCTCGTCATCGACGAACAGGTCGCTGTTGCGTGTGACGCGGAACTGATAGCAGCCGAGCACCCGCACGCCGTTGAACAGCCGCTCGACGAAGGTCTCCACGATGGTCGACAGCGCCACGAAGCGGCGGCGGCCGCCGCCGTCGGGCAGCGTGACGATGCGCGGCAGCGAGCGCGGCGCCTGCACCACCGCCAGTTCGCTGTCGCGGCCATAGGCGTCCTTGCCCGACAGGCTGACGATGAAGTTGAGGCTTTTGTTCTGGATGCGCGGGAACGGGCGCGCGGGATCGAGCCCCAGCGGGCTGAGCACCGGCTCGACCTCGGCGGCAAAGTGGTGCTCGACCCACGCCCGCGTGGTCGGGTCCCAATCATCCGGGCCCTGCACCTCGATGCCGGCCTCGGCCAGATCGGGCAGCAGCACATCGTTCAGGCAGGCGTACTGATCCTGCATCAGCCTCGTGGTCTGCTCATGGATCGCCGACAGCTGATCGGGGATGCCGAGCCCGTCGGCCCCCATCTGTGCGCCGCCGAGCTCGAGCAGCTGCTTCAGGCCGGCGACCCGTATCTCGAAGAACTCGTCCAGATTGCTCGAGCAGATGCACAGGAATCGCAGCCGCTCGAGCAGCGGCACACGCGCATCCAGCGCCTGCGCCAGCACCCGCTGGTTGAACTCGAGCGAGGAGAGCTCGGGATTGATGAAATTCTGCGGCGTACGCAGCAGCGGCTGATCCATCAGCGTAGTCCTTGCATCAGCCTGGTCCTTGCATCAGCGCCAGCCCGCGGCAGCGGTGAGCCGCCCGCGATACAGGGCGCCGAGCGGCACCGCGTGGCCGGCGCCGGTGACGGCCGGCAGGTTGCCGGGCAGCCCCGCCAGGTAGCGGTGGGCGAGCCAGGCGAAGCCGGCCGCCTCGACGTGCTCGGGCGCGATGCCGCAGCTCGCAGTGGTGTCGAGGCGCGCGCCCGGCAGCGCGCGCGCGAGCCGCGCCATCAGATCCGCATTGAAGGCGCCGCCGCCGCAGACGAACACCTGCTCGGGGCCGGCGGCGGGATCGCCTTGCAGGCTCGCGGCGATGCTGCGGGCGGTCAGCTCGGCGAGCGTGGCCTGCACGTCGGCGGGCGCTGCGTGCGCCGAGCCGGCGTCCGCGAGCGCGCGCTCGAGCCAGGCATCGCTGAAGGCGTCGCGTCCGGTGCTCTTGGGGGCCGGGCGCGAGAAATAAGGGTCCTGCAGCAGCTGTGCGAGCAGCCCGGGCAGCACCGTGCCGCCGGCGGCCCAGCGGCCGGCGCCGTCGTAGGCGAGCTGCAGGTGCCGGCGCGCCCAGGCATCCATCAGACAATTGCCGGGCCCGGTGTCGAAGCCGATCACGCTGCCGTCGGCGTGCAGCCGCGTCACGTTGGCGATGCCGCCGATGTTGACCAGCGCGCGCGCGCGGCCGGCGGCGCCGAAGGCGGCGGCGTGGAACGCCGGCATCAGCGGGGCACCCTCGCCGCCGGCCGCCAGGTCGCGGCGGCGAAAATCCGCCACCACGTCGATCCCTAAGCGCTCGGCGATGACGTTGGGATCGCCGATCTGCAGCGTGAACGGCGTCGCGCCGCGCGGCTGGTGCAGCAGGGTCTGCCCATGGCTGCCGATCGCGCGCACCGTGTCAGGAGCCACGGCAGCGGTGCGCAGCAACCCCTCGGCGGCCAGCGCGAACTCGATCGCCACGGTGGTATCCAACTGCCCGAACTCCGCCAGACCGGTGTGTCCGGGATCCTCGGCGGCACGGCGCAGCCGCTGCTGCAGCGCTGAGGGCCACTCGCGCTCGGCCGCCGCGCATACACGCATCGTCCGGTCGGAGTCGATCTGCAGCAATGCGGCATCGATGCCATCCATGCTGGTGCCGGACATCAGGCCGAGATAAAGGCTCATTTAGGACCTGCCGCGCGGTGAGTACATGCACATCGACCCTACCTTGAGGCCGAGCCGTCGGTCAACGACGCGGGCCGCGCCCTGCTGCACTGGTAACATACCGGGCCTATGAACGACAGCGACGGGACCATCCAGGAGCAGATGCTCGAGCTCTCGCGCGGCGCCCAGGATCTGCTGGTGCCGGCCGAGCTCGAACGCAAGCTCGCGCGCGGCCGCCCGCTGAAGGTCAAGGCGGGCTTCGACCCCACGGCGCCGGATCTGCATCTGGGGCACACGGTGCTGATCAACAAGATGCGCCAGTTCCAGCAATTCGGGCACGAGGTAATCTTCCTGATCGGCGACTTCACCAGCCTGATCGGCGATCCGACCGGCCGCAACGCCACCCGGCCGCGGCTGACGAGCGAGGAGGTGCAGGCCAACGCGCGCACCTACGAGCAGCAGATCTTCCGCATCCTGGACCGCGAGCGCACCCGGGTGGATTTCAACTCGCGCTGGTTCGCGCCGATGAGTGCCACCGGGCTGATCGAGATCGCCGCCAAGCACACCGTGGCGCGCATGCTCGAGCGCGATGACTTCAGCAAGCGCTTCAAGGGCGGCGCGCCGATCTCGATCCATGAGTTCCTCTATCCGCTGGTGCAGGGGTATGACTCGGTGGCGTTGCAGGCGGACGTGGAGCTGGGCGGCACCGACCAGAAATTCAACCTGCTCGTGGGCCGCGCGCTGCAGGAACACTACGGCCAGGAGCCGCAGATCGTGCTGACGATGCCGCTGCTGGAGGGACTCGACGGCGTCAACAAGATGTCCAAGTCGCTCGGCAACTACATCGCGATCAACGATGCGCCCGACGACATGTTCGGCAAGCTGATGTCGATCTCGGATGCGCTGATGTGGCGCTACTTCGAGCTGCTGAGCTTTCGTGCGACGCGCGAGATCGAAGCGCTGCAGCGTCAGGTGCACGACGGCCGCAATCCGCGCGACGTGAAGTTCGAGCTCGCGCGCGAGCTGGTGGCGCGCTTTCACGATGCGGCGGCGGCCGAGCGGGCCCAGGCCGCCTTTTCCGCCCGTTTCTCGCAGCGCACACTGCCGGCCGACCTGCCGCTGACCACGCTGACGGCGGATGGCGCGGATATCGGACTGATCGCGGCGCTGACCGGCGCGGGCCTTACCGCCAGCGGCGCGGAGGCGCGGCGCAAGATCGCCGAGGGCGCGGTGCGGCTCGATGGCGAGAAGATCGCGGATGCTGCGATGCGGCTCAAGGTTGGGGTCACTCATGTACTTCAGGTCGGCCAGCGGCGCGCAGCGCGCGTGCAGATAGTTAAAAGCTAAAATTCTCAAAGGCTTACGGAGGGTCAGCGGGAGCCGAAATAAACTCGCGGCGGACGTTGACAGGGTCGGTTCTACCCCTATAATGCGCGACCTCGGCCCGGACCCACCCCCAGCCTTCCGCGACAGCGGTAGCCGGACGGTGCGTGCCGAGTGGGTTATGTCGAGACGGGAAGCGGCCTTTGGGCTATACTTCCCGGCTCTCTGCGGTGCGGGCCCTTGCGGGCTGGCAATGCGGAACGCCGCGGCCTGGTTGCCGTGGTGCGCTCTTTAAAAATCTGGCAGGTAATTTGTGTGGGGACTCGTGTCGATACGTCCTTGAGGATGCCATTGACCGAGTGACCAAAAAGTCCAGCAACAGGCTCAGCAATGGGTCTGCAATGGGCCTATGGATTCGCTCATTTCGATGTGCTCAAAACATCAAAGTGAAGAGTTTGATCCTGGCTCAGATTGAACGCTGGCGGCGTGCCTAACACATGCAAGTCGAGCGGTAACAGGTGTAGCAATACATGCTGACGAGCGGCGAACGGGTGAGTAATGCTTCGGAATCTGCCCAGTAGTGGGGAATAACCAATCGAAAGGTTGGCTAATACCGCATACGGCCTACGGGAGAAAGCGGGGGATCGTAAGACCTCGCGCTATTGGATGAGCCGAAGTCGGATTAGCTAGTTGGTAGGGTAACGGCCTACCAAGGCGACAATCCGTAGCTGGTCTGAGAGGACGACCAGCCACACTGGGACTGA
>DATAWM010000025.1:0-50638 GCA_036267195.1 Steroidobacteraceae bacterium
CGTACGCGGTGAATGTGCCGCCGTTCATCTGCGCCATCACCTTCGTCAGCGCCGCCGTCAGCGTCGTCTTGCCATGATCCACATGCCCGATCGTCCCCACGTTCACGTGCGGCTTGTTGCGTTCGAATTTTTCCTTGGACACGACTTGCGACTCCTATGAGCTGCCTGACTGACTGACGACTAAAACTGCCTGACTAACCGACTTCTGGAGCCCACGACCGGGATCGAACCGGTGACCTCGTCCTTACCAAGGACGTGCTCTACCAACTGAGCTACGTGGGCGGACGGATCCGGATCCTTCTAAGCCAACGCCTGGAGCGGGTGATGGGAATCGAACCCACGTCATCAGCTTGGAAGGCTGAGGTTCTACCATTGAACTACACCCGCCTGATGACGCCGCCACTCGAATCCTCCTCCAACATCTGCCGACTTCGAGTCCGCCCTCTCCGCGGTGGAGGGGGTAGGATTCGAACCTACGAAGGCGTGAGCCGGCAGATTTACAGTCTGCTCCCGTTGGCCGCTTGGGTACCCCTCCGCGAAAAGGAGCCGCGTATTCTGATTTCGAAGGGGGGGCGTGTCAATGCAGGTTTCGGGCCAGACTTTCGGCGTCGCGGGGCTGACGGTCCGTGGCCAGCGACCGCCGCCTGATCGTGCGGCGCAGCACGCTGTCGCAGCGCTGCGGCGCCATCCGCCGCCTGTGGTAGGATAAAATATCCTACTCGAAGGAGGGGGCATGGGCAGCGTCAAGGTCGCCATAACGCTCGACCGGCAGACCGTGCAGCGCGTCGATGAGCTGGTAGCGCACAAGGTCTTCCCCAACCGCAGCCGGGCGATCCAGGCGGCCGTCACGGAAAAGCTCTCGCGAATGGACCGAAACCGCCTGGCTGCCGAATGTCTGAAGCTCGATCCGGAATTTGAGAAGGCGCTGGCCGAAGAGGGTTTGAGCCGGGACGTGGAATCGTGGCCCGAATACTGAGGGGCGAGATTCGCTGGGCCGATCTGAACCCTGTGCGCGGACGCGAGCAGGCCCGACAGCGGCCGGTCCTGGTCCTGAGCCAGGACGTCTTCAACGAGCGTTCGGGCACCGTCATTGCCGCGGCATTGACGACTCGGCCGCCGCGCGCAGGCTTCCCTCTCACCCTGCCGCTGCAATCGACCCGGCTGCCGAAGCCTTCCTGGGTCAAGATCAGTCAGGTTCGCACACTCGCCGTCGAGCGCATCGGTGCACGGCTGGGTCGCTCGACGCCGGAAGAATTGTCGCAGGTGATCGAAGGCCTCAACGAAATCATCGGCGCCTGATCGGCAAGGAACTGAGCCGCTAATGGCTCGCGCGGGCCATGGCGTTCACAGACTACGTTCGTTCAGAGCGGGCACGCAGGAATTCGCACAAACCCTCTTCGTCGATCGTGCCGGCAGCCAGCTCGAGGACAGCACCCTGACCATTCTGGGCAGCTGTTGCGCGATCTCGGCCTGGTCGACTACTGGCGCACGAGCGGCAACTGGGGCGAGTTCGCGCGCCCTGTCGGCACGGAGGATTTCGAGGTGGTTTGACTTCATACGCAGTCCGTGTACGGTCCGCGTGCCGCGGCTCGACTATCTGACCAGCTGACTAGCAACAATCTGCCGGCTACAGTCCCCTCACCTCCCCCTCGTCCAGCCACCGCCACTGTCCCGGCCGCAGCTCCCGCGGCAGCTGCAGCGATCCGAACCGCACGCGCTGCAGGCGGCTGACCTCGAACCCGGCCGCCTGCCACAGCCGTCGCACCTCGCGGTTGCGTCCTTCGCGCAGCGTCACGTGGTACCAGCGGTGCGCGCCCTGCGAGCCCCGCGCCTCGGGCTGCCCGGAAGCGGCCGCGGGCGCGCCCGGCCCTCCGGCCGCCTCGATGCGCTCGAAGCGCGCCGGCCCGTCCTCGAGCGCCAGGCCGGCGCGTAGCTGCGCCAAATCTGCATCCGCGGGCCGGCCCCGCACACGCACCAGGTATTCGCGCTCGATGTTGCCGGAGGGATGCATCAGCCGGTGCGCGAGCGCCCCGTCGGTCGTGAACAGCAGCAGTCCGGTCGTGTTGACGTCCAGCCGCCCGACCACGACCCAGCGACCGCCGCCGCGCGGTGGCGGCAGGCGATCGAACACCGTTGGCCGGCCCTGCGGGTCCGAGCGCGTGGTCACCTCGCCGGGCGGCTTGTGATAGAGCAGGACCTCGCTGCCGGCATCGGCACCTCCGCCGGCACCGGAGCCGGCCGCCGCGGCCGTCGCAGCCGCAGGCATCCGCACCCGCAGCGCCCGCCCGTCCAGGCGCACCTCGGCGCCCGGCGCCGCGCGCATGCCCAGCGTCGCCACCACGCCATTCACGCTGAGCCGGCCGGCGCGGATCCAACCCTCGATTTCGCGCCGCGAGCCCAGCCCCGCCGAGGCCAGCAGCTTCTGCAGCCGCTCTCCGGCCTGCGGGCCGTCCACCGCGCTCACCGCATCGGCAACGAGATCTTGCGGAACAGCTCGGCCTGGCCGTCGCCGTCGCGCGCATCGATGGCGCGGTCGACCAGCCGTCGCGTCAGATGCGGGCCGAACAGCTGGATGAACTCGTAGGCAAAGTTGCGCAGCAGCGTGCCGCGCCGGAACCCGATCCAGGTGGTGTGGATCGGGAACAGGTGCGAGGCCTCCAGCACCGCGAAATCCCCATCCTGCTGCGGGTCGATCGCGACGCTGGCGACGATGCCCACGCCCAGGCCCAGGCGCACGTAGGTCTTGATCACATCCGAATCGCGCGCGGTGAGGGCCACCTTGGGCGTGAGTCCCTCGCGCGCAAACACCGTGTGCAGCGACGAGGAGCCGGTGAAGCTGAATACGTAGGTGATCAGCGGATACTGCGCCAGGTCCTTGATGGTCACGCGCTCGAGCTTGGCCAGCGGATGATGCTTGAGCACGATGATCTGGCGATACCAGCGGTACACCGGCAGCAGCACCAGGCCCGGAAACAGCCCTTCCGACCCGGTCGCGATCGCCAGCTGCACCCGGTCGGTCGCCACCATCTCGCTGATCTGTTCGGAGGTCCCCTGGTGCAGATGCAGCTCGACCTCCGGGTAGCGCTCGCGGAACGCGTGCACCACCGGCGGCAGCACGTAGCGCGCCTGGGTATGGGTGGTGGCGATGGCGAGGGTGCCGCGGTTGTCCTGGTTCAGGTCGGCCGCCACTGCCTTGAGGCTGTCGATCTCCGCCAGCGCGCGGTTGGCGTACTCGAGCACTTTGGCGCCCTGCGGGGTCACGCGCGAGAACGCGCGCCCCTCACGCACGAACAGGTCGAACCCCAGCTCGCGCTCCAGCGCCTTGAGCGCGCGGCTGATGGCCGGCTGCGAGGTCCCCAGCGCCGAGGCCGCCTGCGTCACCGACAGCCCGTGCCGTGCGATTGCCACGGCATATTGCAGTTGATGGAAGTTCATCTCGAGATCGCCTTCGGCTACTTCAGAACCATTGCTGTGGCAAAGATACGGCCGCCGCGGGCAAAAAATTATAACACTTAGTTATCAAAAAATGGCCTTCTATTTATCGATTCCACGGCAAGCCGAGGATTAGAGTGGCGCCCCGCATCCAGCGCTACGGTCGGCGACCCCGTGATTTACGAGAACATACTCGGCACGATCGGCCGCACACCGGTCGTCAGGATCCAGCGGCTCGCGCCGCCGGGAACCACGATGTATGTCAAGTGCGAGTTCTTCAACCCGGCCGCCTCGGTCAAGGACCGCCTGGCCATCGCCATCATCGAGGACGCCGAGAGCCGCGGCCTGCTCGAGCCCGGGCAGACCGTGGTCGAAGCGACCTCCGGCAACACCGGCATCGCGCTGGCGATGGTGTGCGCCGCCAAGGGTCACCCGTTCGTCGCGGTGATGGCCGACAGCTTCTCGGTCGAACGGCGCAAGATCATCCGTATTTTCGGCGCCCGCGTCATCCTCACGCCCTCCAGCGAGCGCGGCACCGGCATGGTGCGCCGGGCCGAGCAGCTCGCACGGGAGAACGGCTGGTTCCTGGCGCGCCAGTTCGAGAATCCCGCCAACCCGGGCTACCATCGCAACACCACCGGGCCGGAGATCCTGAGCGACTTCGCCGGCAAGCGCCTGGATTACTTCGTCACCGGCTGGGGGACCGGCGGTACCCTGACCGGGGTCGGCGAGATGCTCAAGCTGGCACGGCCGCAGGTGCGCATCGTCGCCGCCGAGCCCGAGGCCGCGGCACTGCTGTCGGGCCGGCCGTTCGGCCCGCACAAGATCCAGGGATGGACCCCGGACTTCGTGCCCGAGGTGCTCAGCCGTGACGTGCCCGACCGTATCGTCACGGTCGGCGACGACGAGGCGATCGCCGCCGCCCGGCAGCTGGCGTCGCAGGAAGGCATCTTCTGTGGCATCTCCTCCGGGGCGACCTTTGCCGCCGCGCGCCAGGTCGCACTCGAGGCTGGTGCCGGCGCCGTGCTGCTGGCGATGCTGCCGGACACCGGCGAGCGTTATCTGTCAACCGTACTGTTCGAGGGGATCGCCGATGGCCCGGATCCGCAAGCCTGAGCATCGTGGCAGTGCCCTCGCCACCGGGGCGGACCCGGCGGGACGCTTCGGCGTGCGGCGCGCCCGCCACCTGCAGGACCCTGACGCATCGAGCATGACGCAGACCCCGACCATCGCGCTCCCCGACCCGTTCCGGCTGTACCGGGGCGGCACCCTGCATCAGGCGCGCATCGCCTACGAGAGCTGGGGTCGCCTGAACGGCGCGCGCGACAATGCCATCCTGCTGTTCACCGGCATGTCCCCGTCGGCGCACGCCGCGGCGAGCGAGCACGATCCCGCACCCGGCTGGTGGCAGCGCATGCTCGGCCCGGGACTGGCGCTCGACAGCGACCGCTACTTCATCGTCTGCGTCAATTCGCTCGGCAGCTGCTACGGCAGCACCGGGCCCGCCTCGATCAATCCGGCGACCGGGCAGCGCTATCGACTCGAATTTCCCGAGATTGCGATCGAGGACATCGCCCGCGCCGGCTACGAGACCATGCGCGCGCTGGGCATCGAGCGGCTCGACAGCGTGATCGGCGCCTCCCTCGGCGGCATGTCGGTGATCGCCTTCGGCGCCCTGTTTCCGCGGGCCGCGCGCCGCCTGATCAGCATCTCCGCCAGCCCGGCCGCCTCGGCTTTCTCTATCGCGCTGCGCTCGGTGCAGCGCGAGGCGATCATGCGCGACCCCGACTGGCAGGGCGGTCAGTACGCCCCCGAGCATCCACCGCGCAGCGGCATGCGTGTGGCGCGCAAGCTCGGCACCATCACCTACCGCTCGGCGGCCGAGTGGCGCCAACGCTTCGGACGCGAGCCGCTCGCCGGCAACGCCCGCAGCTTGAGTCCGTTCGCGCCACGGTTCGCGGTCGAGGGCTATCTCGAGTCGCAGGCCGAGCGCTTCACGCGCGTGTTCGACGCCAACTGCTACCTGTACCTCTCCAGCGCAATGGACCGGTTCGACCTGGCCGAGCACGGCGGCAGTTATGCGGCCGCGCTGCCGGCCGCCACCTGCGAGCGCGCGCTGGTGATCGGGGTGGAGAGCGACCTGCTGTTCCCGATCCACGAGCAGGCCACCATCGCCGAGGCCTTCCGCCAGAGCGGCATCCCGGTGCACTTCGCCCCCCTGCCCTCGCTCGAGGGCCACGACGCCTTCCTGGTCGACATTCCGCGCTTCGACGCGCAGATCCGCGCCTTTCTGACCGGATCCGCGGCGCCCTAGCCGCTGCCGCGCCTGCCGCCGACGTCGGCGGCCCGCCGGCCCGATGCCGGCCCCGCGCGGCCCCGCCGGCGCGGCCCCCCCTTCACCGCTGCCCCGCGGCAGTGCGTCGCGCCGCCCACTGTGACCGGGCGCGCACCACGCCGGCGAGCGGCTGTGATCGGCGTCGCAAAGTCTCAGCCGTCATCTGCTATTAACAGCGCCGTCACTTGCACAACATACTATTTGTACTAATATACCGTACGTGTTACGAACCATTAGTTCGGCTAAGGTTGCTCAAGGAGTACTGCAATGACTGCGCTTACCTTCAAACCCGATCCGGCCGCCGCCGGCGACAAGCAGATCGCCCTGCCGCCGCTGGCCGCCACCGTACGCCGCCGGGGCGAGATTCGCGCACGCCGCCGTTCGGGCGTGGTGCGCCTGGTGTCGACCAACCTGGGCTTCCGTCCGTTCCGCGTGAATTGAGGCGGTAAACGGCCCGGAAACTCACGGGGGCGCCGTGCCGCCCCCCGGCCGGCCTGCGGCCGTAGCGGCTCCCCCGGGGCCTGTCGGACTCGGCCTACGGCATGCCCGCGGACTGGAGTTCGCAAACTTCGGCGCGTGCCGACGACGATTAATGTCGAGTAGCGTTTGGCAAGCCGGTCCCTCTTGGCATAATAGCGATACGGTGGCCGCGGCGGCCGCCCCATCGCGACCAGGCTGGGAGCAGGAATGGAACGACGGCTGCACACCCGACATCGAGCACGCACTGCCGTATATTTGCTGCTACCCGGCGGCAAGCGCCGCCTGTGCAAGGCGGTGAATCTCTCGGCCACCGGCGTATTCATTCGCACCGCCGGCCTGGGGCTGCGCAAGGGCCAGCAGGTGAGCCTCGCCTTTGCCATCGACCTGGGCTCGGTCACCAAGCTGCATCGGCGTACCGCGATCGTCGCGCACGTGTCCGGCGGCGGTACCGGGCTGATGATGGACGCCTACGCCGCCGCGCACTGACCACGACCCCGAGGCTGCCGGGGTTATACTGCCCCCAAGTATCGGCCGGACCGCTCGAGCGGCCGCTGCAGGAGCCTTCAGATCCGCGCGCACGCGCCACCACCCCCGGGGGGCATCGCAAGCATGGTACATGCAAGGCGGGACAACGTCCGGCTGCTCGCGCGCGTACGGCGCATGCAGGGCCAGATCGAGGCGCTTGCGCGGCTGCTGCGCGAGCAGCGCGAGTGCAACGACGTGCTGCAGCAGATTGCTGCGGTACGCGGCGCCGCCACCAGCCTGATGGCTGATGTACTCGAGGAGCATCTGCAGGAGCACCTCAGCAATCAGAGCGGCTCGGCGCAGCGGCGCGCCCAGGACCTCAAGGAGCTTGCCCACATCGTCAAGCGCTACCTGAAGTAACCGGCCACCGGTAGAGCGGGTGCGGTCAACGGTGCGCCGTCCAGCGCGTTGTCACTGATGAGGGGAATGCGGCAGGACGCCCGCCGCGTGAACGGTTATGTCACCGATTGTCACGCGCGGCAGACCACGGCGGGAAACCCGTGGCCGCCAAGGAGGTCCTATAATCGTGTGGTGTTCCTGCCCGCGGGCGGAATACCGAGGAGGACGGATGAAAACGCGCGGCGCATGTTCTGCCTTGATCGCAACCCTCGCGCTGCTGGCCGTGGCTCTGGCCGTTCCGAGCTTCGCTCGCGGCGAGGGCGGACACTCCGGTGGCGGCGGACACTTCGGCGGCGGCGGGCATTCCGGCGGCGGCCATGCCTTCGCGGGCGGCGGACATTTCGGCGGCCACGCCTATGCAGGCGCAGGACATTTCAGCGGCCGTGCTTTCGCCGGCTCTCACTATGGATATGCGGCGCGTGGCTTCAATGGTCGCGCCCCCGCCTTCAATGCACGCGGTGCCATCGGCTACGGACGCTTCGGCGCGGCACGCGGCTACGGTTACGGTCTGGCCCGCGGCTATGCGGCGCGCGGTTACCGCTGGCACGGCGGCTACTGGGGCGGCCGTTACTGGCCGCCGTTCTTGTGGGGCGCCGCCGGCTTTGCCTGGTTCCTGCCGGTGCTGCCGGCGTACTGTCCGATCTACTGGTGGGACCAGGTGCCGTATTACTACTACGACAACGCCTATTACACCTGGGACTCGGATGACAACGGCTACGAGGCAACCGCGCCGCCCCCGGCGGTAGGTGACGAATCCAGCGCTCCGACGGACAGCGCCCCCGCGGACGACGGCAGCACCGCACCGGGCCCTGAGGGCCCCGCGGATGATGGCAACGCGATAGCGCCTGGCGGCAGCGGCCATCTGTACGCCTATCCCAAGAACGGCCAGAGCCCGCAGCAGCAGGCTCAGGACCGCCAGGCGTGCGAGCAGTGGGCCACGACGCAGACCCAGAGCAACGGCACCGCGGACAACGGTTCTGCCGGCGCTCCCGGCAGTGATGGCGCATCCCAGTCAGTGGACTACCAGCGGGCCCTGAGCGCCTGCCTGACCGGTCGCGGCTACACCGTCGACTAGGCTTGCTCCACCGCCTAGGTCTGCTCGGCCGCCGGCTCGGCCGCGCCGCCCATCTGCACGCCGTGCTTTTCCGGGCCGAGCAGCGCCAGCAGCACCATCGCCACCGCGGTGATGCCGCACACCAGCGCCAGTGCAAACGCATAGTCGGGATGTGCGCTGCCGCCGTGGTGTACGGCGAGGATGGCCTGCAGGGTGGCGTTGGATGAGGCGATCAGATTGCCGAGCTGGTACACCACGCCGGGAAAGGTGGCCCGCATGCCAGGGGGCGACAATTCATTCAGATGCACCGGCACGACGCCCCAGGCGCCCTGGACCATGAACTGCATGATGAACGCCGTGGCGGCGATGAGTGCGGCCTGGTGCGCGAACGCCCAGAACGGCAGCACCGGCAGGGCCAGCAATGCGGCCAGGGCGATGGCACCGCGCCGGCCGATGCGGCCGGAGAGCCGCCCGAAGAACAGGCCGCCGCAGATCGCCCCGACGTTGTAGATGATCGCGATGGTCGAGACCGTCCCGGTCGCAAAGCCGCGCTGCGCACCGAGGAAGGTCGGGTACAGATCCTGCGTCCCGTGGCTGAAGAAATTGAACGCGGTCATCAGTACCACGGCGTAGGCCACCAGCGGCCAGTGCCGCGCGAGCCCGGTCCACAGGCTCTGGCTGCCGAGCCGCGCGCGGCGCATGCGCCACGCCGTCGATTCGGGCACGCGGCTGCGGATATACAGCACCAGCAGCGCCGGCGCGGCCCCAACGATGAACATGCCGCGCCAGCCGATGTGCGTGAACGCCAGCCCGTACAGGACCGCGGCCAGCAGGTAGCCGGTGGGATAGCCCGCCTGCAGGATGCCGGATACCAGCCCGCGCGAGCGCACCGGAATGCTCTCGAACGCGAGCGAGGCCCCCACGCCCCACTCCCCGCCCATGGCCACGCCGTACAACGCGCGCAGCAGAATGAACACCCGCAGCGACGGCGCGAACGCCGCGGCCAGCTCCATCACCGAGTACAGCAGCACGCTCGTCATCAGCGCCGGCCGCCGG
The DNA here is from genome assembly GCA_036267195.1 of Steroidobacteraceae bacterium. Taxonomy (GTDB): domain Bacteria; phylum Pseudomonadota; class Gammaproteobacteria; order Steroidobacterales; family Steroidobacteraceae; genus FEN-1191. The sequence continues at coordinate 9,282 of DATAWM010000025.1, forward strand.
CCGTAGCGATCAGCCACGCGCCCGAAGATGAATGCCCCGACCGGGCGCGCCGCCAGCGTGACGGTCAGGGCGAGGGTGACGCTCTCCACGCTGGAGTGGAAATCGACCACCAGGCGCCGCAGCACGAACACCACCAGGAAGTAGTCGAATGCGTCGAGCATCCAGCCCAGGAAGCACGCCAGAACGATTGCGCGCTGCCCCCTCTCCCAGGTTTCATTGCTCGGCATCGGCGCATGATAGCCCCGCGGTAGCGGCGGCAGCGCGCTGATCGGGCGGATGGTAGAGTTGGACACCGGGACGCGCACCGACGGCGCGCCCGCATCACACACCGATCCGGGATACGGGGGAATGCCATGAAAAAGTGGGCGCTGACCGCGGCCATACTGTCCGCGGCACTGATCGCGTTCGCGCAGGTGGCCGCGGCACAGGACGCGGACGACTATCGCGGCGGATGGGAGAGCGGTCCCAACGGCGGCGTGCCGCAGATCTACGAGTTCTCGATCCGCGGCAACAGCGTCCGCGGCATCTACTGCACCCATTGCAGCGATGCCACCACGCTGGCGTTCGTGGACGGCAAGTTCGGCCCCCGCGGCATCACCTTCGCGGTGACACATGTGCGCGATGACGGCAGCACTGCCTACCTGGACCATGCGACCGCCACCTTCGACCACGGCCGGCTGATCGTGTCCGGCACCAGCGGCGCTCCCGGAGGCGGGCATTTCCGCTGGCTGCTGCACAAGGATCCGCGCGGGCCCGATCCGCTGGTACTGGTACCGGTCTCCAGGCTGCCCAAGGCCCCGCCGGTGGCACCGATCCCGCTGCGCCGCGGCCCCGGCCCGCTGCCGCCTCCGGCCCCGTACCTGCAACCCGGGCCATGGGAGCAGCTCACGCCGGCCAAGGTCGTCGGCGTGTGGCTGGGCTTTGGTGCCGGCATCAACAAGCAGTTCTTCATCATCCGCCGCGTCGGTGACAAGCTGCGCGGCATGGTGTGCGGCCGCTGCGACAATCCCTACACGATGACGGCGCTGGACGACTTCCAGATCCAGGGTGACACCCTGAAGTTCAACATCCTGCACGAGGACTGGGGTGACGGGGACATACCGTTCTATAAGCACGTGACCGCGCACATCGCCGATAACGAGTTGCGCGCCGTCTTCACGGCCGATCACCCTCCCAAGGAATACGCGCTGTTTCCGGGCGGGGGGCACGTCGGTGCCTCGCTGATGGGGCCGGTATCGATCGACTCGACCGCCGGAAACGACTAGGCCGGTGCTGCTGCGTCTCGATAAGGTTTCCCTTGCCTATGGCTCGCGCCCGCTTCTCGACCAGGTGTCGCTGCAGCTCGACGAGGGCGAGCGCGTGGCGCTGGTGGGCCGCAACGGCGAGGGCAAATCCTCGCTGCTGCAGCTGCTGCGCGGCGCAGCCGAGCCCGATCAGGGCGTGGTGTGGGTGCGGCCTTCTGCCCGCGTCGCCTACCTGGTGCAGGATATCGGCGCGGCCGGCGGCGAGTCCGTCGCCGCGCTGGTGGCCGGCGGCCTGGCACCGCAGTCCGACACCGCCGAGGGCTGGCAGCAGCCGCAGCGCCTAGCCGCGGTGCTATCGCGCCTGCAGCTCGACCCGCAAGCGCTGGTCTCGCAGCTGTCCGGCGGCCTGCGCCGGCGCGCGCTGCTGGCGCGCGCGCTGGTGTCCGATCCCGACGTGCTGCTGCTCGACGAGCCGACCAACCACCTGGACATCGACACGATCGAGTGGCTCGAGCGGCAGCTGCTCGACTATCGCGGCGCACTGCTGTTCGTCAGCCACGACCGCGTGTTCATCAACCGCCTCGCCACACGCATCCTCGAGCTCGACCGCGGCGTGTTGGCCGCCACCGCCGGCAACTACGACGATTACGTCGGCGCCAAGGCCCGGCAGCTCGAGGTCGAGCGCGAGCACCAGGCGCTGTTCGACAAGAAGCTGGCGCAGGAGGAGGCCTGGATCCGCCGCGGCGTGCAGGCGCGGCGCACGCGCAACGAGGGCCGGGTGCGCGCCCTGCAGGCGCTGCGCGCCGAGCGGCGCGCGCGTCGGGAGCGCACCGGGCGCATCGAGCTGCCGCCGGCCTCGGCCGCCGAGTCCGCCCAGCTGGTGTTCGAGGCTGCGCATCTGTCCATCGAGCTGGGCGGCCGCACCATCGTGCGCGATTTTTCCGCGCGCATCCTGCGCGGCGACCGCATCGGCCTGGTCGGCCCCAACGGCATCGGCAAGACCACGCTGATCCGGGCGCTGCTCGGGGAGCTGCCCGCCAGCGGCGGGCAGGTGCGCACCGGCAGCCGGCTCGAGATCGCCTACTACGACCAGCAACGCCTGCAGCTGGCGCTGGACCAGTCGGTGATGCAGAACGTCGCCGGCCGCAACGACCAGGTCGTCGTCAACGGTCGCAGCCGCCACGTCGCCGGCTACCTGCGCGACTTCCTGTTCCGCCCCGAGCAGCTCCACACACCGGCGCGTGCGCTGTCCGGCGGGGAGCGCAACCGGCTGCTGCTCGCGCGCCTGTTCGCCCGGCCCGCCAACCTGCTGGTGATGGACGAGCCCACCAACGACCTGGACATCGATACGCTCGAGCTGCTGGAAGAATACGTCGCCGACTTCCCCGGCACGCTGCTGCTGGTAAGCCACGATCGCGCCTTCCTCGACCACGTGGTCACCAGCCTGCTGGTGTTCGAGGGCGACGGCGTGGTGCGCGACTTCGTCGGCGGCCACGGCGACTGGACCCGTTACCAGCAGCAGCAGCGCGGCAATGCCGCGCGCGCCGCACCCGCCGCGCGGATCGCGCAGTCAGCCTCGCCGGCACCGCCGCGCAGCGCCGGTGTCGGCGCCGACGCCGCACCGCCCCGTCGGCTCTCGTACAAGGAACAACGCGAGCTCGCGGCGCTGCCCGGGCGTCTGCAGCAGCTCGAGGCCGACAAGCAGCGCATCGAGGCCGAGCTGGCCGAGGGCAGCGTCTACCGCGCCGATGCGCAGGATGCACTGCGCGAGCGGCTCAGCGCGCTCGCCGCGCTCACCACCGAGATCGAGGCCGGCTACGCGCGCTGGGGCGAGCTGGAGGCGATGCTCACCCCCGCCGGGTCCTCAGGCCGCGTTCCCTAAGCCGCCAACCCTCTTCGCGCGAAGATCGCTCACTCGTACCGCAGCGCGTCGATCGGATCGAGGGCCGCGGCCTTGCGCGCCGGGTAGATGCCGAAAAATATCCCGATCGCCAGGCTCACGCCGAAGGCCAGCACGATCGAGCCGACCGACACGATTGCCTGGAAATTCGCGAACACCCCCACCAGGTGCGCGGCGCCGACGCCGATCAGCACGCCGATCAGGCCTCCGAGCACGCTCAGCATCATCGCTTCGATCAGGAACTGCAGCTGGATGGCCGAGGCCTGTGCGCCCACCGCGATACGGATGCCGACCTCGCGCGTGCGCTCGGTGACGCTCACCAGCATGATGTTCATGATGCCGATACCGCCTACCAGCAGCGAGATGCTGGCGATCGCCCCGAGCAGATAGGTGACGATCGTGGTGATCTGGCCGGCCGTCTGCGCGATGTCCTTCTGATTGAAGATATTGAAATCATCGTCCTGCCCGGGCTGCAGGTCGTGCCGCTGGCGCAGCAGGCTCTTGATCTGATCCTCCGCGCCGCTCATGCGGTCGGCGGCGCTCACCTCGATGCTGACCGAACGCAGGTAGCGGTCGCCGGTGACACGCTTCATCGCCGTGGTGTAGGGAATGAGGATGCGATCGTCCTGGTCCATGCCGAAGCTGGCGCCCTTGCTGGTGAGCAGGCCGATGATGACGAACGGGATGTTCTTGATCCGCACCATCTGCCCGACCGGATCGAGTGGGCCGAACAGCTCCAGTGCCGTTTTGGAGCCGATCACCGCCACCTTGTCGGCACCGCGCACCTCGCGCTCGGTGAACATCGAGCCGGAGGCCAGCTTCCAGTCGCGGATGCTCAGATACTGCGGCGATTCCCCAGCCACGGTGGTCGACCAGTTGCGTCCGTTGGCGATGGCCTGCGCGGTGCTGGTGTCCTCCGGGCTCACCGCGGCGACGTCGCTCACCTCCCGGGCGATCGCGGCCGCATCGGCCAGAGTGATGGTGCTGGCGCTGCCCAACCCGCTGCTGACACCGCCGGTACGGCTGCTGCCGGCGAAGATCGTCAGCAGGTTCTGCCCCAGGGCGGCGACCTGGCCCTGGATCTGCACCTTGGCGCCGTTGCCGACCGCCACCAGCGCGACGACGGAGGCGACGCCGATGATGATGCCGAGCGCCGTCAGGCTCGAGCGCATCTTGTTGCGCCGTAGCGCGCGCAACGAAATGAACAGGGTCTGACGCGAGCGCATCAGGGTCAGCTTGAAAGCGGTCAACAGGTTCATGCGTACCGCCTGCTCATGCGAGCTGCGCCTGCTGCTCGGCCCGCCCGAGCGTCGCCAGCTCCGCCTCGGCGCTGCGCGGACTGTCGTTGCGGTTGTCGCCGATCACCTGGCCGTCGCGCATCACCACGATGCGCTTGCAGTACGCGGCGATGTCCAGCTCGTGCGTGACCATGATGATCGTCAGGCCGGTGCGATTGAGCTCCTGGAACAGGCCCATGATCTCGATGCTGGTGCGGGTGTCGAGATTGCCGGTGGGCTCATCGGCCAGCAGGATCTCGGGCTGGTTGACCAGTGCGCGGGCGATGGCGACGCGTTGCTGCTGTCCGCCGGACAGCTGGCTGGGGTAATGGCCGGAGCGCTGCGACAGCCCCACGCGCGCCAGGGCGGCACCGGCACGTCGCCGGCGCTCGCGCGTCGGGATCGGCGTGGCGCTGTAGAGCATCGGCAGCTCGACGTTCTCCAGCGCGCTGGTTCGGGCCAGCAGGTTGAAGCTCTGGAACACGAAGCCCAGTTTGCGGTTGCGCAGCCGCGCCAGCTGCTTGCGGCCGAGCTCGGCGACGTTGGCCCCGTCGAGCAGGTATTCGCCCCCGCTGGGACGGTCGAGGCAGCCGAGCAGGTTCATCAGCGTGGACTTGCCCGAGCCGCTGGCGCCCATGACCGCGACGAACCCACCGACCTCGATGTCCAGCGTGACGCCGCGCACGGCCCGCACCTCGACCTCTCCGGAGTGATAGGTCTTGGCCAGCGCGCGCAACCGCACCAGCGGCGCGCCGCCGGCCGGCATGCCGCCGGCATCGGTGCGGACGGCCGCGGCGCTCATTGCGGCGGCGGAGGCGGCGGCGGCTGACCGCCGGCAAACGGATTGAGCGGCCTGCTCGACGCCAGGGTCGAGGTCACCACCGCCACGCCCTCACTCAGGCCTCGTACCACCTCGGTATCCACCCCGTCGGTGATGCCGATCTGGATGACCACGGGGCGAAGCTCGCTGGCAGCGGCATCCAGGGTGTAGATCAGCCGCGCGCCGCGCTGCAGCTTCAGCGGCGGAGCCTGGGTGAACACGGCATCGGCGGGCGGTGTGTAGCGCAGCGCCGCGTTCGGGATCTTCAGCACGCTCACCTGCCGGGCCACCAGGATCGACACATCCGCGGTCATGCCCGGAAACAGCTTCTGCTGCGGATTGTCGACACCGATGATGGTCTCGTAGGTGACCACGTTCGACGTGGTGGTCGGGGACCTGCGCACCTGCACGACCTGGCCGTGAAACACCTCGTCCGGGAAGGCATCGACGGTGAAGTCCACCGACTGGTCGTCGTGCACCTGACCGATGTCCGCTTCCGACACCGCGGCGCTGATGTTCATTTTGGTGAGCTGCTTGGCGATCGTGAACAGCACCGGCGTGGTCATTGCGGCCACCAGTGTCTGGCCGACATCGACCTTGCGTGAGATTACGACGCCGTCGACCGGCGAGGTGATCTTGCAGTAGCTCAGATTGGCGCGCGCACTGTCGAGCACGGCCTGCTTGATGACCACGGTCGCCTTCGCCTGCGCCAGCTCGGCGGTGGCCTGGTCCAAATCCAATTGCGCGGCGGCGTGCAGCGGCACCAGGAACTTCTTGCGTGCGAGGTTCTGCTGCTTGAGCACGGCGTCGGCCTGGGCACTGGCCAGATCGCCCTCGGCCTGCTGCAGCGACGCCTGGTAGACCGAGGGGTCGATCTCGGCGATCAGCTGGCCCTTCTTCACCGGTGAGTTGAAGTCGGCGTGCAGCGCCGTGATCTTGCCGGACACCTGGCTGCCGACGTCGACGCTCACCAGCGCGCTGAGCGTGCCGCTGGCGGTGACGTACTCCTGCAGATCACCGCGCGTGACCGCCGCGGTGCCGTAGTGGGCGGCCGTCCCGCGTCGCTGGCAGCCCGCGCACACCAGCAGCACCAGCACGCATGCCGACAGCGTCCGCGCCCCCACCCGCATCATCGGCCGCGGCGCCCGTCGCGTCCCCCGCACATCGGATTGCTTCATTGCCCCTCGCATGGTTTCGGTCCGTGAGCCCATCATTTCCAGCCGCCCCCCAGCGCCTGATACAGGGCAATCTGACTGGAGAGCCGGTTGAACTGCGCCTCCAGCCGCCCCTGCTGCGCGCTGTAGAGATCCTGCTGCGCGGACAGCACGTTCAGGTACGTATCTTCGCCCTCGCGGTAGCGCAGCGTCGCCAGCTCCAGCCGGCGCTGCTGCGCCTTGATCGCATCCACCTCGGCGGCGATCTGGCGCGCGTAGGTATCGTCGGCCACCAGCGCGTCGGCGACCTCGCGGAACGCGGTCTGGATGGCCTTCTCGTAGTCCGCCACGTCGATCCGGGTGCTGATCCGGGCCACGTCGAGGTTGGCGCGATTCTCGCCGCCGGCGAAGATCGGCACGCTGATCTGCGGTGCGAAGTTCCAGGTGCCGTTGCCGGCGCCGAACAGCCCCGACAGCTGCGTGCTGGTGGTGCCGAGCGAGCCGGTCAGGCTGATGGTGGGGAAGAACGCGGCGCGCGCCGCGCCGATGTTGGCATTGGCGGCCTTCAGGGTGTGCTCGGCCTCGAGGATGTCGGGACGGCGCTGCACCAGGTCGGAAGGCAAACCCGGCGGTACCGGTGCCAGCAGCGAGGCGTCGTCGAATGCCCGCGGCGCGGGCAGATCCGCCGGTAGCGGCCGGCCCACCAGCAGCACCAGCGCATCGAGCGCCTGCGCGCGTGCGCGCTCGTAGCTCACCACGTTGATCCTGGCGGTCTGTACCTGCCCCTCGGCGGTACGCAGGTCCAGCTCGTTGTTCTCCCCGGCATCGAAGCTGATCTTGTTCAGGTCGTAGGCACCCTGCACCGACACCAGTGTCTGCTGCGCCAGCTCGAGCTGCTCGTCGGCCTCGCGCAGCGTGAAGTACTGCGTGGCGACCTCGGCCACCAGCGTGATCTGTGCGTCGCGCTGTGCCTCGGCGGTGGCGAAGAATTTCTCCAGCGCCTGCTGGTTCAGGCTGCGCACGCGGCCGAACAGGTCGAGCTCGTACGAGTTGGTGCCGATGCTGGCGCTCCACTGGCGCGTGATCAGGCCCGGGGAGGACGAGAAGCCGGGAATCGAGGCGAATCCCGGGATGGCGACGCTCGCGGAGCGCTCGGCCGTATAGCCGCCGCTGCCGTCGATGGTCGGAAAGGAGGCGGAGCGGGTCACGCGGTACTGCGCGCGCGCCTGCTCCACGTTGAGCATCGCGACGCGCAGGTCGCGGTTGTTGGCCAGCGCCAGCCCGATCAGCCGCCGCAGCCGCTCGTCCTCGACGAAGCTGCGCCACGATATCTCCGCGGCGGGCGCTGTGGCCGGCGCTGCCGCCGTCTCGGTGCCGGCGGCGCCGCCTGCAACTGCGGTCGCGGCCGCAAACCGCGCAGGCACCGGCGCGGCCGGCCGCTGGTAGGCGGGGATCATAGTGCATCCGCCCAGCACCGCGGCGGCGGCGAGTCCCGCTGCAGCGACGCGCGCCGCAAGGCCGCGGGTTCGAGGGCCGTTCATGGCAGCGGTGCTGATGACAGCGCTGCCGCGCGCCGGCGCGCCACGGCATCGACGCGTGGCACCGCGGTGCCGGCCGGCGGCGCCTGCAGTCCGGCCACGACGAACCGCGCCAGCTCCTGGAATACCGGCTCGAGCGGCACCCGCCGGCGCATCGGCGGCAGCCGGGCGATATTGGCGCAGAACATCATCACCGATCCCATTGCGAACATGACGCGCGCGCGCAGCGGCTCCTCGGGCACCCCCGGCAGGCAGCGGTGCAGCGCCCCGACGTATTCCTGCACCGTCACGCCCACCTCGCGCTGCAGGGCCGCGTGCATGAACACCGGCGGGGCGATCAGATTGCGCGCCAGCAGCGCGCTGAAGCTCGGATGCGCCACGCCCATCGCATAGGCCGGCCGGGCCATGCAATCCACGACCTCGTCCACCGACAGCGCTCGGCCGTGCGCCTGCGCCTGCCGCAGCAGCCGCAGCTGCTCGGCGTTGCTCGGTCGGAAGCGGCGCATGAACGCCTCGATGTACAGCGCCTTCTTGGAACCGTAGTGATAGGTCGCCGCCCCCAGGTTGACGCGCGCCTTGAGCGCGAGCGCGCGCATGCCGATGCCATCGTAGCCGTGCTTGCCGAACAGCCGCTCCGCCGTATCCAGCAGGCGGCTGGTGGTCGCATGTGCGTCGGCGGGCCCGCGGACTTTGCTGCGCTTCATGCGCGCTATTAATACATACGTATGAAAATTATTCCGTCAAGAATGTTCAAGGTATGACGGCGCGCGCATCCGCGGCGGGGGTGCCGACCCGCGACGGGTGCGCTCTGCCGCCGTCAGGAGCCGCGCGAGCCGGCGCTCGCCAGCGGCATGACGTTGCTCCTGGGGCGGGCGGGGTCGGCGGGGCGCGCGGCCTCGGCGGCCCTGCCGGGCTCGGGCGGCAGCGCCAGCGCACGCAGCCGCTGCGGCAGGTTGCGCATGACCGGCAGCAGCTCATCGCGCGACACCGGCGGGGAGAACAGGAAGCCCTGCAGGTACATCGAGCGCTGCCCGATCAGCAATGGCAGCTGCTCCGCCCGCTCGATGCCTTCAGCCGTCATCTCCAGCCCCAGGCCGTGGCACAGCCCGATGATCGCGCGCGCGATCGCCGCGGAGCGCGCGCTGGTGTCGATGCTGGCGATCAGGCTCTGATCGAGCTTGATGCGGGTGAGCGGCAGCTTCTCGAGCGAGGCGAGCGAGGAGTAGCCGGTGCCGAAATCATCCAGCGCAATCGCCACGCCATGGGCGCGCAGACAGTGCAGCGTCTCGATCGTCGCCGGACCGGTCTGCAGCACCGTCTCGGTCAGCTCGATTTCCACGCAGCGCGCCGGCAGGCGGTACTCCTGCAGCAGCTTCATCACCACGTCGACGAAGCGGTCGTCCAGCAGCAGCCGCGGCGAGACGTTGATCGCGACCCGCACTTCCGGCCACGGCCCATGATGCCAGCGGGCCGCAGCCTCGATCGCCGAACGCAGCACCCAGTCGGTGACTTCCACGATCAACCCGGACTGCTCGGCCACCTCGAGGAACTCCCCCGGCATCGCGTAGCGCCCGTCCGGCAGGCGCCAGCGGATCAGCGCCTCCACCAGGGTGGTCTCGAACCGCTCCAGGCTCACCTCCGGTTGGAACAGCAGCTCGAACTCGCCACGCTCGATGGCGCGGCGCAGGCCCTGCTCGGTGCGGAATTTGGCCGAAGCGATCTGCAGCAGATCGGGGGTGAACAGCGCCAGCTGCGCGCGTCCCAGCGCCTTGGCATGAAACAGCGCCGCGTCGGCCGCGCGCAGCAGCGCCTCGCCATCGCGCTCGTGGTCGGGATAGATGCTCGCGCCCACGCTGACACTGACCACCAGGTCGCGCTGCTGCACCAGCAGCGGGATCTGGAAGGCGCGCACCAGCGCCTCGCCCGCCGCATGGATGTCCTCGACGCTGGAGGCGCTGGGAAAGATGACGGTGAATTCGTCACCCCCGAGCCGTGCGGCGAAACCGAAGGGCCCTGCGGCCTCCGCCAGCCGCTGGGAAATCGACATCAGCACCGCGTCGCCAAACGCATGCCCGAGGCTGTCGTTGATGTTCTTGAAGTTGTCGATATCGAGGAAGAACACGCCGACGTAGCGCTGCGTCTGGCGCGCCTGCTCGATCGCGGTGTCCAGCAGCGCAAACAGCTGCCGGCGGTTGGGCAGCCGCGTCAGCGGATCATGCGCGGCCAGCTCCTGCAGCGCCCGGGTACGCTCCTCGACCTTGGCCTCGAGCTGCTGCTGGTACGACAGGGCCATCTGCCGCGCATCGGCGAGCTGCTCGGCCATCTGGTTGAACGCAACGCTCAGGGTATCGAGCTCCTTGATGCCGCCGCGCGGAACACGCGTATCGGCTGCACCGGCCGCCAGCCGCGCGGTCGCCTGCAGCATGCGTCGGATCGGCAGCACGATGCTGCGCACGGTCAGGACGCAGATCGCCGTCAGCACCGCGAGCACCAGCGCGCTCAGCCACGCGAGCAGCACGCGCGCGCGCGCGCTGCCGGCCTGCTGCGCCTGCGCATCGGGCAGCGGCACGGCGAGCCGCTGGGCGGCCACATCCGCCGGGCTACCCGCCGCCGCCTGCGTGTGTGCGCCGGGCGCCTGCGCTGCGGGCTGGATCGGCGCCGGCGTGCGCGGCGGCGTCCGTGCGCGGGCCTGTGCCTGTGATGAGGCGACGCGTATGGGCGGGGTGACCCTGCGCTCGGCGATCAGCCGCGAGAGTGCGGCACCATCGGTCGCAAACTGGTCCGCGCCCACGCGCCGCTGCGGCTCGATCTGCGACAGCTCCGTGTCGATCGCCCCAATCGCGGTCAGGTCCGCGCGCATCTGCTCATCCCAGCTCTCTCCCTGGGAGTGCGTCAGACTGGCCTCGTATTTCTGGAAAGTCTGTTGGAACGCTGCTTCGCTGGCGGCGAGCGCCGCGAGGCTTGCCGGGTCGGCCGGGTCGGCCGCGGCGACCGTGGAGAACTGCTGGCGTACGCCATCGAGCGCCGAGCGCAGCTGCAACAACGACCGGCGCGCAAGCACGCGGCCGAAAATACTCCAGGCGCGGTCCAGCGCCGATTTGAGGCGCTGGTTCATGGCCTGCGAGCGGGTGGTGTAGTCGGCGAGCTGATCCCGACGCGTATCGGCCAGGCGTATCAGCTGGGCGGCGAGGCGCTTGTAGGGCTTGATGTGGCGGACGATCCTGGAGCCCGCGGGCTGAGCGTCGTCGGTGGCCGAGGCATAATCGGCGCCGGCGCGATCCAGCGCGGCGGCGGACTGCTGCCATTGCGACTGCGCATCCGCATCATCGGCAGCTATCCTGGCCTGGGCGGCGCGCTCGAACTCGCCGAGCGCAACCAGCAACGCATCGGAGCTCAGTCGCTGCTGCGCCGACGACGGCGCTGCGGGTGCAGTTGCAGGTGCAGCAGCGCTGGGTGGCGCGGGTGCCGGCGCTGCAACCACGGTGCGTACGACGCTGCGTGTGTGTACGACCATGACACTGCGGTCGAGCAGCACGTTTGCCACCCCTGCCAGGATGGCCACCACTGCCAGCGCGACGCTCAGACGACTGACGATGCTCGAGCGCCGCAACCGCGGCCGCGGCAATCTCGCGATGAGCGGGCGGGCCCAGATCAGCAGTGCGCGAGCCCTCGTCACCGTAGCACGCAGCCTCGTCAAAACGATTGCCAGGAGCGGGACGCGTATTGTGACGGCGCCGCCACCCCCCTTGGGGGCGGTCGCCGGAAACTGTGCGCAGGTAGCGTGCGTGGTTCACACTTTTGCCCCCCTTGCGGCCCGGGACCGGGCGTGAGGCCGTGACGTGGGTTGTTGCCTCTCGCGGGCGGCCATGGCATGTTGCAGGTCACAGCGCTCCTGCCCCAAGACTAAAAGAATCCGTGCCAGAAGATCCCGATCCGACGAACGCACCCGCGCCCGCCCGTGCCCGGGCGTACGCGGCGCGTGCGCCTGCGTTACCGATCGCGCTGGCACTGATGCTGTGCGCCTGGGTCTGTCCCGCGCCTGCGGACACCGATACCGCGGCACTCGACCAGCTCAAGGGACTGAGCATCGAGCAGCTGATGAATATCCCGGTCACCACGGTGGCCCGTCATCCGCAGAAGCTGATCGATACCGCCTCGGCGGTGCAGATCATCACCCAGGAGGACATCCGCCGCTCGGGCGCCACCACGCTCGCGCAGGTGCTGCGGCTCGCCGATAACCTGCAGGTGGCCCAGAAGAACTCCCACGACTGGGCCATCAGCGCGCGCGGGTTCAACACCGCACTGGCCAACAAGCTGCTGGTCATGATCGACGGCCGCACGGTGTACACGCCGCTGTTCTCCGGCGTGTTCTGGGACCTGCAGGATTACCCGCTCGAGGACATCGACCACATCGAGGTGATCAGCGGCCCCGGCGGCACGCTATGGGGCGCCAACGCGGTCAATGGTGTCATCAACATCATCACCAGGAGCTCGAAGGATACCCAGGGCGCCTATGCCGAGGCCGGCGGCGGATCGCAGCTCAACGCCATCGCCAGCGCCCGCTACGGCGGCACCCTGTCTGCCAACACCACCTTCCGCGTCTACGGCAAGTACATCGACAGCGGCGATGACGTGTTGACCGACGGCGCACCGGCGTTCGACGCCTGGCGCGACGGCCGCGGTGGTTTTCGGATGGATTCGCAGCCCTCGACGCGGGACACGATGACGCTGCAGGGCGACGCCTATCAATCCCATGAGGACGAGCCCGCCGGCGGGGTGGAGCAGGCCGGCGGCGAAAACGTGCTGGGACGCTGGACGCGGCAGTTCTCCGCCGATGCCGACATGAGCCTGCAGGCCTACGTCGACCGCACGCAACTGCTCGATCCGGTGCCGGCGCAGTTTCTCGGCCCTATCCCGCTCGCGCCGGCGGGATACCTGGAAGACAACCTGACGACCTACGACGTCGACTTTCAGCACCGCTTCCCGGTGGGCACGTATACCCGCCTGGTCTGGGGCCTGGGATTCCGCCACACACACGATGACGGTGCCAATGCGCCGGGGCTGGCGTTTCTACCAGCCATTCTGAACCAGAATCTGTATAGCAGCTTCATCCAGGACGAGATCCCGCTCAGCCCGACGCTGTCCTTGATCGCCGGCACGAAACTCGAGCACAACGATTACACCGGCTGGGAACTGCAGCCCGACGCGCGCCTTCGCTGGATCATGACGGACCAGCAGACCCTGTGGGCCGCCGTGTCACGGGCGGTGCGCACCCCCTCGCGCGTCGATCGGGACGAGGTGGTACCGCCGGGCGTACCACCGCACCTGGTGCTGCTCGAGGGCGACTCCGACTTCGATTCCGAGAAGGTCATCGCCTACGAGCTGGGCTATCGTGCGCAGCTGTTCTCGCGCGTCGGCGGCTCGGTGTCCACGTTCTACAACGTCTACAGTGATCTGCGCAGCACCAGCTATACGCCTGGATTCCTGCTGCCGTTCTATTTCTCCAACAACCTGGAGGGGCATACCTACGGGCTGGAGTTCAGCGCCGACTACCGGTTGCTGAGCAACTGGTCGCTGCACGCCGGCTACACGCTGCTGCGGGAGGACCTGTGGGTCAAGCCCGGTCAGTTTGACCTCAACGACGCCCTGAACGAGACCGCCGACCCGAAGAATCAGTTCTCGGTCCGCTCCAACGTCGACCTGCCGCGCAACCTGCACCTGGACGCCGACCTGCGCTATGTCGACTCACTGGTGACCAACAGCGGCCCTACGCCGGGCATCGTACCGGGCTACTACGAGCTCAACGGACGTCTGGCGTGGCAGGCCAGCGAACATCTCGAGCTATCGATCGTCGGGCAGAACCTGCTGCATGACGAACACACCGAATACGGCTTCCCCGGCCCGACGCGGGTCGAGATCCAGCGCAGCGTCTATGCCAAGGTGGCCTGGCGGCATTAGCGTCCCCGCGCGGCACCCGCCCGCTCAATAGCCGATGGTGAAGCGCTGGCGGATGTGGCGCGGCTGCTCCAGCTCGTCGACCAGCGCAATGGCGTAATCGTCATAGGAGATGGTGCTCTTGCCGTCCGCTCCGACGATGAGCTGATCGCCGCCGAGACGAAACTTGCCGGTGCGCTCACCCGGGCCGATCAGCGCCGCAGGCGAGAAAAACGTCCAGTCCAGTTGCCGATCGGCGCGCAGCAACGTCAGCAGCGCGGTGCCCTCATTGATCGCCGGCAGCCACTCGGGCGGCACGTTGCCGCTATCCTTGAGCATCTTCCCCGGCGCCACCTCGAGCGAGCCGGCGCCGCCCACCGCGATGTAGCGCCGCACGCCGGAGTCGCGCACCGCCTGCAGCAGCGGGGCCGAGCTGCCCGCCAGGAACGGCGCGGAGCTGATCACCGCTTCGTGGCCCCGGATAGCTGCCGCCAGGGCGGCCGGGTCGGTGATGTCGCCGCGCGCCGCGGTCACGCGCGGTGCGGCCGCTACTTTTTCCGGATGGCGCGAGATCGCCGTCACCGTATGACCCCGGCGCAGCAGCTCCTCGAGAATCTTGCTGCCGACTTTTCCGCTCGCCCCGATATGTGCAACCTTCATATCTGACCCTCCGGGCCTGATGGCCCCTACGTCTGGTGTCCGGTTCCCGCTGGTCCGCGATGGCTCTCAATGCGCCGCGGCGCCCGCCGCCACCACCAGCACCACCTTGCCCTGGGCGTGGCCGGCGCGGTTGAATTCCTGCGCCTCGGCGGCCTGCGCCAGCGGAAAGGTCTTTTCGACCTGGACGGTGAACTTGCCCTCATCGGCGAGCTTGCTGATCTGCGCCAGCTCCTCCTTGGCGATCGCTCCGGGCACCCGTCCGCCGCGGTCGGGCGGGCAATTCACCCCGGCCGCCGCGCATTGAGCCGGCGAGGGCGGTCCAATGATGGACACCACCGTGCCGCCCCGCTTCGCATACGCCAGCGCCGCGTCGGCCTGCCCGGGAGCCGTATTGATCACCACATCGGCATTGGCGCCGGCCGCGTCGGCCGGCCCCTTATCGTAATTGATGATCCGGTCGGCGCCGATCTTCTTGAGGTAGGCATTGTGACGCGAGGAGGCGACCGCGATGACCGTGGCCCCGCGCGCCTTGGCCAGCTCGACCACCGCGCTGCCGACACCGCCGGCGGCACCGACCACGGCAACCGTGGTACCGGGACCCACATGCGTCTCGCGCACCGTGCGCATGGCGGTGAGCCCGCCGACCGAGGCGCCGGCGGCCTGCTCGTAGCTCATGCGCCGGGGCTTGGGCGCGATGTCATCGGTATCGGCCAGGGTGTACTGGGCGTAGCCGGCGCTGCCGTTGGCCACCTCGCCGAAGACCGCCTGGCCGCGCTTCCACTCCGACACACCGGGGCCCAGCGCATCGATCACGCCGGCGACCTCGATGCCCGGGTGCAGTAGCGGCGCAGGAGCGGGAGGTGCCCCGGCCGCCCCGCCACGCCGCGGCGGCCCGAACGCGCCGCTGCGTATTTCCCAGTCGACCGGATTGATGGCAGCCGCGTACACGCGGATGCGCACCTGGTTCGGTCCCGGCTCGGGCACCGGCAGCGTCTCCAGCCGCACCACCTCGGGACCGCCGGTCCCGTGCTCGACGATGGCCTTCATCTGCGCGGGCGCGGCCAGCGCCGTCGCGCACATCGCCCCGGCGCAGGCGCCTGCGGCGGCAACCGCGGCCCAACGCCTCACCCCATCGGCAAAACGATTGATCATTGGTTTTCCCCCGGCATCGGTTTCCCCCGCCATCCCGCCACCGCAGTGGCCTGATGTTGCTGGGGCTAGCTTAGTGTGCCAGCCGACTCATAACCCGCATAAGAGAATTACAGAGAAGTCATAACCGACGGGAGATGATTACGATGCCGGCCGGCGAGATGTGCGGCTGGCGACAGGGTTGGAATTCCCCGTGTATCAGCGCGCAGCGATAGCGTCAGATCACAGAGCGATGACCTTGACGATTTGCTTCAATGCACTGAAATCGGCAGCGTTGCGAGTGTAAAGCGGCAAGTCATTGGCAGCCGCGGTGGCGGCGATGAGCAGATCCGCCAGCCGCGCATGACTGGATTGCCTCGCTGCCCGCGTGGCCGCAAACATCCGTCCGTAGATGCGGGCAGCCTGAGCATCGAAGGGCAGCGCGTCCCAGGTCGCAGCGGCCCATTGCAGTCGGTCTTGCCGCCGTGCGCGCTCTTCCTGGTTCTGGGCCGCGTGAGGACCGGCAGCAAGTTCCGCCAAGGTCACGGCGGAAATGGCGGACTCGTCGGGAAGCAGATCTGATTCGAGAATGTCGTGGTCGATCACCACGGACGTATCCAGCAAACCGCGTGTCGGCTCAGGCATCGGCGGACTGGTCGATCACGGCGTCCAGGTCGGCGCGGAACCGATCGGCGTCGATCCGGGGCGCACGCACGGCGGCCTCGGAAATAGCCGCCCGTGGGACGAAGCGGCGCGGCTGAATCGGCCGAAGCTCGGCAACCGGCACACCATTGCGGGTCACGGTAATGATCTGCCCCGCCTGCACGTCACGCAGTACCGCCGCGGAGTCATTGCGAAGCTCTCGCTGGGTAATGCTTTTCATCGTATTGAGTGTAGCAAATGTCGCACCTTGTAGCGAGTCCTCCTCCCAGAAGGCCCTTCCCAAGGGATATGGCCGAATCACGGCCGCAGGCCGGCGTGCTCCTGCGCGGCCGGCAGCACCAGCGTCACGCATAGGCCGCCGCCCTCGCGGTTGGCGAGGCGGATGCGCCCGCCGTGCGCCTCGACGATCTCGCGCGCCAGCGCCAGGCCCAGGCCGGTACCGTGGCGCTTGGTCGAGTAGAACGGCAGCAGCGCCTGCGCCAGTACCGCTTCGCTCATGCCGGGCCCGCGATCGCGCACCTCCAGATACTGCTCGGGACCGAGCCGGAACACCGTCAGCTCAACCTCCGCGGCGGCACCGCCGGCCTCGTGCGCGTTTTTCAGCAGGTTGATCAGCGCCTGCTCGAGCTGGGTGCGGTCGAACCAGCCGGGCTCGGGCGGCAGCGCGCCGGCGATGCGGCAGGGCTGCTGGCGGGTCAGCTCATCGAGTAGCTCGCCCCAGACGACGGGCTGCGGCCGGGGCGCGGGCAGTTTCGCAAACGCCGCGTAGCCTGCGATGAACTGATGCAGGTAGTGCGCACGCTCGCCGATCGCGGCAAACACGCCGCGCACGTCCGAGCGCTCATCGCGCCGGATCATCTCGCCGCCCGAATGCGCCATCGATGCGATCGGCGCGAGCGAGTTGTTCAGCTCGTGGCTGAGCACGCGGATCAGCTTCTTCCAGGTCGCGACCTCCTGGCGCGACAGCTCGCGCGTCAGGCGCTTGAGCAAGTACAGCCGGTGCGCAATCCCCTGCAGCAGGAATGAGCGCTGCGAGAGGTGAAAGGTCTCCTCCTGGCCTTCGAGCTCGACCGAGAACAGGGTGTCGGCGCCGGCCGCCGCCGCGGCACGCAGCGGGGCCGGATTGGCCGCCAGCAGCGCGGAGAAGTCCTGGCCCGTGAGGCTGCGGCCCTGGCCAAGCAGATGACGGGCGGCCAGATTGGCGTACGCGATGCGCTGATGCGCATCCACCAGCACCAGCGCGACCGGCGAGTTCTGCGTGACGGTGTCGAGCAACAGTTCGCGCTGCACCAGGTGCGCACGCTGCTCGCGCAGCGCGCGACCGAGCTCGTTGTGCGCCGCCTGCAGCTCTCCGAGCAGATCGTCACGGTCGATGCGCAGCGAGAAGCTGAAGTCGCCGTCGCGATAGCTCGCCACCGCACCGGCCAGCGCCCGCAGCAGCCGCCGCACCGGCCGCAGCGCGCGATGCGCGGCCCACCAGGCGAGCAGCACCGCGGCCGCGGCCAGCAGCGCGAACGCGGCCGAAGAGCGCACCGCCGCGCGCGTGAGCGCAAAGGCTACCGCCGCCGCGAGCAGCATCAGCGTGAGCGCCAGCGTGGCGAGCCGGACCTCCAGGCTGTGCAGCACCCGCCGCAGGCTCATGCGTATCGGCGCGGTGTCACGGTCGCAGCCCGAAGCGCTCCAGGCGCCGGTAGAACGCCTGCCGCGACATCCCCAGGCTCTGCGCGGCACGGCTGATGTTGCCGCCGGCCTCGCGCAGGCTGGCCTCGATGGCCTCGCGGCTCCAGCTGTCGGCCTCGCGGCGCCCCGGCAACCCTGTCCCGGTCGGGTCCGACGCCCCTGACGCCTCCGCCGGCTCCGGCGCGTCGCCGGCGCGCGGCGGCGGCAGGTTCAGATCCGCGGCGCTGATGGTGCCCTCGCGCGCCAGTAGCTTCGCGCGCTCGATCGAGTTGCGCAGCTCGCGCACGTTGCCGGGCCAGCCGTGCCGCAGCAGCGCCTCACGCGCCTCGTCACTCAGGCGCAGCGCGCCGCCGAGGAAGTGCTCGGCCAGCGGCAGGATGTCCTCGGTGCGCTCCGCGAGCGGCGGCACCGCGATCTCGATCACGTTCAGGCGATAGTAGAGATCCTCGCGAAAGCGCCCGTCGCGGATCATGGCCGGCAGGTCCGCGTTGGTGGCGCTGACGATGCGCACGCGCGCGCTGCGTGTGCGGCTGGAGCCCAGCGGCTCGTACTGCCCGGTCTCCAGCACCCGCAGCAGCTTCACCTGCCCGGACAGCGGCAGATTGCCGATCTCGTCGAGAAACAGCGTGCCGCCGTCGGCCGACTCGAACCGTCCGGTGCGCGCGCGCTGCGCGCCGGTGAAGGCGCCCGCCTCGGCACCGAACAGCTCGGCCTCGAGCAGGTCCGGGGGCAGCGCACCGCAGTTGATCACCACCAGCGGGCCGCGTGGCGTCCCGCAGTTCGCATGCAGGATCGCCGCAATATGCTCCTTGCCGGCGCCGTTCGGGCCGCTGATCAGCACCGGCACCGGCGCGCGCGCCACGCGGCAGGCCAGCTCCACGGCCGCCTCCATCGCCTCGGACTCGAACACCGCGTCGCCGAGATCGTAATGCTGTGCCAGCTGCTCGCGGCGCTGCCGGCGCGCCCGCTGCAGCCGCGCGCGCTCGCGGTTGCTCTCGGACAGCTCCAGCAGGTTCTCCACGGTCGCCAGCAGCCGCTCGTTGTCCCAGGGCTTGGCGATGTAGTCGGCCGCACCGGCCTTGATCAGCTGCACCGCCGAGGTCAGGTGCGTCCAGCCGGTCAACAGGATGACCGGCAGATCGGGATGGCGGGCGCGGATGGCGCGGAACAGCCCCGCCCCCTCCTCGCCGGAGGTCGTGTCCGCGGTGAAGTTCATGTCCGCGATCACCAGCTCGATGCCGTCGCGCTCGAGCGCCGCCAGGCCCGCCTGGGGTGTCGCCGCCGCCAGCGTGCGGATGTCGTGCAGCCCCAACAGCAGCTCGAGCGCCGAGGCGACCGCGGGGTTGTCGTCGATGACGAGCACGGTGCGCATCGGCGGATGTTACTCCGTAGACCGCTCGGCGCGGGCGCACCCTGGGCCCGGTACGGGTAAAATGTCCCTAGGTTTTCTCACGCCGGGCCATCTGTCATGAGCACCTCGTTACGCGATCAATTGCTGCAAGCCGGCCTGGTCAATCAAAAGCAGGCCAAGGAAGCCGAGCGCCAGGCGCAGCAGCAACAGCAGGGGCAGCGCCACCAGCTACCCAAGAACAAGCGTGGCATGGCCTCAGACCCACAGCTGGCCGCACAGCGGGCACAGCTGGCCAAGGCCGCCCGCGACCAGGAGCTGAACCGCCGGCAACGGGAACAGGCGGATAAAAGAGCGCGTCTGGCGCAGATCCAGCAACTGATCGAACAGCACCGCCTGCCCAAGCCACAGACTGACGAGTCGTATCATTTCGTCGACGGCAACCGGGTCCGCCGCATCCCGGCCGACGCCGCGACGCGTGCGCGGCTCGGTCGCGGCGAAATCGCGATCGTGCGCAGCGCCGGCCGATACGAGCTGGTGCCGGCCGAGACCGCGGCTCGGATTCGCGAGCGCGATGAGCATCGGGTGATCGCCTGCGCCGCCGCCGAGGGCCCTGTCACCCCGGACGAGGACGATGGCTATCGGAACTTTAAGGTTCCGGATGACCTGATGTGGTGATCGATAGTCAGGTGCTGCGTGTGGCAACCGCGGGCGGCACCGACGCGGCACGCAGCGCCGGCCACAGCACCGCGAGCTGGCCGAGCACCAGCATGGCGATGAAGCCGATGAGGGGATAGACCAGCGGCAGCCGCGTCAGCGCGATGCTGCGCAGTACCCACAGATTGGCGGCCAGCGCCAGCGCGACCCCGAGGATGGCACCGGCACCGGCGATCAGCAGATTTTCGGTCTGAAAGTAGCGCAGGATCGCCCCGCGCGTGGCCCCCAGCGCCCGCCGGATGCCGATCTGCCGCCTTCTCTGCGATACCCAGTAGCTGGTCAGCCCGACGATGCCGAAGGCGGTGATCCCCAGCAGGATCGCGCACACCACACTCATGATCAGCGCCAGTCCCCGATCGCCGCGGTACGAGTCGCGGCGCGCGTCCGTCAGCGTCTGCATGCCCATGATGACGCGCTGGTGGCTGATCTGGTAGAGCTTCGTGCGCGCCGCCGTCATGGCCGCCGCCAGCCGCCCGGGCCTGGCGCGCACCAGGTAGAAGACCTGGGCATCCGCCCAGCGATATGGCAGCAGCATCGAATACTCCGAGATCGGCGCGTTGCCCGCGAGCGGTGTGGACATCAGGCGATCAACGACACCGATGATCGGCGCGGTGGTCCCATCCGGAATGATCACGGCCGTACGCCCCAGCACGTTGCCGTCAGGCGAGAGCTTGCGCGCGACCGCCCGCGTGACGATCACACCGCCGAGGCTTGCGGCGTGCTCGCCCAGGCCATGACGGTCGACGATCTCGTCCGAGTGAAAGTTGCGTCCCGCCGTCAATCGCAGCTGCAGGGTAGTCAGCGCGTGGGCATCACCGAGATAGACCATCGCCGGCACCGCGGACCGCGGTTGGTCGGGATGCAGGGTAATGACCATCACCATCATCGGTCCGCCAAGCGGGTGATCAATGGACACGCTCGCATCCGCGACCTGCGGCAGGGATCTCAGGCCGGTCAGATCTGCCCGCTCCCGAGCGGCCAGATCCCCGGAGTGCCCCACCCAGTGATTGGTGATGACGAACACACTGCTCTCATCTGCGACTCCGCTGGCCCGGCGGCTTTGAACAGTCCGCTGCTGGATGATGAACAATGCGTTGCACAGCACGGCCAGCGTCACCGCGACCTGCAGCGCGATCAGCGCCGCTCCAACCTTGTTGCGGCGAATCGAGGAAAAGATCGGACCCCAGTCCATCAGCGCCCCCTGCCCTTATTGCGCCTTGAGCTGCCGCGCCGGCTCGACCTGGCTGGCACGCCAGGTCGGGTACAGCCCCGCGAGCAGCGCGGCCAGGATCGCCACCGCCACCGCGATGAGCACGTCCGAGCCGCGCAGTCGGGTCAAAACGGCGAAATCCTCGGGCAGGACCGGCCGGGAGCTGACCAGACCGAGCTTCGTCAGCCCGACCCCGATGATTCCGCCCGCCAGCCCGATCACGCCGGCTTCGACCAGGCACTGCGCGAAGATCGCCGGACGATTGGCTCCGAGAGCGCGGCGCACGCCGACGCCGCCCGCACGGGCCATGAACTTCGCGAGCATCAAGCCGGTCGCGTTGAGCAGGCAGACCACCAGGATCGCGAATGAAATGCTGGTCAGCGTGCTCACCGTAGGCGGCACGACGTGGTTATAGGCCAGCCATTGCGCGACATCGCGCAGCGCGACATGCGGCGGCCAGTGGAACCGACCGTTCTGTCGCTGGTCGGCCGCGTAGTTGTGCAGGAAGGTGCGGTAGCCCGTGGCGTCACGACCGGTCGGCAACTCGGCCCAGAACTCGATCCAGATGCAGTTCGAGTGCAGTATGCCGTCCCACCCCTGTCCGGGACCGTGGGCATCGCAATTGAAGTTCTCCGCGGTCTGCATCTGCTGCTCGATCGCGCGCGTGAACGGCAGGAACAACTGGTCGACACCGCTGTACCGGTCCTGGCCCAGGTCATAGAAGCGCGGGCTCGGTTGCCAGTCGCCTGCCACGCCGATCACGCGGTACGGCTGATCGTTGATGGTCAGCGTGCGGCCGATGCTGTTGACGCCGCCGAACAGGCGGTCGTTCAGGGCGCGCGTGAGCACGACCACGGCCGCGTGGGCGTCGTCCTCCGCGCCGCTCCACGGGCCGCCATATTCGAACGGCACCTGGAACATCGGGAAGAAATCGCCGTAGGTCGCGCGCGCGTTCACCTGGATCGGGATCTGGTCCGGATCCGGCGGGATGATCGACAGCGAGGTCGCATACATGGCCGCCTGCCGTACGGCGCGGTGCGAGCGCATCAGCGCGAGCGCGTCGGTGTAGGTCAGATCCGGCGGCAGCCGGTCCTGGTTCTGCGGCAGGGAATTGGGCTGCGGGCCGAAGTTGTCGATCTGCGGGACGAACAGCTGCGAGGATTTCTGCGGGATCGGATTGCCGCTGGCCGCGCGGAAGATCGTCAGCATCGTCATCGAGGCGCCGATGCCGACCGCGATCGCGATGATCATCAGCGCCGTCAGCACCGGATTGCGCCGCAGGCTGCGCAATGCCAAGCCTAGATAGTAGCCGAACATCTGACCCCCCAGGCTCTCATACGGTACGGGTGACTTCCGCCGGCGGCACCGATGCCGCCCGCAGCGCGGGCCACGGGACCGCGAGCTGTCCGAGCGCCAGTATGATCGCCTCGCTGGCGATCAGGAAGTTCAGCGGCAGGCCCGTGCGCCTGCGTTGCGTGGACCCGGCGCGCACTCCGATTTACGCTACGGGCCGGGCACGCACCCGGCCACATCAAATGCGGAGGAGCCCGTAAGCCCGTCGCAGCCGCTCAGCCCCTTGGGTAATCCATCCAACGACATCTTGGACAGCGCGGTCTGCCGCGCAGCGGCATGCGCGCGCATCAGCGCCGTCGCATCGATATAGCCGAACTGATCATTCAGATGGTCTGGGTGAGACAGAGGGTTGAACAGGTTCTTACCCGGCCCCCAGCTGGTCGATCTGCGGCACGAACAGCTGCGTGGAGCGGTCCGCAATCGGGTCGGCGGCCATCGCACGAAACACCGTCAGCGTGGTCATCGAGGCGCCAATGCCCAGGCCGATCGCGAGGATCATCAGCGCCGTGAGTGCGGGATTGCGGCGCAGGCTGCACAGGGCGAGATTCAGGTAGTAGCCGAACATATGGCCCCCCGAGCTCTCATACGGTCCGCGAGGCTTCCGCGGGCGGCACCGATGCCGCGCGCAGCGCGGGCCACAGCACGGCGAGCTGGCCGAGAATCAATAGGGCGATGACACCGACAATCGGATAGACAATCGGCAGGCGTGCCAATGCGCTGCTCGACATCATCCATAGGTTCGCAGCGAGCCCCATCGCGACACCAACGATGGATCCGGCGGCTACGATCAGAAGATTTTCGGTCTGAAAGTGTCTGACGATCCCCGGCCGCGTCGCACCCAGCGCCCGCCGGATGCCGATCTGACGCCGTCGCTGCGACACCCAGTAGCTGGTCAGGCCGACGATACCGCAGGCCATGACGACCAACAGCACCGCACAGACGATTGCCAGAATCAGGGCAAGTCCCCGGTCGTCGTGATAGACCGCGGCGCGCGCGGCACTGAAGGACTGCAGCTTCTCGATCAAGCGCTCGGGGTCGAGCTGCAGCAGCCTCTGCGGCGCCGCTTTCATCACGGCGGCGAGCTGCCCGGGTCTTGCCCGCACCACGTAGTAGGCCTCGTCGCCCACGTCGCGGTACGGCATCAGCACCGAGTTGTCGACGTTGGCACCGCCGAGATCGCCGCCGCCCGAGACAAATGGGCCTTGCAATCGCCCGACCACACCGATGACCGGCACTGTGCGCGTCCAGCCCATTATGTAGATACCCCGGCCGACGGCCGGGCCATCCGGAAACAGCTTGAGCGCCAGCGCCTGAGTGATGATCAGCCCATCGGGCACCGGCTGACTGTCGTCGGTGCTATTCACGATGTCCGTGGCGCTGAAGTTACGGCCGTCGATCAGACGCAGACCCAGCGTCTGCAGCATCTGCTCGCCGCCGTAATACACCGCAGTGTCGGCCGCCGGCAGCCGCGTTCCGTCAACGGGCGGCTGGATCCACAGGGCGCTGCCCCCGCCACGGTTGCTCAACGGATAGGTGTTGGTGACGTAGGCGCCGGCAACGCCGGGCATTGCGCGTAGCGCCGCCACGTCGTTGATGACTCCTGGCCTATGATCCCCAGTGCCGATCCAATCATTGGCGATCGCGAACAGATTCGCCTCGTCGGTACCGCTGGGGCGCCCCAGCTGCGCCAGTCGCTGTTGGATGATGAACAGAGCATTGCACAGGATGGCCAGCGTCACTGCGATCTGCAGGCCGATCAGTGCTGCACCGACCTTGTTATGACGCATGGCCGAGAGGATGGGGTGCACGGGCATCGACCTGGCCTCACTGCGCCTTGAGTTGCCAGGCCGGCTGCACGCGTGTGGCGCGCCAGGTCGGGTACAAGCCCGCCAGTATCGTCGCGACGATCGCGACCGCGACGGTCATCAACATGTCAGCGGGATCCATATGGGACAGCACCCGCATATCGCTGCCGAGCAGCGCTCGCAGGGCTGCGAGCCCCAGCGCTGTCAGCGCTAGCCCGAGCAGCGCCCCGGCGACACCGATGACGGCAGCCTCGATCAGGCACTGCGCGAACACCACCGCGCGGCCGGCCCCGAGCGCACGCCGTACACCGATTTCACCGGCGCGACGCATGATCCGCGCGAGCATCAGCCCCATGGCATTGAGCAGGCACACCAGCAGAAAGCTGAAGGACACCAGCACCAGGATGCGCGACTCGTTCGACACGACGTGCTGGTAGACGAGCCACTGTCGCACGTTACGCAGCTGCACGTGTGGCGGCCAGTGGAAGCGGCCGATGCGCTGCTGTTCGGCCGCGTAATCGGTCAGATACGCACGGTAGCGCGCGACATCCGTGCGTGTCGGCAGCTCGACCCAGAACTGCAGCCACGTACAATCCGAGCGCAGCAGCCCATCCCAGCCGGGCGGTGTGAGAGCCACGCAGGGGCCGCCCTCGCTGGAGTGCTTGTGCAGGTCGATCGCGGCCGTGAAGGGCAGAAATACATCTTCGGGTGTGCCGCCGAAGGCGTCCTGCGGATCGTAGTAGCGCGGCACCGGATCCCAGTGGGCAAGAACCCCGACAATGCGGAATTCGCGCTCGTCGAGCCGCAGCACTCGGCCGACGCTGTTGGCACCGCCGAACAACCGATCATTGAGCTCGTGGCTGAGCACGACGACCGGTACGTGTTCTTGATCGTCGGCAGAGCTCCACGGCCCGCCGTAGCGGAACGGCACGTCGAACATGCGGAAGAAATCTGCATACGCTGCACGCGCGCCAGCCCGCAAGGGCGGCAGCTGCGACTGCGGCGGCCGCACCGCAAATTTGGTCTTGTACAGCGCCGTCTGTCGCTCGCCGGCGCGCGCACGCATGAGCGCCGTCGCGTCGATGTAGGTGAGCAGACCGCTCAGATGGTCCGGATTGGGTCCATTCGGGCCCAGCCCCCAGGCATCGATCTGCGGAGCGAAGAACTGCGTGGCGTGGTCGGCGATCGGATCGGCGGCCATGGCGCGAAACACCGTCAACGTCGTCATGGAGGCGCCGATGCCCACCCCGATCGCGATGATCATCAGCGCCGTGAGCGCGGGGTTGCGTCGCAGGCTGCGAAGGGCGAGATTCAGGTAGTAGCCGAGCACCTCATGCCCTCCTGCGCCGGGCGACCGGGTGCGCATGATCGACCTGGAGCGCAGCGGCATCGTTGGCTGACGCAGCGGCACCCCGATTGCTCATGACGGACACCGACTCTGTCGAAGCGACGCAGCCGTTCATGACAGGCTCTCTCAAGATGTCCGCATGGCTTTTGCCGGCGGCACCGACGCGGCGCGCAGAGCGGGCCAAAGCACGGCGAGCTGCCCGAGCGCGAGCATGGCGATGACACCGATCACGAGGTACTCGATCGGCAGGCGTGCCATGGACAAGTTCTTCACCATCCAGAGGTTTCCAACTGTTGCCAAAGCGGCTCCCACCACGACGCCACTGCCGGTGATCAGAACGTTCTCGGTCTGAAAATACCGCGTGATCGCCGGCCGCGTCGCGCCGAGTGCCCTGCGGATGCCGATCTGCAGCCGCCGCTGCGCGACCCAGTAACTCGTCAACCCGGTGATGCCGAAAGCCGTGACCGCCACCAGCAGGATGCACACCCACGACAGCATGAGCGCCACGGTACGACTGCCGCGATAAACTGCCCCGCGCGCCGCGGTCAACGCTTGTAGGCGCAGAATGACCCGATCGCGGCTGACCGCTGCCAGCGCCTCCGGCGCCTCCCGCATCGCTGCATCGAGATCACCGTGCCGGACACGAACGATGTAGAAGATCCGTGAAAACAGGAATCGGTACGGCAGCAGCACCGAGTTGTCCACGACGCGACTCATCCCGTCGGCGTCGACAAACGGCGCCTGTAGGCGATCCATGATGCCGATGATCGGCGCGCTGACGGCCAGTGGGATGATCGTGGCAATCTGGCCGAGCACCTGCCCTCCGGGCGCCAACTGCTCGGCCAGCGCCCGAGTCACCAGGATGCCGCCGGTTCGCGGATGGTCTACCGTGCCGCGGAAATCGCTGATCTCGGTGGCGGTGAAATTGCGGCCCGCGGCCAGCTTCACGCCGAGCGTATCCAATGTCCGCTGATCACCGAAGTAGTCGGCGGCCCCGATCAGGCTTCCGACGTCATCAGGGTGCAGAGTAATGAGCAAGCTACCCCAGAAGCGCTCGGTGAGCGGTTGGGTGTTGCTCTCGTAGGCGTCCTTCACGCCCGGCATGGCGCGCAGCGCGGCCACGTCGGCGCGGATACGCGCCGACTCATCCTCCGGCGTGCCGACCCACTGATTGATGACGGCAAAAATATCCGCCTCATCGACCCCCGTTGGACGGCTCATCAACGCCAGGCGCTGCTGGATCACGAAGATCGCGTTGCAGAAGATGGCCAGCGCCACGGCTATCTCCAGCGCGATCATGACGGCGCCGACCTTGTTTCGGCGCATACCGGAAAGGATCGGGCGCAGTTCCATGTCACTGCACCTTCAGATGCCAGGCCGGTTGCACCCGCGCCGTCCGCCAGCCGGGATAGAGGCCGGCCAATAGCGTCGCTCCGACACTCAGCAGTTCCGCCATGGCGACGCCGCTTCCGTCCAGCCGCGTCAGGCCGACGTCAGCGCCTGAAAAAAGGCCCTTCGCGATCAGCAAACCGAGCAACGTCAACCCCAGCCCCAGGGCACCCCCCGCGACACCGATGATTCCGGCCTCTACGAGGCATTGCTTGAAAATAGCGCCGCGGTTGGCGCCCATGGCGCGCCGGATGCTGACGGCCGAGCGGTTGGACATGAATTTGGCCAGCATCAGCGCGACGGCGTTGAGCACGCAGGCCAGCAGAAATGCGGCCGCAATGAGGACCAACATCCTGATGTTACTGGAAACCACATGGTTGGAGGCCAGCCACTGCTGCACATTGCGCAATGCGACGCGCGCCGGCCAGCTGAAGCGGCCGCTCGCACGCTGCTCGTCGGCGTAGTTGTGCAGAAACGTCCGATAGGCGCTCTCGGCGATCGGGTTCGGCAGCTCGGTCCACAGCTCTATCCAGATGCACTCGGAATGCAGAATGGCCTGCCACCCGTTGCCTGGAGCTCGCTGGAGGCAGCCTATGCCCGCTTCGGTGGACAGCTGCTGATCAATGGCACGGGTGAACGGCAGATAGATCTGCTCGGTCCCACCGAGGTAGGTTCCCGTCAGGTCGTAGAAATGCGGCGTCGGGTTCCAGTCGTCGGCCACGCCGACCACACGATAGACCCGCTTGTCGAGTCGCAGGGATCTGCCAACGCTATTGGCGCCGCCGAAGAGTCGATCATTCAGTTTGCGCGACAGCACCACCACTGCCGCGTGGGTACCGTCGTCGGCCGCGCTCCACGGTGCACCGTATTCGAACGGCACATCGAACATCGGGAAGAAATCCCGATATGTCGCGCGCGCGGCCACCTGAAACGGCAACAACTGCGAATCCGGAGGACTGACCGCCACCGCCGTCAGATACATGGCCGCCTGCCGCGGAGCAGCGCGTGCCCGCATCAGCGCCACGGCGTCCGTGTAGGTCAGTTTGACCGGCAGCAGATCGCTCGTCGAGATGTTCCGTACCGACTGCGCCTCCGCGGGGCCCTCGTTATCGATCTGCGGCGTGAAGAGCCACGAGGACTTTTGCGGAATCGGATCGGCCGACATGGAGCGAAATATCGTCAGTGTCGTCATCGACGCCCCAATGCCCGCGCCGATCGTGCCGACCATCAGTATCGTCAGAGCCAGATTCCGCCGCAGGCTGCGCAGCGCGAGATTCAGGTAGTAGCCGAACACATGTCCCCTCGAATTCTCATACGGTCCGCGTGGCTTCCGCCGGCGGCACCGAGGCCGCCCGCAGCGCCGGCCGCAGCGCGGCGAGCTGTCCGAGACCGAGCACCACAGCGGCGCCGGCGAGCAGGTAGTTCAGCGGCAGGCGCGCCGTCGCGAAGCTCGACACCATCCACAGGTTGGCGCTGACGCCGAGCGCGACGCCCGCGATGCCTCCGGCGGCGGCGATGACGAGGTTCTCGGTCTGGAAGTGACGCACGATGGCCACGCGCGTCGCCCCGAGCGCACGGCGGATGCCGATCTGCCGCCGCCGCTGCGCCACCCAGTAGCTGGTCAGCCCAACGATGCCGAAGGCGGTCACGGCCAGCAGCACCGCGCACACCACCGCGAGGATCACCGCAAGGCCGCGGTCGTCACGGTAGACCTCGGCGCGCGCCTGTGGGAACGACTGCACCCGATTGATGACCCGGGCGTGGTTGAGCGCGACCAGACGTCGGGGCACGGATTTCATCAGCTCCGATAGTCGCCCCGGCTGCGCCCGCACGACGTAGTACGCGCTCTGGGACACGTCCCGGAACGGCGCCACGATCGAGCTGTCGCTCCAGGCGCTGCCCCAGCCGCCGATCGAGGTCCACGGCACCTGCAGCCTGTCGATGATGCCGATGATCGGCGTCGTGCCGCGCTGACCTTCCAGATACACCCCGCGTCCGAGCACATCGCCGTCGGGAAACAGCTTGCGCGCCAGCGCCTGCGTGATGATCAACCCTGCGGGATGCGGATCGTTTAACGGTCCACGGTCGACGACGTCCTCCGCGCGGAAATTGCGGCCGGCGATGAGCCTCAGCCCGAGCGTACGCAGGGTTTGCTCATCACCCAAGTACACCGCCGCCGGTGCAGTGCGCTGCTGCTCAGGATCGAGACTGAGCTGCTGGGTCGAGCCGCTGCCGGTCAGCGGATAGGCATTGGTGACGTACGCGCCGGCGACGCCCGGAAGCGATCGCAGCAGCGCCAGGTCTGCCTGCACGCGCGCGGCCGGATCTCCGGCGGAGCCGACCCATTCATTGGCAATGGCGAACAGGTTCGGCTCGTCAGTGCCGCTGGGCCGCGCACTGAGCGAGAGCCGCTGCTGGATGATGAACAGCGCATTGCACAGGATTGCCAGGGTGAGCGCGATCTGCACCGCGATCACTGCGGCGCCCATCTTGTTGCGATGTATCCCCGAGAAGATTGGATGCTGGTGCATAGGTCGGCTCACCGCGACCGCAGCTGCCAGGCCGGCTGCACCCGTGTCGCCCGCCAGGTCGGATAGAGCCCTGCTGCGATCGCCGCCGCGATCGCCAGTGCAATGGCCATCCCGACCTCGGGCAGATCCATGCGCGCCAGCACCAGCGCCTCCCGGGACAGCAGCGCGCGCAGGCCGGCCAGCCCCAGCGCGGTCAGCAGCACGCCGAGGACCGCTCCGGCGGCACCAACCACTCCCGCCTCGATCAGGCCTTGCGCGAACACCGCGCCCCGATTGGCGCCGAGGGCGCGGCGCACCCCGGTATCGGCCGAGCGGAACATCACCCGGGCGAGCATCAGGCCCATCGCATTGACCAGACAGACGAACAGGAAGCCGAACCCCACCACGACCAGCATGCGCACCTCGTTCGACACCACGTGCTCGTAGGACAGCCACCGGCGCAGATCGCGTAGCTGCGTGCGCGCCGCCCAGTGGAAGCGGCCCGAGCGCTGCTGCTCCTCAGCGTAGTGATGCAGAAATGCCCGGTAGTGCGCGGCATCCGCACTGGTCGGCAGCTGCACCCAGAATTGCAGCCAGATGCATTCCGACTGCAGCATCCCGTTCCAGCCGGGAGCGGGCGGCGCAGCGCCAGTGCAATTGCTGCTCTCGCCGGAAAGCTTGTGCTGATCGATCGCTCGCGTGAACGGCACGAACACATCGTCGGGTACAATGCCGAAGGCGTCCTGAAGGTCGTAGTAGCGCGGCACCGGGTTCCAATCGCGCAGCACGCCGACGACCCGGTAGTCCTGGCCGTCGAGCCGCAGCACCTTGCCGACGCTGTCGGCCCCGCCGAATACCTTGTCGTTCAGCGCGCGGCTAATCGCCGCCACCGGCGCATGCGCCTGATCGTCCGCCGCACTCCATGGCCCGCCGTAGGCGAATGGAACGTCGAACATCGCAAACAGATCCGCAAAGCCGGCGCGCGCGCCGGTCTGGAACGGCAGCAGCTGCGGATCGGATGGGGTCACCGCGAACCGGGTCTCATACAGTGCGGTCTGACGCGGCGCTGCATGCGAGCGCATCAGCGCGACTGCGTCGGTATAGCTGAGCAGATCGCTCAAGCCGTCCAAGTGCGCCGAGCTGTTCGGAGAGTGAACATCCGGATCCCAGTTCTGGATCTGAGGCACGTACAGCTCCGAGGCCTTGTAGGCGATCGGGTCCCCGTCCATCGCGCGATACACCGCAAAGGTCGTCATCGACGCGCCGATGCCCACCCCGATCGACGCCACCATCAGCAGCGTGAGGCCGGGGTTACGCACGAGGCCGCGCAGCGCCAGAGTCAGGTAGTAGCCGAACACATGTCCCCCATTTTCATACGGTCCGAGTGGCTTCCGCCGGCGGCACGGATGCGGCGCACAGCGCCGGCCTCAGCACCGCGGCCTCGCTCAAAGCTTCAGTGCATTCCGCCGTTTCAGGACTGCTTGTCCCAAACCTGCCTGAAAGGCAGCTTCTTTCCGTGGTCGTCGGTACCCTCGTTAACCATGGATTGACCGTCGGCTGCAACGCTGAAACGCAGAGTTTGCACCACTCTGCCGTTCAGCTTCATGACCGCCTTGAACCCGCGGGCTCCGGTTTTGCTGAGCGCCAGAGTGGCTCCCACCGGAACAGTGGGACCGCGGTACGGGTAATCTCTTCCGTTCCATTGACCCTGCACCGTTGCTTTGGCAGCCGAGATCGTCAGGGTGACGTCGTTCTTTTCCGCAGTCTGAATCGTGAGTGTGTTGGGTGCAGTCGCTTTGACCCTGGTGCTCTTCCAGCGCCCGACGAGTCCAGTACCCGCAGACGTCCTGACAAAGGTTTCGTAATCGTCGAAGGTATCGCCATTCGGCCTGGTGCCCTTGGATTCGATCACTACGGTATTCCCGTCAGGCGACAGCTTCCAAGCTTCAGTAACCAATAACAATCCGCTCCGTCTGATGGTGTGCGTATAGCCGTTATTGCTGGTTTTCTGATACGCCTCTTCGTCACCGATGGGCGTCTTGAACGAGCTGCCGTCCGGCTCGAAGGTGTAGCTTTCCGTTGAGTCCGTGTATTTCAATGTTCCGTTGCCGCCGTCTTCGAACCTCATCGTATCGCCGGTCAGCTGGCTCTTGCCGACATTGAGCCTCCACGTGCCATCAAATGGGCTCTTCGCCAATGCGGCCGAACACATGCAGATTGCGATGAGCGGGAGAAACCCCATTATCCTCTTCATACGTCCTCCGACTTCGATGCTTGGCAGCGATCACTGGACTATTGTCGACATTCATGCTCGAGGCTATCTTGGAACTTCCTTGGGCGTCAGACATTGCGCGTCGCCACCGCCGGTGGCACCGAGGCGGCGCGCAGCGCCGGCCACAGCGCCGCCAACTGCCCGAGGACGAGCAGCGCGACGACGCCCACCAGCAGGTACTCGTACGGCAGCCGGCCCATTGCGAAGCTCTTCACGATCCACAGGTTTCCGGCCACCGCCAGGACGACTCCGACCACGATGCCACCGGCAGTGATTAGAAGGTTCTCGGTCTGAAAGTGCTGCATGATCGCTCCCCGTGTGGCCCCCAGGGCTCGCCGGATGCCGATCTGGCGCCGTCGCTGCGACACCCAGTAGCTCGTCAGACCGACGATGCCAAAGGCGGTGACAGCGAGCAGGATCAGGCAGACCAGGGTCAGCATCAGCGCCAATGTGCGATCGCCGCTGTAGGCGGCGCGTCGCTCCTCGGCCAGTGAAAACTCGTCCGTGATGACCCGCTGCCGGCTGACGCGGGCCAATGCCGCCGGCGCGGCCTTCATGGCCTGGGCGAGCCCGCCAGGCTTGGCTCGAACCACATAGGCAGCGCCTGGCGTTCCGACCCTGTACGGAAGCACCACGGAGTTATAGGCGACCGCATTGCCGCCCGGAGCATTGACATTGGGAGCCTGCAGCGTATCGATGACACCGACGATGGGAGCGCTGACCGGCAGTGATACCAGCGTCGCGACACGCCCAAGCACCTTCCCCGCGGGCGCCAGTTGCTCCGCCAAAGCCCGGGTCACCAGCATGCCGTTGATAGGCGGAAGCTTGAGCGGACTTCGAAAGTCACGGATATCGGAGGCGTTAAAGTTACGCCCCGCCGACAACCTGAATCCGAGCGTATCCATCGCGTGCTGATCGCCAAGGTAGACCGTGGTGGTCCTGCGGCTGCGCGGCTGATCGGGATGCAGCGTAATTTGCGTGGTTGCCCCTCCGCCATCGAACGGAAAGGAGTTGGTAATATACGCATCCGCCACAGCCGGAATCGCCCGCAGCGCCGCCACGTCCGCCTGAATCAATGCGCCCGCATCGGCGGCAGCGGTACCGATCCACTGATTTGCGATGGCGAAATCGTCCGCCTCGTCGATACCGCTCGGCCGCGCTGCCCTGGCCATGCGCTGCTGAATGATGTAAACGGCGTTGCAGAGAATCGCCAGAGTCACCGCCATCTGCAAGGCGATCAGTGCCGCACCGACCTTGTTGCGGCTCAGGGAGGATAAGATGGGGCGTAGTGCAATCAACTCAGCTCTCCTATTGCACCTTGAGTTGCCAGGCTGGTTGCACTCGCGTCGCCCGCCAGGTCGGATACAGCCCGGCCAGCAGCGTTGCGGCGACACTGAGCACCACGGCGATGACGACATCGCCACCATTGAGATGCGTCAGAGCTGCCAGGGTGCGCGAATTCCCAGCCGACCTGATGAACATCCCCTGCGCAATCAGCAATCCCACAATCGACAGCGCGATACCCACCACCCCAGCTACCAGGCCGATCATCCCGGTCTCCACGAGGCATTGTGTGAAAATGGCTCGGCTGTCGGCGCCCAGTGCCCGCCGGACAGATACCTGTGGGGAGCGCGACATGAACTTGGCGAGCATCAGGCCGCCGCCGTTGAGTAGGCAGACCAGCAGGAAGGCGAAGGACACCAGCATCAGCACGCTGACGTCATTGGACACCACGTGCTGGTAGGCGAGCCATTGCCGCACATCGCGCAGTGCGATCCGCGGTGCCCAGTTGAAGCGGCCGAGCCGACGTTGCTCCGCCGCATAGTTGGTCAGGAAGGTCCGGTAGGCACGCACCGACGCGAGGTTTGGCAGCTCCACCCACATCTGAAACATGATGCATTCAGAGTGAAGCAGGGCGTCCTCACCCCCCTGGGGAACTTTCGGGCAGCGTAGATCACCCGCTTGTGACAGATGCCGTGCAATGGCGGTCGTGAACGGTACGAATATCTGCTCGGCGCCGAAGTAGGCGAAGGTACTTCCTCCCCCCGCTCCCAGGTCGTAAAAGCGCGGCACCGGACCCCAGTCCTGGATCACGCCGGCGACGCGATATTCTTCGTCATTCAGCGTCACGATACGACCGACGCTGTTAGCGCCGCCGAAGAGCCGGTCGTTGAGCTTGCGCGAGAGCACCACCAGCGGCGCACGCGCAGCATCGTCCGCAGCGCTCCACGGTGCGCCATATTCGAACGGCACGTCGAACATCGTAAAGAAAGCCGTGTACGTCGCGCGCCCAGACTCCAAAACCGGTAGCGCCGCGGAATTTGGCGACGCGACAGCTGCCGACGTGCGGTACATGGCCGCTTGGCGCTCGGCGGCATGCGCGCGCATCAGTGCTACCGCGTCGGTATAGGTCAAGTATCGCGGCATGCGATCTGCCGGCAGGGCACCGCCGAACGCGCCGGTCACTGTAGGGCCGAAGTTATCGATCTGCGGCACGAAGAGCTGCCGCGACTTCTGCGGAATCGGGTCCCCGGACATCGCCCGGAAGATCGACAGCGTCGTCATCGAGGCGCCGATGCCTACGCCGATGGTGATGACCATCAGTGCCGTTAGCACGACGTTGCGCCGCAGGCTGCGCAGTGCCAAACCGAAGTAGTAGCCAAACATTTGCGGTTACCGCCGCTTCAGACCGCGCGCGTCGCGATTGCCGGCGGCACCGCCGCGGCCCGCAACGCCGGCCACAGCACGGCCAGCTGACCGACGAGCAGCATCGCCGCCACACCGACCAGCGGATAGAGGAGTGGCAGCCGGCTCAGCGCGACACTGCGCAGCAGCCACAGATTCGCCGCCACGGCGAACACCACTCCGGCGATGGCGCCGGCGCCGACGATCAGCAGGTTCTCGGTTTGGTAATAGCGCAGGATTGCGCCGCGGGTTGCCCCGAGCGCCCGGCGGATGCCGATCTGCCGCCGCCGCTGCGCCACCCAGTAACTCGTCAGGCCGAGAATCCCGAATGACGTCACGATCACCAGGATCGCGCTGATCGCGCCCATGAGCTCGGCGATGGCACGGTCCCCGCGGTAGGCGTCGCGCCGCGCCTGCGTCAGGGTCTGCATCGACATGATGAGGCGCTGGCGGTCGATCTCATACAACTTCGTGCGCACGGCGTTCATGGCCGCCCCCACCTCGCCCGGCCGGGCACGCACGATGTAGAACCCTCGTGGATCGACCCACAGGGCAGGCCACAGCAAGGACTGCTGCTCGAGGGGGCTGTTTTCCGCGTTCGGCGTGCTCTGCAGGCGCGCCACGATACCGATGATGGGGGCGGTGATGGGCCCCGGGCTCAGCGTCGCGATCTGTCCCAGCGCGTGACCTTGCGGGTCGAGGCGGTTCGCCAGCGCCTGCGTGACGATGACACCCGCTATGCTTTCCGGAAGGCCGGACGAGTAGCTCCAATCATTGATCTGGTCTGCGCCAAAGTTACGCCCGGCGATCAGTCGCAGGCCCAGCGTATCGATTCCATGATCGTCCACGGGATAGACCACGGACTGGACGAGCGAATCCGGTTGCTCGGGGTGCAGCGTGATCGTGAACCCCAGCGTCGGCCCACCGAGCGGATGATCGATCGACGCCACCGCGTCCGTCACCTGCGGCAGTGAGCGCAGCGCCGCGAGATCCGTACGCTCGCGAGAGGGGATCTGTGCGGTTGCACCGTGCCAGCGGATATCGACCGCGAACACATCGCCCTCGTCGCGCACGCCGCTCAGCGAGTGACCCTCCGCCGCCCGCTGCCGGATGATGAACAGGGCGTTGCACAGCACCGCCAGCGTCACGGCAACCTGCAGCGCGATGAGCGCGGCAGCCAGTGAATTGCGCCTCAGCGAGGAGAACACGGGAGGTCTGCTCATCGTGCCTCTCCTATTGACCAGTCAGCGCAGCGCCGTACGCGACGCGGCTGGTGCGCCAGATCGGGTACAGACCGGCCGCCAGGGCGCTGAAGACCGCCAGCAACAGGGCGATCAGGATGTCTCCGGTACGCAGATGCGTCAGGATCGCAAAATCATCGGGCAGTACCCGACGGCAGGTGATCAACCCTGTTTCGCTGAGGCCGATGCCGACGATTGCGCCCGCGACGCCGATCATGGCGGCCTCCATGAGGCACTGTGCGTAGATCGCGGGCCGGGTGGCTCCGAGCGCTCTCCTCAAAGCGACGCTACCGATGCGGGCCATGAACTTCGCCAGCATCAGGCCCGCGGCGTTGAGCAGACACACGATCAGGACGGCGAACGACACGCCCGTGAGTGTGGTGAGCGCCGGCGGAACGACGTGGTTGTAATCCAGCCACTGTGAGACGTCGCGCAGGGCAACGCGCGCAGGCCAGTTGAATCTGCCACTCTGCCGCTGAGAATCGGCGTAGTTGTGCAAGAAGGCACGATACTGCGCCGCCGAACCCGCCGTGGGCAGCTCGACCCAGAGCGCGATCCATACGCACGGACTGGTCAGCATGCCGTCCCATCCCCTGATGATCCCGGCCCGTGACGGGCAGCCGAAACCCCCTGCCGTGCGCCAATGCTGATCGATGGCGCGCGCGAACGGCAGAAAGAACTCGTCGTCCGCGGTGTACCGACCCCCTCCACTTCCGAGGTCATAGAACGGGGGTGTGGGGCGCCAGGTCTGCATCACGCCCATGACCCGGTAGGCATCGCCTTCGATCGTGACAGTGCGGCCCACACTGTCGGCGCCGCCGAACAGCTGATCGTTCAGCCGCCGTGTGAGCACCACGACCGGCGCATGCGACTGGTCCTCCGCGCTCCCCCAGGAACCACCGTATTCGAAAGGCACATCGAACATCGGGAAAAAATCACCGTAGGTGGCATGGCCGTTCGCCTGCACCGGGTCCCGCTGCGAGTCCGGTGGCGCGATGTCGACGGAGATCGGATACATCGCCACCTGACGCGGCGCACGGTGGGCTCGCATCAGAGCCAGGGCATCGATGTAGTCCAACCGATACGGTAGGAAGTCGGGCGCCAGGGGCACGCCAGGCTGTGGGCCATAGCTGTCGATTTGCACGTTGAAGAGCTGTGCCGATTTCTGCGGAATCGGATCGCCGCTCGCGGCGCGAAAGATGGTCAGCATGGTCATCGAGGCGCCGATACCCACGCCGATCGCAATGATCATCAGCGCCGTCAGCACGACGTTCTGCCGCAGGCTGCGCAGCGCCAGATCGAAGTAATAGGCGAACATACCGGGTTCCCCCGTTGGTGACGACCGCCGCTGCAGCCGCAGCGAGCGCTACAGCCGCGCCGGAGCGCCCTGCGCCCCCTGCGCGGCAGCTGGCACCGTCTCTCCATGCGCAGTGGCCGACAGATCCAGGATCGTCCCGTCGATGATGTGGACCTGACGCTGCGCTCTTGCGGCCAGGTCCGGGTCGTGCGTGACCATCACGATGGTCGCCCCTCCGCGGTGCAGCTCCTCGAGCAGTTCCATGACCCCGCGCGCCATCTGCGTGTCGAGATTGCCCGTGGGCTCGTCGGCGAGCAGCAGCCGCGGGGAGCCGACCAGCGCGCGCGCGATCGCGACGCGCTGCTGCTGGCCGCCGGACATCTCCGCCGGGTAGTGACGCGCGCGCGAGGTGAGGCCGACGCGCTCGAGCACCCCGTTGATCAGGCGCTTGCGCTCGGCGCCCTTCATGCCCCGGTAGCGCAGCGGCACGTCGATGTTGTCGAACACGTTCAGGTCGGGGATCAGATTGAACGACTGGAACACGAAGCCGATCTTCTGGTTACGCAGCCGCGAGCGCTGGTTGTCGTTCAGCCCGCGCGTATCCACGCCGTCGAGCCAGTACTCGCCGCCGCTGAACTCCTCCAGCAGCCCGGCGATGGTCAGGAACGTGGTCTTGCCGGAGCCGGACGGCCCGGTCACGGCGACGAACTCACCCTCGCGCACGTGGATGTTGAAGTCGCGCAGCGCGTAGGTCTCCACCACCTCGGTGCGATAGATCTTGGACAGATGGTTCATCCTGAGCATGTCGTTTCCCCTTGTTGCGCGCTTGGTGCGCCGTCAGTGCGCGATGATCACGCGCTCGGCGTTGTTGAATTCATCGGTGCCGGAGACGACCACCTGGTCGCCCGCGGCCAGGCCGTCGAGTATTTCGACCTTCTGAACACTGGCGGCGCCCAGGCGCACCGGTACTCTCTGCGCGATGTCGCCGTGGACCACGTAGGCGAAGCCACCGCCGCCCTGGTCCATGAAAGTGCCGCGGTCGACCATCAGCACGTTGGTGCGCCGGTCGATCAGGATGCGTACCGACATGCGCTGGCTCTGACGCAGCCCTTCGGGCTTGGCATCCACGAAGCGCACCCGCGCGACCACCTCGCCGTTGACGACTTCGGGCGAGACCGCGCTGACGCTGCCGGGCCAGTGCTGCCCGTCGCCCTCGATGTCGGCCGTCATGCCGGGGGCCAGATCGCGCGCCTGGCTCTCGGGCACGTTGATCTCCACCTCCAGCGCCGACAGGTCCACCACCGTCAGCAGCGCCGTGTCCTTGGCAACGGTGGCGCGATCGGAGATCTCCACCTGCCCCACGCGGCCGTCGACCGGAGAGCGGATCTGCAGGGCACCGACCTGGCGCTGCAGGTCGCGCACCAAGTCCTGCTGGCGCTGGTACAGCGCCAGCTTGCTGCCGATGTCGAAGCGATTCTGCTTGGGCTGCAGGTCGACATTCATCTTCGCCTGCTGCAAGGCGAACTGCGCCTTTTCCAGGTCGTCCTGCGCCTTGAGCATCTGCAGCTCGGTATAGGAACCGAGCTTGTAGGCCTCGCGGCTGCGATCCAGCTCGCGCTGCGCGGTGGTCTGATCCACCTGCGCCTGCCGGTAGGTCTCCTGCAGCTTCGCCAGCGTGCTCTCGGCATCCAGCTGCGCGCGCTGCCAGTCCAGGCGCATGCTCTGCATCGAGGCCTGCTCCTGGGTGAGGCTGGCGGTCAGATCCGGGCTATCCAGCGCGATGAGCACCTCGCCCTTCGTCACCGCATCGCCCGCGTGCACCTTCAGCGTCAAGGTGCCGGTCTGCGGCGCGTACAGGGTCGGGCTCACCGCCGCGACCACCTGCCCATCGGCCTCGACGTCGCGCACGAAGGTGCCGCGCTCCACCGTCGCGATCGTCAGGCGCGCGCGGTCGACCGAATTCTGCGCGCCTGCGAAGTGCAGCACCGCGGCGACCAGTGCACCCACGGCGATCACCGCACCGAGCCACGCGCCCGCAATCAGCAGCCGCCGCCGGCGAACCTGTGCGGCAGAGTGCTCGATCGGCTTGTCCGTCAGTGCGGTGCTATAGAACAGGTCCGACCCGCCCTTGCGGTCATGTTCTGCGCCTCGATCGGAATCATTCATGCGTGGACCCATCCTTCTGCCCGGATCCATCCGTCACCAGCAACGCATCGATCATCGCCAGATCGTGCTCGCTGAGCCGCCCCGCCTGTTGCTTCAAGATCAGCACGTTGCTCAGATAGGCGTAGCGCGCCTGCGAGTACAGACTCAGGGCTGTATAGTAGTTTTCCTGATAAGACAGCAGCACGAATTCCGAGGACACGTTGAACTCGATGTCCCGGCGCGCGGCCTCGACCGCATCGCTGGCAGACTGCACCGCGCGCTGCGTCGCGGCGATGCTTTGAATGCCGGTGACCACGTTGCGGTAGGCCGCGCGTGTCTGCTGCTCGGTCTGCCGCTGCGCTGTCTCCAGGTTCGCCTGGCTCTGATGGTAGAGCGCGCGCGACTGGCGCACCGCCGAGGCGATCGCGCCGCCCGCAAACAGCGGCCAGGAGAAGTACACCCCGACGGTGTCGATACTGTTGGTGCCGCCTAGCACCAGCGGGGCCACGGTGTGACCGGCGGTGCCGCGCAGGGATAGGCTCGGCAGGCCCATGCCCCGCTGCACGCCGATCGCGCGCTCGGCCGCCTCGGCGCTCAGCTGAGCGGCGCGCACGTCGGGATTGTCCTGGGTGGCGGAAGCTACCCAGGCATCGGCGGAATCCGGATCCGGCGCGGCCAGCGGGATCTGGTCGCGCAGCGGCGCGACCGAGCCCGGCGGCCCGCCGATGATCTGCGCCAGCGCGAGCCGCGCATCATCCAGCACGTTCTGCGCCTGGATGATGATCTGCGCGCCCGTGTCGTAGTACGACTGGGCCTGCTCCACTTCGCTGCGCGAGCCCAGGCCGGTCTGCTCGCGCCCCTGGGTCTGCTTGAGCTGCGTCGCGAAGGCCGCGCGCTCGTTGCGGGTGATCGTGAGCTGGTCGCTCGCCTGCAACACGTTGAAGTAGGCCTGCGCGACCCGCAGCACCAGGTCCTGCTGCGCGCTGCGGTAAGAGGCTTCGGCGCTCGCGGCCTCGAAATCGGCCTCCTTGAGCTGGCTGAACGCCGAGTAGCTCCACAGCGTCTGCGATAGCGTCAGCCCATACGTCTGGTAGTTGGCATTGCAACGCTCGGTGAGATCATCGCTTGCGAGCACGCAGCCGGGCAGCGCACCGATGCCGATCGGCCCGCCGCTCGGGGCGACCGACAATCCGGTCTGCTCGCCCAGGCGCTCACGCTCGGCGGCCGCGGTCCCCTGCAGCTGCGGCAGCCACTGCGCCAGCGCCTGCGGGCGCGCCTCGACGGCCGCGTCGCGCTGGAACCGGGCGGACTGCAGCGTAGTGTCCTGCGCCTGCGCCAGCTGGTACAGGCGCAGCAGGTCATTGGCATCCGCGGGCCGCGCGAGCACGGTCGCGCCGCCGAGCGCAACACCGATCAGCGCCGCTGTGTACTTGAGCATGGGCTCCCCGCCTCCTGTGCGCCGTCATGTCCGGACGGCGCAGCGGGGTTCGAAGAGCAAGGCACATGCCAGGCGCGGCGGCACCGTGCATGGCGCCAAGTGGTTGTTTCAGCGCGGGTGTGACGCGGGGGATGCGCCGTGGACGCTGTCCGCACTGTCCGCGGACAGCGCGCGCGGACACTGCGGACAGCAGCAGATCGGAAAGAGCGTCAGCTCAGTCGGCCTTGTCCTGCTGCTCGGCTTCCTTCACGACGGTCGCCAGCGGCGGGTTGGGCGGCAACTTCTTCACTGCGTCCTGATATTCCGGGAACATCGTGTCCGCCCCGCCCTGCGCGGCCTGAGCCGGCACGTGGTTGCGCACCGGCCAGTCCAGCTCCACCGCCGTCTGGTTCGGCAGGTGCATCGGTATGGCGCCCTCATTGCGCGGAATCTCCGTCACCTCGCGGCACGGCCAGGTCGCCAGCGGCGAGTTCGGCGCATGCTGATACTCGGTGCTCTTGACCAGCGGCTCGCTCAGATACTCCGGGTCGGAGATCATCATGATGTGCGTGAGGAGATCCCCGTCGCGGAACATGCGCTCATCGAAGGTCGCCCGGTCGTC
>DATAWM010000026.1:0-2542 GCA_036267195.1 Steroidobacteraceae bacterium
ACGACGGCATGGTGCAGCAGCCGGTCGAGCAGCGCGGTGGCGACGACCGGATCGCCGAACACCTCGCCCCATTCGGCGAAGCCGCGGTTCGAGGTGAGGATCATGGCGCCGCGCTCGTAGCGGGCGTTGACCAGCTGGAAGAACAGGTTGCCGGCGCCGGCACCGACACTGAGGTAGCCGATCTCATCGATGATCAGCAGCTGCGCGCGGCAAAGATAGCGGATGCGTTCGCGCAGCCGGCCCTCGCGGTCGGCGCGCGCGAGGTTGTCGATGATGTCGGCGAGCGGGGAGAAGTAGACGCTGCGGCCGGCGCGCACCGCTTCGACGCCGAGTGCGATGGCAAGGTGGCTCTTGCCGGTGCCGGACTGGCCGATCAGGTGCACGACCTCGTGGCGGTCGATGAAGTCGAGCTGGGCGAGTGCGAGGATGCGATTGCGGTCGAGCGAGGGCTGGAACGCGAAGTCGAAGCCGGACAGCGTCTTGATGGTGCCGAGGCGAGCCATCTGCAGCGCCGCCTTGATGCGGCGGCTTTCGCGGACGGTGAGTTCCTCGGCGAGCAGCATCTCGATCGCCTCGATGGTGCCGATCTGACCACGCTCGATCTGCTGGACGAGATGACCGAGCGTCTCCAGCGCGCGCGGCATGCGGAGCGCGACCAGATGCCGGCGGATGTGCTCGATCGGCGCGTCCGGCGGCGTCTGGCCTCTCATGGCTGCGGCCCTGCTGCGGCGAGGCGGCGAGCAACGGCGTCGTAGAACGCCAGCGGACGCGGCGTGACGGTCTCGCCGGCGCGGACCGCGGCGGCGCCCTGCCGCGGCGTGTGGCTGTTGGCCGGCGGCGGCAGGCTGCGATGCCCGGCGATGATGCGGCGCTGGCCGCGGCCCTCCAGCACCGGATGCACCGCGATCACCCGCGCGTCCTCCAGGATGCGGACCTCGCCGGCGGTGGTGTGCACCTCGACCGGGCGCCGACGGGTCGCGTTGGGAACGCTGTAGAGATTGCCGCCAACCGAAACCATGCCGTCGCGGGTGATCCGCCGCTCCAGGCGCAGCACCGCCTGGAACGTGCCGGCCGGCAGCGGCAGCAGATGCGGACGTTCGTCGGCGAAGTGCTCGGCGACGATGCGCCGGGTGGTGGCATGCACGCGGGCATTGGCGATCTCGTCCTGCCACTGCTGGAACTGCGTGTTGAGATCGTCGAGGTTGCGGAAGCGGCCGCCGAGGAAGAAGTCCTCGCGCACGTAGCGGAACGGACGCTCCACTTTGCCCTTGGTCTTGGCGCGATAGGGGCGGCACGCCTTGGGCAGGAAGCCGTGATGGCGAGCGAAGTCGAGAAGTGTGCGGTTGTAGACGATATGGCCGGCCTCGGCATCGTCACGGATCACCGCGGTCTTCATGCGGTCGTAGAGGATCTGCTGCGGCACGCCGCCGAGCGCCTCGAAGGCGGCGATGTGGCAGCGCAGCAGCGTCGGCAGATCCTGGTGCAGCACGAAGCGGCCGCACAGCATCCGGCTGTGCCCAAGCACCAGCGAGAACAGCCAGACGATACGCATCACGCCGGGCTCGTCCGCAAACTCGGTCTGGAACTGCGCGAAGTCCACCTGCGCCTGTTGCCCCGGCGGCGTCTCGAAGCGCAGCTCGAAGGGCGGTGGCACCGCCGGCCGGATCTCGCGCAGCAGGTCGGTCACCGCCGAATAACCGCCGCGATAGCCGAGCGCGCCGAGTTCGCGATGCAGGCGGCGCCCGGTCAGCTCGGGAACCGCGGCAAGCCGCTCCCGCAGATACGCCTCGAACGGCTGCAGCCGCGTCACCCGGGGCGGCCGCGGACCATAGACCGGCGGCTCGAGGCCGCTGGCGATGATCTTGCGAACCGTCTTGCGGTCCAGCCCACTGCGCCGCGCGATCACCGACACGCCGGCGCCCTGCCGGTGCAGATCCAGGATCATCACAACCTCTCCCAATCGGATCACCGGCTCCCCCCGTCCATGCGAGGGAAGCATTGGCGACGCAGCGCATTCCGACCGCCCCGGACCGGGCGGCTACGTCAGCCCACCTGGGGAATTTTCAGTCGGCACTTCTGGGGAGTTTTGCAGCGGCGCTGACAGGCCGTCCACTTCATTGGCCCGCCTGGCACCGGCAAGTCGCATCTGGCGGTGGCCCTCGGCGTCGAGGCGGTGCGCGCCGGACGCAGCGTCCACTTCATCACCCTGGCCGATCTCATCGACGCGCTGGCACGCGCCGAGCGCGAAGGCACGCTGCGCCAGAAGCTGCGCTTCTACAGCCGGATCGCACTGCTCGTGGTCGACGAGATCGGCTACCAGCCTGTGGTCCGTGGCGGCGGCAACCTGTTCTTCCAGTTGGTCAACGCGCGCTACGAGCGCGGCGCGATGATCCTCACCTCCAATCGCGGCTTTGCCGAGTGGGGTGAGGTGTTCGGCGATCCCGTGGTTGCCACGGCCCTGCTCGACCGCCTGCTGCATCACGCCGTGGTGGTGCAGGTCGAGGGCGCGAGTTACCGGCTCCGCCAGCACGCCGACCTTGTG
>DATAWM010000027.1:0-25364 GCA_036267195.1 Steroidobacteraceae bacterium
CGGCTGGCGCAGCCGCTGAAGCGGCCCGAATGGCACTGACGGGAACGGCGCCGGCGGGAATGGGCTCAGCGGGGCGGCCGCCTCGTCAGCTCGCGCACCGTCAGCGGCGTGGCCGCATCGGGTGGGTATTGCGCTCGCGCAGCCAGGCCACCACTCCGGCGACGCTGGCAAAGCGGTAGCCGGCGGCCGATTGCTCCACCGAGGGCTCCGGGGCGCCAACCCGGATCGAGTGGCCGCAGAGCGCGTTGACGACCTCGAAGGCCTCTTCATCGGTGCTGTCGTCGCTGACGAACACCGGCGTGCGGCCGGCAAACGGCGGCTCGCCCATGAAGGCCTCGATCGCAGCGCGCACCGAGCAGTGCGCCGGTGCGAGCTCCACGGCGCACTTGCCGGCCAGCAGGTGAAAGCACGGGCCGAGCGCCGTGGCCGCCTCGTGCATGATGCGGTAGGCCTGTTCCTGCAGCTGCGGCGCATTGCGATAGTGCAGCGCCAGCGCGACGCCCTTGTCCTCCAGCAGCAGCCCACGATGCCGCTGCACCCAGTCCTGCAGCGCCGAGCGGATCGGGGGCAGCGCCGAGGCGTCGAACGGCGTGCAGCTGAAGCTGCCG
The DNA here is from genome assembly GCA_036267195.1 of Steroidobacteraceae bacterium. Taxonomy (GTDB): domain Bacteria; phylum Pseudomonadota; class Gammaproteobacteria; order Steroidobacterales; family Steroidobacteraceae; genus FEN-1191. Next base: position 609 of record DATAWM010000027.1, read on the forward strand.
CGGCCGTCGCGGCGCTCGAATCCATGCAGGCCCGCGGCCGCAAATACGCTCGGGGCAAACAGCCGGTCGAGCGCCTCGATGCTGCGGCCGCTCAGGAGCGCCAGCGCACCGTCCTCGCGCTGCGCGGCCAGCTGCAGCGTGTTGCGCAGGGCGGCCGGGACGCGCACCCCATCGGGCAGCGCGGCAATCTCCAATAAAGTGCCGTCCACGTCGAGAAACAGCGCGATGCCCTGTTCCGGAACGAATGCTGCCCGTAGCGTCATGAGGCACCGAGCCGATAACACATTGATTTAATGGCGCTCCCTACGGGATTCGAACCCGTGTTACCGCCTTGAGAGGGCGATGTCCTAGGCCTCTAGACGAAGGGAGCAGCGCGAACAGGAGGAATTGAAAAGCGCGGTATTATAGGCGACCGCTGCCGTCGCTCAAGCGGAGCAGGACCTGAAGGATTGGATTTGAATCAAAGTTCTCCGACTAATGCGGCTGCTGCGGCACCGCGCATCATCGCCCGCGCCGATCACAATATCTCCCGTTCCAATCTGTCCCACAACGCGCTGCGTGTGCTGTACCGCTTGAAGGATGCGGGATACCAGGCATTCCTGGTGGGCGGCTGTGTGCGCGATGTGATGATCGGCCGCCATCCCAAGGATTTCGACGTCGCCACCAATGCGCTGCCGGATGAGGTGCGCTCGCTGTTTCGCAATTGCCGTCTGGTCGGCCGGCGCTTCCGTCTGGCGCACGTGATCTTCGGACGCGAGGTGATCGAGGTGGCGACTTTCCGCGCCGCCAGCGCGCCCTCGCCCAGCGACGAGCCGGCCGATGAGCCGCAGCTGGACGAGGAGGAGGTGCCGCTCGATGAAGAAGCGTCGCTGGACGAGGACGACGAGCCGCTCGAGGAGCTCGAGCCCGACGATGCGCAGGAGCAGGCCGGTCCGGCACGGGGCGAAGCCGCGTCGTTTGCGCGCAGCGAACCGGGCCGCGGCGGCGGTCTGGAAGGCGTCGACCACGAGCGTGTGCTCGATACGCACGGCCGGCTGCTGCGCGACAACGTCTACGGCGACATCGAAGAGGACGTGTGGCGGCGCGATTTCACCGCCAACGCGCTGTATTACAACATCGCCGATTTTTCGCTGTGGGACTTCGTCGGCGGCGCCGAGGACATCGCCGCGCGGCGCCTGCGGCTGATCGGGGATCCGGAAACGCGCTATCGCGAGGATCCGGTGCGCATGCTGCGCGCCGCGCGCTTCGAGGCCAAGCTGGACTTCGTGCTCGAGCCGGACACCGAGGCACCGATCGGGCAGCTCAAGGGATTGCTCTCGGGCGTGCCGCCGGCGCGGCTGTTCGATGAGACGCAGAAGCTGTTCCTGACCGGTCATGGCGAGCGCAGCCTTGCGGTGCTGCGCAAGCACGCTCTGCTCGGGGTGCTGTTCCCGGCGGTCGAGCGCTACCTGTCCGAGCATCCGGGCGGCCTGGTCGAGCAGCTGCTGCGCGAGGGACTGCGCAACACCGATGCGCGCGTGATGGCCGGCAAGCCGGTCGCTCCGACCTTCCTGATCGCGCTGCTGTTGTATGGGCCGATCGCCGCGCTGATCGAGTCGCTGCCGCCGCAGCGCTGGCACGAGCCCGGCGTCATCGTCGGGGCCTGCGAGCGCTCGCTGCGCGAGGCCGGCGCGCGCGTGAGCATCCCGCGCCGCATCGCCCTGGGCGTGCGCGAGATGTATGCGCTGCAACCGCGCCTGGAGCAGCCGCGCGGACGGCGCTCGCTGCGCCTGCTCGAGCAACCGCGCTTTCGCGCCGCGTTCGACCTGCTGTCGCTGCGCTCGCAGCTCGGTCTCGCCTCCCCGCAGATTGCACAGTGGTGGACGCAGCTGCAGGAGCTCGGCGCGGAACAGCGCATCGAGCGCATCGATGCCCTGACGGCGGGGGCCGGGCCCGAGCCGCGGACCAGCGCCGCGGCGCCTGCGCCGGGCAGCGGTGCGCGCCGGCCGCGCCGACGGCGACGGCGGCGCTCGACAGGACCGTAGCGGATGCTCTGGCAAAGCGCCTACGTCGGGGTCGGCAGCAACCTGGACGGGCCGGAGCTGCAGGTGCGGTGCGCACTGGCTGCACTGGAGCGCCTGACCGACACGCTGGTGGTGCTGCGTTCAGCGCTGTACGGCTCCAAGCCGTTCGGGCCGGTGCAGCAGCCGGACTTCGTCAACGCGGTCGCGGCACTGTTGACGCAGCTGTCGCCGCCGCAGCTGCTGCAGGGGCTGCGCGCCCTGGAGACGCAGCTGGGGCGCGCCGCGCCGCGCGAGCGCTGGGGCCCGCGCCGCATCGACCTGGACCTGCTGGTGTTCGGGCGCGAGCGCAGTCACAGCGAGGAGCTCACGTTGCCGCATCCGCAGATCGCGGCCCGCAACTTCGTGCTCTATCCGCTGTGCGAGCTGGCGCCGGAGCTGCCGATACCGGGCGCCGTCCGCGTGCGCGAGCTGGCGGCGCGGGTCGACCCCGATGGCATCTGGCGGCTGGACGGGCAGCCGATCCGCCATGAGCGCTGAGGGCTTTCCGCACCGCTTCGTGGTCATCGAAGGGCCGATCGGTGTCGGCAAGACCACGCTCGCGGTCAAACTCGCCGCGACGCTCGATGCCGAGCTGGTGCTCGAGCGCGCCGAGGACAATCCGTTTCTCGAGCGTTTCTACCGCAATCCGCGCGCCGCTGCATTGCCGGCGCAGCTGTACTTCCTGTTCCAGCGCGTCCAGCAGCTCTCGGCGCTCAAGCAGCAGGACCTGTTCGCGCCGCTGCGCATCGCCGACTACCTGATCGACAAGGACCGGTTATTCGCGCGTACCACGCTCGATGCCGAGGAACTGCGGCTGTACGAGCAGATCTGCGCCAAGCTCGCGCTCGAGTCGCCCCAGCCCGACCTGGTGATCTACCTGCAGGCCCCGGTGGACGTGCTGCTCGGGCGCATCGGCCGGCGCGGTATCCGCCACGAGCAGTTCATCGACCGCGCCTATCTGGAGCGGCTCAACGCCGCGTATGCGCGCTTCTTCCACGACTACGATGCAGCTCCGCTGCTGATCGTCAACGCCGCGGCGATCGATCCGCTCGGCAGTGAGGCGGACTACCTGGAGCTGCTCGGGGCGATCCGGCGCATGCGGCGCGGCCGGCTCTACTACAACCCGCTGCGGCACGGGGCGCTGTAGCACCGGCGCGGGCGGCCACGGCGCGGGCGGCCACGGCGCGGCACGGCGCGGTGCTGGCGCGACAGCAGCCATGCAGGGCATAGGTGCCACGCGGTTACAGGTTCCGGTGTCCGCCCAGCGTCTACCTCCGTCTCCCAGATGGGCCTGGGGCCCGCTCTTGCCTGCCGCGCCGCCGTGCTTCATGCTCGCGCGCGCATGTATACGCAGCTCCAAGCGCGCGATTCCGAGCGGCCTCCGGTCACGCTCAGCACGCTGCTGGCGATGAAGCAGCGCGGCGAGAAGATCGCCTGCCTGACGGCCTATGACGCCAGTTTTGCGGCGCTGGTGGATGCCGCCGGCGTCGACGTGGTGCTGGTCGGGGACTCGCTCGGCATGGTGATCCAGGGCCATGACACCACCGTGCCGGTCACGATGGACCAGATGGTCTATCACTGCGCGGCGGTTGCACGCGGCCTGCAGCGCGCCTTCCTGATGGCCGACCTGCCGTTCATGAGCTACTCCTCGGCGCAGTTGGCACTGACGAACTCGGTGCGGCTGATGCAGGAGGGCGGGGCGCGCATGCTCAAGCTCGAGAGCGGACAGGGGCAGACCGACATCGTCGCGTATCTTGCGAAACACGATATCGCGGTGTGCGCGCACCTCGGACTCAAGCCGCAGTCGGTGCACAAGACCGGCGGCTTCCGGGTGCAGGGGCGCGAGCAGAAGGCCGCACAGCTCATGCTCGAGGATGCGCTGGCGCTCGAGGCGGCCGGTGCCGACCTGATCCTGCTCGAGTGCGTGCCGGCCGCTCTGGGCCGCAGCATCGCCGAGGCCGTCAAGGTGCCGGTGATCGGCATCGGCGCCGGCGGCAGCACCGACGGACAGATCCTGGTGCTGTACGACGTGCTGGACCTCACGCCCGGGCGCAAGCCGCGCTTCGCGCGCAATTTCATGGCCGGTAATTCCTCGCCGCAGGCGGCGCTGGCCGCCTATGTGCAGGCGGTCAGGTCACGCGAGTATCCGGCGCCGGAACACTGCTTCTGACAGGCGCCGTCCGGGCCGCGCTGGCGAAGACACGCATGCAGACGGTGACGACGGTGGCAGCGGTGCACGCCAGCGTGCGCGAGTGGCGCGCGGCGGGACGGCGAGTGGCGTTCGTGCCGACCATGGGCAACCTGCACGCCGGACATATGAGCCTGCTGTCGGCGGCGCGCTACCGAGCCGACCACGTCGTCGCCAGCGTGTTCGTCAACCCGCTGCAGTTCGGTCCGAACGAGGACTTTGCCCGCTATCCGCGCAGCCTCGCCGAGGATCAGATGCTGCTGTCCGAGGCGTGCTGCGACCTGCTGTTCGCGCCGGGAGTGGCCGAGATCTATCCGGACGGCGATCAGCCGACCCGCGTGCATGTGCGCGGACTATCCGAGACGCTGTGCGGGCAGTTCCGCCCGGGCCACTTCGATGGGGTGGCGACCGTGGTGGCGAAGTTGTTCGGCATCGTCGGGGCTGATGTGGCGGTGTTCGGCGAGAAGGATTACCAGCAGCTGCTGGTGATCCGGCGCATGGCGGCGGACCTGGCGCTGCCGATCGAGATCGTCGGCGCGCCCACGGTGCGCGCCGCCGACGGCCTGGCACTGAGCTCGCGCAACCGTTACCTCGACGAGCAGCAGCGCGCGCGCGCGCCGGCGATCTACCAGGCGCTGCACGAGGCGGTGGGCGCGATCGATGCCGGCACGGCCGACTACGGCGAGCTCGAGCGCCGCGGCACCGAGGCGCTCGAGCTCGCCGGCATGCGGGTCGACTACTTCGCCGTCAGGGATGCCGCCGACCTGTCCGAGCCGCGCGCTGCATCGGCCGAGCTCGCGGTGCTGACGGCGGCGTGGCTCGGCCGCTCGCGCCTGATTGATAACCTGCGGGTGCACCCGCCGCCGCGGCCCCTTACCTGAGTCCCCCCGGCGTATCATGCGGACATGGCTCATACGCGGGGGGGGGTCATAATGAAGTCCGAAGAATGGCTCACGCGCCCGCGCCTGACGTTGAGTGAACCGGGAAGGGAGCGGCGCGTGACATTGCTGCTGGCGCCGACCGGCTACGGCAAGACCGTGCTGCTGCGGCAATGGCGGCAGGAGGCGCTGGCGCGAAACCAGCGTGTGGCCTGGCTGGATCTGGACGAGCGTCATCGCCAGTCACGCCGGCTGCTCACCGATTTGCTGGCTGCGTTGCGCGCCGCGGGTGTGCAGCCGTCGGCCGGCTTTCTGCGGCGCCACCGCGGCATCGAATCGGTCGGCGCGGAGGAGGCACGCGCGGCGCTGGCCGAGCTGGCTGGCGGGTTGTCGCGTCGGGCCGTCCGCTCCGGCCAGGCCGCCGTGCTGGTGATGCTCGACCGGCTCGAGTGCCTGTCCGATTCGAGCGCGAGCGCGGAGCTGCAGACGTTCGTGAACGGCGCGGGCGCCGGCCTGCAGGTCGTGCTCGCCAGCCGCGTCCGGCCGGCATTGCAGCTCGGCGCGCTCTACCTGCGCGGCGCGGTGTACGAGCTCGGTACCGCGGAGCTGCGTTTCACGGCGCAGGAGGCCGCGGCCTACCTCGCATCCATCGGAGCCACGGCCGCCAACCCGATGGGGCCGGAACTGATCGTCGAACGCACCGAAGGATGGCCCGCGGGCCTGCGGCTGTTCGGCGGCGCACTGTGCGGCCATTCCCTGGGCTGCACCAGCGCGGCAGCCATGACGAGCGAGTCCGAGCGCATGGGGGTGTTCTTCGCTGAGCAAGTGCTCGCGGGACAGCCAGCCGAATTGCGCTCGTTCCTGCTGCAGACCGCCATCCTGGAAAAGTTGAGTCCGGCGCTGTGCGATGCGATCACCGGCGCCAACGATGGTGGAGTGTTGCTGGAGGAGTGCGAGCGCCGCGGGCTGTTCGTGCATCGCGTCCGCGGAAGCCCCGATGAGTTCAACCGCCACCGCCTGTTGTGCGAGTACCTGCGGCGTGAGTTGCGGCGGACGCTGCCGCAGGAGGAAAAACGCCTGCATAAGCGCGCCGGCGAGTGGCTGTTGCGTGCGGGCCGCTTCGAGGAGGCGTTCGAGCACGTGTTGGCGGCGGGCGAGCCAGCACGGGCTGCCGAGATTCTCGATGGCTATTACGCCGATCCGCGCGGCGGGGCAGTGGGGCGCAAACTCCTCAGGCTCACGGCGCAGCTGCCGCGACCGGTGCGAGATCACTACCCAAGGATTCTGCTCGCCCTCGCGTGGGGCTCGATCTTCTGGTGGGAGTTTGATCAGGCCGACGAAGCACTGCGGGCCTGCCGTCGCCGTCTCGACCAGCTCGGTCAGCTCGGCGCCACCGGCGAGGAGCGCGAGGCACTGCAGGATTTCGAGCACTTATATTTGCATTCTCAGATGATACTGGCGCTGCTTCAGGACGACACGCCGCGCGTGCAAGAGCTGTGCGACCGGTTGATCCGGGAATACGTCTCGGCCAGTCCGTGGGTGAAGGCGAGCCTGCTGATCTCGCTGATCCAGGCGCACACGGATCAGTACCGCCTGAAGGATGCCGAGAGTCTCGCGGCGCGTGCGCGCAAGCTGCTGGAGCGCTCGGAGCATCCTCTGGCACAGATTCCGCTCGTCAGCGCCATGGCGCAGGTGCGGCTCGTCGGCGGCCTGGATCAGGCGGGCATCGAAGATCTCACGCGCGAGACCGAGAACGCGGCCCAACATCCCTGGCCCGAGGCGTCCGCATCGGCCACGATGGTGGCCTTGCCGCTCGCGCAGATGCACTACGAGCGCAATGAGCTGGAGCGCGCCCGCGAGCTGCTCGATCGGCATCTGCCGCCGGTGCCGAATTTCGGGTTTCTCGAGGGGGAGATCTCCGGCCGCCTGGTGCGCTCGCGGCTGCTGCGTTTGAGCGGCGATATCGAAGGCAGTCTCGCGGCACTGGAGATGAAGGCTGCCTGGGCCCCCGAGGGAGGGCTGCAGCGGTTACGGCGCTTCTTCGCCGCTGATCGGATCCGGCTGCTGCTGCAGATCGGGCGCCTGGGCGAGGCCATGCGTGTGGGGCGCGAGAGCGGGGCGCTCGGCCCGCTGGACGAGATGTTGCCCGGCAGGGGCCGCGCAAGCGCCTGCAAGGAAGTACGTGCGATGGGATTCGTGCGCCTGGCGCAGGCCCAAGGCAGGGCCGGCGAGGCGCTGAAGGTCTGTGCGCAGTGGCGCAGCTTTCTTTACGGCGCGCAAGCGGTACGGGGTATCGTGCGCTGGGAAGCGCTGAGCGCCTCAGTGCTGGTCACGAGCGGACAGACACGGGCGGCGCAACGTGCGCTGCGCCACGCGATTCTGACGGGTGCTCCCGGGCGACACCTGCGCTCTATCCTCGACGAGGGCCCATGGATCGGCGAGCTGCTGCTGGACAATCCGCAGCTAATCGATGACCTGGACGGCCCGGCGCAGGCCTTTGGGCGGCTGTTGATCGCGGCGTTCGAGCGCGAGATGCACCGCGAGGTGGTGGTGTCGGCCCGCTCCAGCGGCGCGCGCGCCGAGCCGGCGCCCAGCGCCGCAGTCCGGCCGGAGCCGGCCGGCGCGCGGCTGAGCGCGCGCGAAATCGAGCTGCTCAAGATGGTGACCTCGGGCCTGATCAACCGCGAAATGGCCGAGCGGCTGGCGATGACCGAGGGATCGGTCAAGTGGTACCTGCATCACGTGTACAAGAAACTCGGCGTGAATCGGCGCACCGGCGCGGTTCGCCGGGCGCGCGAGCTCGGGATCGTCCGATGACCGCGCCGTGCTGAAGTGACTGCGACTGCGCTCCGCTAACGAATAGCGGTCGCCTCGACCGAGACCGGACCGGTCAGCGATACGACGAAACCCGGGCCGGGCTGGGGCGGCAGGTTGTCCTGCACGACGCTCAGGAAGCGCATCTCGTCGCGCGTCACCTTGGCCGTGACCATGTTGTGGAACGGCAGCTTGCCGAAGCCCCAGTCCTCGTGATCGATATTGAAGTGCAGCGTGTCGCCGTCGAGACGGAAACCGTCCAGTGCCGCCATGCTGTAGGGATTGCTGCACGGCCCGCACACCATGCCCAATAGCTGCCCGCCGACCTTGCGAATGATGAAGTACTGCTTGTTGGGCCCGGTGCCGATGAACCACACGCCGACGAGCTTGGCCGGCGCCAACTGCTCCCAGGGACCGGGCTGCTGCCACACCCTTGCGGGGCCGGCTCCCGGGGGAGGCCCGAACGGCACCGGTGCCTGGCCGTTGGGACCGTAGGCGGCAGCGTTCGCCGCCGGCGCGCCGACCTGTGGTAGCGCTGCCCCTGGCAGCGTGCCGGCGGGCGCCGGGCCGCGCGGATCCTTGTGCATGGCCCATTGGAAGGGGCCGCCGCCGGGAGCACCGCTGCGTCCGCTCACGGCCAGGTGATCGCCCTCGATCAAGGCGGTTGCATGGTCCTGATAGGCGGTGCTGCCGTCGTCCCTGACATGCCTGACCGTGAAGGTGATGCCGTTGGGATCGAGCCGCCCGTCGATGAAGGCCAGCGTGGTGGCATCGTCGCAGGCGCCGCAGGCGATGCCGGCTACTTTATCGCCGCGGATCGAGAACTCATACACGTGCTCGATGCCATCGACGGTGGTCTCCCAGCCGCCGCGAACGTCGTTGGCATCCAGCGCCATCGCGGTTTGCGCGACCGCGGCCAGCGCCGCCGGTGCCGCCAGCATGATCCATTTATTCATCGCATTCCCCTCTATCGTCGTCGTTGTGCCGCTACTGCGAATCGGTGGCCTCGGAAGAAATCGTCAGCGGCCCCTCCAGCACGAAGGCAAACATCTTGCTCATATCGGCGGGAGCCTGCTGAAAGCTCGGCACGACCTTCATCTGCATCTCGTTGTGCGTGATGTGGTCGGTGGTGCGATTCAGAAACGGCGGTCGCGCGCGCGGGCCGAAGTTCTGCTCGTGGACGATGTCGAACGTCAGCGTGTCGCCGCGAATGACGAAATTGTCCAGCGGAAAGAGATTGTAGGGGTTGTCGCACGGTCCGCAGACCATGCCAAGCAGCTTCCCGCCCACCCGCTTGATGAAGAAGTATTGTTTGTTCGGTCCGGCCGGACTGAGCCACACGCCGGCCACCTTGACCGCGGTCAGCTGCTCCCACGGTGCCCATTGCCGGTAGGGCGGGTTGATCTTGAACCCCCCCGGAGGCGGCCCGCCATTGGGCGTGCGCGGGTCGCGCTGCAGCTTCAGCTGGACCGGTCGCGCTTCACCGGAGGCGGTGCCGCTGAGGAGCAACTCGCCGTTTTCCAGCGTGCCGCGCAGGCGTTCCCGGCCGGTGGTCTCGCCGGCGGCATCGACGTGCGTCACGACGAAGGACACTCCATCCTGTCCGATCGCTCCATCGATGAAGGCCAGGGTCCTCGCGTCATAGCAGTCCCCGCAGGTCACTCCGGTGAGTTTCTCGCCCCGGATCTTGAACTGATAGATGTGCCGCACACCGTTGATCTCGGTGACCCACCCGCCGCGCAGCTGGGCTGCATCCAGCGCGAATGCGCTGTGTGCGGATCCGAGAACCAACGCCGTCAGCGCCCACATGCGCCTCTTCATCGCGCTCCCCTCCCGGTTATCGCGGCCGGCTACTCACTTCGCTCGATCCCGCGGTCGACCCGGACGATCCGGGCCCCCGCCGGCTGGTGGCGAACCCGGCTGGGGCGGCGCGGGGCAAACGAAGCCCAGGCCCGGTCCGGTGCCGGGAGCGCAGCACAACATCTGGCAATAGCCGGGAGGCGCCCCGTAGCCTCTCAGATGCATCTGAAACTCCGGGTACATGGTCTGTGTGCCGCCCTCGGCTGCCTTCAGGGGAATGTTCCATTTCTTGAGAGCGAAATTCAGCGTGGAGCTCTGCCCGGGCAGGAACTGTGACGCGTGGTAGCCGTCCGAGAGGCCCGAGATGACCTCGGCCGGGGAGCAGCGGATCTGCAAGGCAGCGCCGTCGTCAATGCTGGCGGAGCCGAGGCGGAAGACCTGCGCCAGAGGATACGGAGCACCCAGATACACGGGATCGCGTACGATGCCGGTGATCGTGAGCTCGTCATCATGGCGCGTAATGAACATGTCGAACGTGGCCTGATTGCTCATCGGTGCCCCGTTGCGGGTCAACCGGCCATCCTTGATGTTGATGACGTGAGTGACCAGCGTGGGGCCTCTCCACACCCCGGTCGCGAAACCGCTGAAGGTGTGCAGCGCGTCCGGCGGCGGCGGCTTGCGCCCATCCATCCAGATCGTCAGCGGCGCACGATCGAGCGCGCCGGTCATGTACCAGCCGATCACGTTGTCGTTCACCGGGTCCTTAACCGGCTGGATCTGCACCCCGAATGGGCCCTCGACGATGTACTGCACAAGCCACGGAGCACACTGGCGGTTCAGCTCCTCACGCTCGTCCCCCGAGTAGGTAGACGCCGCCGAGATGCCCTCCTTGTTCAGCGGTACGCCCGCAAAGAAGTTCGGGAACGGCCCGTTCACTGCCTCGAGAGCGTGCTGAAAATTCTGCAGCGCCCAGTTGCCCGAAAGGTCCACCTGTGCCGCGGCACCCAGTGAATACAGGATCGCCATCAACCCCATCGAGCTCGACAGGGCCGCGCGTCGAATGTTCATATCGCCTCTCCAATATAGCCGGCATGGAGCCCCCGCTCAGTCCAACGTGCACGCCGTAGGGTCCCATTTGGAACCGTCCGGTTCCTTCTCGAAGATGCTGTTGTACACGGCCGGGGTACGCAGATAGGTCGGATCCTGCAGATCAGTGGTCACCGTCAGCCAGCTGTCACCCTCTGGGTCGATGTCCATATCCCAATCCTCGGTCAACGTTGTCTGTGCGCTGTAAGGCAGACCGTTCTTGCGCAGCAGCCCCGGCAGCATGCGTGTGGTCACGATCCTGAGGGTTCCATAGCGCGGCGTATGCGGCTGCGGCGGACCAAACTGCAATGGCGCCCGCCACATCGACCACGAGGCGGTGGACAGGCCCTGCCAGCTCGGCGGCGCCCCCTGCTCGGCAGCCGCGGGTTTGAAGCGCAGCAGCCGCGTCTGCATGCCCGCATCGGTGTCGACCCGCAGCGTATCGGGATCCTCCCAGCTGATATGCAATCGTGTGGGTACCCGCATGATCGCCGCCGCGCCATACGCTTCGCACTGCTTGCCGGCGCCCTCGTCGGCCTGCCGGCTCCAGGCATCGGCAAACTGCCGCGCCTTCAAATTGATGGGAAAGCCGACATAGTCGCCACGCTGCGGCACAGCCATGCGGAAGCGCCATTGCTGCGTCACGAGCGAAACCCAGTAGCCCGTCAGATCGAACGGCTCCGCTGCGCGCGCGGCCGGTGGCGGCGGTGTGCCCGGCGGCTGCGCCCACGCCGTTGTGCAGGCGAAAAACAGCAACAACCCAGCCAAGGTGGCACGCATCGTATTCACGGTTCTGCTCCGGCGTTGTTGCGGCCGTGCGCCCGCTCGGTCGCCTGCAGGCTCTTGTAGACGGCTGCGATAAAGTCATGGGTTGACCAGGCGCCGCCGTCCGCGCCGTAACGGGTGTTGTAACCCTGGGTCGGATCCGACGCCTCGATTTGCGCGAGGCTCTTGCCATGCTCGATGCCGTACTGCACGCGCTCGCGCACCGCCCACAGCATGTCGCGGTACGCCAGCAGGTCTGCCTGATCACATACCGGACCGCGCACAGGAATCACCAGCGTGCCCTCGTTTTCGCGCAGAATCGGGGCAGGCGAGTCCACCAGTGTATTCATGATGCGGTTGATCGCATCGATCTCGCCATTGATTCCGCCGCCGTGCGCCACGTCAATCACCGGCCAATGAGTCATGTCGAGCAATGCGCCGGTAACCAGCACGTCCGAGCGACGAAACAGCACCACGCTGTCCGCGTCCGAATGCGCCCTGGGCTCTGCAATCACGTCGATGCCCTGCCCGTTGAGATAGAAGTCGTACTGCGGCCGTGTGAACGTCTCCGTCGGCAATGCCGCCGCATCCGTCTGTCCGCGCAAGATCAGATCCTGCAGCACGGCCTGAGTGCCGACGATGCTCGCGGCATGGCCCTCCTGAGGGGTGTCTACCCCGTTTACGAGGTTAAAACCCGCCAGTCCCGCAAGGTTCTGCCCGGTGCCGGCGATGGCCGCATTGCCGCCGGTCAGCTCGGCATCCGCGCTTGTGTCTATGATGAATCTGATGGGTTGGTCGGAGATGCTGCGAATGGCCGCCGACACCGCCTGCGCCGCGCCCGCCGGGCCGGGATTCACCACCACCGTGCCCTCCGAGCCGGTCTGCAGCCCGAGGTTCACCCCGTCCACCGTCAGCATGTACACGTCCGGCCGCAGCTGCAGCACGCTCACAGGTGCGGCTGACGCGGCCGCGGCTGTGTCCGGCAGCCCGCCCAGCAGCACGGCTGCCAGGACGAGTCCGGCCCATCCACCCACGTTACTGTTCAGCACCGGATCCTCCAGATACAGGGTTGCGTTTCAAGGCAGATCTGTCGTCTACCTCATCTTCGTGGCGCAGTCCCAATGCTCATCGGCCTTGCCATCCTTCATTCGCCACATGTCGAACCATGTGGTGGTATAGGTCTTGGAAGGATCGTTGGCGTCCTTGACCACGCGCGGAGTCGCTACGATCACCATGTCGCCCTGGGCGACGACCGCGACCACAGGGATCTGCAGCTTCGCGGGTATCGGGCGCGGCTTCATGAATTTACTGAAGGCGTTCACGACCGTGTCGCGGCCCGACGGGAACGAGGGGTTATGTTGCAGGTACCTTGCCGTCAGATATTTGTCCGCCTCGTCCCAATGGCCGGCTCCGAGCAGGTCCTTCTCGATGTGGTAGACCGCCTGCATGTTGGCGTTCAGCCTGGGGTTGGGGCTGTGGAATAACGCATCGGGGTTGGGAGCGCCGACCACCGGTTCCTGGGCCAGCGCCGCCAGCGGCAGGCTGGCCACAACCAGTGCCAGGGCAGTCAGTACGGGTGATTTCATCACATGGTCTCCTTAAGGTTAATGAAAACAGTGCAGTCGAACTGCTCAAGGTCCCCGCTTGCACTCCAGCAGCGTGTTTTCGTTGAAAAGATTCAGACCCCAGCCGCAACAATATTGACTGCACTCGCCGGGCACAGTGTAGGCAGCCTTGATCTTCTTGCGGAACTCGGGATACATCGTCTGCGCGCCGCCCAGCACCGCCTCGAGCGGGATATGGTAGAGCTTCGTCATGTCCATGAGTGCGGGATTTCTTCCAGGCAGGAAGTGCGGCACCGGATTGGTTGCCAGGGACGGGACCTCGTCTTCCGGAATACACGCCGGCGGCAGCAAGGGAATCGATATCTGCGGATCGAGTTTGAAGTCGCGGCTGAGCACGTAGGGCTCGCTCAGGTAATCCGGGTCCTGGATGATTCCGGTCACCGTCAGCGTTTCCTCGTGTCGGCTGATCCACAGCGTCAGGGTTTCCTGATCCGAGCTGGGGACACCGTTGCGCGTCAGGTAGCCGTCCTTGATGTTGGTGGTGGTGGCCACCAGCGTGTCGCCCTGCCACTGTCCGATGGTGAATCCGGCCTGGCTGCGCAACGCGTCGGGGTCAGGACGCGGCCGGCCGTCCATCCATATCTTCATCGGCGCACGGTCCGCGCTGCCGCTGATGTTCCAGGCCACGACCGCGCCGTTAACCGGGTCCGTATCGGCCCATAATTTGAGACTGAAGGGCCCCTCCAGCAGGTAGTGGGGCGGCCAGTACAGGCACTGTCGCTGCGGCTCGGAAATGGTGTCGGCGCTGTAGCCCAACGCATTGGCGCGGCCCTGCGCATTGAGCGGAATTCCCAGGTAGTCGACTGCATTCGGTCCGGGACCGCGCGAGTGATAATCCTCATGCAGCCTCGCCGCCCAGTTGCCCGACAGATCGACCTGGGCGGTGGCGGCCTGTGCGCCCAACATCAGCGCTACGCTTGCGAGCCCCGCCGATGCGATGGACTGAATCCTCATCCGTAGACTCCCGGCGCTTCCCAATTTCGGCCTACCACCGCAACGAACAGGCGGCCGGATCCCACTTCGAGCCATCGGGCTCTTTCCTGAAGTTGGGACTGAACACGTACGGCGACTGCAGATACCGCGGGTCATCCAGCGTCGTGGACACGATCAACCACTGTGCACCGCCCGGCGCCGTGTGCTGCTCCCAGTATTCGACCATCGTGGCCTGCCCGCTGTAAGGGACGCCGTTCTTGCGCAGGTAGCCCGGCAGCAGATGGTCGGTCGTGACTTTGAGCCAGCCATAGCGTGGCCCGGGCGCGCGGGCGGGGCTCGGCGCAGGGCCCGGGGGCGGACTGACCCCCGGGCCGCGCAGGGCCGGATCGCTGTCCACGAATCCGGTCGGATGTATGAACCACTTTGCCACCGAAAAGCCCTGCAGACTGGGTGCAGCGGCGGTATCCGCGGGCGATGGCACGAAACGCAGCAACCGGGTCTGCATCCCGGCATCCGTGTCCACGCGCAGTGTGTCGTCGTTCTGCCACGTGATGTGCAGCCGCCCCGGCACCCGCATGATGGCCCCCGCGCCGTAGGCTTTGCACTGCCGGCCGGCGGCTTCGTCCGTCGCCGGGCTCCACGCATCGGCAAACTGCTTGGCCGCCAGGCTGATCGGAATACCGTCGTATTCGCCTTTGCCCGGCACCACCATGCGAAAGCGCCAATCCTCGGTGATGATGGAAACCCAGTAGCCCGTCGGATCGAATGGCGCCTGGAGGTGTGCGCTCGGTGCCCCTGCCGGGAGGGCCGCGGACCCGGCGGGTGCTGCGGCCGCCGCAGCGCCGGCGGCCGCCGCAGATCCCATCAACAGCAATACCGCCCGGCACCCCGCGCTCATCCGGGCACCGGCTCGTAGAGTCCTCATCGCTTGTTCCGTGCCGCCATGAGGCTCTCATAGACCGCCTCGACGAACTGGCGGGTGGTCCAGTCGCCGGAATCCGCTCCGTAGCGCACGTCGTATCCGTCCGTGGGGTCCGCCGCCTGGATCTGCGCGAGGGTCCTGCCGTGATCGATCAGGTCCCGGATGCGATCGCGCATGATGGTGACCATGTCCCGGTATTGGACGATCTCTTCCTGCTCGCCCAGCCGCCCGCGCCCTGGAATGACGATGGTGCCGCCCGATTGCCAGATCACCGGCGAGAGCGGAATTGCCGCGTCGAGCAATCGGTTCAGCGCATCGATTTCTCCCTGTATGGTGCCGCCATGCGCGGTATCGATCACGGGGAACCGCGTCATGTCGATGAGGTCGCCGGCGACCAGCACGTCGGACCCTCTGAACAGCACCACGCTGTCGCCGTCGCTGTGGGCGGCCGGCGCGGCGATTACTTCGATGCCTTCGCCGTTCAAATAAAGGTTCTTCTGCCGCCCGCCATAGGTCAGGCTGGGCAGCGCAGCTTCGGTGTGATAAATGGCGGTGCCGCCGCGGGGCGTATGGGTCATCGTCAGCAGCACGTTTTGCTGCGCAATGATGGGCGCATCGGTGCCGAGCACTCCCGTGAAGGCATCGCCTGCCTCGGCCACGCGCTCATTGCCACCGACTCGATCGGCCGAAGCGCTGGTATTGATGATGTACCGGATCGGCTTGGCGGTGATTTTCCTGATGGCGGCGAGCAGGGCGGCAGAGCCGCTCGCCGGGCCGGTGTCGACGATCAGGACGCCATCCGGCCCGGTCTGCAACGCCGCGTTCTCTCCGGCCACCGTCAGCATGTAGAGGCCGGGTCGAACCGCAAGCGCCCGTACCGCGGGCTGGCCGGACGCTCCCACGCCTGCCCCCGCAACCGCTTCGGCCGCAGCCGCCGCCTGGGCCGCGGCGCACACGGCGGCCAGCAGCACCGGCACCGCCAGCCCCATGCACAGCCATTGCCAAATTTGAGCCGATCGGGCCGCCATGGCGCGCGCTCAGAATTCCCGGTGGAAACGCACGCCATACACCCGTGGCGCGCCGTAGTACACGCTCTGGCCGCTGCTGCTGGTCACGTAGATCTGGTTGGTGAAGTTATCGATGTAGGCCTGCACCAGCCAGGCCGATGCTTCGAAGCTCAGCGAGCCATCCAACAGGTTGCGCGCCGGCAGCAGGTAGTAATTGACCAGTTGCCCCGCGTTGGTGTGCTGCGCCAGGTCCGTAAACTGCGAGCTGGTGTGAGAGTAGGTCAGGCTCGGCCGCAGCGTGTGGCTGCCCAGAGCGATACCGTAGTCGATGGTCGCGGTGAAAGTCAGCTCGGGCGAGTAGGGTTGTACATCGCCCGACGCTGTCTGCGCGATCTGGTTGAAATTCAGGCAGCCGCCGGGCCCGGGAGCGGGATAGGGGGCCACTACGCCCGGGGCGCACTGCGTCGGCCCCGCCGCTCCACCGGGAACGACCGGGAGCAGGTAGTCCGGATAGTTGCTGAAATTGCCGAGCGCGGTATGTTCGTAGGCCAGGTTGAGCGAGGCATTGAACTGGCCGAAGCGGCCGTTGGCCGAGGCCTCGATGCCCCGGAGCGTCGCATTGCCGATATTGGTGGTCGGGGTCAGCCCGGTCGTCGGATCGTAGATCGCCTCCTGCATGGCCTGGTATTGCTCCCAGTAGCCGCCGACGGAGGTCTGCAGGTGCCGGTCGAGGAAGTCACCCTTCCATCCCAGCTCGTAATCGTTGACATGCTCGGGATTGAAGGTATTGCCGGGGTTGGCACCGCCGGCCTTGTAGCCGCGCGCGTAGAACACGTATAGGAACTGTCCCGCGATCGGCGTGTAGTTGAGCCCGACCTTCGCCGTGGGGACCGAGTCGTCGAAATCGGTGTTCTGGGCCGGGATGAGCAGGTTGCGGGTGTAGTTGGCATCCCAGTTTCCCCGCAAACCGGCCTGTAACTCCAGCGTATCGGTGAACTTCCAGTTCACCTGCCCGAAAACCCCGTACGCGCGCTGATACGAAATCGAATCGATGTCGACGTCGATGGGTACGAGCCCGACGCCGGGGACCGGCGCGTCCAGCGCAATGGCAAGGGCCAACGGCGTCCTGCGATAGAACACCGAGGAGCCTACGATCCAGTTCAGCGGCCCCGCGGGCGAGATCAGGTCGAGCTCCTGGCTGTAGTAGTTGTTGCCCCGGGTGTTGTCGTAGAGCGTGCCGCCGCCTTCGGCGGGTGTGGCGGAACTGTCACTGAAGTCCTCGATGTCGTAGATGTTGTTGGTCTGAATGCCGGTCAGGGAGCGCAACACGATGCCTCCCGGCAGCGTGTAGTGCAGGTCCAAGCTGTACTTATTGTTGACCTGTATGTCCTGCGTACCCAGGGTGTAGTAGTTGAGCAGGAAAGGGGTCTTGGTCGAATAAGCGTAGAACGGCGAATACGTGCCATTGGGCAGCGGTGTGAGATTCGGCGAGCCCGGTGGGCCGCCGTTGTTGAGCCAGCCCAGATCCGCGCGCAGCAGCGCCTGGAACGAGTCGTTGGGCTGCCACAGAAGCGTGGCGCGGAAGTTGCGGTGTTCGTCCTTGCCCGGATCCTCTTCCGGATCGGACGGCGCCGGCGTCACGACCGCGCCGACGTCCTTGTAGTAGCTGCCGCGATTTTCCACGTCGAAGGCGATGCGTACCGCCACGGTGGAGGAGGCTGGCAGATTGACCGCGCCAGTGAGCTTGGTATCGCTGTAATCGCCCAGCTGTCCGTCGATGAAACCGTTGACGCCCCTGAAATTGGGGATCTGCGAGGTGATCTGCAACGCGCCGCCGATCGCGCTCATGCCCACGAAGGTTCCCTGCGGGCCGCGCAGCAGCTCGACGTCGGCGATGTCATAGAACGAGCCGGAAAGTCCCTGTGACTCGGGCTCATACAGTCCATCGCGCAGCACCGCGACGCCGGGTGTGATCGCCGGTCCCAGCGTGCTCTCGCCGATGCCGCGGATGTTGACGTAGTCCGACAGGCCGAACGCGTTGATCTGGAAGCTCGGCGCCAACTTCTGCAGATCGGTGATCGTCTCCACCTGCGCCTGGGCCAGCTGCTGGTTGGAGATCGCCTGCATCGAGATGGCCGTGGTCTGCACGTCGGTCGCGCGCCGCTCGGCCGTGACCACCACCTCCTGCAGCTGATTCGACTGCCCCTGCTGCTCCTGTGTGTCGCCCGACGCCTGATCGGCGGATGCCGCCTGCGGCGGTTGCGCCGAGGCGAGTGACGGCAGGCACACGGCTGACACCGTGCAGCCCAGGACAGCGGCCACGGCTGCGGTAATGCTGCGGTATGGCATGACCAATCCCCCTTCGGTCAACGTTGTTTTTGTGACGCCGAAGGCTATGCCGGGGCGATGCGCAGCGGAACCTATCCATCGTTTGGAACACGCGCCGGCGGCCCGGGGGCGCGTCGAACTCGCCGCCGGGCCGCTACTGTGGCGTGGCCCCCGTCGAGCGCGCGCGGTGCTGAGCCAGGGCCCACTGCACGTGCTCGCGCACCAGTGGCTCGGGATGATCGCGCCGCGCCTGCAGCGCCGAGAGCACCTCGGGGCTGCTGCGCGCATTACCGAGCGCGACCGCGATATTGCGCTGCCAGCGGGTGTAGCCGATGCGGTAGATCGCCGAGCCGCGCATGCGCTCATCGAACTGCGCCGCGCTCCAACCCATCAGCTGCGCCAGCCGCGGGGCGTCCAGGCCGTGACGCACGCGAAAGTCCGGATGCGCCGCGTCGCGCGCGAACTTGTTCCACGGGCACACCAGCTGGCAGTCGTCGCAGCCGTAGATGCGGTTGCCCAGCGCCGGCCGCAGCGCTGGCGGGATCGGCCCGTCCAGCTCGATCGTCAGATAGGAAATGCAGCGGCGCGCGTCCAGCTGGTACGGCGCCACGATCGCACCGGTTGGGCAGGCCGGAATGCAGGCCGAGCAGCTGCCGCAGTGCGCACCCGTGGGCGCATCGGCCGGCAGCGGCAGATCGGTGTAGATCTCGCCCAGAAAGAACCACGAGCCGGCCTCGCGCGCGATCAGGTTGGTGTGCTTGCCGATCCAGCCCAGGCCGGCGTTGCGCGCCAGCGCCTTCTCCAGGACCGGGGCGCTGTCGACGAACACGCGGTAGCCGTGCGGTCCTGCCAGCGCGGCGATCTGCTGCGCCAGGTGCGCGAGCGCGCGCCGCATCAGCTTGTGATAGTCACGTCCGAGCGCATAGCGCGACACATAGGCGAGCTGGTCGTCCGCCAGCACCTCGTCGGCCGCGCGCGCCGCGCCTGGCCGGTAGTTCATCCGCACCGAGATCACGCGTATCGTCCCCGGCAGCAGCTCGGCCGGACGGCTGCGCTTGCTGCCGTGGCGCTCCATGTACTGCATCTGGCCGTGCCAGCCGCGCTCGAGCCAGCGTGCCAGATGCCGCTCATCCTCGCGCAGCTCCACGCCGGCGACACCGAGCGCATCGAAGCCGAGCGCGCGCGCGGCCCGCTCGATCGCGGCGCGCAGCGCCGGTGCGGAGGCAGCGGCAGCGGTGGCGGTTGCCGGTGGCGTGGCAGGTTCCATGGCGAAGATCGGCTTTCGACGGCGAAGGTTGGTGAGCGGCACCCCAGTATAATCCGGCGATGACCTCCCCCCAGCTGCTGTACTCCGTGGCCCAGGTGCGTGCCATGGATGCCTATGCGATCGAGCACGGTACCGACGGCTATACGCTGATGAAACGCGCCGGGGAGGCCGCGTTGCGCGCGCTGCGCAGCCGCTGGCCGCGTGCGGCCTCGCTGATCGTCGTGGCCGGCGGCGGCAACAACGGCGGCGACGGCTACGTGCTGGCGCGGTTTGCGCAGGCGGCGGGGCTGGAGGTCACGGTGCTCGCGGTGGTGCCGCCGACCGAGCTCAAGGGCGATGCTCACAGCGCCCGCGAGGACTTCCTCGCCAGCGGCGGCCAAGTGGTGGGGTATTCGGCCGCGCGGCTTGCCGGGGCCGAGGTCGTGGTCGATGCACTGCTCGGTACCGGGCTCAGCGCCACCGTGCGGCCCGCGCTGGCGCAGGTCGTGCGCGACATCAACGCCAGCGGCCAGCCGGTGTTCGCCCTCGACGTGCCGTCAGGACTGAACGGCGACAGCGGGGCGGTGATGGGCGCGGCCGTACTGGCCGACTCCACCATCAGCTTCGTGGGGCTGAAGACCGGCCTATTCCTGGGTGCGGGACCGGAGCATGCGGGGCGGCTGCTGTTCGATGACCTGGGCGTCAACGTGCCCGAGCAGCGTGGCCTGCGAGCGGTGCTCGAGCGGCTGAGCGAGGCCGATGTGCCGCGAGCGCTGCCGCCGCGGCAGCACGCGGCCAACAAGGGCGATTTCGGCCGGGTGGTGATTCTCGGCGGCGGACCCGGGATGCCGGGCGCGGTGCGGTTGGCGGGGGAGGCCTGCCTGCGTGCCGGAGCGGGACTGGTGATGGTGGCGACCGTTCCGGAGAACCTCGCGCCGATCGTCGCGGGTCGCCCGGAGCTGATCGTGCATGGCGTGCGCACCGACACGCAGCTCGCCGGGCTGCTGCGCACCGCGGACGTGGTGGCCGCGGGGCCGGGTCTGGGGCGCTCGGACTGGGCCCAGCGCATGCTGCGGCAGGCGCTGGCGGCGGGCCGGCCGCTGGTGCTCGATGCCGACGCGCTCAATCTGCTGGCCGAGTGGCATCAGCCCGCCCCGCCCGGCGCGGTGTTGACGCCGCATCCGGGCGAGGCCGCACGGCTGCTCGGAACCAGCGCCGCGGCGATCCAGACGGATCGGCTGGCGGCGCTGGCGGCGCTGACGGCGGCTCACCCCGGGGCGATCATCGTGCTCAAGGGCGCGGGCACGCTGATCGGCGTGGATCGGCACGAGCGGCCCATTGCCGCCATCTGCGAGCACGGCAATCCGGGCATGGCGGCGGCCGGCATGGGCGATGTGCTGACCGGCGCGATCAGCGGCATCCTGGCGCAGTGTCGCGATCCGTGGCTCGCGGCGCGCGCCGGGGTGATGGCACACGCGCTGGCGGGCGATGAGCTGGCGCGCGACCGCCAGCGCGGCATCCTCGCGCTCGAGCTCGCCGAGACGCTCAGCCACTGGGTCAATCTGCGCCGATGAGCAGCGGCGGTAAGGTGAGGGGCGTCGGCGCATGAGAAGCGCCTGGGCGCTGCCCGACGCAGGCGCGACCGGGCGGCTCGGCGCGGCGCTGGGGCGGCACTGCCCGTGCGGCCCGCAGGGCCCGCGATGTTTGTTTCTATCGGGCGAGCTGGGCACCGGCAAGACCACGCTGGCGGCCGCGCTGCTGCGTGTGCTCGGGGTCTGCGAGGTGGTGAACAGTCCGAGCTATGCCCTGGTCGAGGTCTATCCGTTTCCCCGCGGCGTGGCGGTGCATGTCGACCTGTACCGCCTGGGCAGCCCCGACGAGCTCGAGCAGCTCGGCCTGCGCGACTACCTGCGCGCCGACACGCTGCTGGTGATCGAATGGCCGGAGCGCGTGCAGGCGGCGCTGCCGCGGCCGGACCTGCAGCTGCAGCTGGAAGTCGCCGCCCCGGGCAGGCTGTGCCGCATCGAGGCGCTGACCCCCTTCGGCGAGGCGTGGCTGGCGCTGGTGGAACGCGACATGAGTGCCGCGCCGCCGGACGCAGGCGATCCGCCACAGACTCCTTAAGGTTCGCGCAGCCTTGACCCGTCAGACACAGGCTGAGATTGATCCTGTATCCCCATAATTAATCTTGAAATAGTTTAGGAGCCGCCGTACAGTCCCGCCCCAGGCTTGATCGCTTGACGGGGTGGGAAGCTGCTTTGAACCGTGTTGGCCGAGTCCGGCATGCCGGGGTGATCGCCGCAGGCCCACGCGCCGCGGCCGTGCTCGGGGCCGCGCTGTGCGGGATGGCCGCGCTCGGGGCCGCACCGGCTGCCACGCAGCGCGCCATGGCCGCCCCGGGCATTTCCACGACGGGCGATTCCGGGCAGACGGCGACGCTCGAGCACATCGCGCTGCTGTCCGGCAGCCGCTCGGCGACGCTGACGCTCGGGCTGACGGCCCCGGTCGCGGTGCGCATGTTTCGCCTGCACGCGCCCGAGCGCGTGGTCATCGATCTGCCGGGCACGCGCCGGCGCGCCCATCTGCCGGCGGCCCCATCGGGCAGCGTGATCGCCGCGGTGCGCTCCGGCGTGCACGGCCGGGGCGGGTTGCGATTGGTACTCGAAGTGCGCGGAACACCGGCGCTGCGGCTCTCGCGCCAGTCCGCCGCGGGCGGCCGCGAGCTGCGCATCGAGCTGGCCGCATTCCCGAGCGTGGCCGTATCCCCGAGCGCGGCCGCATTCTCGAACGCAGTCATGCCGCCCAGCACGGCTGCGCCGCTGTTGCCGTTGCAAGGTATACGGGTCGCGCACGCGCCTGCCGGTGCGCGCGAGGTGATCGTCGCGGTGGATCCGGGGCACGGCGGGGTTGATCCGGGCGCCACCGGTCTGGACGGCACCCATGAAAAGGACGTCACGCTCGCCATCGCGCGCGCGTTGGCGGCGCGCATCGATCGCACGCCCGGGATGCGCGCGGTGCTGACGCGCGACGGCGACTACTTCGTGGCGCTGCGCGACCGCATGGCTCGGGCGCACGCGGCGCATGCCGATCTGTTCGTCTCGATCCACGCCGACTCGGTGCGCGACCGAGCGGTCTCGGGCGCGTCGGTCTACATCCTGTCCGAGCGCGGTGCCTCCAGTGAGGCGGCGCGGCGGCTGGCCGAGCAGGAGAATGCCGCCGACCTGAAGGGCGGTATCTCACTGGCCGCCCAGGCCCCGGATCTGCGCTCGGTGCTGCTCGATCTGTCGCAGAGCGCCAGCATCGGGGAGAGCGGCGCGGCCGCGCAGGATGTGCTGGGCGAGCTGGATGGGGTCGGAGCGGTGCGCAAGAGCGAAGTGCAGCACGCCGCCTTCGTGGTGCTGAAGTCCCCGGATCTGCCCTCGATGCTGGTGGAGACAGCCTACATCTCCAACCCCGCCGACGAGCACCGGCTGCGCAGTCCGGCGCAGCAGCAGCGCCTGGCGAATGCGATCTTCAGCGGCATCGCCGATTATTTCCGCCAGTACCCGCCGCAGGGCAGTCTGTTCGCGCGAGCGCACGCCGCGGCGTCATCGAACCCGTCGTCGTAACGTACCGGCCGCCTGCTCGCCGCCTACCCGCCGCGGTCGTGCGCGGGCGAGGCTCTAGGTCGCGTATGGGCGCGGGTGCTATCGTCCTGCACATGCCGATACGTGTCCTGTCTCCCAACCTGATCGATCAGATCGCGGCCGGCGAGGTGATCGAGCGGCCGGCCTCCGTGGTCAAGGAGCTGATCGAGAACGCGTTCGATGCCGGCGCGCGGCGTATCGACATCGACGTGGAGCGGGGTGGACTGGGACTAATGCGCGTACGCGATGACGGCTGCGGAATCGAGCACGACGAGCTGCCGCTCGCCGCGCTTCGCCACGCCACCAGCAAGATCGCGACCCTGGATGACCTGACCGGCATTGCCAGCTTCGGCTTTCGCGGCGAGGCGCTGCCGTCGATCGGCTCGGTCGCGCGGCTGCGGCTGGTATCGCGCCGCGACGGCCGCGAGCAGGGTCACGAGCTGTCGGTGGAGGGCGGCGAGCATTCCGGCGTCAAGCCCGCGGCACACCCTACCGGCACCAGCGTTGAGGTGCGCGATCTGTTCTACAACGTACCGGCGCGGCGCAAGTTCGTGCGCAGCGAGGCGACCGAGTTCGGGCACATCCTGCGGCAGGTCGAGCGCCTGGCGCTGTCGATGCCGGCGGTGGGCATTCATCTGCGCCACAACGGGCGGCAGCTGCTGGATCTGCCGCCGGCCGCGGATCGTGCCGCGCTGGAGTGGCGCATCGATCGCATCCTCGGCGCCGACTTCCGCAGCCGCGCGCTGCGGCTGGAAAACATGAGCGGGCCGATCGGGCTGTCCGGCTGGCTGGGGCTTCCGACCGCCGCGCGAGCGCAGACCGATCTGCAGTTCTGGTTCGTCAACGCCCGCGCGGTGCGCGACCGGGTGCTCGCCAGCGCGGCGCGGCTCGGCTATCGCGACGTGCTCTATCACGGCCGGCACCCCGCCTACCTGCTGTACCTGACGATCGATCCGCGCGAGGTCGACGTCAACGCGCATCCAAGCAAGCTCGAGCTGCGCTTCCGCGACAGTCGTGCGGTGCACGACGCGGTGTTTCGGCAGGTCGAGCGCGCGCTGGCGGCCACCAAGCCGGCGGCGCAGGCCGCGGGTGCGGCGCGGCTCGAGCTGCCCGGCGCGCAGCACTCGGTGGCGCTGCCCATGCTGCCGTGGGGTGCGCCGCAGGGTGAGGGCCTGCCGCCGCAGTTCGACGCTCTGTCGCCACGAGGGCACGGTGCGGCCGAGGCGCCGCTGCGCGGCGGGCTCGCAGCGCTGCAGGCGCTGTCGGGTGATGCGAGCGAGGGCGCCGCGGCCACGGAGCATCCGCTCGGCATCGCGATCGCGCAGCTGCACGGGCTGTACATCCTGGCGCAGGATCGTGACGGGCTGATCGTGGTGGATGCGCATGCGGCGCACGAGCGCGTGCTGTACGAGCAGCTCAAGCGCGAATACGAGGCCGCGGCGCCGGCGGCGCAGCGGCTGCTCGAGCCGCTGCGTGTGCATGCCGCCGAGCACGAG
>DATAWM010000028.1:0-16538 GCA_036267195.1 Steroidobacteraceae bacterium
CAGCGGCCCGGTCCAGAACAGGCTCGCATGCGGCAGCAGCAGCGTGAACGGCAGCGGGCCGAGCACCGACAGCCAGATCACGTAGCGGCGCCCGAAGCGATCGCCCAGCGGTCCGCCGATGAAGGTGCCGACCGCGGCCGCGGCCAGGAACACGAACAGATGCAGCTGCGCGTTCTGCACCGACACGCCGAAGCGATGGATCAGGTAGAAGGTGTAGTAGCTGCTGAGACTGGCGAGATAGACATACTTGGAAAACACCAGTGCCATCAGCACCGCCAGGGCGCCCCGGACGGTCGCGGGCGGCAGAGCGAGCTGCGCGGCCGGCAGGCTCGCCGCATGGCGCAGCCGCGCCAGGCCGTGATGCTTGTACCACATGCCGACGTTCCACAGGATCGCGCCCGACAGCAGCGACAGCAGCGCGAAGAAGCCGATACTGGACTGCCCCCAGCGCACCACCACCAGCGCCGCGGCCAGCGGCCCCAGCGCCTGGCCGGTATTGCCGCCGACCTGGAATGAGGACTGCGCCAGGCCGTGGCGGCCGCCGGCGGCCATGCGCGCGACGCGCGAGGCCTCCGGATGGAAGATCGATGAGCCGATTCCCAGCAGCATCGCCCCAAGCAGCAGCAGCACATAGTGACCGGCGAGCGACAGCACCAGCAGTCCCGCGAGCGAGAACAGCGTGCCGCCCGGCAGCGCCAGCGGCGTGGGTCGCCGGTCGGCGTACAGTCCGACCAGAGGCTGCAGGATCGAGGCGGTGATCTGATACACCAGCGTCACCATGCCGATCTGCACGAAGTTCAGCGCGAACTTGGTCTTCAGGTTCGGGTAGATCGCCGGCAGCAGCGACTGCATCATGTCGTTGAGCAGGTGGCAGATGCCGATCGCGATGATGATGCGATAGACGGTGCTGCCGACCTGCCGCATCGTCGGGCTCGCGCTTCGCTCAGTCGCCGATTCCTGCATTCGTTGAACTCGCCGGCCCAACCATCCCCGCGGGCCCGCAGGATACCATCCCCGCAGCGTCAAACTGTTCGGGCGGACGACCTCGGCCGGCAGATCAGCTGCCCAGGCTAGGACCTGAACAGGCGCGTATATTGAGTTTCGTGCAGTGCGCTACCGAGCCCCTGCGATACCGCGCCGATGCCGATCGACTCATCGTCCAGCGATACGGCGCGGCCCACGATCTTCGGCATCGCATCGATCAGCCGATGCAGCAGGCGCTGGCCGGCGGATTGCCCCAGGGGTACGAGCTTGACGGCGGCGAGCACCTGGTTCTCGCTCCAGGCCCACAGATACCCGCACAGTGCCTCGCCGGCGGCGATATCCCAGTGCACCGCTGCCAGAGCGAACATGGTCGCAAACGCCGGCGCATGCGCGTCCGCCGCATCCTGCCACGGCAGCGCCGCGCCAACGTTGAGCTGCGCCAGCACTCGCGCCAGCGAGCATCCCAGGTGCCGCTCCTCGGCGCGCAGCTCCGCGGTTTCGCGGCTCGCGATCAGCTGCCCGGTCCAGCGCTCGACCAGCGGCAGGTCGGCGGCACTCCAGGCCCGATGCAGGCGCAGCAGTATCGGCAAATCGAGCGAACCGATCGCGTAGTGCGACAAGCCCTGCAGCCACTCGAGGGTGCTCGCCTCATCGCGCACCCAGCCGGCATGCACCGCGAATTCGAGCCCCTGCGAATAGGCATACGCACCGACCGGCAGCGCCGGGCTGACCAGGTGACATAGCCGCAACGCCCGCAGCATCGCGCGCGCCTCGGGCTCGGGCACGGCGGCGTCAGCCGTGGTCGTGGTCGTGGGCACCGGGATGGCCGTGGGCACCGGCCGCATGATAGGCGCCCGCCTCCGGCTCGAAGGGTGCCTGCTCGACCGAGAGGTCCAGGCCGAGCCCGCGCACCATCGCGTCCAGGACGTGATCGTGGCTGTAGCGCAGCCAGCCGGCGCCCAGCTGCAGCGCCACGTGGCGGTTACCCAGGTGATAGGCGGCGCGCGCCAGCAGGCATCCGTCGCCGCTGCGCGCGGTCGATACGGCCTCGGCGGCCGCAACCACCTGCACCACACGGCCGTCGGAGGCGCGCAGCAGGTCACCGCCGCGCAGTATCTGGCCGCGCGCCAGCACGATGCCGACCTCCTCGCCGCTGCGCAGGCGCGCGCGCAGCCGGCTGCGGCTGCGCAGCTCGAACGGCAGCACCAGCTGTGCGGCGGCGACGCGTGCTCCGGTCAGCCGCTCCGAGATCGTCAGCACGGAGGCTGCCGCGGCGCGCCGGTGCGCCGGCCGGGTTGCCGCATCGGATCCATCGCCATATCCCTCGCCGGCGCGCTCAAAACAGCGCGCTCAAAACAGAAAGTAGCGCTGCGCCAGCGGCAGCACGGCGGCGGGCTCGCAGGTGAGCAGCTGGCCGTCGGCGCGCACTTGATAGGTTTGTGCGTCGACCTCGATCTGCGGCAGGTAGTCGTTCAGGATCAGATCGCGCTTGCCGAGCGTACGCGTGCCGGATACGGCCACCAGACCCTTGCGCAGCCCCAGACGCTCGCCGATACCTCCCTGCAGCGCCGCCTGGGAGACGAAACTGACGCAGGTGGCGGCGCGTGCGAGCGCGCCGAACATGTGCCGGTAATGCACCGGCTGCGGCGTGGGAATCGAGGCGTTCGGGTCGCCCATCGGCGCCGCCACGATCATGCCGCCCTTGATGATCAGCGCCGGCTTGACGCCGAAAAACGCCGGATTCCACAGCACCAGGTCGGCGAGCTTGCCGACCTCGATCGAGCCGACCTCGTGGGCGATGCCGTGGGTGATCGCCGGGTTGATGGTGTACTTGGCGACGTAGCGGCGTACGCGGAAATTGTCGTTGCGGGAACTGTCCTGCGGTAGCGGCCCGCGCTGCACCTTCATCTTGTGCGCCGTCTGCCAGGTGCGCGTGATGACCTCGCCGATGCGGCCCATGGCCTGCGAGTCCGAGGAGATCATCGAGAACGCCCCCAGGTCGTGCAGGATGTCCTCCGCCGCGATCGTCTCGCGCCGGATGCGCGACTCGGCGAAAGCGACATCCTCGGCGACGCCCGGATCCAGATGGTGGCAGACCATCAGCATGTCCAGATGCTCGTCGATCGTGTTGACCGTGTACGGCCGCGTCGGATTGGTCGAAGAGGGCAGCACGTACGGCACGCCGCAGGCCTTGATGATATCGGGTGCGTGGCCGCCGCCGGCACCCTCGGTATGATACGTATGGATCGCGCGCCCGTTGAAGGCCGCGATCGTATCCTCGACGAAGCCGCTCTCGTTGAGCGTATCGGTATGGATGGCTACCTGCACGTCGAAGCGCTCGGCCACCGCCAGACAGTTATCGATCGCCGCCGGCGTGGTGCCCCAGTCCTCGTGCAGCTTCAGGCCGATCACGCCGGCGCGTATCTGCTCCTCCAACGGCTCGGGCAGGCTCGCGTTGCCCTTGCCCAGCAGGCCGAAATTGAGCGGCAGCTCCTCGAGCGCCTGATACATGCGCCCGATGTACCAGGGACCGGGCGTACAGGTGGTCGCGTTGGTGCCGGTCGCAGGTCCGGTACCGCCGCCGATCAGCGTGGTGACGCCGCTCATCAGCGCATCCTCGACCTGCTGCGGACAGATGAAATGCACGTGTGCATCGATTGCGCCGGCCGTCAGGATCAGACCTTCGCCGGCGATCACCTCGGTACCCGCGCCGATCACGATGGTGACGGCCGGCTGGATGTCCGGGTTGCCGGCCTTGCCGATCGCCGCGATGCGTCCGTTCTTCAGGCCGACGTCCGCCTTGACGATGCCCCAGTGGTCGATGATCACCGCATTGGTGATCACCGTATCGACGACCTCGGCCGCAACGCGCTGGCTCTGTCCCATGCCGTCGCGGATCACCTTGCCGCCGCCGAATATGACCTCCTCGCCGTAGCTGGCGTGATCCTGCTCGATCTGGATCCACAGCTCGGTGTCGGCCAGCCGCAGCCGATCGCCCTTGGTGGGTCCGAACATCTCGGCATAGGCACGGCGCTGCATGCGGCTCACGACAGCGCTCCCATGATACGGCCCTGAAACCCGTAGACGATGCGGTCACCGGCGAACGCCACCAGCTCGACCTCGCGCTGCTGGCCGGGCTCGAAACGGACCGCCGTGCCCGCAGGAATGTCCAGGCGAAAGCCGCGAGAGCGCTCGCGCTCGAAGCGCAGCGCGCGATTGGTCTCGTAGAAATGATAATGCGAGCCGACCTGGATCGGCCGGTCGCCGGTGTTGGCCACGGTGAGCCGGCGCGTCTCGCGCTGTGCGTTCAAGGTCAACTCGCCCTCTTCGGTGATGATTTCGCCGGGGATCATTGTCAGTCCGTAATCGGCTGATGCACGGTCACGAGCTTGGTGCCATCCGGGAACGTCGCCTCGACCTGCACCTGCTCGATCATCTCCGCCACGCCCTCCATGACCTCGGTGCGCTTGAGCAACGTCGTCCCATGGCTCATCAGCTCGGCCACGGTGCGGCCGTCGCGCGCACCCTCGAGGATCGCCGCGCAAATATAGGCCACCGCCTCGGGGTAGTTGAGCTTCAAGCCTCGGGCCTTGCGGCGCTCGGCCACCAGCCCCGCGGTAAACAGCAGCAACTTGTCCTTCTCGCGCGGCGATAGTTCCATACGGTCCCCCGTCAGGTCGCCCAGATACGCGGCGGCACCGCCGCGCGGTCCAGCAGCGCGGGCCGCAGCGCGCGCCACAGGTCGACGAAGACCTGCCTCAATCGATCGGTGCGGGCCGCATAGCCGCGGCAAACCAGCACACCGTCCACGAGCGTACAGGCAATGGTCATGCCGGCACAATCCATACCCGCGAGGACCGCGCGCGCCGCCGGCAGCAGCTGCGCTGGCGCTGGACAGGCGAGCCAGGTGCCGATCCCGACATGGCCCGACAAGCCCCACGCGGCGTCCAGACACGCACGCTCGATATGCAGGCGCTCGAGCAGCAGCGGCCGGCCGTCCCGCCACAGCTCGAACGCCTGCCGCAATTCGCCGTCGCCGAGCGGCTGTCGATTCGCGGGCAGCCCCAGGCAGCCGAGCTCCCAGCCGATGAAGCGAGCCGCGGCGCGAAGATGCGCGATCGTGCGCAGCTCGACCATGCACCCGGGGTAGAAGATGTTTTCCTGCGGCAGCCATTCGAGCACCCCGTCGATCTCGAGCGACTGCGTGACCCGGGCGCACGAGCGGCCACCGCATCGATAGAATTTTCCGGCCGCAGGCGTCGTGAGCAGCGCGTGCGCCCGCGCGCCCACCACGACATCGAGCTGCAGCTGATCCCCGCCGACCACGCCTCCGGGCGGATGAATCAGGTAGACATGACACGGTTCGGCGGCCCGGTCGCCTTCGAGCCGCCGATCGTTCGCGAGCCGGTCCGCGGCGGCTGCGCCCTCGGGATAAAACACCCGCTGGACCAGCAGCGGCCCCTCATGCCGGCGATGCGCGAGGCGGGTACGGGCTCCCGCCCGCTCGAATTGCAGCTCCAGCCGCGCGCCCCACCCTGCGTGAGGCATCCCATCGGCCGCGTGCGCCGGCACCGGCGGGCCCGGTACGGCGTCGAGCATCGTACCGGTCGCGGTCAATTTCAGACGCTCAGATGCGCGCGCACCAGCTCATCGGTCAGCGCCTCGATCTTGCCGGACACGACCAGCCGTCCCTTGTCGAGTATCCGCAGATCACTCGCGACCCGGCGTGCGAACGGCAGCTTCTGTTCGACCAGCAGCACCGTGAGCCCGCTCTCGCGATTGAGTCTAAGAATGATCTCACCGATATCGTGCACGATATTGGGCTGGATGCCTTCGGTGGGCTCATCGAGAATCAGCAATTCCGGACTGAGCACCAGCGCCCGCGCAATCGCCAGCTGCTGCTGCTGTCCACCGGACAGGTCGCCGCCACGGCGGCGCAGCATCTGCTTGAGCACCGGAAACAGTTGATAGACCTGCTCCGGCACCTCGGATACGCGCGGCCGCCGCACCGCGAGCCCGATGCGCAGATTCTCGTGCACCGTGAGCTGTGAAAAGATCTCGCGTCCCTGCGGAACGTAGCCGATGCGCAGGCGCGCGCGCCGCTCCGCCGGCAGCGGCTCGAGGTCGCGGCCCTCGTAGAGGATCTGCCCCGACGCCGCCGGCAGCAATCCCATGATGCATTTGAGCAGCGTGGTCTTGCCCATGCCGTTGCGGCCCATCAGGCAGGTGCACGAGCCCTTCGGCACGTCCATGTCGACGTCCCACAACGTATGGCTGCCACCGTAGAATTGGTTGAGTCCTTTTATCTCGAGCATGTCACACGCCGAGGTAGACGTCGATGACCTTGGGGTCGTTCTGCACCTGGTCGATGCTGCCCTGCGCAAGCACGCTGCCCTCGTGCAGCACCGTCACCGTGCGCGCGATCGAGCGCACGAACACCATGTCGTGCTCGACCACGATCACCGAGCGGCGGCCGGCGAGCGAGGTCAACAGCTCCGCGGTGCGCTCGGTCTCCTGCGGCGTCATTCCGGCCACCGGTTCGTCCACCAGCAGCAGCTGCGGGTCCTGCATCAGCAACATGCCGATCTCCAGCCACTGCTTCTGCCCGTGCGAGAGCGCGCCGGCGGGCTCATCGCGCCGCGCGGTCAGTCGTATGGTCTCGAGCACCTGGTAGATCTGCTCCAGCTCTTCGGCGCTGGTGCGCGCGTGCAACCACCGCCATACCGACTTGTCGCCGGCCATGGCCAGTTCCAGGTTCTCGAACACCGTGTGGTGCTCGAACACGGTCGGCTTCTGGAACTTGCGGCCGATGCCTGCCTGGGCGATCTCCGGTTCGGTCAGGGACAGCAGGTCGATGGTCTGGCCGAACCAGGCCGAGCCCACGTCCGGACGGGTCTTGCCGGTGATGACGTCCATCATGGTGGTCTTGCCGGCCCCGTTGGGGCCGATGATACAGCGCAGCTCTCCGACTTCGATATACAACGTCAGCTCATTGAGCGCACGAAAGCCGTCGAAGCTGACGGTAATGTCCTCGAGGTACAGGATGACGCCACGCGAGGAATCCGGTCCGGTGTCGAGCCGATTGCCGTTGAGCAGTTCACCGGTGCGCGGCGGCGGCTTGACGCTGCGAGAGCGCCCGGAGAAATGACTGAGCACGCCGCGGATCATCGGCCGGTCCCGCTCATACGGCCGGCGCCGGCGGCCTGCGGCGCAAACGCGGCCGCCAGCGCGCGAGCAGACCGACCACGCCGCGCGGCAGGAACAATGTCACCACCACGAACAGCGCACCGAGCGCGTACAGCCAGAAGCTCGGCAACGCCGCCGTGAAGTAGGTCTTCGCGTAATTGACCAGCACGGCGCCGATGACCGCGCCGTATAGGGTGCCGCGGCCACCGATCGCGACCCAGATGACGATCTCGATCGAGTTGACCGGTGAGAATTCGCCGGGATTGATGATGCCGATCTGCGGCACGTACAGCGCCCCGGCGATACCGGCCAGTACCGCGGACAGCACGAACATCCACAGCTTGTACGACTCGACGCGATAGCCGAGGAAACGCGCACGGTTCTCGGCATCGCGTACCGCCTGCACGACGCGCCCGGCGCGTGACGCGATCACGTAGCGGCACAACAGGTAGCCGCCGCCGAGCGCCAGCACCGTGCACAGGAACAGCGCCATCTGCGTGCCCGGCTGCTGCAGATTGAAGCCGAGTATGTCCTTGAAGTCGGTAAAGCCGTTGTTGCCACCGAATCCCATGTTGTTGCGGAAGAATGCCAGCATCAACGCATAGGTGAGCGCCTGCGTGATGATCGACAGATAGACCCCGGAGACGCGCGAGCGAAACGCCAGAAACCCGAATACCAGCGCCAGCAGTCCCGGCACCAGCAGCACCATCGCCGCAGCGATCGCAAAGTGATTCATGCCGCGCCAGAACCACGGCAACTGCTGCCAGTTCAGGAACACCATGAAATCCGGCAGCGTCGGGTTGCCGTATACGCCGCGGGTACCGATCTGGCGCATCAGGTACATGCCCATCGCGTAGCCGCCAAGCGCGAAGAAGGCGCCGTGGCCCAGGCTCAGGATGCCGCAGTAGCCCCAAATCAGGTCCACGGCCATCGCCAGTATCGCGTAGGTCATGTACTTGCCGAGTAGCGCCACGCTGTAGCCCGACAGATGCAGCACGGAACTGCGCGGCACCAGCAGATTGAGCAGCGGCACCACCACCGCCGTGACCAGCAGAACCCCCAGCAATATCCTGCCGCCGCGATCGGTCCGGATGGCCTGCAGCAATCGGCTGTGGGACCGGCCGGCGCCGAGCGCGCCCATTATGATACTGGTATCCATGACCGCGCTAACCCTCCGCCGCGCGGCCTTTCTGCGGGAACAAGCCCCGCGGACGGCGCTGGATGAACAGGATCAGGAACACCAGCACGAAGATCTTGGCAAGCACCGCGCCCCAATACGGCTCGAGCAGCTGGTTGACGATTCCGAGCGCGTTGCCGCCGAGCTGCGTGCCCCACAGGTTGCCCACGCCGCCGAATACCACCACCATGAACGAGTCGACGATGTAGCTCTGGCCGAGATTGGGCCCGACGTTGGTGAGCTGACTGAGGGCAACCCCGGCCACCCCGGCGATCCCCGAACCCAGACCGAAGGTCATGGCATCGACCCAATCGGTGCGGATGCCCATCGCACGGGCCATGGCGCGGTTTTGCGATACCGCCCGCACTTCCAGTCCCAGCCGGGTGCGCTTGAGCACCGCGAGCAGCAGCAGGAACACCACCAGCGTGAACAGGATGATGTAGAGATGATTATAGGTGATCGACAGCGCCTGATTGATCTGCCATTCACCGGACAGCCACGCTGGCGAGGTGACCGGCCGGTTATCGGCGGTAAAGATATCGCGCACCGCCTGCTGCAGGATCAGGCTGACGCCGAAGGTCGCCAGCAGGGTCTCGAGCGGCCGCCCGTACAGATGGCGCACGATACCGCGCTCGATGGCAATTCCGATCAGGCCCGAGACCAGAAAAGCCGCCGGAAGCGCCACTGCGATCGACGTGCCGATGTGCTGCGGCATGATCAGCTGGACGACGTAGGTGGTGTAGGCCCCGAGCATCAGCAGCTCGCCGTGCGCCATGTTGATCACCCCCATGACACCGAAGGTGATCGCCAGCCCGATGGCGGCGAGCACCAGCACCGCGCCGGCACTGAGTCCGTATATCAGGGTCTGTACGATGGCGTAGAGACTGCGTGAGCGGTCGATGGTGCGCAGCGCCGCGGCGGCGGCGGCCCGCACGCGCGGATCGGACTCGGCGTAGCTGCCGTCACCGGAGCGCTGCAGCGTCGCCGTCAGGCGGCTGTAGACCTCCGGATCGAGGCTGCCTGCCAGGGTCTGGACCGCCTGCAGCCGGGCCGCGGGGGTGCCACCGTCCAGATCCGCCAACGCGAGCCCCGTGCGGATCTCGTGCCTGACGGCCGGGCTTTTCTCCTGCTGCAAGCGCGCGCGCAGCGCCGCGATCGTGTCGGCATCGACGGCCCGCAGCATCTGCCGAACGGCAGCCAGACGCACGGCCGGATCCGCGCTGGACAGATCGAATTGCGCCAGCGCCACACGCAATACGGTGCGCAACTGGTTATCAATCCCGATCGAGTTGAGGTCGTCCGGGGAGGCCGTGCCGACCGGGCGGCCGGTGAGCGGATCCGTCAAATCGAGGCGGTCGCCCGCGGCGCCGGCGGCCGTGGCGATGAACACCTCGTTATCGGTGCCGCGCGCGTACAGATTCTCCTCGAGCATGGCGCGCAGCACCGCCCGCGCGCGCGCATCGTGCAGCTCGGCGAGCTGCTTGATCAGCGCGGCCTTGTCGGCGAAGCTCGCCTGCGCCAGCCGGCCGAGCAGCTGCGAGAGCTTCTGATCGGCGCCCCCGGCGGGTGCCGCCGCGCCGCTCACCGGCGCGAGCAGCGCCGGCGCCAGCATCAGCACCAGCATGGCGGCATGCAGCCACGAGAGCGGCGCAGTTCGCGAAAGACATCTCATGCGGTCACCACAAGCAATCCTTGCGCCATCAGCACCGCCCGCAAAGGCGGCCCCGGCTTACAGCCGACCGGAGCCGCCCCGCCACGCGCCCGGTCCGGCTAGTTGCCGCTCTGCCCGGAACACACCTTGGTCACCGTGTCGTAGTGACCGCATTTCACCGTGACCCAGTTGGCCACGATATTCTTGTCCTCGGGCAGGTAGGGCGACCAGGCCTGGCCGGCCACTTCCTTGGGGCTGCTCCATACCACGTCGAACTGCCCGTCACCGCGCACTTCGCCGACGTAGACCGGCTTGGTGATGTAGTGATTGGGCAGCAGCTTGGCCGTCCCGCCGGTCAGGTTGGGAACCTCCAGGCCGGGCAGCGCCGCGATCACCTTGTCGACGTTGGTCGTCCCGGCCTTCTGCACCGCCTTGACCCACAGCTGGAAGCCGATCACGTGCGCCTCCATCGGATCATTGAATACGCGCTTCGGATCCTTGGTGAACGCGTGCCACCGGGCGATCCACATCCTGTTGACCGGGTTCTTGATGCTCTCGAAGTAGTTCCAGGCCGCAAGATGTCCCACCAGCGGCTTGGTATCGAGGCCCGAAAGCTCCTGCTCGCCGACCGAGAAAGCCATCACCGGGATGTCCTCGGCCGAGATCTTCTGATTGCCGAGCTCCTTGTAGAAGGGCACGTTGGCGTCACCGTTGACGGTCGAGATCACCGCCGTCTTCTGGCCCGCGGAGCCGAACGCCTTGATCTTGGCGACTTCGCTCGACCAATCCGAGAAGCCGAACGGGGTGTAATTGATCATGATGTCCGCGGGCGCGACTCCCTTCTGCCGCAGGTACGCCTCCAGGATCTTGTTGGTGGTGCGCGGGTACACATAATCGGTGCCCTCGAGCACCCAGCGCTTCACCCCGACCTGGTTCATCAAATAATCCACCGCCGGTATCGCCTGCTGGTTCGGCGCCGCCCCGGTATAGACCACGTTCCTGGAGGACTCCTCGCCCTCAAACTGGACCGGATAGAACAGCAGGCCGTCGTCCTTCTCGAACACCGGCAGCACGGACTTGCGCGACACCGAGGTCCAGCAGCCGAACACCACCGCGACCTTGTCCTTCTCCAGCAGCTCCGAGGCTTTTTCCGCGAACAACGGCCAGTTCGAGGCCGGATCGACCACCACCGGCACCAGCTTCTTTCCGAGCAGGCCGCCCTTCTTGTTCTGCTCGGCGATCATCATCAGGATCGTGTCTTTGAGCGGCACCTCGCTGATCGCCATCGTGCCCGAGAGCGAGTGCAGGATGCCGATCTTGATCACGCCGGCGGCATTCGCCGCCGCGGACCCCGCCGCCCAAACCAGCAGAGCGCCTATCACCGGCAGCGCCCGTTTCAAAGCATTCCTCATGTTCATTTGCATAGTCTCCAGTTGCTGTTGCGTCCCAGGTTGCCGCTCACGTCCGTCACATCTGTAACTGCATCTTCAGACCCCACTCCGACGGCGAGATCACGCCCAGCGTCGGGCTGATGAACCCGGCCTGATGGAGGTAATAAAGGCCCACGCGGGCATTGAATTCCTTGATGATGTAGTTGAGATTCACCTCGGTGGTCTTGAGCTCGTGCGAGGCGACATAGGGTGTATAGAACGTGCCGCCGGTCGAATCGAAGGTCTTGTCGCTGTACTTGACCAGCGGCTGGAACTTGCCGATGCCCACGACTTGCGGAAACACATAGGCCACCAGTCCGTACCAGCCGTCGCTATGGGTCGTCGCCGTCAGCCCATCGTCGCGCTCGTACTCGGCCTCCACCGTGACCGCACCGGCGCCCGCAAGCTTCTTTTCCATCAGGCCGTCGATGTCGAAGGTGCTGTCGCCGTCCTGGGTTTGACCCGCGGCGCCGAGCGACAGGATGTTCTTGTCGCCGTAGAAGGTCCCATTGAGGTAGTAGCCGGGCTCCGGATCCCAGAAATCCAGCGTCAGGCGCGCCGCGCCCAGCACCTTGCTGCGGTCGGCCACAGCGCTGTTGAGCGACTGGCCGTCGAAGGCACCGAGCTGCACCTTCAGGATGCCGAACTGGCCCCAGTAGGCCACGCCGTTGTCGCGGCCGACCGCCACGTCGGGATAGTAGTCGGCGACGCCGTCGGCATAGGGAGCCCAGTCGTTGGCGTAATACGGTCCGTATAGATTGGCGCGATCACTGGGCGGCAGGAACCGGCCCGCCCAGATATTGACCATGTCCGAGAATTCGAACCGCCCGATCGCATCCATGACCTCGACACCGTTGTCGGCGGTGTACTCGGTGTTGAAGGTCATCTTGATCTGATCGGTCACGTTGCCGTTGACGTACAGGCGTATGCTGTTGAGCGCAAAGCCATCGACGCTGCTGTCGGCTGCCGGGACCGTGCCGGGACTGTAGATGCAGGCCTTGTCACAGTCGTAGAAGCTTGCCTGCACGCCGGCGCCGACCGTTACCGGCGGCAATGAAACATCGGCCTCGGCTGGTTTGATGGCCGTCGCCGTCAACGCGGCGCCGACCGCCGCCGCGAGCGCCATCGCCGTGCGCGGCGCGGATCGCACGCCTCGCTGCCCGCGGTCGCGGCCGCGGTCCGTGAATCGTCGCTTGGGGTCCATGATTTTTACCTTGCTTTGGTGGTGGTCGTCGATGCGGACGCCGTCGCCCGCACTCCCTGTCGAACATGTCGGCGGCTGCGCCGGATCGGTGCGGCGAGATCCATGGCGGATCCGCATTGGTGCAAATGCCGTCGGCCGGCATTCTCATATCCGCCTGCCTACCCGCCGCCGCCACCGGCGCCGGCGCGGCTGCCGAATGTCTTACGAGATCCAAAACTACGAGAAGCGCGCGCGGCGCTGTATGCGTCGTTTGACGTAGGCACGAGAGGTGCAGCACGGGGCGACGCCGCGCCAAAATGAACGCGCGGTCGGGAACGGATGGCGCAGGTGTTGCGTCGTCCGGCGGCACTGCCCTGTTGGAGCGAGCACCACGGATCATGGGAGCGCAACAACGAATCGTCCGGGAGCGCCGGCAGTACAACCAGTGGGTTGCCACGCAGACGCTGGAGGACTATGCGCTGCGCTATACCGCCGCGGGCGCGCGCAAGTCCTCGTTTCGGGTGGGCAATACCGCCCTGGGCCCGATCGCGTTCCTGGCCTGCGAGGCGATCGGCGGCACGATCACGCTCTCCTACGGATTCCACAACGCCGTCTGGGCGATCGCCGCCTTCATGGTACTGATGCTGCTGATCGGCCTGCCGATCGCGTATTACGCGGCCAAGTACGGCGTCGACATCGATCTGCTGACGCGTGGCGCCGGCTTCGGCTATCTCGGCTCGACGCTGACTTCGCTGATCTATGCGTCGTTCACGTTCCTGTTGTTTTCGATCGAAGCCACGATCCTGTCGCTGGCGTTGCAGATGCTGTTCGGCATTCCGCTGGCGCTGGCGCACGTGATCAGCTCGCTGGTCGTCATACCGATTGCCGTCTACGGCATCAGCTGCATCAGCCGCATGCAGCTCGCGACGCAACCGATCTGGCTGGCGCTGCAATTCCTGCCGATCCTCTACATCATCTATCGGCAGCCCGCGGCCCTCTCGGCCTGGACGCACTACCGCGGGCCGGGCGGCAGCGCCACGCTCAACCTGCCGATGCTCGGCATGGCCGCCTCTATGCTGCTGTCGCTGCTGCCGCAGATCGGAGAGCAGGTCGACTATCTGCGCTTCCTGCCGACGCGCGGACGCGGCAGTGCCTTCAGCTGGTGGACGGCGCTGCTGTCGACCGGCCCGGGATGGGTGCTGACCGGCGGCTTCAAGCTGCTGGCGGGCTCATTCTTGGCGGTCCTGGCGTTACATTACGGTGTCACGAGCCTGGCGGCCCGTCAGCCGACCCAGATGTACTTCGTCGCCTTCCGCACAATCGTCGGCTCACCCGTGGCGGCCCTGGTCCTGACCGGTGTGTTCGTGATCGTCTGCCAGCTCAAGATCAACGTCACCAATGCGTACGCCGGCTCGATCGCCTGGTCGAACTTCTTCTCGCGCCTGACCCACAGCCACCCGGGACGGGTCGTCTGGCTGGTCTTCAACGTGGTGCTTGCACTGGTACTGATGGAGATCGGCATTTTCCACGCCATCGACGGGATCCTGCGGATCTACGCCGGCTTCGCCGCCGGTTGGATCGGGGCGCTGACCGCCGATCTGGTGATCAACAAGCCGGCCGGCTTGAGCCCGCGCTACATCGAGTTCCGGCGCGCCTATCTGTACGACGTGAACCCGGTCGGCGTCGGCGCACTGCTGCTGTCGATCGGCAGCTCCAGCCTCGCCTACCTGGGCGTGTTCGGCGCCCTGCCCCAGATCCTCTCGCCGTTCGTCGCGCTGCTGACTGCGTTCGTGGCCGCGCCGGTGATCGCCTGGGTGACCCGCGGGCGCTACTATCTGGCGAGACCGGCCGATGCGCTGCCCCCGCATGCCGACGAGCTGCGCTGCACGATCTGCGAGAACGTGTTCGAGAGCGCCGATATGGCGCTGTGCCCCGCCTATTCCGGCCCGATCTGCTCGCTGTGCTGCACGCTCGAATCGCGCTGCCGGGACGCCTGCAAGCCGCATGGCCGCATCGGCACGCAGCTCGCGGCGTTCCTGATCCGGATCCTGCCGGAGCGCATCGCCACTGCTCTGAATACGCGCGCCGGCCGTTTTGCCGGAATCCTGCTGCTTTGCAATCTGGCGACCGGCCTACTGCTGTCGCTCATCTATCACCAATACGGCGGCCTGACGCCGGCGGCACACGCCACGGTCGCAACGACGTTGTGGCTGGTGTTCCTGAGCCTGCTGCTGTTATCCGGCATCGGCGCATGGCTGGTGGTACTGGCGCACGAGAGCCGCCGCACCGCTGAGGCCGAGTCGGCCCGACAGACCGCCATGCTGATGGAGGAAATCGAAGCGCACCGGCGCACCGACACCGCCTTGCAGCAGGCCAAGGAAGCCGCCGAGACGGCCAATCTCGCCAAGACGCGTTACATCGTCGGTATCTGCCACGAGATCCGCGCGCCGCTGAACTCGGTGTTCGGCTACGCACAGCTGCTCGAGCGCGGCAGTGCCGGCTCGGCCGATAATGCCGTGCGGGTGATCCGGCGCAGCGCCGAGCACCTCTCGAACCTGATCGACGGTCTGCTGGATGTGTCGAAGATCGAGAATGGCATGCTGCGGCTCGAGCGCGACACGGTGCAGCTGCCGGAATTTCTGGAGCAACTGGTGGACATGTTCCGGCTTCAAGCCCTGGCCAAGGGCCTGGAGTTTCACTATCAATGCGCACCGAACCTGCCCGCGCACGTGCATACGGACCAGAAGCGCCTACGGCAGATCCTGATCAATCTGCTGTCGAATGCCATCAAATATACCGAGCGCGGCTCGGTGAGCCTGGGCGTGCGTTATCGCAGCGAGATCGCCGAGTTCGAGGTTACCGACACCGGCACCGGGATCGCCCCCGGCGACCTGGAGCGTATCTTCGAGCCGTTCGAACGCGGCAGCAGCCACGCCGTGCGGTCGATTCCCGGCACGGGATTGGGGTTGACGATCACCAAGCTGCTGACGCAGATCATGGGCGGGGAGGTGCAGATAGCGGCAAGCTCCGCCGCCGGTACCTCCTTCGTGGTGCGTCTGCTGCTATCCGACGCCGGCCGGGATGCCCCGCGGCCGCAGCCTATGCTGCGAATCTGCGACTACGCCGGGCCACGCCGCAGGGTGCTGCTGGCCGACGATGATCCCCTGCACCTGGAGCTGGTGCAGAACCTGCTGCGTCCGCTCGGCTTCACGGTCTTCGCCGCTCGCGACGGCAAGACCTGCGTACAGCTGGCCGAGCAGTGCCGTCCGGACCTGGCGATGGTGGATCTGTCGTTGCCGGACATCTCCGGCTGGGTCGTGGTGCAGGAACTGCGCGCGCTGACCGCGCTGGAGGGCATGAAGATCATGATCGTGTCGGCCAACGCGCACGAATACTCCTCGCGCACGGTTACGGCGCACGACGCCTTCGTGATGAAGCCGATCGAGCTCACTGCGCTGCTCGAGCGGATCAGAACGCTGCTGGGCCTGAAGTGGATTCACCAGCCTCAGCCCGGCGCGGACCGGGGCGTGCGCGTGCCCCGGCCGCCATCCAGCGCGAGCGTGGCGCACGGCCGCTCACGTCACCACCTGGACGACCTGTATCGGCTCGGCCGCATCGGCCACGTGCGCGGGATCGAGGCCAAACTGCGCGAGCTGGAGCTGGAAGATCCGGCCAACGAGGCGCTGGCGGCGCAACTGCGCACGCTGGTGTCGAGCTTCGATCTCAAGCGCTACATGAATGTGCTGGAGGCGATGCGCGCCGATGCTTGAGCAGACCGCCATCCGCCGTGACACGGTACTGGTCGTGGACGACACGCCCGAGACGCTGGGGCTGCTCACCGATACCCTGGATCAGGCCGGCTACACGGTGCTCATCGCCATCGATGGCGAGGCGGCGCTCGATCTGCTCGAGCAGGTGACCCCGGAC
>DATAWM010000029.1:0-41987 GCA_036267195.1 Steroidobacteraceae bacterium
CTCACCCCCAGCCACGGCCCTGAGTTAGCCCACCGGACTGCGCCGGCGCGGCCCGCCGGCCCGCCGGCCCGCCGGCCCGCCAACCCGGCTAGTGCCGCTAGTGCGGCTAGCGCGGCACCACCTCCAGGTGGCAGCTGTGCATGTACTGGTCGCGGGCGCTGCCCGTGAGGCCCTTGTCGTTGGCGTGTCGGGTGCACATCTCCATTCGCGCTACCCGCTCGGCTTTGGTGTGATGCTCGGTCTTGGCGGTGCGCGCCGGCGTCGCCGTCGTGGTTTGCGCGGCCGGTCCCGACGGCGGTGCGGCGGACGTCGACGGTGTCGTGGTCTCGGGCGTGGTGGTGTCGGCCCCGCTGCCGGTGGTACCGGCGGCAAAGGCGGCCCCTCCGAACAGCAGGCTCGTACAGGCAACGGCAGTGATGAGTTTCATCGTAGCCTCCTCAACGAAGTGGCTGGAAAGGTCCGAAAGAACCAGGCGCCGCAACCGCGGTCCCTGGGTAGAAGGAAAGACTAGGACGCCGAAGGTGAACGGCAGCCGAATCCAGCGTTAACTTCATGTAATGGAAAGGTGGTTAAAGCGCCGCCATTATGCGGCTAACGGCGCCGATACTCGGATATTGTGGCGCTTCGGTGTAACGGCGGCAGCGGCAGGTCGAGCCGCTACCGCGGATCCTTCCGGCCGGTAACGCGGGGTTGACGATCGCCGCCAACTGCCCCGCCTCCCGCCGCCTCCTGCGGCCTCCCGCTGCCCATTCCAGCGCGATTCTTGACGTTCCGAGCGCCGGCTCGCCATACTTGTCTCACATGAAGGCCAACGTCCCAGCTACCCGTCGCTGGTGGTGGCGCCGCTCCCTACACGGAGTGGGCGCTGGACGCTGCTGCATGCCCTGAAACCCAAGCAAGGGCGAGAGCAAAAACCAGAACCCATCTCCGGACCCTCCGGGATGGGTTTTTTATTGTCCGGACGAAGCCACATGGATCAGACCGCAGGACGAGACCGCAGGATGAGACCGAACGATGAGACCGCATTGATGCGCGGTAGGTTGATCTCGTGAAGCCGCCGTTCGACATTGCCGGGGACTTGGACACGCCGGTGTCGGCGTTCGCCAAGCTCGCCCCCTTCCAGCCGCGCTTCCTGCTCGAGAGCGTCGAGGGCGGCGAGCGCCTGGGCCGCTATTCCTTCATCGGTTTCGGCGAGGTGCTGCAGGTACGGCTCGACGAGGCGGGCTTCCAGCTCGGCGATGAGCGACGGCCAGTGCCGCGCACGCAGGCCGAGCTGCTGGACGGTTTGCGCGCCGCGCTCGCGCGCGTGCCGCTGCCGTCACCGTCGCTCGGCCAGGTGCCGCTGGCCGGCGGGCTGGTCGGCTTTGCCGCCTACGACGTAGTGCGTTACTTCGAGCGGCTACCGGCACTGGCCAGGCCGCTGCCGGGCGTGCCGATGCTGCACTACCTGGCGCCGCGCTCGCTGCTGGTGTTCGATCACGTCAGCCGCGGCATCGCGCTGCTGCACGCCGGCAGCGACGCCGAACGCACCGCGCTGCGCGGGGAAGTCATCGCCGCGCTGCGCGGACCGGTGCCGCGCACCGTCGCCACGGCCCGGTTCGTGCCGCCGGTGCCGGCGCTGGGGCGGGACGCCTACATCGAGGGCGTGCGGCGGGTGCAGGAGTACATCGCCAGCGGCGATGTCTATCAGCTCGTGCTCGCCTCGCGGTTCGTGGGAACTCATGCGCTCGATCCGTTCCAGGTGTATCGCGCACTGCGGCTGATCAACCCCTCGCCCTACATGTATTTCTGCCGGCTTGGCGAGCTGACCATCGTCGGTTCCTCGCCCGAGGCGCTGGTCAAGCTCCAGCGCGGCCGCGCCGAGCTGCGGCCGATTGCCGGCACCCGGCCGCGCCATGACGATGCCGGCGTGGATGCGCGCCTCGAGGCGGAACTGCGCGCCGACGCGAAGGAGAACGCCGAGCACGTCATGCTGGTCGACCTGGCACGCAACGACCTCGGGCGCGTCGCCAGTGCCGGCAGCATTCACGTCGACCCATACCGCTCGATCGAGCGCTACAGTCACGTGATGCACATGGTCAGCGGGGTGTCCGGGCAGCTGGCCGCCGGACGCGATGCCTTCGATCTGTTCGCCGCCAGCTTCCCGGCCGGCACGTTGGTTGGTGCGCCCAAGGTGCGCGCGATGCAGATCATCGAGGAGCTCGAGCCCATCCGGCGCGGCCTGTACGGCGGTACGATCGGTTATTTCGGCGCCGGTGGCGCGATGGACCAGGCGATCACGATCCGCACGCTGGTGTTCCACGGCGATGAATACAGCTACCAGGCGGGCGCCGGCATCGTGGCCGACAGCTCCCCGGCGGCGGAATACGACGAGGTGCTCGCCAAGAGCGCGGCGCTCGCCGGTGCGCTCGCGCTGGCGAAGGAAGGGCTATGAAGGTGCGCTTGCTGCTGATCGATAACTACGACTCCTTCACCTACAACCTGGTGCAGGGGTTTCTGGTGCTGGGAGCGCAGGTGGACGTCTATCGCAACGATGCGATCACGGTCGAGCAGGCGCGTGCGCTCGAGCCCACGCACCTGTGCATCTCGCCGGGGCCCGGCACTCCGCGTCAGGCGGGCGTGTCGATCGACATGATCCGCGCCTTTGCCGGCCGCATCCCGATCCTGGGTGTGTGCCTGGGCCACCAGTCGATCGTCGAGAGCTTCGGCGGCCGCATCGTGCGCGCCGAGCGGCTGATGCACGGCAAGACCTCCCCGATTGAGCACGACCGGCACGGCGTGTTCGAGCAGGTCCCGAGTCCCTGCGAGGTCGGTCGCTATCACTCGCTGATCGCGGCGCCCGACTCGGTGCCGCCGGAGCTGCAGATCACCGCGCGCACGCCGGAAGGGGAGATCATGGGCGTGCGCC
This sequence comes from Steroidobacteraceae bacterium, assembly GCA_036267195.1. Classification (GTDB taxonomy): domain Bacteria; phylum Pseudomonadota; class Gammaproteobacteria; order Steroidobacterales; family Steroidobacteraceae; genus FEN-1191. Next base: position 2,909 of record DATAWM010000029.1, read on the forward strand.
ATACGCGACTGGCCATCGAAGGCGTGCAGTTCCATCCCGAGAGCGTGCTGACCCCGACCGGTCCGGCGATGATGCAAAACTTTCTGCGCAAGGAGCGGGCCGATGCCGCCTGAGGGATCCCTGCCGCTCGGCGCGGTGCTCGACCGGCTGCTCGACGGCGAGCACCTGTCCGAGGCCGAGGCCGGCAAGCTGCTCGCCGCGCTGACAGCGGCCGAGCTGGCGCCGGCGCTTGCCGGGGCGCTGCTCGCGGCGCTGCGCGCCAAGGGCGTCACGGCCGAGGAGCTACGCGGTTTCGCCGGCACGATGCGCGCGCTGGCGCGGCGGCCGCAGCTCGGCTCCACCGCCGGTGCGGTGGACATCGTCGGCACCGGCGGGGACCGCTCCGGCAGCCTGAACCTCTCCACCGGCGCGGCGCTGCTGGTGGCGGCCTGCGGCGTGCCCGTCATCAAGCACGGCAACCGCTCGGTCTCCAGCCGCTCCGGCAGCGCCGATGTGCTGCAGGCGCTGGGCCTGCCGATGCCGCTGGACGAGGCGGCAGCCGGCCGCTGCTACGCCGCCCTCGGCTTCACCTTTCTGTTCGCGCCGTACTATCACGCCGCCACCCGCAACATCGCGCCGGTGCGCGCGGCGCTCGGCGTGCGCACGGTGTTCAATATCCTCGGGCCGCTGAGCAATCCGGCCGCCCCGCCGTTCCTGGTGCTCGGCGCCTACGAACGCGGTGTTGCCGAGCTGATGGCACAGTCGCTGGCCGGCAGCGGCATCGAGCGCGCGTTCGTGGTCCACGGCGCCGAGGGTTGGGATGAGCCCACGCCGGTCGGGCCGTTCTGGCTGTTCGATGTTGGTGCGCACGGCTGCCGCCAGGAGCAGCGCACGCCGATGGATTACGGCCTGCCGCTTTGCAGTGTCGAGGCATTGGCCGGTGCCGACGCGCGCCACAACGCGCGCGAGCTCGCGCGGGTGCTGGCCGGGGAGAGCCGCGGCGCACACCGCGACGCGCTGCTGCTCGGCGCCGCGCTGGCGCTGGAAGTCACCGGCCGCGAAGCCTCGCCGGGCGCCGCGGTGGCGCGCGCCGCGCAGGCGATCGACAGCGGCGCGGCGCGCGAGCTGCTCGCGCGCCTGGCGCGCTTCGGCGCCGAGTGCAGCGCGCATGGTGCCGCAGCGGGGGGCCCATGAGCGGCGATTTCCTCGAGCAGATGGCGAGTGCAAGCCGCGAGCGGGTCGCGCGCGCGCGGCAGGCGTGCCCGGAGCAGTCGCTGATGGATCGGGCGCGCTCGACCTCGCCGGCACCGACGCTGAGGCTCTCGACGCGCGGCTTCGATCTGATCGCCGAGCTCAAGCGGCGCTCGCCGGTGCTGGGCGTGCTCGCGGGCGAGGACGGCGATGAGGATGCGAGCGAGGGCGTCCGCGCGCGCGTGTGCGGCTATGCCGAGGCCGGGGCCGCCGCCGTCTCGGTGCTGACCGAACCCAGCCGTTTCGACGGCACGCTCGAGCATCTGCAGCAATCGGTGCAGGCCCTGGCCGGCCGTATTCCGGCGATGCGCAAGGACTTCCTGGTTGATCCCTACCAGGTGTACGAGGCGCGCGCGGCGGGCGCCGGCGGCATCCTGGTGATCCTGCGGATGCTGTCATCCTCGCAGCAGCGCGCGCTGATCGAGGCCTGCGCCGAGCTCGGCATGTTCGCGCTGCTCGAGGCCTTCGACGAGGCGGATCTGGAACGCGCCGCAGAGCTGGTGGAGGCATACACGCGCGGCCGCGGCGGCCGCGGCGGCGGTGGCAGCATCCGCAGCAGCGGCAACGCTGCCAGCGTGCTGCTGGTCGGGGTGAATTGTCGCGACCTGGGCACGCTGCAGGTGGTGCCGGGGCGGCTCGAAGCACTGGCGGGGCGGCTGCCGGCCGGCGTGCCGCACGTGGCCGAGAGCGGCGTACGCAGCGCCGAGGATGCCGCGCGGCTCGCGCTCGCCGGTTATGACGTGGCCCTGGTGGGCGGGGCGCTGATGCAGTCCGGCGATCCGGGCGCGCTGGCGCGCTCGCTGCTCGCCGCGGGCAGGGCTGCAGTGAGACGGACATGTGGATCAAGATCTGCGGGATGACTGATGCCGAGGCGGTCTCGGCCGCGCTTACGCTCGCAGTCGATGCCATCGGCTTCGTGTTCGCGCCGTCGGTGCGCGCGCTGTCACCGGCCGCGGCGGCGGCACTGGCCGCGCCGGCGCGCGGGCGCTGCGCGCTGGTCGCCGTGACGCTGCATCCCTCCCAGGCGCTGATCGACGAGATCATGCAGGTATTCGAGCCCGATGTGCTGCAGGCCGACCTGGCGGACTTTTCCGCTCTGCGGTTACCGCAGACGCTGTCGCGGCTGCCGGTGCTGCGCGCAAGCGTCGCCGCCGCGGATCCCGCTGCCGCGGATCCCGCTGCCGCGGCCGATCTGGCTACCGCGGCCGACGCCGCGCCGGCGGCCGCCGCGCCGGGACATTCCGCGCTACTGCCCAGGATGCTGTTCGAGGGACGCGTGAGCGGCAGCGGTACCACGGCTGATTGGCTGCAGGCGGCGCGGGTCGCGCGCGCGACCCGCCTGGCGCTGGCCGGTGGGCTGACTGCAGGCAACGTTGCGGAAGCGATCGAGGCCGTGCATCCCTTTGGCGTCGACGTCTCCAGCGGGGTCGAGTCCTCGCCCGGCCGCAAGAGCGCGGCGCTGATCGCACAATTCGTAGACGCGGCCCGCGCGGCCGCACGGGAAGCTGCATGAACGCAATCGACATGGCGGCCGCGCATTCGCGCGAGCTGCAGGATCTGCTGGCCGGAAAGTATCCGGACGAGCGCGGGCGCTACGGTCCCTACGGTGGCCGCTATGTGCCCGAGACGCTGATCCCGGCGCACGAGCGGCTCGAGCGCGGCGCGCGGCGCTGGCTGGCGGACCCCGACTTTCAGGCCGAGCTGCGCCGCGAGCTGTCCGATTGGGTCGGTCGGCCCACGGCGCTGAGCCCGGCGCCGCGGCTCTCGGCCCACTGGGGCGCCGAGGTGTGGCTCAAGCGCGAGGATCTCGCGCACACCGGCGCTCACAAGATCAACAACGCCATCGGGCAGGCGCTGCTGGCGCGCCGGCTCGGCGCGCGCCGCGTGGTCGCCGAGACCGGGGCCGGCCAGCACGGCGTGGCCAGTGCCGCGGCCTGCGCCCGGGTCGGCCTGCCGTGCACGGTCTACATGGGCGCGCTCGACATGCAGCGCCAGGCGCCCAACGTCGGACGCATGAAACTGCTGGGCGCAAGCGTGGTCGCCGTCCACAACGGCGATCGCACGCTGCGCGCGGCCATCGATGAGGCGCTGCGCGACTGGGTCTCGGACCCGACCGGTACTTACTACCTGCTGGGCTCCGCCATCGGCGGCCACCCCTACCCGTACATCGTGCGCGAGCTGCAGGCCGTCATCGGGCGCGAGGCGCGTGCCCAGATGCTCGAGCACGCGGGCGCGCTGCCCGATGCCGTCATCGCCTGCGTGGGCGGGGGCTCCAACGCGATCGGACTGTTTCATCCTTTTCTCGGCGACGAGGCGGTCGAGCTGCTGGGCGTCGAAGCCGGCGGCCGCGGCGTGGCGCTCGGCGACAACGCCGCGACGCTGGCGCATGGACGGCCGGGCGTGCTGCACGGCAGTTACACGGTGCTGCTGCAGAACGAAGACGGGCAGATCCAGGAGACCCACTCGATCAGCGCCGGGCTGGATTATCCGGGCGTCGGCCCCGAGCACGCGCTGCTGCGCCAGATCGGCCGCGTGCAGTACCAGAGCGCCACCGACGAGGAAGCGCTCGCCGGCGTGCGCGAGTGCTGCGAGCTCGAGGGCATCATCCCGGCACTGGAGAGTGCGCACGCGCTCGCCGGCGCGCGTCGCCTGGCCGCGCAGCGTCCCGGCGCAAGGCTGCTGGTCGGCCTGTCCGGGCGCGGCGACAAGGACATGCAGACTCTGTCGGGAGAGTTGCTCCATGAGTGAGACCGCGACATCCACCACTGCCGGGTCGCAGCGCCCGCGCGAGCGCATCGTCGCGGCCCTGCGCGGCGCGGCCAAGGCCGGACAGCCGGCGCTGGTGGCATACCTGACCGCCGGCTTTCCCAGCCGCGAGCGCTTCCGCGAGCATCTGCAGGCGGTCGCGAGCGCTGCCGACGTGGTCGAGATCGGCGTGCCGTTCTCCGATCCGATGGCCGACGGTGTGACCATCCAGCGAGCCAGCGAGCAGGCGCTGCGCGCCGGCGTCAGCCTGCGCTGGATCCTCTCCGAGCTCGAATCGATACCACCGCTGCGCGCGCCGCTGCTGCTGATGAGCTATCTCAATCCGCTGCTGGCCTACGGGCTGCCGCGCCTGGCGCAGGATGCCGCGCGTGCCGGCGTGTGCGGCTTCATCGTGCCCGACATGCCGTTCGACGAGAGCGAGGACTTTCGCGCCGCGATGGCGGATGCGGCGCTGGCGCTAGTGCAGATGGTCACGCCGGTGACCCCGCCCGAGCGGCTGGCCAAGGTGGCGGCCGCGAGCCAGGGCTTCGTGTACGCGGTGACGATGACGGGCACCACCGGGCAGAGCACCGGCACCTCCGCGGGAATGACGGACTATCTGGAGCGTGTGCGCGAGCACGCGTCGGTGCCGGTGTGCGCCGGCTTCGGCATTCGCACGCGCGAGCAGGTCGAGGCGTTGCGGGGCCTGGTGGACGGCGTGGTGGTGGGCTCGGCACTGGTAGAGGTGCTCGAGCGCGGCGAGTCGGCGCAGCAGTGGCTCGCGTCCCTGCGTACGCCGCGTCGATGATGCTCCCAGTGACACGGCTGCAGGTCGAGCCGCGGTTCTGCGGCCCGCCGGGCTGCGCGCACGGCGGCTACCTGTCGGGTCTGCTCGCGGCCCATTCCGATCAGCAGCTGCGCATCCGGCTGCTGCGGCCGATTCCGCTCGGCCTATCGCTGCAGCTCGAGCGCGGCGCGGACGGGACGCTCGAGCTCAAACAGGAAGGTGTGGAGCAGGAACCCAGCGTGCTGGCACGCTGCCTGCCGGACGTGCTCGACCTGGCCGTGCCGCCGCCGCCCGGCTACCTGCGCGCCCTCGAGGCGTCACTCAATTTCATCGGCTTCACTCGTCACGCGTTTCCGGACTGCTTCGCCTGCGGGACGCAGCGCGCCCGCGGCGACGGCCTGCGCATCTTTGCCGGACCGCTGCCCGGCGGCGACAGGGTCGCGGCCGGCTGGGTGCCCGACGCCTCGCTGTCGGACGGCGACGGCAAGGTGCGGCCCGAGTTCATGGCCGCAGCGCTCGACTGCCCGGGCTACTTCGCTGCGCGCGCCGACGGCGTAGCGATGCTGCTGGGCGAGTTCACCACCCACGTGGACCGTTGCGTGCACATCGACGAGCCGTGCAGCGTGATCGGCTGGAAGATCGCCGCCTCCGGCCGCAAGTGCGAGGTTGGCACCGCGCTGTTCGACGAGGACGGCGAGCTGTGCGCGCGGGCGCGCGCGGTGTGGGTAGAGCCGAGGGGCGGCCTTTCAGCGACGACGACGGCGGATCGGCCGTGATTGGCACTGCCGGTTACGGACGTCGCTCTTCGAGCGCTATGAAATGCATCGTCAGCAGACAAGTTGCTGCGTCGAACGGTCCGTCGGGTGCCGCATCGATATATCCCAAGTGCATATGCACGCGGGAAGCGCGCGATCCCAGCGTCGCGTCGGCTAGCTTCAGCATCTCGTCGGACGGATCGACGCCATCGAGACGCCAATCCGGGTGCGCTTCGGCGAAGACCTTGAGTTCGAGCCCGCCGCCGGCGCCCAGCACCAAGACGCGGCCACCCTTCGGTACCCGCTCGGCGAGCAAAAGCGTGGTCATACGTTGCAGATGGGTGAACCCGGGAACGATCCGAGGCGGACCGTCGGCGTATTGAGCCACGGCCTGTGCATCCGCGGAATGTTCGGTGCGCTCATTCATCGAGGAGACCTACCCAAGGCGAAATACTGATCAGACCGCATTTGCGCTGCGGCGTTCTTTGCTGGCTTATGCCATTCCTCCCGGTTCCAATCGCCAGAGTTAATTGCCGCCGACCAGGCCTGCAAACACGTTGATCGCGAAGCCAAGTATGGAGGCGTTGAACGCGAAGGAAATTATCTCGTGGGCGATGACTACCTTGCGGATGGAGAGGCGCGTGGTGAGCACATCCGCGGTCTGGCATGCCGCAGCAATGGTGAAGGAGAAGTAGGCAAAATCAAAAAATATGGGCATTTCCGTTTGCGGAAACGATAAGGGTCGATCCTGCGGGCGGGCGCTATAGAACATGTCCGCGTAATGCATCGTGAACATGGTTGGCACCAGCATCCACGAGCCGATCAACGTCATGGCCGCGAGCGTAAAGTGCCAGATCCGCTCGCTATGCTCGACGTGACGGAGTGTCGCAAGCAGCTCGACGGTCGCAACCAGGCTCAAGAGCGAAGCCGCCGTGACCGCAACCAGGATGATGGGTCCGGATGGGTCCTCCTCAATATAATGAGAGCGAATCCGCTCCGCCGTTAAGTTCCTTATCCATAGATAGATCGCAATCAGGAAAATGGCGACGCCCAGGTCCCAGCTCACCAGCGTACGGATGACGAACGACCACCCGGACGGAAGCAAAAAGAAGCCCGTGACGCCTACGGCGAGGGCGATCAGGAACCTCGGCTGCCTGCGGAGGAATTTCATGTGCAGCTCAGCGCCGCGACTTATGGATTTCGAACACGACGTGCGCACCGGGCACCGATGGTCGGGAAAAAAGGCCATCGCGGCGGATGCCGCCGATCTTCTCCATCGCGCGCTGTGAGCGCCAGTTTTCCTGCCCGACCCAGAACACCACGGTATCGACGAAGGTGAAGGCGTGATCGAGCATCAACGTCTTGATTTCGCGGTTCGTGTTTCCGCCCCAGCACTTTCGCACCAGAAACGTCCAGCCGATTTCGATTTCGCTGCGCGCCGGATTGTATTGGTAATATCGGCTCGAACCCACGATCTCACCCGTCGCGCGCTCGATGAAGGCAAAGGCGCCCTTCGATGCCATCGCGCCATCGAAATAACCCCGGAATGCGGGTTCACGATGTCGCTCCCGAGCCGGATGAAGCTCCCAGATGAGCGGATCGGCCGCGGCGCGAAACAGGTCCGTCCAATCGTCTGCGCGCAGCGGCCGGATGAGAATCGTGTCGCCGGTGAGAGTCGGCTGAAGGTCCGGATACCTGTCATCGTCCATGAGCTGACGTTTCCTGGTTTCAGTTCTCGAGGAACCGGCGGATCCGCGCGTTGAGCAGCCGGACCGCTGCCGCATCGAAGCCGCCGCCTGCAGCATGCCCGAAGTCCGAGCGAATCGGTTCAAACTCGCAATCGCTGAGCAGGGCGGCATCTGCCTCGCTATCCTCGGCGCGAAAGTACAGATCCGTATCGCAGGGCATGATCAGGCCGCGCGCGCTGATCGCTCGCATCGCTCGCGCGAAATCACCGCGGTATATATCGTTTGCGCTCGGATCACCAGCCCGCCAGGTCGCCGCCATGGCCAGCAGATCGTTGGCGTCGTGACGCATGAAGAACGCCTTGACGAGCGCTACGAAGCCATCAAGGTCTTCTATCCCGGGGCCGACTTGTCGATACAGTCGCCGTGCGAAGAATCGCTGCGAAGTGAGCCAGCTTGCATAGATCGTGGCGAATGCTTCAAAGCCCCTGAGCGGCGGCGACTCATAATCTCCATTGTTGAAGGCCGCGTCGGCGCAAAAGGCCGCGCGCAGGCTGTCCAGGAATAGCTGGTTGTGCTCGGCCGTCCTGGCGGTACCGCAAATTGCGACGAAGCGGTCGACTGCAGCAGGATACTGTGCTGCCCACTGGAAGGCTTGCATCGCGCCCATCGAGTAACCGACCACTTGGCCTTTGTGCATCGTCTGGTGTGAATGTGCGGGCGATTGAACTGCGCCGGATCGACCTGCTGGGATCGCTTCCAATACTGAGCACATCACATCACCTTCAAGAGTCTACTCCGGCGAGTTGGTTGGCGTAACCTGCGGTACAGGAGCGCCACTCACTACGCAGACCGTGACCGGCTGGCGGTAATCGATTCCGAGATGCTGGAAATCTTGAAGTTGTCACCCTGCGTCGTTTCGATCACCATGACTGGCGATAAATCCGAATCCAAGAGCCATCTCCATGGAAGATCGCCGGCAATCCAAGGCCTACAAGTACCTGGTCCTGGGCGTGCTGCTGCTCGTCTACCTGCTGAACTACCTCGACCGCCAGCTGGTCTCGCTGCTGGCCGAACCGATCAAGAAGGACCTCGCCCTCACCGACACGCAGCTCGGCATGGTGACCGGGCTCGCGTTCGCGATCTTCTACACCACCTTCGGCGTGCCGGTCGCCTGGCTCGCCGACCGAAAACGCCGCACCGCCATCGTCGCGCTCGCCTGTGGCTTGTGGAGCGCCTTCACCGCCGCCTGTGGTCTGGCACGCAACTTCGCGAGCCTGGCGCTCGCGCGCACGGGCGTCGGTGTAGGCGAGGCCGGCGGCGTGCCGCCGTCCTATTCCATACTCTCGGACTACTTCCCGCCCGCCCGGCGCGGCCTGGCGATGGGGTTGTACTCGCTCGGCATCCCGCTCGGTACGTTTGCGGGCGGCGAGTACGGCGTCTGGGCTACCAATCACTACGGGTGGCGTACCGCCTTCTACTTGCTCGCCATCCCCGGCGTCGCCCTCGCCCTGCTCCTCCCGTTCCTGGTGCGCGAGCCACGTCGCGGTGCCCTCGATGATGCGCCCCCTTTGCAGTCCGCGCCGCTGGGCAAATCCATCAGCCTGTTCCTGCGCTCGGGCGCGCTGGTCTTCGTCACGCTCGGCTGCAGCCTCTCCGCCGTGGTCGGCTACAGCCTGCAGTCCTGGTCGCCTGCGTTCCTCATGCGCGTGCAGGGCGCCACGCTCGCGGACATCGGCAGCTGGTACGCGCCGCTCATCGGCCTGAGCATCGCCGCCGGCATCGCCGGCAGTGGTGCGCTCGGCGACCGCTTCGGTCGCACCGGCGCGCATCGTTATCCGCTGGTGCCCGCCATCGCCTTCGTGCTCGCCTTTCCGCTCTACCTCGCGGCGCTCAACGCGCATGGCTGGAGAGTCTCGGTGCTGCTGCTCGCCATACCACAAGGTCTGACGTTCATGTATCTGGCACCGGCAGTGGCCGTCATCCAGAACCTGGTGCCCGCCGAGCGGCGCACCACCGCGTCGGCCCTGCTGCTGTTCGTGCTCAACCTGTTCGCCGTCGGCTGCGGGCCGCTCTATGTGGGCGCGGTCAGCGACTGGGCGAGGCCGCAGTACGGCACCGAATCCCTCCGCATCGCGCTATATGCGCTGATGCCGTTCTTCGTGCTCGGCGTCGGCTGCAACCTATGGGCGTCGCGGCTGCTCCGGACCCCCGGCGACAGGCGTCTGCAACCGGGGATCAGCCCCTGACGGGCCGCGCCGGCGGTACCGGGACTAACGCTGGGCCGCGGTACCACGGCGCCGCCGCGTCCAGGCGGCGAGCCAGGCCAGGGCCGCGGCGCCGGCGAGCAGGTAGCCGATCCAGCGTGGCTGGCCGCGCAGCGCCAGCCACAGCACCGCAGTGAGTCCCAGCACCGCGCCCATCAGCACGCGATCGCCGCTGTGGATGTGCGCGGTGAGTTCCCGGCGCATGCGTTCCAGCTCGCTCATGTCGACCGGAATGCGCAGGCGCTGGTCCTGCGCCTGTTCCAGGGTGCGCTGCGCCAGCGGGGGCACCATGCGCACGATCTCAAGCAGGTCCGGCCAGCCGCGCTTCAGATCGCGCAGTACGGTGCGCGCGCTGAGCCGCTCGCGCATCCAGCGGCGCAGCACCGGGCTGGCGGTCTGCCAGATATCCAGCTCCGGGTAGAGCTGACGGCCCAGCCCCTCGACGTTCAACAGCGTTTTCTGCAGCAGCAGAAGCTGCGGCTGGATCTGGCCGTCGAAGCGCCGCAGCGCCGCCAGCAGCCGCAGCAGCACCGTGGCGAACGAGATCTCCTTGAGCGGGCGGTCGAAGATCGGCTCGCAGATGGTACGCACTGCCGACTCCATCTCATCCACACGCGTGTGCGCCGGTACCCAGCCCGATTGCACGTGCAGCGTGGCCACGCGGCGGTAGTCGCGATCGAACACCGCCAGGAAGTTCTCGGCGAGATAGCGCTGATCGCGCAGATCCAGTGTACCGACGATGCCGAAGTCTACCGCGGCGTAGCGCGGCTGTGACGGATCCTCGGCCAGCACGAAGATGTTGCCAGGGTGCATGTCGGCGTGGAAGAAGTTGTGGCGGAACACCTGGGTGAAGAAGATCTCCACGCCGTTCTCGGCCAGTCGCTTGAAGTCCACGCCGGCCTCGCGCAGGCGGGTAATGTCACCGATCGGGATGCCGTGGATGCGCTCCATCACCATGACGCCGTCGCGGCAGTGATCCCAGTAGATCTCCGGCACGTACAGCAGCGCTGTGCCGGCGAAATTGCGCCGCAGCTGCGACGCATTGGCAGCCTCGCGCATCAAGTCGAGCTCGTCGAGGATGGTCTTGTCGTACTCGCGTACGATTTCCATCGGCTTCAGGCGCCGGCTGTCGGCCCACCAGCGCTCGGCCATGCCGGCGATCGTGTAGAGCACCTCCACATCCAGCTCGACCATCGCGTGAATGCCCGGCCGCAGCACCTTGACGATGACCTCGCGCCCGTCGGCGAGCTCGGCGGCGTGTACCTGTGCGATCGACGCGGCCGCCAGCGGTACTTCCTCGAAGGCGCGCAGATGGCTTTCGAGCGGGGCGCCGTAGGCACGCTCGATCTGGGCGCGAGCCAGCGCGCCCGGAAACGGCGGTACATTGTCCTGCAGCTTGGCGAGCTCGTCGGCGATGTCGTCAGGCAGCAGGTCGCGCCGCGTGGACAGCGCCTGGCCGAACTTCACGAAGATCGGTCCGAGCTCCTCGAGCGCGAGCCGCAGGCGCTCGGCGCGCCCGCGCGCAGAGCGGTGCTGAAACCACGTCCACCAGGAAATGAAGAACAGAAAGCGCAGCGGCCGGTACAGGTGCGTCGCGCGCACCAGATCGTCCAGTCCGTGCCGGACCAGTACGCGTTCGATATGGATCAGCCGCAGGACGACGCGCAGTCGCATCAGGGCGGCCCCGGTCCGCCGCCGAGGCCGGAGAAGTGCCGCTCCAGTCGTGCCAGGCGCGCCTCGATGCGATCGAGTTGCTCGCGCGCCTGCTCCACGCCGCGCAGGAAGTGCTCCGCTTCGTGCCGTGACACCAGGTCGCCGCTTTCGTGCGCCAGGTACTCGGCCACGTTCTGCACCGAGGTCCAGGCAGTGCGCCGCACGGTGTCGGCGGCCCCGCGCCAGGCGCCGGCCACCAGATGCGCGGCGCTGCGCCCGAGCAGACGCGACAGCTCCTGCTCCAGGTCCGGCGCCAGCAGCGGCAGGAGCTCGCGAAAGCGCTGGGCGATCCGTGCATCACCTTCGACCCGCACGTCGCCGCGGCGGATCACCGCTTCCGGCTCATCGCGCGCAAGTGCCAGCAGCGACAGCGGCGCTGCGCTCAAGGTCGCATCGGCGGCAAAGTCGGGCGCAGGCCGCAGCCGCAGCGCCTCGCCGGTGGATTCGATGACGATTGGATGCTGCCCCCAGGGCGTGCCGCTGATCGAGATCGCAAGACTCCTGTCCTTGAGCTCGGCCAGGATGTCGCAGCCGCGCGGAGAGTCGCGCCGCACGCGTGCCGAGACCCGCGAGAGCACCTGCTCGATCAGCAGCTCCACCGGCTTCATGGTCAGTGCCGGTAGCCGCGGTGCAGGGCCACGATGCCGCCCATCAGGTTGTGGTAGCGGCATGTGCCGAAACCGGCGGCGCCCATCATCTTCAGCAACGTGTCCTGGTCGGGATGGCGCCGGATGGATTCGGCCAGGTAGCGGTAGCTGCCTTCATCCCCGGCCACCAGCCGTCCGAGCCGCGGCAGCACGCTGAAGGAATAAAAGTCATACAGGCGGCTGAGCGTTGCGTCCCGGGGCGTGGAGAATTCCAGCACCAGCAGTTGCCCGCCGGGCTTGAGCACGCGGTGCATCGATGCGAGCGCGGCCTGTTTGTCGGTGACGTTGCGCAATCCGAAGCCGATCGTGACGCAATGGAAGCTGCCATCGGCGAACGGCAGCCGTTCGGCATCGGCCTGCGCATAGCGGATGTTCGACAGCAGCGCGCGATCGATCAGGCGGTCGCGGCCGTGCCGAAGCATCGTCGCATTGATATCCGTCAGCACCACGAGGCCGGAGTTGCCGACCTGGCGCGCCAGACCCGCGGCCAGATCGCCGGTGCCTGCCGCGACATCGAGTGCACGCTGACCCGGCCGCAGCCCCGTCAGCGTGAGGGTGAATTGCTTCCACAGCCGGTGCGCGCCGCCCGACATCAGGTCGTTCATCAGGTCATAGCGGCTCGCCACGGAGTCGAACACGCCGCGCACGCGGCGGCCTTTTTCGCGCCACGGCACGTCCTGGAAGCCGAAATCAGCGCTCGGGCGGCTATCTTGAGTCATAGACGGCATTCTATCGCTCGGCGAGCCGGATGCCGCGGCCTGCGCATCCGCTGCCGCCGCGCATGATGCTGCCGTGATCGTTCAGTAAAAAGGACTGATTTCGTCCAGTATGCAACAGGAGTTAGACGCAATCTACTATCGGCTGTGCAGGGGCCGCACAGGCCGGCCCCGGGCGGGATAGATTCATTCAAAAACGCTGGCAATCCATGAAGAGTTCGACCACAATCCTCCCCCGGCTGATGGCCCGAAAAGGGGCCCAACCGAGTGGGGGTCTTGTGAAGATTTGGCCGGGCTCATCGCCCGGCCTTTCTTTTGAGGGGTACTCGTCCTCGATGGTGCCGGGTTGATCATCACGATGAAGCGCTGCGGGCATGGCCCGAGTCTGCCAGGCGCGCCAGATATGTGGCCCATTTGCGTTCGTGTTCGGCGCCGAGCTCATACAGGTACTTCCAGGTGTACAGCCCGGTGTCGTGCCCATCATCGAACACCAGCCGTACTGCGTACTGGCCGATGGGCTCCACCGCACGGATGCCGACCTGCTCCTTGCCGAGCACCAGCACTCCCTCGCCCGCTCCGTGGCCCTGCACCTCCGCCGATGGCGAGTGCACGCGCAGATATTCGAACGGCAGCTGATAGCGCGCGCCGTCATCGAAGCTCACTTCCAGCACGCGCGAGCGTCGGCGCAGCTTGATCTCCCGGATGGTTACTTCGGCCATATCTGATTCGCTTACCCGTGGTTGATTTGCTATACAAGCTGATCGGAGCCGATACCATGAACCCGACCGATACCGCGCATCCGGATTATTACCATCGGGTGGTCGATTGTCAGTGGGCCTGTCCGGCCCACACCGACGTACCGGAGTATCTGCGGCTCATCGCTCAGGGCCGCTACACCGATGCCTACCTGCTCAATCGCGCCACCAACGTGTTCCCCGGCATCCTGGGGCGCACCTGCGATCGGCCGTGCGAGCCGGCCTGCCGGCGCGGCCGGGTCGAAGCCAAGCCGGTGGCGATCTGCCGGCTCAAGCGTACCGCAGCCGACCTGAAGGGTGATCTCAATGGCAGCCTGCCGCATGCGCCGGCGGTGCGCAACGGCAAGCGGATCGCCTGTATCGGCGCCGGGCCCGCCTCGCTGACGGTGGCCAACGATCTGGTACCGCTGGGCTACGAGGTGACCGTGTTCGAGCAGTACGGCGTGCCGGGCGGGCTGATGCGTAGCAATATCCCCGCGTTCCGCCTGCCGGTCAGCGTGCTCGACGAGGAGATCGGCATGATCCTCGACATGGGCGTGGATCTGCGCCTGCATCATCCGATCAAGAGCCTGCGCGGGCTGCTCGAGGGCGACGGCTACGATGCCGTGTTCGTCGGCACCGGCGCGCCCAAGGGCAAGGAGCTGGAGCTGCCGGGGCGGCATGACACCGACCGGATCCACATCGGCATCACCTGGCTCGAGTCGGTGGCCTTCGGCCACGTGTCCTCGATCGGCGAGCGCGTGCTCATCATCGGCGTCGGCAACACCGCGATGGATTGCTGCCGCAGCTCGCTGCGCCTGGGGGCCAATGACGTCAAGGTCATGGCGCGCAAACCGCGCGGCTTCTTCAAGGCCTCCGACTGGGAGCTGGAGGACGCCGAGGAGGAGCACGTCGAGATCCTGGTCAATCATTCGCCCAAGAGCTTCGAGGTGCAGGGTGGGCGGCTGACCGGCATGCGCTTCGAGCAGATGGAATACACGGTCGAGGGCGGCCGCATCACCAGCGAGCGCAGCCTCGGCGAGGTCGTGATCCCGTGCGACGACGTGATCCTGGCGATCGGGCAGGAGAATGCCTTTCCGTGGATCGAGCGCGACCTGGGCGTGCGCTTCAACAAGTGGGACCAGCCCGAGGTCGACCCGCGCACCTTCCAGTCCACGCGTGCCGGCGTGTTCTTCGGCGGCGATGCCGCGCAGGGACCGAAGAACATCATCTGGGCGGTCGAGCAGGGCCACCAGGCGGCGCTGTCGATCCACCAGCTGTGCCGCGGCGAATCGGTCGCGGATCGTCCCTCGCCGCGCCTGACGCTCGAGAGCCGCAAGATGGGCATGCACGAGTGGGCCTACAAGAACGATTACACCACGCTCGAGCGCCGCCTGGTGCCGCACGTGTCGCTCAAGGAGCGCTTCAAGAAGATCAACATCGAGGTGGAACTGGGCTTCGACGCCGAGACGGCGGCGCAGGAGGCCGCGCGCTGCCTCAACTGCGACATGCAGACCGTGTTCGAAGCGAAGCTGTGCATCGAGTGCGATGCCTGCATCGATGTCTGCCCGGTCGATTGTCTGACGATCGCGCCACAGGGCACCGAGGGTGAGTTGCGCGCGCACCTGCGCGCGCCGGCGCTCGAGCCGACGCAGCCGCTGTACGTGTCGGCGTCGCTGCCGCAGACCGGGCGCGTGATGGTGAAAGACGAGAACCTGTGCGTGCACTGCGGACTGTGCGCCGAGCGATGCCCCACGGCGGCGTGGGACATGCAGAAATCCACGGTCCACTGGCCGCACGCCGGCGATGAGGGCTCTACATGTCGGGCAAAGCTCAAGACCGCATAAACGACTTCGTCATCAAGATCGCGACCGTCAACGGCACCGGCTCGGCCAGTGCCAACGGCCTGCTGATGAAGGCGATCTTCCGCAGCGGCGTGCCGGTGGTCGGCAAGAACTACTTTCCGTCCAACATCCAGGGGCTGCCGACCTGGTACGAGATCCGCGTCACGCGCGACGGCCATCGTGCCCGTGCCGGCCAGGTCGACATCATGGTGGCGCTCAACGCCGAGACCTACGCGCGCGATC
Organism: Steroidobacteraceae bacterium; assembly: GCA_036267195.1. Taxonomy (GTDB): domain Bacteria; phylum Pseudomonadota; class Gammaproteobacteria; order Steroidobacterales; family Steroidobacteraceae; genus FEN-1191. The sequence continues at coordinate 18,275 of DATAWM010000029.1, forward strand.
TCACCGAGGTCGCCTCCGGCGGCTATTTCATCTACGACAGCACCTGGCCGCGGCCGGCCCTGTCCAAGCGCGACGACGTCAGCGTGATCGGCGTGCCGCTGGCACGCCTGTGCAACCAGAGCTTCCAGGGTGTACGCACGCGCATCCTGATGAAGAACATCTGCTATGCCGGGGTGCTGGCGGCGCTGTGCAGCCTGGACCTGGACATCATCCGCACGCTGCTGGCCGAGACCTATGCGAAGAAGCCGCAGCTGGTGGATGCCAACATGCAGGCGATCCAGCTCGGCTACGACTATGCGCGCGCGCATTTCACCTGCCCGCTGCCGCTGGTGGTGGAGAAGATGGAGGCGACCGCGGGCCATATCATCATCGACGGCAACACCGCGGCGGCGCTGGGCTGCGTGTACGCCGGTGCGACCGTGGCGGCCTGGTACCCGATCACGCCGTCGACTTCGTTGATGGATGCCTTCAAGGGTTTCTGCGAGCGGCTGCGCGTGGATGCGGCCAGCGAGCGCAAGAACTACATCTCGGTGCAGGCCGAGGACGAGCTGTCGGCGATCGGCATGGTGATCGGGGCCTCTTGGTGCGGGGCGCGCGCCTTCACCGCAACTTCCGGGCCCGGCCTGTCGCTGATGCAGGAATTCCTCGGGCTGGCCTACTACGCCGAGGTGCCCGCGGTGCTGTTCGACATCCAGCGCGTCGGGCCTTCCACCGGCATGCCCACACGCACGCAGCAATGCGACATCCTGTCGGCCGCGTATGCGTCGCACGGCGACACCCGCCAGGTGTGCCTGTATCCGGCCAGCCCGGAGGAGTGCTTCGAGTTCGCGCCCAAGGCGTTCGACCTGGCCGAGCGGCTGCAGACTCCGATATTGGTGCTGTCGGACCTGGACATCGGCATGAACGACTGGGTGTGCCCGGAATTCAAATGGGATCCGGCCTACGTTCCCGATCGCGGTAAGGTGCTCGATGCCGAGCAGCTCGCCAGGATCGAGCGCTTCTGGCGCTTCTACGACCACGACAACGACGGCATCCCGCAGCGCACGCTCCCCGGCGTGGACCCCAAGGGCGCCTACTTTGCGCGTGGCTCGGGTCACAACCAGTACGGCGGTTACACCGAGGACTCGAAGGAATACCAGATCGTGGTCGATCGGCTGCGCAAGAAATGGCTGACGGCCGCGCACCTGGTGCCGCCGGCCGTCGTCGATCAGGACGAGCGCATCGATATTGGCATCGTCTCGCTCGGCAGCTGTGACGGCGCGGTGCGCGAGGCGCGCGTGCGCCTGGCAGGGCAGGGCATCCCGGTCAATTACCTGCGGGTGCGCGGCTTCCCGTTCGGCGAGGAAGTCGAGCGCTTCCTACAGGCGCACCGGCTGGTGTTCGTGGTCGAGCAGAACCGCGACGCGCAGCTGCGCTCGCTGCTCACGCTCGAGACCGGCGTCGACAAGAGCCGCCTACGCTCGATCCTGCACTACAACGGCCTGCCGATCCCGGCGAGCTACGTTGCCGAGGGCGTGGCCGCGGTGATCGCGCCGGCGACGCGGCCGGCCGCGCAGCTGGTGGGCTGAGGGAGGAGTCACAGATGTCGTTCATGGCGAAACCCAAGGTCATTCATCCGCAGCTGCCGAAGAACGCGCTCGGGCTCACGCGGCGCGACTACGAGGGCGCCAACTCCACGCTGTGCGCCGGCTGCGGCCACGACTCGATCACCGCCGCGCTGGTGGAGGCCTGCTGGACCGAGTCTCTGGTGCCGCAGAACGTGGTCAAGCTCTCGGGCATCGGCTGCTCATCCAAGACCACGGCGTACTTCATCAGCGGCGGGCACGGCTTCAACTCCGTGCACGGGCGCATGCCCTCGATCGCCACCGGCGCCAACGCCGCCAACCGCAATCTCACCTACATCGGGGTCTCCGGCGACGGCGATACGCTCTCGATCGGCCTGGGACAGTTCTGCCACGCCATCCGGCGCAATCTGCAGCTGGTCTATATCATCGAGAACAATGGCGTCTATGGTCTCACCAAGGGCCAGTTCTCCGCTTCCGCCGATGTCGGTACCCGCGCCAAGAAGGGCGAGGTCAACCGCCAGCCGCCGATCGATCCGGTGCAGCTGGCGATCACGCTCGGCGCCTCGTTCGTGGCGCGCAGTTTCTCCGGCGACAAGCCGCAGCTGATACCGTTGCTGCAGGCCGCGATGCATCACCGCGGCTTCGCGCTGCTTGACGTACTCTCACCGTGCGTGACATTCAACGATCACGAGGGTTCCACACGCAGCTACGCCTATACGCGCGAGCACTACGAGGAAGCCGTGCACGCCGATTTCGTGCCGCCGGCCGAGCCGATCGCGGTCGACTACGCGCAAGGACAGACCCAGGCCGTCACGATGCATGACGGCAGCCGCATCGTGCTGCGCAAGGCCGATGCGCAGTACGATCCGCACGACCGCGCCGCGGCGCTCCAGGCCATTCAGGCCCACCAGAAACGCGACGAGTACCTCACGGGGCTGCTGTACCTGGGCGACGATCAGCCCGAGATGCACGAGCTGAACGCCACCCCCGACCAGCCGCTGAACCAGATTCCCTACGAGCGGCTCAATCCCGGTCCGCAGGCCCTGGCGAAGACGTTGGCGCGCTTTCGCTGACGCAACCGCCGCGAGGGGCGCGTCCGCGCGGCGCGTCCGCGGCGCGCCCGATACCTCGATGCCGGCAGCTCAGTCGTCGGCCTGTGCAGACCGTCATCTGGTAACCACAACCCAAGAGGGGGACAAAATTAATAATTGGTTAGTCCGCTGACCGGTCGGAACTTTGCCGAACGACCGCCGTCTGCTGGTGAAGCTCGCAGGGTCTCGACATTGAGCCGCGATCAGCGCAGCTGCCACGCAGGATCGAGCACAGAGAGGAAGTTAGCGTGCAACGTCCCTATCTTCTTGCATCGACACGCAATGCCGTCGCGACCATCGCCGTCTCCTCACTGCGCCAGCACGCACATGCCCCGTCGCTGAAGATCACCGACCCTGCTGTGCGGGCGCTGACGGATTTTCAGCACGAGCCGCCGCTCACGGTGACCGAGGACGCCGCGCTCGAGCAGGTGCTCGACGAGATGTTTCGCCTGGGAGTGCGCGCCTTTCTGGTGGTGCGCGAGCACGTCGTGACCGGGCTGATCACCGCCGAGCACGCCGAGCGTGCCAAGCGCGGCGGTGCGCGGGGCGCCGGGCTCGACGGCGCCGGCGCACCACGCGAGCTGCGCGTCGCCGACGTCATGACCCCGGTGGGCAACGTACCGGCGGTCGACTGGCAGACGATCGAAGAGGCGCTGGTGCGCGACCTGGTCGAGATCTTCGAGGGCAGCGGCGCCGTGCACCTGGTGGTGCTGGAAAACGAGACCGCGGGTCGCAGCAGCGTGCGCGGGCTCATCCATCGCGCCCGGTTGGAGCGCCAGCTCGGCAGTCACTGGGCGGCCCGGTCCGTAACGCAAAAGCCCGTGATCAACGACTAGACGGGCGCGGCGGCAGCTGCGGGCCCACCAAGCGGGGCGCTGCGAGCAGGCGAGGCGCTGCGCGGCTAGGCAGGACCGCGGGGCTGGGCACCTGCGCCGGCATGCTCCGCGGCGCTGCTGCGGGTTGCCGGGCGGGACTGGGCGAACAGACGAATGATCTCGCGGTTGAACGCGGGGATATCGTCGGGCTTGCGGCTGGTGACCAGTTTGTTGTCGACCACCACTTCCTCGTCGACCCAATGGGCGCCGGCGTTGGCGATATCGGTCCGCAGCGAGGGCCAGGAGGTCATGCGTCGTCCGCGGGCCGCGCCGCACTCGATCACGGTCCACGGTCCGTGGCAGATGGCGCCGACCGGCTTGCCGCTGTCAAAGAAGGCTTTGACGAAGGCCACGGCCTTGGGCTGCATGCGCAGCGCGTCCGGATTGATGACGCCGCCCGGCAGCACCAGGGCATCGTAGTCCTTGGGATCCGCATCCTCGAGGTCCTCGTCGACCGCGATCTCATCGCCCCATTCCTTGAATTTCCAGCCCCGTAGCTTGTCGGGCTTCGGCGAGACGACCTCGGTATCCGCGCCGGCGTCGTCCAGGGCCCGGCGCGGCTCGGTCAGCTCGACCTGCTCGACGCCGTCGGTCGCCAGGATCGCGATCTTCAATCCTTCCAGGGGTTGCGTTGCCATGCGGATCTCCGGGGGTGGGAAGGGCCATGCGGACGATGCCGCGAGGGGGACAATGCCGCGATTGTTGCCAAACCCCTCGGCCGCGCCCGCCGGGTATGAGCGCTAGTTGGGATAAGATAGCGCTGACTGCCTGGCTTGCCGCGGCGCTGCCGCAGCTGCGACCGCGCGTATGCGGGTGCTCGCCGGGCCGCGCCGCAACCGTCACGGTACCGATCGGAGGAGCAGGTATGAACACCGGCATCATCGCACGCACCGCGGGGCTCGTCCTGGCAGCAGCCCTCGCCATGAGCCTCGGGCTGGGTATCGCGCCGGCCGCGCGGGCCGCACCGCCCGCGCAGCAGCAGGCCGTCGTTCAGAACGGCACCGGCGGTCCGGATGTGCTGAAGCTCGAGCGCATCCCGGTGCTCGCGCCGGCCGCCGGTCAGGTGCTCATCCGCATCTACGCCGCCGGCGTCAACCCGGTGGACTGGAAGGCGCGACTAGGCACCGCCCCCGGCGGCCCGCGGCCCGGCCGCAGCGTCCCCGGTTCCGATGTGGCCGGTGTCGTGGCCGCGCTCGGGCCGGGCGTCACCGGCGTGACGGTCGGTCAGAGCGTGTTTTGCATGAAGGGCTTCGCCCCCGGCATACACGGGCTCAACGGTGCCTATGCGCACTACATCGTCGTGGCCGCGTCCGACGTGGTGCCCAAGCCTCCCGATCTGACCTATGCGCAGGCTGCCGGGCTGGGCATGGTCGGGTGGACCGGCGCACGCACGATGGACGAGGCGAAGGTGCACGCCGGCGAGCGCGTGTTGATCACCGGGATCGCCGGCGGCGTCGGCAGCTCCGCCGCGCAGATCGCGGTGGCGCGCGGCGCACAGGTGATTGGCACCGCCACGGCGCGCCATGAGGCGTACCTGCATCATATCGGGGTCTCCGAGGTGCTGGATTATCACAATTCCGATTGGGCGGCGAAGGCCCGGGGCATGGACGTGGTGCTCGACACGGTGGGCGGACCGACCGCGCTCGCGGCCTTCGGCGACGTGCGACGCGGCGGCGTGTTCATCACCGTCGCCAGCACCGAGGTCGAACATCCGCAGATCACGGCCGCGCAATGCGTGGCCGCAGGAGTGAGCTGTCCGGAAGCGGGCCCGCGCCGCCGCGGCGCGATGGTGCCGATCGCCGATCTGCTGCGGCAGGTCGCGGCGCTCGCGCGCGCCGGCAAGTTCACGGTTCACGTCGACAGGTCGTTTCCGCTCGCCCAGGCGGCGCAGGCGCAGGAGTACAACCGCGCCGGCCACACCGAGGGCAAGGTGATCCTGGACGTCACGCCGCAGGCCAACAGCCGATAGCATCCGAGGCAGGCGCCACGCCGGGCGCCGTCAGATCCCTCGCCGGCACCTGGATAGAGGTGGCCACATGTGGTGCCTACCTGCGGCCCTAATCGGGTAGACTGCACGCCCGCGCCGCCTCGGCGCCTATCGAGCAGGAGTCGCTGTGGGAAAGGGCGATATGAAGACCCGTCGCGGCAAGATCTATCGCGGCAGCTTCGGCAAGAGCCGGCCGAAGCACTCGGCCAAGAAGCAGCCCGCCGGCAAGACCGGCACTGCGGCCAAGAAGTAAGGTTCGCGCACCGGCCGCGGCCGTACCCGGTGCCTCCGCGCTGCAGCCCCGCTGATGCGCGCGCGGCGCGCTCAGGGGGATGCGCCCCTAGAGGATGTAGCGGCTCAGGTCCTCGTCCTTGGCCAGGTCTCCCAGGTGCGCATCGACGTAGCTCGCGTCGACCAGCAGCCGTGAGTCCGGATTCTCGCTGGCATCGAACGACACCGATTCCAGCAACCGCTCCATCACCGTGTGCAGGCGGCGCGCGCCGATGTTCTCGGTGCGCTCGTTGACCTGGTGGGCGATCTCGGCCAGCCGCTGCACTCCATCGGGTGCGAATTCCAGCGACAGCTTCTCTGTCCCGAGCAGCGCGCGGTACTGTGCCGTGAGCGAGGCGTCGGGCTCGGTCAGGATGCGCACGAAGTCCTCGACCTTGAGGGAGTCCAGCTCCACGCGGATCGGGAAGCGGCCCTGCAGCTCCGGGATCAGGTCGGCGGGCTTGGAGGTGTGAAACGCGCCCGAGGCGATGAACAACACGTGGTCGGTCTTGAGCGAGCCGTACTTGGTGTTGACGGTGCAGCCCTCCACCAGCGGCAGCAGGTCGCGCTGTACGCCTTCGCGTGACACGTCCGCGCCGATGGTTTCCTGGCGGCGCGTGATCTTGTCGATCTCGTCGATGAACACGATGCCGTTCTGCTCGGCGCTGGTGAGCGCGCGGGTCTTGAGCTCCTCCTCGTTGATCAGCTTGCCGGCTTCCTCCTCCAGCATCAGCTTGAGCGCTTCGCGCACCTTGACCCGGCGGGTGCGTGTGCGGTTGCCGCCGAGATTGGACAGCACCGACTGCAGCTGCTGCTGCATCTCCTCCATGCCCGGCGGCGCCATGATGTCCACGCCGATCGGCATGGAGCGCACCTCGATCTCGACCTCGCGCTCGTCGATCTCGCCGCGGGTGAGCAGCTCGCGCAGTTTCTGGCGGGTTTCCGAGTCGCGCGCCGTGGGCGGCTCGTCGGTGGAAAATCCCATCATGCGCGGCTTGGGCAGCAGCGCATCGAGCACGCGCTCGACCGCCGCCTCGTGCGCGTTGCCGCGCACGCGCTCGAGCTCCTGCTCGCGCGTCATCTTGATCGCGACGTCCGCCAGTTCCTTGATGATCGAGTCGACCTCGCGCCCGACGTAGCCGACCTCGGTGAACTTGGTGGCCTCGACCTTCACGAACGGCGCCTGCGCCAGGCGCGCCAGCCGGCGCGCGATCTCGGTCTTGCCCACGCCGGTCGGGCCGATCATCAGGATGTTCTTCGGCGTGATCTCCTGGCGCAGCGGCTCATCGACCTGCATGCGCCGCCAGCGGTTGCGCAGGGCGATGGCGACCGCGCGCTTGGCCGCGCCCTGTCCGATGATGTGCTTGTCGAGCTCCTGCACGATGGCCCGCGGCGTCATGAGCGCAACTCCTCGATCACGAGGTTACGGTTGGTGTAGATGCAGATGTCCGCGGCGATCCCCAGCGCGCGTTCCACGATCGTGCGCGCGTCCAGCTCGCTGTTGTCCAGCAGCGCCCGCGCGGCCGCCTGCGCATACGGGCCGCCCGAGCCGATCGCGACCGCGGCGTATTCGGGCTCGATGACATCGCCGTTGCCGGAGACGATGAACAGGTTCTGTGGATCGCCCACCAGCAGCAGCGCTTCCAGCCGGCGCAGGTAGCGGTCGGCGCGCCAGTCCTTGGCCAGCTCGATTGCCGCGCGCGTGAGGTTGCCGTACTTTTCCAGCTTGCCCTCGAAGCGCTCGTACAGGGTGAACGCATCGGCGGTGCCGCCGGCGAAGCCGGCCAGCACCTTGCCGTTGGCCAGGCGCCGTACCTTGCGCGCATTGCCCTTCATCACGGTGTTGCCGAGCGTGACCTGGCCGTCGCCGCCGAGCGCGATCGCGTCGTTGCGGCGGACCGCCAGGATGGTGGTGGCGTGCGGGTCGAAGCCGGCAGATGCAGGGGACGTATTCATCGTGGAGTTCATCCGCGGCGTTTGGCGCGAGGGTGCGCCTGTTCGTACGTGCGGGCGAGGTGCTGAAAATCAAGGTGCGTGTAGATCTGCGTGGTGCTGATGCTCTCGTGCCCCAGAAGCTCCTGCACGGCACGCAAATCGCGACTCGATTCAAGCAGATGCGTGGCAAAGGCGTGCCGGAACATGTGCGGGTGCAGGTGCATCGGCACCCCCATGGCGCGCGCATGGGCCGCCACGCGCAGCTGCACGGCGCGCGGCCCGAGCGGTGTACCACGGCGGCCGACGAACACCGCCGGCTGGTCGGGCGCGGCCAGGCCGGCGCGTACCGCCAGCCACGCCTTCAGCGCCGTCACCGCGACCGAGCCGACCGGTACCACCCGCTCCTTACGGCCCTTACCCAGCACCGTCACCTGTCCGTCTGCCAGGTCCAGGCCCGCGAGCGTCAGAGCGCACAGCTCCGCGAGCCGCAGGCCGCTCGAGTACAGCAACTCCATCAGCGCCAGATCGCGCGTCTCCAGCGCGCTCCTGGGTCGAAGCGACAGCAACCGGGCCATCTGGTCGACGTCGAGCGTTGTGGGCAGACGCCTCACCGCCTTGGGCGCGCGCACCTCGAGCGCCGGGTTGTGTCGCAGGGCGCCTTCGCGCTGCAGGAAACCGAAGAAGGTGCGTACCGCCGCGAGCCGGCGCTGCACGCTGCGGCCGGACAGCCCCTGGGCGTGGCTGCGGGCCGCGAAGCTGCGTACGTGCTGATGGTCCAGTGCGTCCCAGCTGGTCAGGGCGCTGCGCTCGCACCAGCGCTGCAGGCACTGAAGATCGTGCCGGTAGGCCGCCACAGTGTGGGCGGACAGGCGCCGCTCGGTGGCCAGGTGCCGCTCGAAGCGTGCCAGCCACTGCAGCGCCTGCGGCGTCATCGACGGCGCCGGCGACGCCATGGCCACCGCGCGCCTCAGGGGCGCGCGAGCGCGTCGGTGATCAGCTCGCTCATGCGCGAGAGGAATTCGGTGCTCATGCCCGGATGGAAGCGGTCCAGGTCGACGCTGCCGAGGGCGAGCAGGCCCAGCGGCGGCTGTCCCCCGAGCGGAATCAGGGCCACCGAGCCGATGTTGGGGGCCTCGGTGCCGAACAGGAACTCGCGCTGCGAGTCGCGCACCTGGCCGCAGCGCGGCTTGCAGGTGGCGAACAGCGTATCGAAGCTGCGGTAGGTCTGATCGTCGCCGGCGACGCGGCGCAGGAAGCGCTGCGGCAGCTCGCTGTAGCCCGGCAGGCTCTCGTGCGGCAGCACCAGCACCGCGTGGAAGGTGTCGAAATCCTCGCGCAGGCTGGCCTCGATCTGCTCCACCGCCTGGGCATGCGTGCCGGTGCGTAGCAGGCGGCGGGTAAAGCGGTGGATCTTCTCCGCCAGCACGTTGTTGGAGCGCGCGACCCGCACGAATTCCGCCAGTTTCTGTTCCTGCTGCTGGTGCTTGTCGCGCAGCACCTCCACCTGCCGCTCGATCAGCGAGATAGTCGCGCCGTTGCGCGGGTGGTGCAGCCGCAGGCGCGCGAGCAGCTGCGGGTGCCGCTCGAAGAAATCGGAATTCTGCTGCAGGTAGTGCGCAACCGCGTCATCGTCCACGGACTCGGCGGCAAGGCCGTGCAGGTTGCTGCTCATCGTTGGTCGTCTCCGCTTACGTGCTGGCTCTGGAATATTTCCGGTGGGGTCTGCGCGATCAGATGTCGACCCGTCCCTCGAACGCCTGCTGTGCGGGCCCGGTCAACCATACCGATTCGCCCTCCGAGTCCCAGTGTACGCTCAACACCCCTCCCGGCACATGCACTTCGACGTCGGCGTCGAGCAGCCCGAGATCGCGTCCGATCACCACCGCCGCGCACGCACCGGTGCCGCAGGCGCGGGTCTCCCCCGCGCCGCGCTCGTACACACGCAGCCGGATCGCCGTCCTATCGACGATCTGCATGAAGCCGACGTTGACCTGCCGCGGGAAGCGCGGGTTGGTTTGCAGCGTGCGCCCGATGCGCTCCACCGCGGCGCTCTCGACCGCCTGCACCCGCAGCACCGCGTGCGGGTTGCCGATCGAGACCGCGCCGAACTCGTGGGTTTCGTCGCCGGAATGGATCGAATAGCTGGCGGCGCGCGCCGGCGCGTCGAACGGCAGCGATGCGGGATCGAAGTTGGGCGGCCCCATGTTCACGGACACGCGCCCGTCCGCCAGTACCGAGGCCTGCAGCAGTCCGCCGGCGGTGTCCATCGTCAGGGCGCCTGCGCCGCTCTTGCGGCGCCGATGCAGCAGCGCGGCGGCACAGCGCGCGCCGTTGCCGGATTGCTCCGCCTCTCCGCCGTCTGCGTTGAAGATGCGGTAATAGGCATCCGTGCCGGCGCGGCGCGGCGGCTGCAGCACCAGCGCCTGGTCGAACCCGATGCCGGTATGCCGATCGGCCAGCGCGCGCCATTGCGCGGCACTCGGCAACCCAGCGCCGGCCGGCAGATCCAGGATCAGGAAGTCATTGCCCAGCCCGTGCATCTTGACGAAATCGAGGCGCATCGGCTTTCAGCATAACCGATCGCCGCGCCAAATCGACAGCAGCGCTGCGGGCTGGGCGGCTGTGCGGTGCCGGGGTATGCGCCGCGTGCTAGGACGACGCGTTTTTGCAGGCCGCCTGCATGGCCAGGCGATCGCTCACCCGCTCCTGCTCGGCCTCATCGTCGTTCAGATACTCGCGCACGCCGTCCTTGCCGACCCGGTAGAGCTTGCGTGCCTCGATGGATTTCTCGTACGCGTCCTGCGCCTGCTTGCACTGCTGCGCCTGGAGCTGCGCGGTGTCCTTCTGCACGGCCCGGGCCGCGGCTTGCTGCATCAGCCGCTGGTGGACCGCGTCTCCGCCGTTGGCATCGGCGTTGTCGCTGTCGTCGGCTGCGGACTTGGACTCAGAGCTGGAATCGGCGCTCTGGGCATCGGTGGCGGAAACCAGCACCGCGCCGGGTGAGGGCGTATCGCTGTATTGCAAGTGCCCCTGGGCATCGACCGAGCGATAAATGTCAGCGGGTGCCGCGTACAGCGGCAGGCCGGCCAGGATGACGATTGCGACAATTCGACGCATCGATTCGGTTCCCCATCGAGGGCCACAGTATCGGTCCAGCGGACCGGCGGCGAGGTGAACTCCGTCACATTCGCGCCAACGGCGGGCAAAAAGAAGCCCCGGGGGGCTTCACGCCCGCCGGGGCCGAGGGGGGGTCCGAAAGGTTAGGGGTGAGCCTATTCGATGCTCTCTCCGTGCTGCGAGATGTCCAGGCCCTCGCGCTCATCATCAGCGGTGACCCGGATGCCGATGGTCATATCCAGGATCTTCAGGATGATCAGGCTCAGGACGAAGCTCCAGACCAGGGTTGCGACTACGCCGCGCATCTGCAACAGCACGCTGCCGGTGGCCCCGCTGATCTCCTTGCTCACCAGCGCGCCGGTCAGCAGCGCGCCGATGATGCCGCCGATGCAGTGCACTCCGAAGGCATCGAGTGAATCGTCGTAGCCGACCGCTTTCTTGAGCGAGGTCGAGGTGAAGAAGCACACCACGCCCGCCACGATGCCGATGATCACCGAGGAGTCGACGCCGACGAAGCCGGAGGCCGGTGTGATCGCCACCAGCCCGGCCACGGCGCCGGAGCAGATGCCCAGTACGCTCGGTTTGCCCTTGACGGCCCACTCCGTGAACATCCAGGCCAGCGCCGCGACCGCGGTTGCGGTGTGCGTGACGAGGAAGGCCATTGCGGCACGGCCATCGGAGACCACGGCGGAGCCGGCGTTGAAGCCGAACCAGCCGACCCACAGCAACGAGGCGCCAATCACGGTCAGTGTCAGGTTATGCGGCGCCATCTTCTCTTTGCCCAGGCCCTGGCGCTTGCCGAGCATCAGCGCGGTGGCCAGACCGGCGATACCGGCATTGATGTGCACCACCGTGCCGCCGGCGAAGTCCAGCTGCGTGGCCGCGAACCAGCCGGACGGCTCCCACATCCAGTGCGCGACCGGGCAGTACACCACGATCAGCCAGATGCCCATGAACCACAGCATCGCTGAGAACTTCATGCGCTCGGCGAATGAGCCGCAGATCAACGCCGGCGTGATGATCGCAAACGTGCCCTGGAACATCACGTAGATCGTCTCGGGGATGGTCACGGCGATGTGCGAGACGCTCTCCTTCATCGCATCGTGCATATACGAGACGTGGTTCAGAAAGGCCCAGTGCAGGCTGCCTATATAGGGCGTGCTGCCCGGCGTGAAAGCCAGGGAGTAGCCGATGAGCCACCAGAGCACCGAGACCAGGCTGGTGATCGCAAAGCTCTGCATCAGGGTGGCGAGCACGTTCTTCTTGCGGACCATGCCGGCGTAAAATAAGGCCAGGCCCGGAATGGTCATCATCAAGACCAAGGCCGTCGAGGTCAGCATCCACGCCGTATCGCCGGAGTTGATCTTGTCGAACCCGGTCACATACGGCGCCGTCGGTGCCGCAGCCGGTGCCGGCGCGGCTGCTGCCGCCGCTGCCGGTGGCGTTGTGGCCGGCGCCGCTGCCGCCGGCGCCGCTGCCGCGGCGGGGGCGTTTTGCGCCGATGCCGTGACTGCCTGGCCGCCCACGGCCAGCAGTCCCAGCAGCAGCGCCAGGGCCCCAATCCGGGCCCGCCCTATACGGCCCAGCCCTACGCGGCTCGGCCCGATGCGGGCCGGCGTGTATGACCGTGCCTCGTTTCTCGCTGACAAATCACCGCGCATAACATGCGACTCCCGCTTTGGTTTTGAAACTCTCATGTAGCTGCCGTGCCGGTCTCACGGGTGCGAATCCGGATCGCCTGCTCGAGCTCACCGACCCAGATGCGGCCGTCTCCGGCCCGACCGGTCCGCGAGACATTGGCGATGGCCTCCACCACCGGCTCGACGATGTCGTCGCCGACGGCGACTTCGACCTTGGCTCTCGGTCCGAACGGCGTCTCATGGACCTCGGTCACGGTCATGCCCTGCACTCCCGAGAGCGCGATGGCCTGCCGCAACTCATCCAGCTTGAAAGGCCGCACGACTGCGGTGATCATTTTCATGATGTGCATTTCGCAACGAATGAGCCTTGAATCCAGCTGCCCAGGCTCCGTCCGTGCGCGTATCCTCGAGATCGTCGGGAATGGCGCCGGTGGCGTGGTACGGACACGATGGTGCAGAAACCGTGCCACGCTCAAATCACTGCAACTCACGGGATTTGTCGCGTTACCGGCCGATGAGATGCACCAAGTTGGCAGCGGTGGCCGGCGGCGCGCGCGATTTCGGGGCAATCCGCAGGCCGCGGCCTGCGACGGCTCAGTGGGACGGCCCGACGGACGGCTCCAGTGACAGCGTGAGGGAACGGCGATGGACAATCTGCGGATCGACGATGTTGCGAAAGAGTTGTTCGAGCGTCTGCCGGAAGCGGCCCGCACCATGCGGCGGGACATCGAGAGCAACTTTCGCGCGGTCCTGCAATCGAGCCTCGGTAGGCTCGACCTGCTGACGCGCGACGAATTCGAGGTGCAGGCCAGGGTGCTCGAGCGCACGCGTGCGCGCCTGGAGCAGCTCGAGCTGCGGGTCGCGGCGCTGCAGAAGCGTCTGGAGGATCTCGAGCAAGGCGTGCCGCCCCCGGCCGAGTAGGTGCATCGGTTCGCGCACGGCGCACCCCTTCAGCCGGGTTGCCGTCATGAGCGTGGCGCGGGTGTTGAGTCGAACCGAGTTCGGCCTGGATGCGCCGCTGGTGCAGGTCGAGGTGCACCTGAGCGCGGGCCTGCCGGCGTTCACCATCGTCGGGCTGCCGGCCCGGGTGGTGAGCGAGAGTCGCGAGCGTGTTCGTGCGGCACTGCTCAACTCGGGCTACCAGTTCCCGCCGCGGCGGATCACGGTCAATCTCGCCCCGGTCGAGCTGTCGAAACAGGGCGGCCGCTTCGATCTGCCGATCGCCCTTGGGCTGCTGATCGCCAGCGGCCAGCTGCAACCGCGCTCGCCGCAGACCGTCGAGTGCTACGGGGAGCTGGGCCTCGCCGGCGAGCTCAAGCCGGTGGCCGGGTTGTTCCTGGCGGCGCTGCACGCGAGCCGGGCGGGCCATGCGCTGATCGTGCCGAGCGCCAGCGCCGCGGAGGTCGCCCTGAGCGGCCACGCCGCCGCGGCCGCGCTCAGTGGCGAGCGGCCGGCATCCGGGATCTCGCTCATCAGCGGCACCGACCCCGCGCTCAGCGCCGGCGGCACGGGGGCTGGGGCGCGCGGCACCGGCCCGGACAGCGTCGCGAGTCTGGCGGACGTGGTGGGCCAGTGGCAGGCCAAGCGCGCGCTGCTGATCGCGGCCGCCGGAGCGCACTCGATGCTGATGACCGGGCCGCCGGGCAGCGGCAAGAGCATGCTGGCCGCGCGCCTGCCGGGCCTGCTGCCGCCGCTGTCGCGTGCCGAGGCACTCGAGCTCGCCGGCGTGGTCGCGCTCTCGGGCGCCAGGCTCGATCCACAGCGCTGGCGCACGCGGCCGTTTCGCAGTCCGCATCACACGGCATCGGCGCATGCGGTGGTCGGCGGCGGTCCGGGTGTGCGCCCGGGCGAGATCAGCCTGGCGCATCACGGTGTGCTGTTCCTCGATGAGCTGCCCGAGTTCGATCGTCGGGTGCTCGAGGCGCTGCGCGAGCCGCTCGAGAGCGGCACTATCACGATCGCGCGCGCGGCGCGCAGCCTCACGCTGCCGGCACGCTTCCAGCTGATCGCCGCGATGAATCCGTGTCCGTGCGGCTACCTGGGTGACCCGCTACAGGACTGCCGCTGCAGCCCCTCCCGCATCGAGCGCTACCGGCAGCGTGTATCCGGGCCGCTGCTCGACCGGATCGACATCCGCGTGACGGTGCCGCGATTACCGCCGGCGGAGCTGGCCAGGGCAATCGGCATCGGCGTGTCCGGCGGCGATGCGCTCGAGGCCGCGATGCCGCAGGCTGCCGTTCCGGAAGCTACGGTGCCCGGCTCACCGGACCCGGCGGCGCGGGTGTGCGCGGCGCGGGCGCGGCGTGTGAGCCGCTCGGGTGAGCTGTGCGCGTTCCTGTCGGCCGCGGAGCTGCGGTGTTGCTGCACACTGCGCCGGGACGCCGCCGCGCTGCTGCGGCGAAGCTGTCAACGGCTGGCCATATCGGCCCGCGGCATGCAGCGGTTGCTGGCATTGAGCCGCACGATCGCCGACCTCGCCGACAGCGACATCATCGAGGCGGCGCACATCGCCGAGGCGATCCAGCTGCGCCGGCCGCTGGAGAGGCGCCGATAGCGGCCGGCCGATCGCCGCGGCCTCAGTGTCCGACCAGTGAGAGCATGTAGTCGACGCCCTGCTTGATCAGCGCGTCGGGCAGGTCGGTGCGGCCGCCCTTGGCCGGCATCGTGCCGGTTTTGCCGGTGTAGCCGTGCAAGGCGTGCTGGTAGAGGGTCGGCTTGCCCTCGGCGACGGCCGACGCCCAGGCGGTGGCGTCACCCGCCTTCGGAGCGCCCACCAAGCCGGGGCCGTGGCAGGTGCTGCAGACCTGCTCGAACAGCTGCTTGCCGTTCTGGGGGACGGCCAGGGCCACCGAGGGGCCTGCCCCGGCCGGCGCCTGGATGGCCAGCGCGGCGTTGTTCTGCCCGGCGATGGCCTCGCGCGTGAACGGAGCGGTGCGCTGCTGCACGGTGGCGACGTACAGGGGATCGGTATAAACCTCGACGTCCTCGGTGTGGGCGGCCACACCGCGCGACAAGGCGAACAGCACCACGGCGATGGCCACCAGCAAGCCGAGCACGACACTGAAGACGGTAATGAACTGCGAATCCTGCTTTTCCACGACCTGACCAATTCTTGGATGGGGGTAGCTCAGAATTATAGCCCAAGGCGGCCCGATTGCTGACGGCGAGTGCTACCGGGCTTGACGGAAGGTGAGATTGACGCGGCAGCGCCCCGTGGCCGCATGCTCGCCGTCGGCCAGCGCCGCGATGCCGTGAAATGCCAGTCGCTGCGGTCCGCCCCAGACCACCACATCCCCGTGGAACAGCGGCACGCGCTGCACCGGGTCGCGCCGACACAGGCCCCCGAACAGGAACACCGCCGGCAATCCGAGCGATACCGATACCACCGGCGCGGCCAGGTCGCGCTCATTGCGGTCCTGGTGCAGCGTCAGGCGGGTGCCGGGCTCATAGCGATTGATCAGGCAGGCATCGGGTTCGAAAGATGCAAAGCCGGCCGCGGCCGCGGCACAGTCTGCCAGCGTGCCCAGCGGCGCGGGCAGTGGCGGCCAGGGCTGCCCGCTGAGCGGATCGAGTGCCTCGTAGCGGTAGCCGCGCCGATCGCTGATCCAGCCGACCTGGCCGCAGTTGCTCATCGCCACCGACATGCGCAGCCCACCGGGCGTGAGCATGTGGCGCCAGGGCGCCGCGGCCAGCACCGGCTGCAGCAGTGCCGGCAACGCGTCGGCCTCGCGTGCGGCGAAGCCGCGCAGCACCACCGCCGCCTCGGCCAGCCGCTCCGCCCCGACCCGCGGCAGCAGCATGGCCGTGGCCAGATCCGGTCGGCCCGCACGACCTGCACGAGCGGTGCTGCGCATCGCGCCGCGCTTCAGGCCGAGCCAGAGGAGCTATTGCGGCGCAAAGGCCAGCAGCACATTGCCGGGAACGCCCCCGTTACGCCCATAGCCGGAGCTGATGAAGACCATGCCATCGATCACCACCGCGCCCGGACCGTCGATCGAGCCGCCGCTGCCCTGCACACCATCGACCGTCACGAAAGTGCGCATCGTGTTGAAGTCCCACAGCAGTGTGCCGCTGTCGGTGGCGTAGGCGCGAATGTGGCCGTCCATCGACGTTGCGAACACGACACCCGGAATCTCGGTGACCGCGCCCGGCTGCGCCGGGCTGCAGCCCACCGTCGCGCCCGTCGGACAGGGCTGGGCCGTGACGTGCCAGGCCTGCATGCCGTCGGCCACACGCAACGCCCTCAGGCCGCCGCCTACGTTCGGGTCGACATGGAAGCCGCGCGGATCGGTCTGGCTGTTCTGTCGCGTGCGCTCGAGGTCGGATACCGCCGCGAACACGCGCCGCCCGTCCGTGGCCATGCCCCACTCTATACCGCCGTCGGTGCCACCGCCGCCCACGCGCGTGTGCCACAGGATCGCACCGCTGTTTGCCGGATCGAGCGCCCAGACGATGCCCGACTTCTGTCCCGCGAGCAGCCGGTCGCGGCCGTCCGGCGCATGCACCAGGATCGGTGAGGAGCCGAAGTCGTAATCCGGGCCGCAGTCGCGGTCCAGGGCGCAGCTGCCGTTGAAGATGTCTCCCGTCGTCATCTGCCGCGACCACACGAGGCGCCCCGTGCCCAGGTCGAGCGCCATCACCGCATCGCCACTGTCCGTCGGCGGCGCTGAATAATTGTCCGAGGTGGCGACATAGAGCAGACGACGCCGTGCGTCCACGGTGGGCCTCGACCAGACCGCGGCCCCGGAAGGCCCGTAACGCACCGTTCCGCGGGCGCTGTGGCCGCGCTCGACGGGAACGCCGATCATCCAATGCCTCCAGAGCTGTGTGCCGTCGCGGATGCGCAGCGCCACCACGTTGCCGCGGAAGGTGCAGCAGGAGTAAGCCGGATCGTTGGCGCGCGCTTCCTCCCATGAGGACACCGGCACGTAGACGATGCCCTGGTAGGCGACCGGTCCGGCGGTGAACTGGGCCGCATCTTGCCTGTCCGCCTGCACCCGCCACAGCAGCTTGCCTGTCTCGGCGCTCAGCGCGTAGAACCACCCCGTCATATCGCCGAACAGCAGCGCGTGCTGTGTGCCGAATGGCACCACCAGGATCGAGGAGCGCACCGGCCCGTCGGCCTGGAATACCCACTGCAGGCAACCGCTGTCGGCGCGCATCGCCTGCACCACTCCGGCGGCGCTGCCAACGAACAGTTCCCCGTCGATCACCGTGGGCGGCGCGAATGCTATGACGTCGCCGGCGAAGCCAAAGGCCCACTTCAGCTTGAGCCGGCGGACCTGCTCGACGCTCAGCCGGGCCGAATCGGCCGGTTGAAAGCGCGCGTTGTCCGCGGCGGGGCTCCAGCCATTCCAGGCGGTCCGGGGCCTGGCGGCCAGTCTCACGCGCCGATCGGCACAGAACGCCGACGCGGGTGGACCGCTCACCGGCGCGTTGGTCCCGAGATAGGACGCCACGGCGACGCGGTCCGGCCGGCTGAGCGAGAAGCCGATGGACATCATCACACCGGAATTGAGCGCCCGCAGGATTCGGGCCGCGGGCATCTTTTGTAGCGTCGCGCGCGGCGGGATGCGGTCGCTGACCTGCTCGTGGCACAGCGCGCAGTGCTGTTGGTACACGGCCTGCCCGGAGGCGCCGGCCGCCAGCACCGGTCCTGCCCAGAAGATCAGCGGGAGTAGGAGCGCGCGCAACTTCACGGTACATAGCATGCGCGGTCATCGGTCAAAATGCACGGACCCCCCGCGGCACGAACACGCCGCGCGGGCGGCTCAACGCCCCGCCAGCTTGTCCTGCGTCCTCGTTTCAAAGTCAGCGGCGTCGTGACGCTCGTGCAACTGACTGGAAGGCTCGCCCATGACGCGGTTGACCATGCGCCCGCGCTGGACCGCCGGCCGCCCGCCGATCGCGTCGGCCCAGCGTTGCACGTGCCGGTATTCCTGCACCTGCAGGAACTCGGCAGATTCATAGGCCCACCCCTTGACCAAGCCGCCATACCAGGGCCACACCGCGATATCGGCGAGCGTATAGTCGCTGCCGGCCACATACTCGGTCTGCGCCAGGCGGCGATCGAGCACGTCGAGTTGACGCTTCACTTCCATGGCGAATCGGTCGATCGCGTATTCGATCTTGATGGGCGCGTAGGCGTAGAAGTGACCGAATCCGCCGCCGAGGTAGGGCGCGCTGCCCACCTGCCAGAACAGCCATGACAGGCATTCGGCGCGCGCAGCGCGCTCGGCCGGCAGGAAAGCCCCAAACTTCTCGGCGAGATAGATCAGGATTGCGCCGGACTCGAACACCCGGATCGGCGTCGGACCGCCGCGATCCAGCAGCGCCGGTATCTTGGAGTTGGGATTCACCGCCACGAAGCCGCTGCCGAACTGATCGCCCTGCCCGATGTTGATCAGCCAGGCGTCGTATTCCGCGCCGTCATGGCCGAGGGCCAGCAGCTCCTCGAGCATCACCGTGACTTTCACCCCGTTCGGAGTCCCGAGCGAGTAGAGCTGCAGGGGATGTCGGCCGACCGGCAGATCCTTCTCGTGCGTGGGCCCGGCGATCGGGCGATTGATGCTGGCGAATTGGCCGCCGTTCGGTTTGTGCCAGGTCCAGACCTTCGGCGGCGTGTAATCGGATGAACCAGTCATGGTCAAGCTCCAGGCGTTTCGCCGGGTGGGGCGGCGCTCGCAACGCGGGAATGTTAGCAGGGCGGGCCGCTCCCGCGCATTCCTACGACGCTGCTGCTGCGGCGCGCCGAGTACACCATCCCGGATATCGCAACGTCCGCGGCCGCCGGTATGACCCTGCGATCACCTTCGAGACGTAGCGATTTGTTATCAACTTATTTGCTGACCAGATTGTTACTGGTTTTCGACCGTCCTTATTACCACACGTTCCTATCCTTGCTTCCCGTCACGCTAATCAAGAGCGATGGGGAGAGAACAGTTGATTCAGGGATATTCGGTCGCCTCGGTCTTCCGCAGAGTCAGTATTCGCCCTTTGCAACGCCCTTGGGTGGTAGCGGGATGCGCCGCGGCGCTGCTCGCCGCGGCGGCCCCGGCCCGTCCGGCGCAGCCGGCCCCGGTGCCGCCGGCCGCGGCGGTCGTGGCCGCATCGGCGCCTGTCTCCGCCCCCCCGGCCCCGACGACGCAGGCCGCCGCTGTTGGCGCCCGGGGTGACAGCGCCGGCACCGTGACGATCGCCGCCAGTGGCAGCAACGAGATCAGTGGCGATAACGAGATCAAGGTACTCGACGAGGTGGTCGTGGGTGCGCGTCGCCGCGAGGAGAATGCCCAGAACGTGCCGGTACCGATCGCGGCTCTCAGCGGCGCGGCGCTGGAGCAGTCCGGGCAGTATCGGCTCGAGGATCTCAACGCACAGTTTCCGAGCACCAATGTGGCGTTCGCCAATGCGCGCCAGAGTAGCATCGCCGTGCGCGGTCTGGGCAACAACCCGGCCAATGACGCGCTCGAGTCGAGTGTGGGCGTCTACCTGGACGACGTGTACCTGGGCAGGGCTGCCATGGCCAACACGGACCTGATCGATGTTGACCAGGTCACGTTGCTGCGTGGGCCGCAGGGCACGCTGTTCGGCAAGAACACCACCGCCGGGGTCCTGAACATCACGACGCGCGCGCCGAGCTTCACGCCCGGCGGGGATGCCGAGGCTTCAGTCGGCAACTATGGCTACTACCAGCTCCGCGCCGATGCGACCGGGCCGCTGCTCGACGATACGCTGGCGGGCCGCATCTCCGTGTCCCGGACCAAGCGTGACGGCTACGTCGACAACATCTATGACGGCCGCGAGCTCGATGACACCAGCCGCTACTCCGGGCGCGGTCAACTGCTGTGGAAGCCCGATGAAGACTTCAGTCTGCGGGTGATAGGCGAGCACGAGGAGGAGCATGCGGACAACGGCGCCGGGATACTCTACAGCGCCGGCCCGAACGGCGGTGCGAAGTTCTACGACGCCGTAGCCGCCGCCGGCGCCGCCGTGGTCTACGATCCGGATTACCTCAAGACCGACATCGATGCCATACAGCACACATCGGTCGAGCAGTCCGGTACCTCGGCCGAGGCCAACTGGCAGCTCGGCGGCTACAAGCTGACGTCGATCACGGCCTGGCGCTCGTGGCATTTCGTGCCGACGAACGATGGCGACAGCACCGACGTCGACGCCATCACTGATGGCGGCCAGGCGGTCAAGGACCAGCAGTTCAGCGAGGAGCTGCGCCTGGCGTCGCCGGCCGACAATCCGCTCAGCTACGTGGCGGGTCTCTACTACTTCTGGCAGCAGCAGAACAACATCCTCTTTTTTGACTACGGTCCCGATGCTCGAGCGATCGCCGCCCTGGGGGATGGATCGCCAGCCTTTGCCAACGGCACCTACGATACGCCGCAGTACCTGCGCACCGAGAGCGGTGCGGCCTTCGGCCAGCTCACCTGGCGTGCGCTCGACAAGTGGGAATTCGCCGCCGGACTGCGTGATACGCAGGAAGGCAAGGTGATGCACGTCGAGCGCTACAACAACGACGTCAGCCCGGCCTTCGCCTCGACGTTCTCGACCTACAGCTCGGGAGATCTGACGCTCAACAACAACAATACTTCTGCGCTGCTGAGCGCCAGCTACAAGATCACGCCCTCAGCGATGGCCTACGCGTCGCTGTCGCGCGGCTCCAAGGCCGGCGGCATCAACCCGGCGGTGCCGAACGGCGCGCTCGGTACGCGCTCTCTGTATGTCGAGCCTGAGACTGCGAACGATGGCGAGGCCGGCATCAAGACCTCGTGGCTGGAGAACCGTGTGACCGCCAACGCGAACCTGTTCTGGGCCCAGGTCAAGGACTATCAGTCCACGCTGCTCGAACCGGTGGGCAATACCAACACCTTTGTGCAGGTGCTGACGAACGTCGGCAAGGTCCGCACCCGCGGTGCTGAGGTCGAAGTCGCCGCGCAGCCGGTCGAGGACGTCACGCTGCGGCTGTCGACTTCCTACGATAACGCGACCTATCTTTCTTATCGGAATGCGCCGTGCCCGGCGGAAGCGTTGGCGCCTACCAATGCGGCCCAGGGGTCCATCCTCTGCAACCTGAGCGGCAAGGCACTGGTCGGAGCGCCGGCCTGGATCGTCAACCCCGGCGTCTCCTGGTCGCAGCACTTCTCCGACCTGACGGGTACCGCCGAGCTCGACTACGCCTGGCGCTCCTGGCAATACGGTTCGACCGACGACTCGCAGTATGGCGTGATCCCGTCGTATGGATTGCTCGATCTTCGCTACCGCGTGAGCGGCGATCTGGGCGGCGGCAGGAGTTGGACGGTGACGGTCTGGTCGAACAACCTGGCCAACAAGCACTATGTGACCGACAGCGTGATAGCTACCGGCTCACTGTACAACTACACCCTGTATCCGGGATTGCCGCGCACCTACGGGCTCACGGGACACGTGGCGTTTTGAATGCGATAAAGACAGGCAGGAGTAGATACGAAATGCAATCAAGCGACGAGATATCGGCGAAGCGACGCGCGGTGGGGCTGCGCTCGGCGGCCTTGTTGGGGACGATATTACTGGCGGGGTTGTTGGCGCAGGGCGCGTCGGCCGGCCCGTCGGTGTTCCCGACCGGCGTGACCCGCTACGACCCGGCGAAGGCGTACAGCGGCTACGTGGTCTTTGGCGGTGCCGATCAAAAGACCCACCTGATCGACATGGACGGCAACGAGGTGCATCAGTGGCCGTACTCCGGGCTGCCAAGCGGATTGCTCAATCCGTCGGTCACGGGCGGCGTGCGGGGACACGTGCTGGTGCAGCTGTCGTCGGTCGAGGATGATCGCAGCGGCAATACCGGTACCAGCCTCAATCCGGGCGAGAAGCTGCTGCACGGGAACAAGACCATCGGTGAGCTGGACTGGGACGGCAAGGTGGTGTGGCAATGGGGAGCGCGGGCGCCGGGCGGCGCGGCGCGCCAGCACCACGACTGGTATCGCCTGCCGAACGGCAACACGCTGGTGCTGGCGAACTGGATTCATGTGGTGCCCGGCTTCGAGGCGAAGCCGCTGTACGATGACATCATCTACGAGGTGACTCCGGCCGGCGGCATTGCCTGGAAGTGGGCCGCATCGGATCATCTGCATGAGTTCGGCTTCACGCCGGCGCAGCTGCAGCTGCTCTACCGGACGGCGCAGCCAGACTACTTGCACCTCAACGACATGACGGCCGTGGGGGCCAACCGCTGGTTCGACGGTGGTGACAAGCGCTTCGATCCGGACAACATCCTGATCGATTCGCGCGAGGCAAATTTCATCGTCATCATCGACAAGAAGACCGGCAAGATCGTGTGGCGTATCGGGCCAAACCTGCCACCGGCCCCCGGAACCACGGTGGCGCTGCCGCAGAGTACGACCGCCCTGCCGCGGCCCGTGGATCAGACCAGCGGCCAGCACGATGCGCATCTGATTCCCGAGGGCCTGCCCGGCGCCGGCGATCTGCTGGTGTTCGACAATCAGGGCGAGGCGGGCTACCCGCCGCGCCGGCTGGCGGTGCTGCCCGGCTCGCGTGTGCTGGAGATCGATCCGATCAGCAGGCAGATCGTCTGGCAATACACCGCAGGGGATTCGGACCGCCCCGCATGGGATTTCTACAGCGCCTTCATCAGCAGTGCGCAGCGATTGCCGAATGGCAATACGCTGATCGATGAGGGCATGAACGGCCGCTTCTTCCAGGTGACGCCAAAGGGCGAGATCGTATGGGAATACGTCAGTCCGTATTTCGCGCCATCGCCGCTCGGCGCCGGGCCCGTGGTGAGCAACTACGTTTATCGGGCCCAGCTGGTGCCCTACGACTGGATCCCCGCGGGTACACCGCACGCGCAGAAGGCCGTGGTGCCTCCGGACAACAGCGTGTTCCGCGTTCCGACGGCACCGTGACGGGCGATCTTGTCGGACGCTCCTTACGATACGTCCTCGGCAAGCACCCTTTCCCACGGACCAAGCTTGCTGGCACGGTGTTGATCCGTGGAAGTGCCCCGAGCCAGAGCCGAGTTGCTTCTGTATGGCTGGCCGGACGACCTCACCACGTGGCTTGCGGCCCCCGAGCGATTATCCATGCCACTTTCCGTGAAAGCACTCGACCATATCGTCATCAACGTCTCGGACGTCGAACGCTCGGCCGAGTGGTATCAGCGTGTTCTCGGCATGACGCGCGAAGATTTCGTCGCCACCTCCGGCCAGCCCAAGCGAACGGCGCT
>DATAWM010000030.1:0-26810 GCA_036267195.1 Steroidobacteraceae bacterium
GGCGGCACTGTCAGCATGACAGTGCCGCCCGGTCCTGTCTGTTTTACCTTGTATCAGCTTCATGTGGTCTGCCTCCGATCTGCGTTCCGCTCTTGCGCGGCCTGCGTGCACTGCACACGAACCGGCGCCGCCGCGCTAAGATGCCTGCCTTTCCCGCAGGAGATCACCCAATGAACACGACCCGAGTGCTCGTCGCCGCCGCGGCGGTGGTGCTGTTCGCCTTCACGGCGGCAGCCGGGCGCGCGCTGGCCGCGCCGCCCGCCGACCACATCTCCACCGCACACGGCGGAGCTTTGACGATCCAGCCGGTCCATCACGCCTCGCTGATGCTCAGCTGGAACGGTAAGCACGTGCTGGTGGATCCCGCGCCCCTCGGTCCGGGTGACAGCGGCGCGGAGTTCAAGGCGCTGCCCACGCCGGACGTCATCCTGATCACCCATATCCACGGTGATCACTTCAGCGTGCCGATCCTGCAGTTGGTCGCCGGGGAGCACACTGTGATCATTACGCCGCACAACGTCTACGAGGCGATGCCGGCGGACCTGAAGACCAAGACGCACGCGATGGCCAACGGCCAGCACACGGTGGTGGATACGATTCCGATCGAGACTGTGGCGATGTACAACACCACGGCGGCGCGCTCCCACTTTCACCCCCAGGGCGCCGGCAACGGCTACGTGCTCACGTTCGGCGGCAAGCACGTCTACATCGCCGGTGATACCGAGGAGACCCCGGAACTCGCCCACCTTGCCAACATCGACGTGGCGTTCATCCCGATGAACCTGCCCTACACGCAGACCGTCGAGGCGGCGGCCAAGTGGGTGCGGGATTTCCGCCCGAAGATCGTCTACCCCTATCACTACCGCAACGGCGACGGCTCCAAGGCCGACGTGAACATGTTCAAGAAGCTGGTGGGTGGGGCGAGCGACGTGCGGCTGCGCGACTGGTACCAGGCCAACTGAGTCCAACGCTGGCGGGGCTCCATCACCGCACTGCGAGGCAGGGGCCGCCATCGGATTGCTGTGATGTAAAGAATAATTGACACTCCGGAATGTCTGATATACATTACCTTGTGTAAGGTAAACAAGACTAACCGGATGGCCTCCATGCTTGATCTGCCTCCTTACGTTCTTGCCGCCACGATTACGTGGTTCGTTGTGTGCGCGCTGGGCGCCGCCGTGATCGCGCGCCGCTGGCTGGTCCAGGGCCGCAGGACGGTCCAGCCGCACGGCTACCCCGGCGCACTGCTCAATGGGCTGTTGCTGCTGGCGATTGCACCCGCCGTCTCGCTGGTGCAGTACATCGGCAGCGCTCATCGGGCGTTCTGGGGCGGCGCAGTAGATCTGCTGATCGCGGGCCTGCTGCTGATCGGTTATCACTTTGTCCTCAAGCGCAGATTGATCGGCCGGGTGGCGCGATCTGCGATGAGCTTGCGCGAGAAGACCATCGCCTCGCAGATCGTTGCCATCCTCGTGGTGTACGGCTTCTACGGCGCGCGGCTGTGGGGCCAGCCGCTCACCCGCCCGGACGCGGTCGGTACCCTGGTCGGCATCACGGTCTGGATGATCGTCGTCAGCATCGTGTTTCATGTCACCATTGCCGCGTATGCCAGGTCGTATGGCAAGCTCGACAGAATCGATGAACGTGATCGGCTGGTGGCCTTGCTGGGCTCGCGCAACGCCTACCGAACCTTGGCGGCCGGCGTGTGGTGCATCGTCGTGCTCGCCATTGCAAACGTTCCCCACGGCCTGCTTTTCTACGCTGCCATGGGGATATTCGCGCTGGCGGAGCTGGTGCGGCTGGGCTCAGAACTGCTCTACTACCGGCTCGGCGCATGAAGACGCCGGTATCCGGCACGCGGATCCGCAACCACATCCGCACGCTGCGCTTTCATCGGGGGGAGATGACGCAGCAGCAGCTCGCCGACCAGGTCGATCTGACCCGCCAGACCATCATCGCCATCGAGCAGGGCCGCTATTCGCCGTCGCTGGAAGCCGCCTTCAAGATCGCGCGGGTGTTCGGCGTGCCGCTGGAGCAGGTGTTCCAGTACGAGGACTGAGCGGGCCGCGTGCCGCGGCTCTCGTCGGCGCTAGCCCCGGTGGTGCCGGTGGCGGCGGCACCGGTCGCGGAGCGGCGCGCGCATGATCCGCATCATCCAGATCCTGGTGCTGCTGCTGGCGGTGACCGCCGCGGTCGGCGTCGCCTCGGCGCGGCTGAAGATTCCGGCCTCGATCCTGCTGGTGCTCACCGGCGTGGTGCTGGCGCTGGTGCCGGGCCTGCCGGCGCTGCAGCTCGCGCCGGAGCTGGTGCTGCTGCTGGTGCTGCCGCCGGTGGTGTACTGGTCCGCGGTGGCGATGAGCTGGCGCGAATTCCGCTTCAACCTGCGCCCGATCTCGCTGCTGGCCATCGGTTGCGTGGTGTTCACCACGCTGGCGGCCGCGGCGGCCACGCACTGGCTGCTGGGGCTGCCGTGGCCGGTGGGTTTCGTGCTGGGGGCGATCATCTCCCCACCGGACGCGCTGGCGCCGCTGTCGGTCGCGCGCCGCATGCAGCTGCCGCGGCGCATCCTGG
Organism: Steroidobacteraceae bacterium; assembly: GCA_036267195.1. Taxonomy (GTDB): domain Bacteria; phylum Pseudomonadota; class Gammaproteobacteria; order Steroidobacterales; family Steroidobacteraceae; genus FEN-1191. The sequence continues at coordinate 2,572 of DATAWM010000030.1, forward strand.
TGATCCTCGAAGGGGAGGGGCTGGCCAACGATGCGACCGCGCTGATCCTGTATCGCTTCGCGGTCGTGGCGGTCAGCGTCGGCGCCTTTTCGCTCGGACGCGCCGTCGGTCTGTTCTTTGCGATCCTCGCCGGCGAGCTGCTGTGGGGCATCGGCGTGGGCTGGGTGATGCTGCGGCTGCGGCGCTGGGTCGGCGATCCGCGCATCGAGATCACGCTGTCGATCCTGACGCCGTTCCTGGCCTACTGGCCACCCGAGTATCTGGGTGGCTCGGGCGTGCTGGCGACCGTGACCACCGGGCTCTATATCAGCTGGAACGGTCTGCGGCTGATCAGCCCGGCGACGCGCCTGCAGGGCGTGTTCTTCTGGGATTTCGTGATCTACCTGATCGAGGGCATGGTGTTCCTGATCACGGGACTGCAGGCGCGCACGCTGATGGCCGGCATCCGCGGCTACTCGCTCGGCGAGCTGGCCGGCTCGGCCGCGATCGTCAGTGCCGTGGTGATCGTGGCGCGCTTCGTGTGGATGTATCCGGCGACCTATCTGCCGCGCTGGCTGTCCGCGCGCCTCAGGGGCCGCGATCCGGCCCCGCCGTGGCAATGGCCGTTCGCGCTGGCATTCACCGGCGTGCGCGGCATCGTCTCGCTCGCGGCGGCACTGGCCCTGCCGCTCGCGACCGAAAGTGGCGCACCGTTCCCGCACCGCAATCTGATCCTGTTCCTGACCTTCTGCGTGATCCTGGTGACCCTGGTCGGACAGGGGCTGACGTTGCCGGCGGTGATGCGCGGCCTGGGCCTGGCGCGCGCCGGCCACCGCGAGCGCCACGCCGACCGCGAGGCGGAGTACGTTGCCCGCCGCCAGGCGGCGGAGGCGGCGGTGGCGCGGCTCGAGCAACTCGCGCGCGAGCGCGGGCTCGCCGAGGAGATCGTCAAGCCGCTGCGCGCCCATTACCGCGACCGCCTGCGCCACCTGGAGCGCCGCAGCGATGGCGACGATGCCCACCGCCAGCTCACCGAGCTGCATGAGCAGGTCGAGTCGCTGCTGGTCGGGGCCGAGCGCGATCGGATCAACGAGCTGTACCGCGGCGGCAAGCTCAAGGACGAGGCGCGCCGCCGCATCGAGCGCGAGCTGGACCTGCGCGAGGCGCAGCTCGCCATCCTGCGGGCCGAGGAGTGACGGGGGCACCGGCCGCCGCCGGCGCGCATTCGTCCTCGTCTTACATACAGCCACGGTGCTCTGGTATGTCGTACACCGTAGTGGCGACAACACCGAGGAGCTAGACATGGCAGATGAATCCAACCGCAACCAGGGAGAGGGCAACCGCGAGGCCGCAGAGCGCTTCAACGAGGCTGAGAAGCGCTATGTCGAGTCACCCAAGGGCGAGGAGAAAATCCGCGAGGGAGTGCACGTGCGGCCCGAGGAGGAGCGCGCGCTCACGGAAGCGGAACGGCTCGCCAAGGGGCGCGCCAAGGCCCAGGACTCAGGGACCTGGCCCGAGCCCAGCGACAAGCGCTGACACCCGGCCACCGGCCCGGCCGCGCGGCTGACGGCTTCCGAGCCCAGCCCGCGCGGCCGGTCGGCGTGCTGTAAGCTAACCGCCTCCCCCGGCGGATGCGGGTCATGGCGGAGCGCCGTGAACGGCGGCCTCATGCAAGGGGAATCAAGGACTGCCCCGGCCGTGTGCGCATGAGAACGATGTGATGTTGCGACAATCCTCCCCGGCGTCCGCCTCGGCCGCGACCCGCCTCGGCTTCCGCGAGTTTCTGCTGCTGGTGGCGGCCATGCAGGTGTGCCAGGCGATCGCGATCGATGCGATGCTGCCGGCGCTGCCGACCATCGCGCGGGCGCTGCACGTGACCGACCAGAACCGCGCGCAGTGGGTCGTGACCGCGTACATGGCCGGGATCGGCTGTGGACAGCTGGCGTGGGGCATGCTGTCGGACCGGTTCGGCCGGCGGCGGATCCTGCTGACCGGGCTGGCCATGTATGCGGTGGCCGCCTACCTGTCGAGCCTGACCACCGACTTCTCGGCCCTGCTGGCGTGGCGCTTCGTGGACGGGGTGGCCGCCGCCTGCACGGTGGTGGCGCGCTCGGTGATCCGCGACCTGTACTCCGGGCACCAGATGGCCCGGGTCATGTCGCTGACCTTCATCGTGTTCCTGATGTCACCGGTGCTGGCCCCGAGCCTCGGCCAGCTGTTGCTGCTGGCGGCGCCGTGGCGCTTTCTGTTCGTGATGTTCGGCGCGTTCGGCACGCTGGTGTGGGTATGGGTGCTGCTGCGCCTGCCCGAGACGTTGCACGCGCAGCACCGCCGCGAGCTCGGCGTTGCGCAGATCCGGTACGCGGCCACGCTGGTGATCACCGACCGCATTTCGCTGTGCTACACCCTGGCGATCGCGTTCGTGATGGGCTGCCTGTTCGCCTACCTGGGCATGGTGCAGCAGATCTTCGGTCAGGTGTTCCATCGGCCCACCCTGATGCCGACGATGTTCGCACTGTGCGCGCTGACGATGGGCGTGGCCTCGTACCTGAACTCCCGCCTCGTCGCGCGGCTGGGCATGGCGGCGATTTCGCAGACCGGGGTGCTGCTGCTGGCGTTGGTGGCCGCCGCGCACGTGCTGGTCGCGGCGGTCGGGCACGAGAGCATGATGGCCTTCGTCGTCCTGCAGGCCGCGACGCTGGGATGCGTGGGACTGATCGTGGGAAATTTCGGGGCACTGGCAATGGAGCCGATGGGATCGGTGGCCGGGATCGCTGCCTCGTTGCAGGGGTTCATCAGCACTCTCGGGGCGGCGCTGCTCGGCGCCCTGATCGGCTACGGCTTTCATGGCTCGGCCGTGCCGCTGGCACTGGGGAGCCTCGCCTGCGGCGCGGTTTGTCTGCTGTTCGTGCTGGTGGCGGAAAAGTGGCGGCTGTTCCGCCCCCAGTACCACCCAATCCCCGTGGCCGCCCTGGGAGAGTGAGCGCGGCGCCACCGATGACACGGCCGTGACAAATCGGCCGCCGCTCGCGCTAGCCTGCCAGGTTGTGGAACTGCACGAGCTCAACGTCCTGCATTGGCGCGGCGCACACGTCGCTCCGGCCGCTGCGCCCGAGCCCTGCTCGGGACAGGACCTGTTCCTGATCGACACCTGCCAGCGCCGTGTGGCGCTGCTGCAGGGGCGCGGCGCGCTTGCGCTCGCGCGCCGTGAATTTCCCGCCGGCGGTGCACTCGAGTGCTTCGAGGGGACCGACGCCTATGCCTTCCTGCTGCGCTTTGCCTGCGGCCTGGAGAGCAAGCTGGTGGCCGAGACCGAAATCTTCGGCCAGATCAAGCAGGCGTGGCGCGACTTCTCGGGCCGCGCCTCGCCGCTGGGCCGGCAGCTCTCCCCGTGGGTGCAGCTGCTGTTCCAGGACGCCAAGGCGATCCGCGCACAGTACCTGGTGCACCTGGGCAGCGCCTCGTACGGCTCGCTGGTGCGGCGGCTGCTGGGCGAGGAGACAGTGCCGCAGGGACCGACGCTGCTGCTGGGCGCGGGCCAGCTGGCGCAGTCGGTCGCGCCGTGGCTGACCGGCTCGGCGCTGTGGCTGTGCAATCGCACCCCGGAGCGGGCGCAGGAACTCGCGCGCGAGCTCTCCAAGCGCTGGGGCGAGCGGCCGGTACAGGTGATCGAGGACGGCTTCGAGGCAGAGCTGGCCGCGTGGCGCGCTGCGCGCCACGTCGTGGCTTGCATTCCGCCGGACGCCGCGCGCGACGGCGCGCGCGCGGCCGCGTGGCGTGCGCGCGGGGAGCCGGGCGGCCGCGTGATCCACCTGGGGTTGGGCGCCCAGGCCGCCCTGCCGTGGAGCGAGCTGCCCGAGCTCACGAGCCTGGGGAGCCTGTTCGACATGCTGCGCTCGCACTCGCAGCAGCGCGCGCGCCAGCTGCAGCAGGCGCAGCGTGCGTGCCTGGAGAAGGCGGTGCTGCGCTCGCTGGATGCGGGCTCCTCGCACTCGCATAGTTGGGAAGACCTCGCCGCTTTCCAGAACATCTGACAGTCATGGCGCAACGGGCATTGAAGCTCGGCACGCGCCGCTCGGCGCTCGCACGCGCACAGAGTGCCGCGATTGCACGGCGGCTCGAACAGCTGCATCCGGACCTGGCGGTGCAGCTGGTCGGCATTGACACGCGCGGCGATCGCATCCTGGACCAGCCACTGTCGGCGGTCGAGGGCAAGGAGTTCTTCACCGCCGAGATCGACGCGGCGCTGCTGCGCGGCGAGATCGACTTCACCGTCCACTCGTACAAGGACCTGAGCCTGGACCGCTCCATGGCGCTGCTGCTGGCGGCGGTCCCGTGTCGTGCCGAGCCGCGCGACGTGGTGCTGTTCGCGCCGGATGCACGCGCGCGCCTGGCGGCCGGGCACGAGCTGATCATCGGCAGCTCCTCGCCGCGCCGGGCCAGCTTCGTGCCGCCGTTCCTGCAGGAGGTGCTGCCGCACCAGCCGCGGGGCGATATCGCCGCGTCCGGGTCCGGTGGCGCGCGGGTGCGGCTGGTGGAGCTGCGCGGCAATGTGGATTCGCGCCTGCGCCGCCTGCATGAGCCGCGCGGCTCGCCCCGCCAGCTCGACGGCGTGGTGCTGGCATTCGCCGGCATCGCACGCTTGTGGGCGGATGAGGCGAGCCGTGCGCAGATCGCCCCGCTGCTGTCGGTGCCGCGCATGGTACTGCCGCTGTCGGCCTGTCCGTCCGCGCCGGCGCAGGGTGCGCTGGCGATCGAGTGCCGTCGCGAGGATACCGATACCGCCGCGCGGCTGGCCGCGCTCGATCACGCGCCCACGCGACGCGCGGTCGAGGCGGAGCGCGCGCTGCTCGCGCAGCGCGGCGGCGGCTGCCAGCAGCGCTTCGGCGCGGCGCAGATCGAGATCGCGGGCCTGGGCACGCTGCTGTACTGGCGCGAGGCGCACGAGGCCGGCGGCGGGCTGCGGCTCGAGCCGCTGCAGCTGCAATGGAGCCCGCCGATGCCGCTGGCGCCGGTCAGCGACCCGGTCAGGGCCTGGGACGGCAGCCGCGCCGGGGGCGGCGCGATCGAGCCGATCGAGGCGGGCGTGACCGAAGCCGCCGCGCGGCTGGCCGATGCCGCGGCCTTGTTCATCGCTCATCGGCGCGCATTGCCCGAGGGGCAGGGCGAGCGGCTGCGCATCGGTGCGCGCACCCGCGTGTGGGTGCCCGGGATCGAGACCTGGCGCTCGCTGGCGCAGCGAGACATCTGGGTCGAAGGTTGTGCCGAGGGCCTGGGTATCGCCCAGATCTGCCCGCTGCTCGCCGAGCCGTGGCTGCAGCTGCCGGCGTTGCCGCATTGGACGGTGCTGACGCACGAGCAGGCGAGCGCGGGCTGGCCTGCCGGCTGCGCGATCGCGACCTACCGGCACCTCGAGGGCGGCAGGCAACCCGGGTCGCTGCAGCCCGACACGCGGGCCGGCGGGCCGCCGTCGGATGTCACGCATGTCTTCTGGGCGAGCAGCGCGCAGTTCGAGTGCTGGGGGCGCCAGCTGGACGGGAGCGTGCGGCAGGGCTGCGGGCCGGGGAAAACCTTCGAGCACCTGCGCCGTGCCGGAGTGCACAATCTGCAGATGTTTCCGCAGGTCGAGCAGTGGCGCCGGTGGTTGCGGCAATGAGCAGCCGCGCCGGCCGCGGCAGCCTGAGCATCAAGCCGGTGCAGCGCGCGGTGATGGTGGCCGCGACCGTGGCCACGTGGCTGGCGCTGCAGATCGCGCTGGTGGCGTGGTGGGCGACGGTGATCAGCCGCCAGGCACGGCGCATCGCCGAGCTGCAGGGGCTGCAGGGCGCCGACCACGGCAGCACGCTGGCGCAGTGGTCGCGCACGCGGGTGATGCTGGTGGGCGAGTCGAGCAGCTTCTTCGCGCTGCTGCTGGCGGTGTCGCTGCTGCTGGCGTGGCTGTACTGGCGCGAGCACCGCCGTGCGCGCAGCATGCAGGCATTCTTTGCATCGGTGACGCACGAGCTGCGCACCCCGCTGACCAGCATCCGCCTGCAGGCCGAGGCGATTGCCGAGGGTGAGCACGGTGCCCCGCTCGCGCAGCGGCTGCTGCAGGACTCGCACCGGCTGGAATCGCAGATCGACAAGACGCTCGAGCTGGCGCGCATCGAGGGCGGCGGCCCGCTGTCCGAGCAGTCGATCCCGCTGTCTGCCTGGCTCGAACGCACCCTCGAGGGCATCGCGACCGTGCACGGCCAGCGCCTGCAGCTGCACACGCAGATCGACGCCGCGCTGCCGCCGGTGCAGGCCGACGCCGGGGCACTGCAGATGGTGTTGCGCAACCTGATCGAGAACTCGGTGCGCCATTCGCAGATCAGCCCGGTGAGCGTGCGGCTCGCCGCGGCGATGCGTGCCGGTCGCGTCGTGCTGGACTATCGTGACGATGGCCGCGGGGTGGCGCCGGGCACCGGACGGCTGGGCCGCCTGTTTGGCCGCGGCCCGGGGTCGGGCGGTGCGGGCGTCGGCCTGTACCTGGTACGCCGGCTGATGCAGCGCATGGGCGCTCGCGTGTGCTTCGACCGCTCCTCCGGCGGCGGTTTTCACTGCGAGCTGCACCTTCGAATGGCTGAGCAATGACGGATGACCGAGCAATGAGCTGCCCATGAATCCAGGTGCCCGATTGCTGATGGTCGAGGACGAGCCCAATCTCGCCGAGACGCTGTCCGAACGCCTGCGCGGCGCCGGCCTGCAGGTGGTGCGCGCCGACTCCATGGCCGCCGCGCGGCGCGCGCTCGGCGAGGCGCGCTTCGATCTGGCGCTGGTGGACGTCGGCCTGCCCGACGGCAGCGGCTTCGATCTGGCGCGCACGCTGCGCGAGCGCTCGCCGGCCACCGCGATCATCTTCCTGACCGCGCACGCCGGCGCCGAGGATCGCGTGCGCGGGCTGGAGCTGGGGGCGGACGACTATGTGGGCAAGCCGTTCAATTTCCGCGAGCTGCTGCTGCGCATCCAGAACTGCCTGAAGCGCGCGCAGGACCTGGCGCAGGTACCCGGGGAGATACGCGGGCAGGTGCGCATCGGCCGCGCGCTGGTCGACTTCGAGCGCTTCTCGGCCACGGTCGACGGTGAGAACCGCGCCCTCACGCACAAGGAGTGTTCGGTGCTGCGCTTGCTGGCCGAGCGGGTGGGCAAGGCGGTCAGCCGCGACGAGATCCTCGATCGTGCCTGGTCGGCCGATGAATTTCCCACCTCGCGCACGGTCGATAATTTCATCGTGCGGCTGCGCAAGCTGGTGGAGGTCAACGCGGCCGACCCGCGCGTGATCCGCAGCATCCGCGGCGTGGGTTACCTGCTCACCGAGCTGCACCGTGAATGAGGCGGGTGACGCAGCGTGAATGACGTGGGCCACGATGACAGCGCCGTCACCGGTCGGCCAGCGCTGCTGCAGGCGCTGTCGCGGCGCAATCGCGGCCGCCCGCCGGTATGGTTCATGCGCCAGGCCGGACGCTACCACCGCCACTATCAGCAGCTGCGCGCGCGGCACGAGTTCATGCAGCTGTGCAAGCAGCCGCACCTGGCCGCCGAGGTGAGTCTCGGCCCGATCGAGGACTTCGGCTTCGATGCGGCGATCCTGTTCTCCGATCTGCTGTTCCCGCTCGAGGCCATGGGCATGGGGCTGCGCTACGCGCCCGGCCCACAGCTCGACTGGCACCTCTCGTGCGCGGCTGACCTCGAGCGCCTGCAGGGCGGCGCCGCTCGCGCGCAGCAGATGGCCTTCCAGGCCGAGGCGATCGCGCTGCTGCGCGCACGCCTGCCGGCGCAGTGCGCGCTGATCGGCTTCGTCGGCGGCCCGTTCACGCTATATGCGTACGCGGTGGCCGGCTCGCACGAGGGTTTCGCCGGCGGCGGCCCGGTCGGGCTGGACGACGGGCTCTACCGCGGCTTCACCGAGCGGCTGCGCGAGCTGCTGGCCGCCAACATGGTGCTGCAGGCGCAGGCCGGCGCCGATTGTGTGGCGATCTTTGACACAGCCGCTGGTACGCTCGAGCCGGCTCGGTTCGCGCGCTCGGCCGCGGACCCGGTGGCCGAGGTGATGCGCATATTCCGGGCGAGTTGCCCGGACACGCCGGTGATCTACTACTCGCGCGACACCGGGCCGGCGCACTGGAGCGCATTGCGGGGCATCGGGCTGCAGTGCCTGGGGGTGGATTGGCGCCATGACCTCGCCGACACCCTGCGGCAGCAGCACGATTGCTGGAGCGTGCAGGGCAACATCGATCCGCAGTGGCTGCTGCTGCCCTCCGGCGAGCTCGAGCGGCGCGTGCGGGCGGTATTTGCGCGGGTGCGCGCGCTGCCCGAGCAAGTGCGGGCCGGCTGGGTCTGCGGCCTGGGACACGGCGTGCTGCAACACACGCCGGAGGCGAACGTGAAGCTGGTGCTTGAGCTCCAGCGGGAGATGTTTGGATGAACGCAGTGGTGTCCGATCCCCTGGTGGCGAAGTACGATGTCGCCGGGCCGCGCTATACCAGCTATCCGACGGTGCCGTATTGGGAGCGCACCCCGAGCCAGAGCGAGTGGCTCGAGCGCGTGCGCCAGGCGCTCAGCGCCGGCAGCGAGCACGGCGCGGCGCTGTACCTGCACATTCCATTCTGCCGCTCGCTGTGCACCTTCTGCGGCTGCAACACACGCATCACCCGCAGCCACGGCTTCGTACCGCCCTACACCCAGGCGCTGCTGGGAGAGCTCGACCTGTACCGCTCGCACCTGCAGGTGGAGCAGATCGAGTTCGGTGAACTGCATTTCGGCGGCGGCACGCCCACCTTCATGACGCCCGAGGAGCTCGAGGTGCTGCTCGAGGGGCTGTTCGCGCGTGCCCGTCCGCGCGCCGGCGCCGCGGCCTCCATCGAGGTCGATCCGCGCGTGACCACCGCCCAGCAGCTGCAGGTGCTCTCGCGCTACGGCTTCGCTCGCATCAGCCTGGGCGTGCAGGACTTCGATCCGCGCGTGCAGGACATCGTCAATCGCGTGCAGAGCGAGCAGCAGGTGCGCGAGATCACCGAGGCGGCGCGCGCGCTCGGCTTCGACAGCGTCAACTACGACCTGATCTACGGGCTGCCGCTGCAGACGCGCGCGAGCGTGCAGGCAACCATGGATGCGGTGTGCCGGCTGCGCCCGGATCGCATCGCGCTGTACGGCTATGCGCACGTGCCGTGGATCAAGCCCGGCCAGCGGCGCTTCACCGAGGCCGATCTGCCGCAGGGGGAGGAAAAGCGCGCGCTGTACGAGCTCGGCCGCGAGCGCCTCGAGCGCGAGGGCTACCGCGAGATCGGACTGGATCATTTCGCGCTCGAGAGCGACGGCCTGTGGCAGGCATTGCGCGCGGGCAACCTGCACCGCAATTTCATGGGCTATACCACCGCGTTCACGCGGCCGCTGATCGGGCTGGGAGTGTCCGCGATCGGTGACTCCGGCGATGCGTTCGCACAGAACGAGAAGGACCTGCAGCGCTACCAGGAACGTATCGCGCGCGGGGAGCTGCCGATCCAGCGCGGCCATCTGCTCGATGAGGAGGACCTGGTCCTGCGCCGCCACATCCTGCGGCTGATGACGCGGCTGCAGACCCACTGGGAGCAGGGCGCGGACCGCACCGGCTACCTCAGCAGTGCGCTCGAGCGCCTCGCCGAGCCGGCCGCCGACGGGCTGGTGGAGCTCGACGCCGAGCACTGCCGCGTCACCGACCGCGGCCGCCCGTTCCTGCGCAACATCTGCATGGCCTTCGATGCGCGCCTGGCGCGGCGCATGCCCGAGAAGGCGCTGTTCAGCCGCACGGTCTGAGCAGCGGCAGGCTGTTTTAGAAGGGCTTGACCACCGCCAGCAGGATGATCGGCACCACGATCAGCAGCGCCGACTCATTGAACAGGCGCAGTGCCAGCGAACCAGGCATGGGCCGCTGGTGGATCAGGCGGCCGAGCAGCACGCGACAGGCGATGTGATAGCCGATCAGCGCCAGCACGAACAGCAGCTTGACCATCAGCCACAGGCCGCTGTCGTGGAAACCCAACCACAACCACAGCCCGAGCAGCAGCGCGATCACGGCCATCATCGTCATGAAGCCGAACAGCCGCCGCGCCATGACGATCAGCCGCCGCACGTCCTCGCCGTGCGCGCGGCCTTCCGCGTAGTGCACGAAGATGCGCGGCAAATAGAATATTCCCGCCAGCCATGCAATGACGGCGAGCACGTGCAATGCCTTGATCCACAGCATGATGAGTTCTTCAGGGGTGGGTCGGGCTTCGGTGACGGGAGTATCGGGGTCGGCTGCCAGAGCGACGCGCCACTTTAGCGCGGCTGTGCAGCATTCACTATCTGCCGGACTCTATCACGATAATTACTATCCCTCGCGGCGATCAAAGCCGCTAAACTCACCAGTTCGATGAACAATAATGGTACGTGGGAGGGAGCCGGACGCGCCCCCCCTTCAGCCGACGCGACCGGCGGCACCGGCTGCGCCGCGGAGGGTTGTAGCGACGTGGGCAGCACGGCGCTGTGGATACGGGCGGTATCGCAGCTGCCGTTCGCGCTGCTGTACGCGTTGGCCGGAGCGCTGGCATTTCTATTGCGCTACGTGGTGCGCTATCGCGTGCCGGTGGCGCGCGCCAACCTGCGCCGCTGCTTTCCCGACCGCTCCAATGCGCAGATCAACCGGCTGCTGCGGCTGTATTACCGGCATCTGGCGCAGGTGGCGGTGGAGTTCCTGAAGACCGCCACGATGTCGGCCGAAGCGCTCAACGCGCGCGTGGCGCTGGTGCACCTGGAGCGCGTGCATGCGGAGTTTCGCGCCGGCCGCTCGGTGCTGCTGCTCGGCGCCCACCAGTGCAACTGGGAGTGGTCGCTGCAGGCGGTGGCGCTGCATCTGGGCGCACCGATGGACGCGGCCTACAAGCCGTTGCACGCGGCTGCCGCGGACCGGCAGATGCGCCAGCTGCGCTGCCGCTTCGGTGCCCGTCTGGTCACCGCCAAGCGGCTGATACGCGAGGTAGTCCGGCGCCGCCACGAGATCCGCGCGGTCGCGCTGATCGCCGACCAGGTGCCGGCCTCCAGCGACGGGCGGCTGTGGCTGCGGTTCCTCGGGCTGGATACCGCGTTCTATCCGGGTCCGGCCGAGATCGCGCGCTCCACCGGTTATGCCGCCTTCTTCGTGGCGATGCGCCGCACCGGCCGCGGCCACTACGAGCTGGACTTCCAACCCATCAGCGCTGCCGACGAGCGGCTCGAGCCGGCCAGCTTCACGTCACGCTACGCGCGCTTGCTCGAGACGCTGATCCGCGCGCATCCGACCGACTGGAACTGGACGCATCGACGCTGGAAGCTCGTCTGCCCGCAGGAGCTGTCCGAGCCGCAGGCGTTGGCCCCCTGAGACCCGCGGCCGGCCGTGGCCGGTCGGAGCCGGCAGGGCGTTTGCTATGATGCTGCCCCGACTCCCCGGAGCGAGCGATGCAGGCAGGGCCGGTAGACCCAGGCGTGCTGGGTGCGCGACTTCGCCAACAAACCCGGATCGACGATCCAATCGCCGGCGAGTCGGATCCTCTGGATGTGGAGGCGCGCAGTGCGCTGTGGCCGCAGGCGCCCCATTGGGAGCTGATCGAGCTGCTGCACGTGTGCGACGGCGGTGCGCGCCGCCTGGAGGAGTACCGCTTCGTGCCGGCTGCCGGCGCGCGCGCGCTGCCCGCCTTCCACGGGCCGGGATTGCCGGTGGCGATCATGTTCGAGCGCTCTCCCAACGGCGCCTCGCGCGCACGGGTGTATTCGGCGCGCGAGTGGGCCGGGGCTCGCGTGGCGCTGCTGGCACTCGACCCGCATCTGCGCGTGGAGCGCAGCCCCGAGGACGTGCTGGCGCGCTACTTTCCGGCGCTGCGCTCGGCGGACGTGGACGCCACGCTCGCGCTGTTCGAGCCGGACGGCTACCTGCAGCGCTCCGATGGCGAGCTATTCCAGGGCCACGCGCGGCTGCGCGCGCGCTTTGACGAGAGCTACCGCAACGGCGGAATCGAGCTGGGCTGCTGCAGCCGGGTCGATGATGGCGCGAGCACGGCGCTGGAAACCTGCCGCGGTGGCGCACGGCCGGCCGTGGCCGTGTACCAGCGTGGCGCCGGCGGCGGCCGGCTGGCGGCGGTGCGGCTGTATCGCTGACGCCGCGCCGCTGCGGGTCAGTACATGCCGCCGTTGATCGAGATGACCTGGCCGGTGATGTAGGCGGCGGCATCGGCGGCTAGAAAGCCGACCAGACTTGCCACCTCCTCAGCGCTGCCGGCGCGCTGCATCGGCACCAGCCGCTCGATCACGGCCGCGTCGAAGTTCTCCTGTGTCATGCGCGTGGTGATGATGCCCGGTGCCACCGCGTTGACGGTAATGCCCCGCGTGGCCACCTCCAGCGCCAGCGCACGGGTGGCGGCATTGAGCGCGCCCTTGGCGGCGGCGTAGTTGACCTGCCCGCGGTTGCCCTTGAGCGCGGCCACCGAGCTGATGTTGATGACGCGGCCCCAGCGCGTGCGGATCATCGGCAGCAGCAGCGCGCGCGTCACGTGAAAGAAGCCCTGCAGCGACACATCGATCACGCGTTGCCATTGCGGGATGCTCATGGCCGGAAAGGCGGCATCGTCGTGGATGGCGGCGTTGTTCACCAGGATCTGGATGGGACCGGTCAGCAGCACCGTCTCCAGCGCGGCGGCGGTGGCGGCGGCGTCGGTGACGTCGAAGTGCACCAGCTGCGCCTGCGCGCCGCCGGCCTGCAGCTCCTGCACCAGCGCTTCGGTCGCGGCCAGCGAGCGGTGCGCGTGCACATATACATGGTGGCCGGCATGCGCCAGCTGCCGGCAGATCGCGCTGCCGATGCCACCGGAGCCGCCGGTGACCAATGCCCGGCGCGCGCTCATGGGTCGCCGTGCCCGGACCCGCTCGGTCCGAGCCACAGGCCGAGGTTTCCCTGCGCCAGCCGGCGCGGCGCGCGTCCCGCCGCCGCGGCTTCATCCAGCACGAACCGGTACAGCGCGCCGCGGGCGCCGGCCTGCAGCCGCGCGGCTCCGATCAGCAGATCGCCGGCGATGTCGTCCAGGCGCTCAACGTTGAGCTCGAACGCGCGCACGCTCGCCAGCAGATGCAGACCGGCAGCGGACGGCAGCGGGGATGCGGCCGGTAGCGGCGAGGCCGGTGGCAGTTGCAGCAGCGAGCCGTGCAGCGCGGCGGCCTGGGCGGCGTACTCGATGGCGCAGGCGCTGCCGAGCCGGCCGTGCGCGCGCAGCGGATGATCGGCGGCGCGATGGCTGTCGGCGCGGCACAGCAGCTGCTGCGCGTCCCAGGACAGCACCTCGTCGAGCAGGCACATGCGCCCCTGGTGCGGCAGGTGCGCGGCGATCCAGCCGTGATCGAGCCGCGCTTTCATGTGCCGGCCTCCAGCTGGACCTCGAGCCGCGTGCCCTGCAGGTAGTCGAGCACCACGCGCCCGCCGCGCTCGGCGGCCAGCAGCTCGAGCAGCGGCAGCGCCCGCGCCGCCGGAATCTCCCGGCGCAACGCCTCGAGCGCCGCGTCCGCCATGGCGGTCGGTGCCGCGTCGGTGAAGTCCACGCACAGCCGCGGAGCGGCCGGTGGTGCCGGGTCAGCCGCTGGTTCCGGGTGAGCCGCTGGTTCCTGGCCGGCCCGGCGCAGCAGCAGCGCGACCCCGAAGGCGTCGCCGATCGGCCGGTGCGAGCGCAGCGGCGGGGGGTAGTCCAGGTCGTAACTGACCAGCAGCGTGGCCTCGGCGCCGCAGGCGAGCTGCGCGAGCGCTTCGAGCAGACCGGCGCCGAAGCTGCCGTCGTACGCGCACAGGGCGGTGGAGGGCTCGGTGCAGCCGTAGGCGATGCTCCAGTAGCCGGCGGCAGCGTTGTGTACCGAATTGTGAAAGCGCGTCGGGGAGATCTGCCGCTCGCTGCCGGCCAGTGTCACGCAGATCTCGTGGCAGTTGTCGCCGTCGCCGCCGGAGGAGGTGAATACGCTCGGCAGGCGCCGCGGATCGGCCCCCGCGGCGGTGACTGCTTCGGCGCCGATCGCCAGCGCTACCCGCACCACCCTCCCGGAGCGCCGCCGCTCGGCCGGCGGCAGCACCGCCAGCGCCGGTATCACGGTGGCCGCGCGCCGGTAGGAGCCCTGCGAGCGCAGCACCTCGGCGGCCGCGGGCCAGCCATCGAGGCCCGGCCCGAGCAACCCGATCCCCGCCACCCGCGCCCAGAGCATTGCGGCCCTAGCCTGCGCGCGCGAGCAGCAGCGCGCAGTTGGCCCCGCCGAAGCCGAACGAATTGCTCAGCACGCGCCCGATGCGCGCGCGCCGATTCTCCGTCAGGTAGTTCAACGGCAGCGCCGGATCCAGCCGGCGCGTGTTGAGGCCACCGGGCATGAGCCCCGCACGCAGTGCCAGCGCGCTGATCACCGCCTCGAGCGCGCCGGCGGCGCCGAGGGTGTGGCCGGTGGCGCCCTTGGTGGAGCTGCACGGGGTCGCGCCGCCGAAGATCGCGCTGACGGCGCGGCTCTCGGCGCTGTCGTTGCTCGGCGTGCCGGTGCCATGCAGGTTGATGTAATCGATGGCCTCGGGCGTGGTGTGCGCGGCTGCGAGTGCGGCCCGCATGGCGCTCATCGCGCCCAGGCCCTCGGGATGCGGGCTCGACATGTGGTGCGCGTCGCTCGACTCACCGGCGCCCAGCAGCAGGATGGCCCCGGCGTCGACACTGTCCGGCGCGCGCTCGAGCAGCGCGAACGCCGCGGCCTCGCCGATCGACAGCCCATCGCGCTCGGCATCGAACGGGCGGCACGGCTCGGGCGAGGTCAGCTGCAGCGAGTGAAAGCCGTACAGCGTGGTCAGGCACAGCGAATCGACCCCGCCGACCACCGCCGCATCGATCAGTCCGGCGCCGATCATGCGCTGGGCGGCGGCGAATACCTTGGCGCTGGAGGAGCAGGCGGTACAGACCGTGACCGCCGGGCCTTCCAGGCCGAGCCGCCCGCGCACGAACTCGGTGACCGAAAAGGCATTGTGGCTGCCCCGGTAGTCGAACCCTGCGGGCAGCTCACCGGTGCGCGGGTCGCGCCGGCGATAGGCGATCTCGGTCTGCAGCACGCCCGAGGTGCTGGTGCCGATGAACACGCCGACGCGCCGCGCACCCCAGTGGCGCGCCCGCGCGCGCGCCACGGTGTCGAACTCATCCTGCATCAGTCCGAGCTGCGCCAGGCGGTTGTTGCGGCAGTCGTAGCCCTGAAGCGCCGTGGGCAGTGCCACCTCCGCCAGCCCGTCGACCTCGGCGATGCGGGTGTCCAGCACGGCGGTGTCGAAGCGGCAGGGCCGCAGCGCGCCGCGACCGGACTGGAGCGCCGCCAGCGTCGCGGCCTGCCCGCGGCCCAGGCCGCTCGTGGCCGTGTAATGCGTCAACAGCAGCGGTGTCATGGGAGGCGCGGATGCTGCCTGATCGGGACCGGCAGCGCCACCGCGGGCAGCCGCTCGGGCAGCGTGACGGCCGTAAGGCCCCGGCGTGCGAGCTCATCGAGCAGCCGCGGTAGCACCTCGAGGATCACCGCCTCGCCGCGGCGGCTGCGCGCCGCATGGCCGTCGTGCAGCAGCAGGATGTCGCCGGCGCGCAGATTGCGCGTCAGCCGCGCGAGCACCCGCTCGGGGTCGCCGTTGACGGTGTCGAAGCCGCGGCGTGTCCAGCTCGCCAGCTGCAGTCCGAGCCGCTGTAGCACCGGATCGAGCCAGGGACTGCGCAGTCCGGCCGGGGCGCGGAAAAAGCGCGGCGGGGTGCCGCCGGCGTGCCGGATGATCTGCTGGGCGCGCTCGATCTCGCGCCGCAGGTGCGCCGGCCCGAGCAGCGCGAAGTAGGGACGGTGCATGTAGCTGTGATTTTCGACCGCATGGCCGGCCGCGACGCACTGGCGCAGCAGCACGGGAAAGCGCGCGGCCTGCTCACCGATGCAGAAGAAGGTCGCGCGCGCGCCGTGCTCGGCCAGGATCTGCAGCACGCGCGGGGTGACCTGCGGGTCGGGGCCGTCGTCGATCGTGATCGCCACCGGACCGCCGGCGCTGATGCCGGCACTGCGGGAGCCCGCGTCGCCGCACTCCCCGCCGACGTGCCCGTCCGGCAGGCGGGTCCAGTTCGAGCCCAGCGCGCGGCTACGCGGCGTGAGGCCCCAGGCAGTGAGCAGCAGGTGATCGGCGATCACCGCGGCCAGCGTCCACGGCCACCAGCGCAGGTGGTACAGCGTCAGTGCGAGCGCGGCCACATGCCAGGCGGCAGAGGCGCGCAGCCAAGGCGCGGGCCGCCAGCGCTGCGGCGCGTTACTCATGCCGGCAGCGGCTCAGCAGGCGCGGCGAACAACGAGCGAGGAGCCAGCAGCGCCGCAAACAGCAGCGCGAGCAGGGTGCCGGGCGCGACCGTCATGCCCAGCGCACTGAGCACCGGCACGCTCGAGAACGCCAGCACCATGAAGCCCAGCACCGTGCTGGCGTTGGCGATCATCAGCGAGGCGAGCGTGCGCGGCAGTCCCGAGAGGTCGCGCTCGGCAGCGCTGCGGTCGAAGAACAGCGCGTAGTTGGAGCCCACCGCGACGGTCAGCAGCATTCCGATCAGATGCAATATCGTGAGCTGTACACCCGCGAGCGCCAGCGCCGCGGTCACCACCAGCACCGCGAGCAGCAACGGCGCGATCACGCGCACGACGCGGTACGGCCGGCGCAGCGCGATCACCAGCAGCAGCACGATCGCAGCGAACCCCAGCAGCGACAAGCGCAGCGCGGCCGCCAGATAACCGGCATAGAGCGCGTCGGTTTGCTGGCGCACGTTGAGCACCGCCACGTGAGCGGGAGCGAGCGTGGCGAGCGATGCGCGTACCCGCGCGACGTCGATGTCGTCGCCGGCGGTGGCGTGCAGCGGCAGCAGCGCGCGCCACTGGCCGTCCTGGCGCCACAGCAGCGCATCGACCGCCAGTGCCAGCGAGGTGCCCTGCAACGTGGCGCGCGTGATCGGTCCGGCCTGCCGCTGCGCGGCCACCTGCTGCAGGAACGGCTCGAACGCCCCGGGGGCGATGGGCAGACCGGTGGTCGCCGCGGCCAGGCGTGCGCGCAGCTGCGCGTCGTCCGGCAGGGCGGCGAGCCGAGCGGCCTGCGTGGCCTGGCTCGGCAGGTAGCGTGCCGGACTGTCGTAGCTGCCGACGACGCCGGCCGCGACCAACCCATCGAGCCGGCCGCCGGCCGCCTCCGCCCAGCGCAGCGCGGCCTGCTCGCTGTCGGCGCTGATCATCACCAGGTTGCTGACATCCGGTGCCCCCAGGTCGGCGCGCATTTGCGCATCGAGCCGCAGGCTCGCGGCCGGTACCGGGCTCAGTGCGGCCAGGTCGCGCGTCCACAGCCGATGGCGATGCTGATACAGCACCAGCGCGCACAGCACTGTCAGCAGCACGGCACCGGCCAGCGGTACGCGCACGCGCGCGAGCGAGCGCCGCGCGAACGCTCCCAGCGGCGCCAGATCGATGATCGCCAGCCGCGCGGGCAGCAGCGGCGGCAGCACCCAGCGAGTCACCGCCGCGGCGACCACCAGTCCGCTGATCGAATACAGCCCGAGCTGCGCGAGTCCGGGGAACGCCGAGGGCAGCAGCGAGGCGAAGCCGCAGATCGAAGTCAGCGCCCCCAGCGCGATGGTCGGCCACAGAACGCCGTGGAATTGCCGGCCGCGCGACTGTACGAACAGGTAGATCGGGTAGTCGACCGACTCGCCGATCAGCGTGATGCCGAAGCCCAGCGTGATGCCATGGACCACGCCGAAGCCCAGCGCCACGGCGGCCACCCCGGCCAGGGCACCGGAGGCGACCGGCAGCAACCCGAACAACAACACCGCCACGGAGCGGTACACGAGCAGCAGCAGCGTCACGATCAGCGCCGTACTGAGCAGTGAGAGCCGCAGCGCCTCGCGCTCGATGGTCGAGCGCGCCTGCACCGAGAACACGCCGGGGCCGCTGAGCTGCAGCACCAGCGGCGCGGCGGCTGACGAGGCGGCAGCAGTGGCGGTAGTGGTGACGGGGTCGGCGGGGGCGGTGGTGGTGATGCGTGTGAACGCGCTGCGGATCAGCCCCACCGCGCGCGCCTGCGCGTCGGTGTCCGCCCCGCTGGCGCGCGTCTGCGCCAGCAGCAGAGCGCGCGCGCCGTCGCGCGAGCTCCATACCCCCGCCAGCATGCGCGGCTGCGCCGTGCCGCTGAGCTGGTCCACCACCTGCAGCGTCTCGCCGGTCGGGTCGCTGCGAAACAGCGATTTGGCCAGTAGCCCGGCGGGCGAGGCCATCAGGTCCATCGTGGCGGTGATGGCCGCGCGCAACCCGTCGATGCCGAAGTGCTGCGCAGTCACGGCGGTGCTGAGCTGGTAGCGGTGGTCGAAGGCGAACTCGCGGTCGCGGGCGTTACCGTCCTGCTCGCCGTTCTCCACCACCAGGAACTGCGGCTGCGCGCGCAGTGTGCCCGCCAGTGCGCGCGAGGCCCGGGCGCGGCCGGCTGCATCGAGGCCGCCGATGCCGATCAGGATCAGCCGCGAGGCCGGACCTGAGCTGATCTGCTGCACCAGCAGCTGCTGCATCGGCGAGGGTGTGCGCGGCAGGAATGCCGACAGGTCGGCGGTGTAGCGCGCGCGCGCCACGATCCCCGCCGCGACCGCCAGCCCCAGCAGCCACACGCCCACGGCGAGCACGGAGCGGCGGTTCATGGGCGCGGCCGGATCTGCAGCACCGAGTGATCGCCGTCGCTCTGGCGCACCCGTACCTCGCTGATCTGCGCCTGCGCGCCATCGATGACGATGTCGCTGACGCCCGCGGACAGCTGCGGCTCGCGCGGCGTAAGCCGCAGCTGCCAGTGCTCGAGGGTGCCGTGCAGCTGCAGCTCGAAGCGCTGCTCGAGGGCTGCGCGGTCACCGGCCAGCGTGGCGCGGATGCTGTCGATCAGCGGTGCGAGCTGCGGATAGTCCGCCAACGGCACGCTGCGGCGGCGGCGGCCGATCTGCATCGTCAAGGTGCCGTGATCCAGCACCATGGTCTGGCGGCGCGGCCGCAGCGTGCGCTGCTCCAGATGGGAGGGTGCGTCGTATATCAACACGCCGGAGCTGATCAGCGGGCGGGTGAGCACTGCCAGATACTGGCGCTCATCGAAGTCCGCCTCGGCATGGCGCTGCTGCGCCAGCAACGCCATCAACTGGTCGAGCGCCGCGGGCGGCGCGTCCGCGGCGCGCGCGCCGGCCGCGAGCAGCAGGGCCGCGCACGCGGCGGCGGCCCACAGGGTAGCGGTCCGCTGCCACGCGCGGCTCATCCGAGCTGCACCGGGCCGGGCGAGGCGGGGTCGGGGCTGGTGCCGGCGTTGATGCCGGCGCCGCCGCCCCAGAAATCGAAGAAGTTGAACCAATTGTACGGATCGAGGCGGCAGTGGTGCTCGAGCAAGGCTGCGTAGCGCGCGACGGCCGCTTCGACCGCGGCCTGACGCTCCTCGGCGCGGGTCGTGGAAAAATCGGCCAGCGGCTCGAATACCACGTGGTAGCGATTGCCCCCCCGGTACAGCCCCAGCATGAAGACTACGCGGCACTTGAGCATCGCGGCTGCCCGCATCGGGCTGGTCGGCAGGCGTGCGGTGGCGCCGAGGAAGCTGATGGGAAGCGAGGGCTCCTGCGCGAACAGCCGATCGGCCAGCACCCCTACCAACATCCCGCGCGCGAGCCGCTCGCGGATCTGCAGCATGGAGTCGAGATGGCCGACCGCGATGATCTCGGGCGGATCCTTGACCGCCACGGCGGCCAGGATGGCGTTGAGCTTGCGGGCGTTGTCCTCGTACATCGCTATCGCGACCTCGAACCCGGACCGGCGCCGGCCGACCGCGCGCAGCACCTCGAAGCTGCCCATGTGCGCCCCCATCAGGAACGCGCCGCCGCGCTTGACGACGGCGCGGATCATATCCTCCCCTTCGACCGTCACCTCGAACAGCTCATCGCGGCCCGACAGCCAGTACAACCGGTCATGGATCGTGCTGGCAAAGCTCATGATCAGCCGCAGCCGGTCGCGCGCGCGCGGCTCACGGGCGAGCGAGCGGCGCAGGTACGCGCGCATGTGGCGGGCTGGGCCCGGGGCGAACAGGAAGTAATAGGCGCCGATCCCACGCAGCAGCACCCGGCCGAACGGCCGCCCCAGACGCAGCGAGATGGCGGCCATCAGGCCGAGCAGGGTGCGGCTGCCGCGCTCGGGACGGCGGCGCCACTCGGTGGCACGGGCGACGGCCTCGTGCGGCAGCGGCGCGTCCGGAGTGCTCATGCCGCAGCGCTCACCGTGCCGCTGACGTACAGCTGTGCGCCGGCGCGCAACTCGAACGCACGGCCGCCGCCGGGGGCCGGCTGCCACTGCAGCTGCAGCGCCTGGCCGGGATACACGGGGCGGTGGAATTTCACCACCTCGACTCGCCGGGCGGCACCGGCCGGGCCGCGAGCGGCGTGCATCGCGTACAGCACCTCGTCGAGCAGCACCGCCGCGGGCACGATCGGGTGGCCGGGGAAATGGCCCGCCAACGACGGGTGATCCGTCGCGATGCACACCGGCACCCCCACGCCGCTCACTCGAACAGATCCGGCGCGCGCTCGCGCTGTTGCGCGACCAGCGTGTGCAGCGTGTGCTGCGGCAGCTTACCGGTGTCGTTGCGCGGCAGCCGCTCGACCAGCAGCAGCGGCCGCGGCAGAAACACCGGATCGATGCGCTCGCGCAGCGCGGCGATGATGCGGGCCGCATCCAGCTGCGGGGCGACCGCAAACGCCGCCAGCCGCGTGACCCCCGCGAGCGAGGCCGGCGTGTCTTCGCGGATGAAGAACGCACCGTCGTGCACGCCCGGTATCGCGTTGAGCTGATGGCTCAGGTAGGCCAGCGAGCTGCGCTTGCCGGCGACGTTGACCAGGTCGGCGGTGCGTCCGTGCAGCAGGAAATGCCGCGCATCGAGCGGCTCGAGCACGTCGGCCAGGCGCGTGGGCGGCCCGACGTGCCCGCCCTGCGCCCAGTAGTCCTCCCCGCGCAGCAGCAGCCGCACGCCGGGCCACAGTTGCCAGCTCTGCCCGCGCGTGGTGCGGCGGCTGGCGATCTGCCCGGTCTCGGTCGAGCCGTAGATCTCCAGCAGCGGCGCGCCGTAGCGCTCCTCGATCTGGCATGCCAGGGGCGCCTCGAGTAGGGCGGTCGCGCACAGGAACAGATCCAGCGGCGGCAGGTCGGTCCGGCTCTCCACCAGCGCGCGCAGGTGCACCGGCGTGGAGCACAACACCCGCGGGCGCGGCAGGCGCTGCAGGGCGGCGGCAATGTCGGCCGGAAAAAATGGCCGATCGGCGCACAGAGCTCCCCCGCTCTGCAGCGGCAGCAGCACGCTCGATTCGAAGCCGAACATGTGCTGCGGGGGCACCGTGCCGAGAATCGCGGCGCCGCCGCGCAGCGGCGGCCCCAGACGCCGGGCTTCGGCACGCACCGAGCGCACCAGTGCGCCGAAGTGCTTGGCGTGCGGCACGGGCGTGCCGGTGGATCCGGACGTGAAGATCAATGCCGCGAGCTGCCCGGCCGGGATCCGCGGCACGCGCCAGGTCGCGTCGATTGCGGTGGCGTCGATCGGTTCGGCGCCGGCGGCAACCTGCAGCACCGGGCAGCGCAGCTGCGCGAGGACCTCCGCGCCGGCACCGCCGTCAGTCAGGCAGATCATGTCGGGGGCGAGCGCGTGCAGGTGGCGGATCACTTCGGGCGCATGCGACGAGGGCAACAGGCTGCAGCGCCCGCCGAGCAAGGCCGCCGCGATCGCCACGGCGAAGTGGTAGCGGTCGGCGCACAGATTGAGGGTGTGCGCGCCGGGCGGCAGCCGCGCGGCCAGCGCGCGCGCGGCCCGCAGGAACGCGGCGGCCGTGATCGGCCGGTCCTCGCGCCAGGCGAGCACCGCATCGGGGCGCGGGTGCGTGATCAGGGGCAGCGTGGGCATGCGCGCGCTCACAGCCGCCGGGGGCCGCGCGTGTCCGCGAGGTACACGCGCGCCATCTGCGCAAGGCCGGCGCGCGGCATCGACGGCAGGCGGCGGCGGCGCAGCGCGTACTCGGCCGCGAACATCAGCGCCGCCAGCGGCAGGATCAGGAAGTTGGCGAACAACGACCAGTCCCCGCGGGGCGCGGCGGTGTAGAGCGTGGCACTGAGCAGCACGATCGTGCCAAAAAAAATCGTCCAGGCGGCGGTGACCGCGCGGGTGTAACGGCGCGCCTGCTCGGACAGCTCACCGTGGATCATCGTGGCCCAGCGGCTGCACAGCGGCACGCGGCCGGGCAGGAGGCTGCGTCCGAAGGCCGCCGCCAGCAGCAGGTAGGTGCCACACTGCTGCAGCAGGTAGATCCACGAGAAGTCGCGCTCGAGCCGGTGCCACAGCGCCACCAGCAGCGCGGCGGCGGCCAGCGTCACCAGCAGCGGCGCGAGCCACGGGCGGCGCGTACGATGCGCCAGCAGCAGCGCCGCGCCCAGCACCGGTGTCACCGCCACGGCCGGCCCGAGGGCGGCGGGGGCGGCCCCGACGTTGGTGTAATGCTCCAGCAGCGCGTAGATCAGGAACAGTGCCGCGAGCGCCATCACGCGCAGCCGGCCTGCCGTCACTTGGTTCTCTGGGCGGCCACGTACTGCGCGAAATGCCGCAACGAGCGGAAGATCTGCTCATTCTCCTGGTCATCGGCGCGCAACTGGATACCGTACTGCTTGGAGACGATCAGCGCGATCTCGAGGATGTCGATGGAGTCCAGCCCGAGGCCCCCGCCATACAGCGGCGCGTCCGGGTCGATCTGCTCGGCCGTCACCGGCAGGTTCAACCCCTGCACGATCAATTGCGCGATCTGCTGTTCGAGCGCACGCGCATCGACGTGCGGCGCCTGCTGTGTTGGCAACGCTTGCTCCGGCATGTTGTTGCGGTGAAGTCTTCGGGCTTTACGGCTCGTACCAGCGCATCCATGTCATCGGCAGCGCGGCCAATCGGGGCGCATTATAGTCGATGCCTCCGGCCGGCGTGCTCGCGGCCGACGAGCGGGCGCCGTCGGAATCGTCGGGCCGGCGGTCCCGGCTACGGCCCGATGGCCCTAGGTGCAGCGGCGCCACAGCAGCAGCGGCAGCCGCCACAGCGCCCCGAGCAGCAGCCGCGCGTGCATCCAGGTCAACAATGCATTGTCGCGCCAGTAGTGGAAGTGAGACACCCCGCCGTCCTCGGCGCGCAGGTAGCGCACCGGCGCGGGCAGATTGTGCAGCGGCAGGCCGCGCCAGCACAGCCGCACGGCGCTCTCGGCGTCGAAATCGAAACGCCGCATCCAGGTCCGGCGACGCATGACCGCCAGCAGCGGCGCGAGCGGATAGACGCGGAAACCGAACAGCGAATCGTGGATGCCGGCCCACAGCGTCTCGCAATTGACCCACCAGTTGCAGAGCTTGCGCCCGTGTACGCGCAGTGCCGGGGCGCTGGCATCGAAGCGCGGCTCGCCCAGGATCAGCGCCGCCGGATCGGCCTGCGAGGCGGCCATGAAGGCGCTGATGAATGCGGCCGGGTGCTGTGAGTCCGAGTCCATCGTCAGCACATGCGTGTAGCCGGCGGCATGGGCGGCCAGGGCGCCGTGCCGGACCGCGGCGCCCTTGCCGCCATTGCGAGCGCGCACCAGCACCCGCAATCCGGGATCCTGCTCGGCCAGGCGTAGCAGCGCCTCGGCGCTGCCGTCGGTGCTGCCATCGACCACGACCCAGACCGGATTCCAGTGCGCCCGCGCGGCGTGCACGGTGTCGAGCACCAGCGTGCCCGGGTTGTAGCTCGGGATCAGCACCAGGTGGGTAGCCGACTGGGCGGGCACGGTAGCGGACACGGGGCGGCTCAGGTGCCCACGGCCTCGATCTCGACCAGCAGCTCGCGCCGGCAGATGTCGGCCTGCAGGAACAGCAGCGGTGGGATGGGGCCGAGTTCGCGGCGCAGCGTCTGCTCGATGCGCGGCTGATCGCCCGGGCGGCGTACGTACACCTTATACAGCAGCCGCTCGGCGCCGTAGCGTGCGCCGCCGGCCTGCTCGTTGGCGGCCCCCACCAGGGCGCGATCGAGCA
Organism: Steroidobacteraceae bacterium; assembly: GCA_036267195.1. Lineage (GTDB taxonomy): Bacteria > Pseudomonadota > Gammaproteobacteria > Steroidobacterales > Steroidobacteraceae > FEN-1191. The sequence goes on from DATAWM010000030.1 coordinate 26,695, forward strand.
GACGTTGCGCCAGCAGATAGGCGCCGCCGCGCCCGCGCTGTTCCTGCGGGCCGATATCTGCCGGCGCGAGCTGTTGGTCGAAATCGAGGCTGTAGGCGTCTGAGCCGCCTCGTGCC
>DATAWM010000031.1:0-87171 GCA_036267195.1 Steroidobacteraceae bacterium
GATTGCGCTATTGAGTTGGCGCATCAGTTCTGGGATTACATCAATTACGTCGGCGAGGCGGGCGTCTTGGCGGAGCTGCGCGTCGAATCACTCCCGCTCCTGGTGCGCGGTGGTGGTCTGCAGTCAGGTTACGCGTCGGCATTCTACGAAAGACCCGGACCGCGCCGAAGGGTGAAGGCCCTTTCTACGGAAGCTTTGACCGGCACGCCAAGGCCGGGCATCAGGACAACAGCCGTGATTGACCTTACCTACGCAACCCGCTGGGGCAGTCACGCCGAACCTATCAGCATTGTGGTGAACAGGTTTCTGCGCGATCTAGGCTACGCCGCGGACCTCACTGAGCTGCGGGCATTATTCTAGGCTGTGTGGTCGGCCGCGATCTCAGGGCTTATCTCCGGCTACCCCTTTCGAGGAATCTGGCCTGTCTGCGCCTCGGCCCTGGCAGTCAGCGCGTGGCCGGGAGTGACCAGGAGTGACCAAAAGCAAGATCGTTTGGGGCGTTTGGGCCGCGTCGTCGCGCGCGTAACTTCATGATTTTATTGGTATGGCGCGCCCGGAGGGATTCGAACCCCCGACCCCTTGGTTCGTAGCCAAGTACTCTATCCAACTGAGCTACGGGCGCGTTTTTCTATTCTACCAATCAATCGTCGGACCGGCCGACCCGCCCGCATCGGCGCTTGGTCACTCCCTGGTCACTCCGCGTCCGGTGCGGAAATTCCAGTTCTCCTAAACCTCTCATCGATCAGCGAAATCCGCCCGATTCGAACCAGGGCTTGCATTCTTCGTAGCCAGGTACTCTATCCAACTGAGCTACGGGCGCGGCGTAGAGGTTTGCACGGCGGCGGTGGCCGCAGCCGCGGAAGGCCGCGCATTCTACGGGGCGGCCGGGGGCGCGTCCAGATGGGCACTGGCCACGGCGGCGGCGCGGACAGCGTGGTGGCCTGCGCTATATCCGCCCGGATATAATGCTGCCGGCGGCACGCAGCACATGCTGGGCGGCACGGGTGGGCAGCCGGCGGTGCTTCAGCGGCCAGCCGACGTCAGATCGAATGAGAATCGGTGGGCTCATGGTGGGTCCGGGGAATCAGCATGATGATGTTTCGTTCTGCAGTCATAGCACTCACGGCGCTGATCTGCGCAACCCCGGCGCTCGCCGCCGATGCCAATGCTGACGCCAACGCGGGCAGGAACACGTTCCAGCAGCAGTGCGCGCTGTGCCACAGCGCCCAGCCCAACGACAATGGCGGCGGCCAGGGGCCGAACCTGGATGGCCTGTTCGGGCGGCACGCCGCGGCCGATCCGTCCTTCGGTTACACCCGGGCGCTGCGCGAGTCGCACCTGACCTGGGATGCGGCGACGCTCGATCGTTTTTTGCGCTCGCCCGCGACGGTGGTGCCGGGCACGGCAATGGTCATCTCGGTGCCACAGGATCAGCAGCGGCACGAGCTGATCGCATACTTCCAGGCATTGAAGGACGGCACTTTCAAGCTGGCGCCGCGCGCGGCGTTCGGGCCGCCGCCGGGTTTTCGCCCGCCCGCGAGCGGGCCGGTGCCCGAGAACGAGTACGGTTGGAAGAATGATGCCCCCGGCCGTGCCCATCGGGTCGATCTGGCGCATCTGCCGGCACCGCTGGCGACGCCCGCGGCGGTCAATTTTCCCCGGGTGGTGCCCAGGCCGGCCGACGCGCAGCTGTCGCTGCCGCCGGGCTTCAAGGTGGCAGTGTTCGCGCGCGATGTGCAGGGGCCGCGTGAGCTGCGCATCGCGCCCAACGGCGACATCTTCGTCTCCGAGACGCAGAGCGGCCGGGTGGTGGTGCTGCGTCCTTCCGCCGACGGTGCCACGGCCGAGGGCGCCCACGTATTCGCACAGGGCCTGACGCTGCCGTCGGGCATGGCGTTCTATCCCGGCGGCAGCCATCCGCACTGGCTGTACGTGGCGGAGAACAATCGTGTGGTGCGCTACCCCTACCGGGTTGGTGACCGCAAGGCCGGCGGCCTGCCGCAGATCGTGGTGCCGCAGCTCTCGCCGGTGGGCGGCGGCGGCCACTTCACCCGCGATGTGGTGTTCTCGAAGGACGGCAAGCGCATGTTCGTCTCGGTCGGCTCGCAGTCCAACATCGCTGAGGACATGCCGAAGAAGACACCCGAGCAGATCCGCGCCTGGGAAGCGCAGCACGGGCTGGGCGCGGCCTGGGGCAGCAACGCCAATCGCGCCGACGTGCTGGTGTTCGATGTGGGCGCGGGCGCACTGGGGACCGGCTCGGGCGCATCGGAGTCCGGCTCGAGCACATCGGACAAGCTATACGCGTCGGGCAAGGTGTACGCGTCGGGCATCCGCAACTGTGCGGGACTGACGCTGCAGCCGCAGACCGGGGCGCTGTGGTGCACGGTCAATGAGCGCGATCTGCTCGGCGACGACCTGGTGCCCGACTATTCGACCCGCGTGCGCGAGGGTGGCTTCTACGGCTGGCCCTGGTACTACATGGGCGACCATGAGGACCCCCGCCACGCCGCAGAGCGGCCGGATCTGCGCGGCAAGATCCTGCTGCCTGATGTGCCCTACCAGGCGCATGCGGCGGCGCTGAGCCTGGTGTTCTACACCGCTACCTCGGGTAGCTCCGCCTTCCCGCGCCAGTACCTCGGCGACGGCTTTGCGGTGATGCACGGTTCCTGGAACCGCGCGGTGCGCACCGGCGGCAAGGTGGTGCGGGTGCGCATGCGCAACGGCATTCCGACCGGAGAGTACGATGACTTCATGGTCGGTTTCGTGGTCGACGACGGGCACGTGTGGGGCCGGCCGGTCGCCGCGGCGGTCGCACGCGATGGCTCGCTGCTGCTGACCGATGACGGCGCGGACCTGATCTATCGCATCTCGTACGCGCGTTGACCGCGGCGCCGGTCAGCCGACGCCGAGGAACTGCAGGCAGGCGCGCCACAGCAGCGGCGCGATCTGCTCGAGCGCGGGGCCATAGCGGCGGCTGTCCGCGCGCAATTGCGCCACCGGCACTCCGGCCTGCTGCAGCTCGAGCGCGTGGCCCATGTACCAGGTCTCCAGGCCGCTCAGCGCCGCTTCCGCATGAAACTGCAGCGCCAGGCCGTGGCGCCCGACTGCAAAGGCCTGGTGCGGGTACTGTGTGCTGGCGGCCAGGTGGACGGCGCCGCGCGGCAACTCGAACGTATCGCCGTGCCAGTGAAGTACCCGGATGTCCGGGCGGAAGAGGGCATCGAGCAGCGGTAGCTGTGCGGCACCGGCTGCCGGCAGGATCGGCGCCCAGCCGATTTCCTTGCCGTGGTCGCCGAGCGCGACGCGCGCGCCGAGGGCAACCGCCATCAACTGCGCGCCCAGGCAGATTCCCAGCGTCGCGCGCCGTGCTGCCAGGCGCGCCGTGACGAGCGCGAGCTCATCGCGCAGCTGCGGATAGCTGTCGGTCTCGTAGACCCCAATGGGGCCGCCCAGCACGATCAGCAGGTCCGGCGCCACCGGATCGATCGCAGCCAGCTCCGACTGCGGGACCTGCAAGGCTGCGATGCGCAGGCCGGCCTCCGACAGCGCCGGCTCGAGGGTACCCAGATCCTCGAACGGCACGTGCTGAAGCACGAGGGCGGTGCGCACGAGCCGCGCTTCAGTGCGCCGAGCGGCTTGCCAGCAGCTCGGCGAGCAGCTTCACCGCCGAGTCGGGATGGATCGGTTTGACCAGGTGGGCATCGAAGCCGGTTTCGCTGGTGCGGCGCCGGTCGGCCTCCTGGCCCCAGCCGGTGAGCGCGATGATCGCGGTGCGTGCACCCCAGGGCTCGCGGCGGATCAGGCGGCAGACTTCGTAGCCGTCCAGCCGGGGCATGCCGATATCGAGCAGGATCGCCTCGGGCACGAAGGCCCGCGCGGTCTCGACGGCGTCCAGGCCGTCATAGGCCTTGCGCACCTGGCAATGCAGCAGCTCGAGCAGCATCGACAGGCTGTCGGCTCCGTCGCGATTGTCGTCGACGATCAGGACGCGGCGGTTGACGAGCCCGGGATGCTCGTGGGCGCCGTCGGGGTGGACCGTCGCCGCCGCGGCGCCGGCCGCGTGACCTTGCAGGCGCGCTAAGGGGGACTCGTACAGCGGCAGGCGCACGATGAACTCGCTGCCGTGGCCGCTGCCCTCGCTGTGAGCGGTGATGGTGCCCCCGTGCATCTCGACCAGCCGCCGGGCCAGCGCCAGGCCCACGCCGAGCCCATCCTGTGGAATGTCGGCGGCCGACTTGATCTGCATGAACGGCTCGAATACCCGGCCGAGCATCTCGGCCGGGATGCCGATGCCGTTGTCGCGAATGCCGATCACGGCCTCGCCACCCTCTCGACCGGCGCGTACCGCTACGTGGCCCCCGCGCGGCGTGAACTTGGCGGCGTTGTTCAGCAGGTTGGTCAGTACCTGCGCCAGCCGCGTGGGATCGACGTGCACGTACACCGCCTCGGGCGGGATGGCGGCTACCAGCTCGTGACCGGAGGCATCCAGCAGCGGGCGCACCGACTCCAGCGCGGCGGATAGCACCTGCGCAACGTTGACGAGCTCGCGCCGCAGCGTGACCTTGCCCAGCGTGAGCCGGGAGACGTCCAGCAGGTCATCCACCAGGCGCACCAGGTGCTGCGCCTGCCGGTCGATGATGTCGCGCGCGCTGCGTACCGCCGGGTCCGCGGGATCCTGCAGGTGCAGCAGCTGCACGGCGTTGCGGATCGGAGCGAGCGGATTGCGCAGCTCGTGCGCCAGGTTGGCGAGGAATTCGTCCTTGCGCCGGTCGGCGTCGCGCAGCTCCTCGGCGGCACGCCTCTGATCGTGGATGTCGGTGGCGGTGCCGATCCAACTGCGGACGCTGCCGTCTTCGCCGCGGACGGGCAGCGAGCGCAGCAGGAACCAACGCAGTGCTCCGTCACGGTGACGGCGCAGCCGGAACTCGGTTTCCAGCGGCTCGCCGGAGGCGCGTGCCTGCGCCCATGCGGCGTCCATGCTGCGCAAATCCTCTTCCGGTACCAGGCTTGCGTAAGTCTCGGGGTTCGGGTCGGCCAGCCCGGTGTATTCGCGCCAGCGGTCGTTGATGTACTGAACGGTTCCGGCCGCATCGGTCGAATACAGGATCTGCGGCATCGCCTCGGCCATGTGGCGGAAGCGCGCCTCGCTTTCCCGCAAGGAGGCCGAGGCGGTCTCCAGCGCCTGACGCTGCATGGCGCGGTCCAGGCAGGTGACCACGACGTACGGCATGCGCACGAAGTGCTTCGCGGTCTTGGTGATGTAGTCGTCCAGTCCCTCCTGCATGGCTCGCGCGGCGACTTCCTCGGTGCCGCTGGCGGTAAACATGATCACCGGGCGCGCGGGCCACTGTGCCTTGATGCGGCGCAGTATCTCGGTGCCGTCCGCCCAGTGCAGGCGGTAGTCGGTGATGGCAAGGTCGAACGCGCCGTCGGTCAGCGCCGCATCGAGCTGCTCGGGACTGCGTACGTGTTGGACCGCGAGTCCCGGGAAGCGCAGCGACAGCTCACGCTCGAGCAACACCCGATCGTGCGGATTGTCGTCGATCAGCAGGATCCTGACGGCGTCGCCATCGACCAGGCCCAGCGCGGAGTGGCTCGGCGGCATCATGAGGCGGCGGCGCCCCGCTTGAGCTCGATCCAGAAACGGCTGCCGACGCCGGGGGTGGACTCCACGCCGGCCTGGCCTCCCATGCGCTCGACTCCCTTGCGCACCAGCGCCAAGCCGACACCGGTGCCGGGATACTTCTCCTGCCCGTGCAGGCGCTGGAATACCTCGAAGATGCGCCGGAAATTGTCCGGGGCGATACCGATGCCGTGATCCTCCACCCACAGGCGTACGCGCCGGCCGCGCGGCTCGGACCAGATGCGTATCCGCGGGGACTCGCCGGGGCGCACGAATTTCAACGAATTGGACAGCAGATTGGTCAGCACCTGCACCAGGGTCTGGTAGTGGCCCGAGACCTCCACCTGCACGCTCGCATCCACGTCGATCGTCGCAGCGCTGGACTCCGCGGCGTTGCGCGTCAGCTCCAGCGCCTCGGCGACCGCCTTGCCGAGCGCGACCGGCGCGGGGGGCAGGCCGGTGCCCGACAGGCGGCTGAACTCCAGCACGTCGGCGATCAGGCCATCGAGGCGGACGGCGATCGAGCTCATGCTGGCGAGGTAGTCCCGGCCCTTCTGCGGCAGATCGTCGCCACAATCCTCCTCGAGCGCACGCAGATAGCCCTGCAGGTTGCGCAGCGGCTCGCGCAGATCGTGCGAGACCGTGAATGCGAATGCCTCCAGCGCCCGATTGGCCTCCTCCAGCTCTGCGGAGCGCTCCACGACCCGGTGCATGCGCGTGAGGTCTTCCACCAGCGCATCGACGGCGTCATGGCCGTTGACCTGCACGCGCAGCAGCGACAGATAGATCGACAAGGTGCTGCCATCGGCGGCCTCCAGCAGCAGCTCGCGCTCGGTAGCATCGTTGAGCTTGGCGAGCGCCGGCAGGACCGTGCGCGTCGCCTGCAGCAGCGCATTGGCGGAAGGGGCGCCGGGGCTACCGGTCGGCTCGGAGGCCCCAAAGCAGTCGAGAATTCTCTGGCAGGCCCGGTTCGCCTCGACCAGCTCGCCCTGCAGGCTCATCCGGAATACGCCCACGTTGAGGCGATTGAGCAGCGTCTGCAGCCGCGTCTCCGAGCGCAGCGCCCGCTGCCGGATCTCGGAGCGGTCCAGGCAAGAGCGCACTGCCACGGCCAGCCGGATGTAGTGCTTGGGGCTCTTGATGACGTAATCGTCCAGGCCGGCTTTCATCGCCTCGATGGCCACTTCCTGGGTGCCGGTGGCGGTAAACATGATCACCGGGCAGTCCGGTCGTGCGTCCTTGACTGCGCGGATGACCTCGATGCCGTTGGTCCAGCGCAGCTGATAATCGGTGATCACCAGCTCGAAATCGGCCTCGGCCAGGGCCAGATGGAATTGCCGATCATCGATCGGCTGGGTCGCCTGGACGGCGGGAAACTCCTTCTCCAGCTCGCGCAGCGTGAGCTGGCGGTCATGAGGATTGTCGTCGAGCAGCAGAACGCGCAGATGCTCCAGACTCACGTGATGCTCGCAGTGCAGCCTTATCGATGGGCAGTCGGTCGCGTCCTTGACGGCGTGGCCACGGTGCGCAACGCCTCCCTGGCCCGCGCCGCGACGTGATCCCGGGGCGAGCTCGGGTCCGATTCTAGTGCCATCGGCGGTGGGGCGCTAATGCCGGCGCCGCAGGCCGGGGGCGCCCTGCCCGAGCCTGGACGTTACACTATGGAGCGCGGACCCTTGTCGGACCTGACCTGCCAGCTCGAGCCGGGGAATCAATGCAATACAAGGACTACTACGCCATCCTCGGGCTCGCGCGCGGCGCGAACGATGAGGAGATCAAGCGCGCCTACCGCAAGCTGGCACGCAAGTACCACCCTGATGTCTCCAAGGAGCCCGGCGCGGAGGAGAAATTCAAGGAGGTCGCGGAGGCATATCAGACGCTGAAGGATCCCGACAAGCGTACCGCGTACGACCAGCTCGGCGCGCATCGCAGCGGAGAGGAGTTCCGGCCCCCACCGGACTGGCAGCAACAGTGGAAGGGAAGCTTCGGCGAGGCGCCGTTCGCGGCCGAGCAGATGGATCTGGCGGATCTGTTTGCGCATCTGGGCGCCGGCGTGCGCTCGGGCGCTCGCAGGGCGATGCCGGGCCAGGACTTCGAGATCTCGGTGCCGATCACGGTCGAGGAGGCCTACGGCGGCACCGAGATCAACCTGGACCTGAACATGCCCGAGTATGACGAGCACGGGCAACTGCGCCGTGTGCCGCATGCCTTCAAGGCGCGCATCCCCAAGGGCGCCACCGACGGGCAGCGGTTGCGCATCCCCGGCAAGGGCGGCCGGGGCCTGAACGGCGGCCGCAATGGTGATCTCTATCTGGACATCGCCCTGCGAGCGCACCCGCTGTATCGCGCCGCGGGCCACGACCTGTATATCGACCTGCCGCTCGCGCCCTGGGAGGCGGTGCTCGGTACCGCCGTGGAAGTGCCGACGCCGGCCGGACGTGTGCGCCTGAAGATACCGGCCGGCACCCAGGCTGGACAGCACCTGCGGCTGCCGCGGCGCGGGCTGCCCAAGCCCAAGGGTGGGCAGGGTGATCTCTACGCGATCGTGCAGATCGTGGTGCCGAGCGTCGCCGGCGAGCCCGAGCGCGCGCTATATCAACAATTGGCCGCGGCGTCGGCGTTCGACCCGCGGGCGCATCTCGCGCAGGAGGCCGGCCATGCGGGTTGAGTTGACCGAGGTGACGTGGCTCGAGGAGCACGTGCTGTCGTTCGCAGAGCTCGCCGAGCTGTCAGGCCTGCCCCGCGCAGTGCTGGAGGAGCTGATCCAGGCCGGCGCCATCGCTCCGGTCGAGCACCCTTCCGCCGATCAGAGCGTCGATCGCGATGCCGCTGACGAGGGCGCCCACCGGGATCGCGAGCTCGAGGCACACTATGGCGCCGCCGCGCTCGCGGCTGCGCGCCACGCACGGCGACTGCGCGAGGATTTCGAACTCGACGCCTCGGCGCTGCTGCTGGTGCTCGGCTTGTGCGACCGCGTCAGTGAGCTGGAGGCGCGGTTGACGCAGCTGCAGGCAAGACTGCCGCGGCGCGCGCGTTAGCCGGCATCACCGGGCGGCCGGCCGGGAACCGCTGAGGGCTACTGAACCGCCGGCTTGAAGGACGGCGATACGCCGATTGCGAGCGCCCGGTCGATTTCCAGTTCCGCCGCCAACCAATCTTCCGCCTCGTACCCGGGTTCGAAGCCGCGCCGCTCGGCGCGGAAGTAGGCCGCCTCGGCGATCAGCTCGCGGCGCCGTTGTGCGTCGATCAGCGTGGTGCCCGCAGCCCGTTTGCCTACGGAGTCGGTCCGTGCAGCCTTGTCGGACCTGCCTGGGGCATCCGGCTTGCCCGGGACATCGGGTCTGCTTGGGACATCGGGCTTGCCGGGGGCGGATTTGCCGGTGGCGGATTTGCGCGCGTTGCGCGGATTGGGTGATGTCTCGACTGCCATTCCTGTCTCCTCGATATGATCTCGCGCGATGGTTTGTTGCGGTGGTGATTTGATTGCAGTGCGATTACGGCGGGAAATCCAGCACGTGTTTCATCTTCCCCCCGTTTGACCAAAAAGAGCAATGGCCGTTGCTGTCGCCGATCGAAGACGGCCACCGAACACGCGCGCGGCTCTCCCTACTATGAGCACCGATCAGCAGCTTGAGATTGCAGGTTCCCAACCTGCGATCGCAACCATCATTGCAACGCGCGCGGATTGCGGCCGCGGTTGCATCCGACGCGGTTACTCGGCGCCGGCCAGGCGCGTTATCGGGCCGATCGTGACGGAATCGGTGACGTAGATGAACCAGTCGACGCAGCCATAGGCAAGCTCGACGTCGCGCGATCCACCCAGGCACAGCGCTGTATCTGCAGCGGCCGGTTCATCATGGCTGTCAGGTTGATCGAACAGCGTGTCGGCGGGACGTACCAGCGCAGGCCGTTGCGTCGCCGGTTGCGACGTCGTATCTCTGATTGAAAAATTGGATTGCGTCATGGTGCCGGCCTCCGCGACTTCTGCAGGCGCCGCCCGAGTCTAACCCCGCGCGTGCACGTTAGCACCATCGTTTCCAATGCTTAAATGATGATTCCAAATGTTTGTTTGTTATGCGCAGCGCAGCAGTGGATCTGTCGGCGATCGCCTACACGGGAACGGATGGCGGGTGGGGTTGCAGCAGGCGTTGCTGCACGCTGTGGATGGCCGTCTCGATCGAGGCGGACGCCTCCATGTCCACCGGCACGGTCGCGGCCTGCTCGGATGGCTCCAGCGGCTGCAGGGCCCGCAGCTGCCGGTCGAGCACCTGCGCAGTTGCTTCGGAAGGATCCGCGGCGCCCCTGGCACGCCGCGCCAGCCGCTCCAGCAGAGTCGCACGGCTCGCGTTGCACGCGACGATCAACCAGGCTCGCCCGAGCTGCTCGGCCATGGCCTCGAATCGCCGGCGCTGCGCGCGATCCAGGAACGTGGCATCGACCACGACGTTGTGGCCATCTCCGAGCGCCATCGCCGCGCAGTCGAGCAGCCGGGCATAGGTTGCCTGCGTCGCTGCGGCCGAGTAGCGCTGCGCCGACCCGGGCCGCGACTGCGGCGGCAGCCGCTTGCGCTCGAGGTCGGAGCGCACGCGCACCGCCGGCAGCGCGCCGATCAGCCGCTGACTGATCCACGACTTGCCGGACGCGCTCACCCCATGCATCAGCACCAGCGCGGGCGGCTGCGGGGATGCCAGCTGCGCGGCGGCGTGCAGGCGCGCCTGCAGATGCTGTCGGTGCGCCTGCGCCGGCGCCCCGGTGTGCCCGGCCAGTGCGAGCGCATCGACCTTGGCGCGCACCAGGGCACGATAGACGCCGTAGAAGCGCAGCAGTTGCAGGCCCTCGTAATCGCCGCCGTGCTCGAGGTAGGCGCTCACGAATGCGTAGGCCAGGTCGGCGCGGGCGTGTGCGAGCAGGTCCATGAACAGAAAGGCAACATCGCTGATCGCGTCGATCCAGCGCAGCCGCGGCTCGAATTCCACGCAGTCGAACGGCAGCAGCTCAGCGCGCCAGCACACCACGTTGCCGCTGTGCAGATCGCCGTGGCACTCGCGCACCCGGCCGCCGAGCTGCCGCCGTTGCAGCAGCGGTTCGAGCCGCGCGAGGAACTCGACCGTCCAATGCTCCAGCTGCTGCAGGATTGCGGTCGGATCGGGGCCCGGGCCGCCGCGCCCGCCGCTGCCCGTGTCGGCCCCTGCCCAGCGCCGCAGCGGCGGAAAGTTCTCCAGCGCCTGCGCGCGCACCAGTGCCGGGCTGCCGTAGCCGGTGTCCGCCGAGGCAGCGGCCGCCTCCTGGTGCCACTGTGCCAGCCTTGCGCCGAATGCGCAGAGCTCGGCAGCCCCGACGCGGTCCTGCGCCAGCAGGCTCGCGAGCTCCTGGGAGGAATCGAATTGCAGCATGCGCACCGCATACTCGGCCGCGGCGCCGGCGGCATCGATGCGCGGCCGCCCGTGCTCCCGGCCGATCGGCACCACGTCGCGGTACAGCTCGGGCGCGAAGCGGCGATTGAGTCGCAGCTCCTCATCACACAGAAAGCGCCGGCGCGGCAGCGTGGCGGCATCGATGAACTCCAGATGCAGGGGCTTCTTGATCTTGTAGGCGTAGGGGCCGGTGAGCAGCACCCACGATATGGCCGTCTCGCGCAGCTGCAGGTGCGAGACCGGATGCGGGAAACAGGCCGGATCGAGCAGGTCCGTGACGTCGATGCCGGGCAAGCCCGGCGTCGGGGACTGTGGCTGTGGCCGGTCCTTGGTCATGGGGCCAACGTTACCCCGGTGACGGCGAACCGCTGGTACCAGGACCGCCGGATCTGTGGTAAGTCTTGCCGGACAACAAATCCGCCGGGCCGTGACCGCGGCCGTCAGCGGACGCAACCGGAGTGGAGGCCATGGGCGCGGAAAGCGGCGGGGTGTGGATGTGGGCTCGAGCGGTGGCATTGCTGGAAGAGGCCGAGCGGCGCCATCGCCGCTTCTTCGAGCTGCTGGCGTCGGCACCGCCGCGCCAACCGGTATGGGAGCCGCCGATCGACATGTTTCTGCTCGAGCGCGAGCTGCATGTGATCGTCGCGATGCCTGCCGCCTGTGCCGAGGAGGTGAGCGTGGAGTTGGTTGCGGGCGGATTGGTCGTACGGGCCGAAAGCCGGCTGCCGGAGCCGGCCGGGCGCGCGCGCATCCTGCGGCTGGAGATTCCCTACGGCCGCATGGAGCGGCGCATCGACCTGCCGGCCGGAACCTACCGGCTGTTGTCCCAGGAATACAAGGACGGCTGCATGCAGATCCGGCTCGGCGGGGAGTGGGCATGAGCGCCGGGCAGGAAAGCGCCGGGCGGGAAAGTGCCAGGCAGGAGCTGGACGCCGGCGCGACGGCGCCCGGAACGAAGACGGACACGCTGCCGGTGTCGACCCCCGCGCCGGTGCCGGCGAGCACCGAGGATGTGCTGATCATCCTGCCGATGCGCAACACGGTGCTGTTCCCGCAGGTGGTGCTGCCGGTGGCGATCACGCGCGAGCGCACCGTCGCCGGGGCACAGGAAGCGGTCAAGTCACGCCGCAAGGTCGGGTTGCTGCTGCAACGGGACGCGGGCGAGCAGGAGCCGACGGCCGAGGGGCTGCACCGGGTCGGTACGGTCGCGAGCATCGTGCGCTACGTCACCGCGCCCGACGGCACCCACCACCTGATCTGCCAGGGCGAGCAACGCTTCAGCGTGCTGGATTTCGTCAGCCAGGATCCGTTCCTGCTGGCCCGTATCGCCCTGCACCCGGAGCCCACCACGCTCAATCCGGAGATCGAGGCGCGCGCCCTGCGCCTGCGCGAGCTGTCCGTCGAGGCGCTGCAGCTGCTGCCGCAGGTGCCCGCGGAGCTCGCCGGCGCGATCCAGAACATCGAATCGATCCCGGCGCTGGTGGATCTGATCGCCAGTTTCCTGGATCTGAAGCCCGGCGAGAAACAGGAGGTGCTGTCGACCTTCGGTCTGCGCGAGCGGCTCGACCTGGTGCTGGAGTTCCTGCGCCAGCGGGTCGAGGTGCTGCGCATCTCGCACCAGATCGACGAGCGTGCCCGCGCCGCCTTCGATGAGCGCCAGAAGGAGGCGGTGCTGCGCGAGCGGATGCGGCAGATCCGCAAGGAGCTGGGAGAGGAGGGCGAGGGCGGCGATGAGGTGGCGCAACTGAAGGCGGAACTGGCCAAGGCGGGCATGCCGGCCGAGACCGAGGAGCACGTGCGCACGCAGATCGCGCGGCTCGAGCGCATGGGGGAGGGCAGTGCCGAGTACTCGATGACGCGCTCGTACCTGGAGTGGATGCTCGCGTTGCCGTGGTCCAAGCTCGACCAGGAACAGATCGACATCGAGCGCGCGCGCCGCATTCTCGACGAGGATCACTTCGGGCTGGAGAACATCAAGCGCCGCATCATCGAGTTCCTGGCGGTGCGCAAGCTCAATCCGCAAGGGCACAGCCCGATCCTGTGCTTCGTCGGTCCGCCCGGGGTCGGTAAGACCTCGCTGGGCCAGTCGATCGCCCGCGCCGTGGGCCTGAAGTTCGTACGCGTGAGCCTCGGCGGCGTACACGATGAGGCGGAGATCCGCGGTCACCGCCGCACCTATGTCGGTGCGATGCCGGGCAACGTGATCCAGGCGCTGCGCAAGGCCGCCACGCGCAACCCCGTCATGATGCTCGACGAGGTCGACAAGGTCTCGGCCAGTTTTCAGGGCGATCCTTCCTCGGCGCTGCTGGAGGTGCTCGATCCGGAGCAGAACCACACGTTCCGCGACAATTATCTCGGCATGCCGTTCGATCTGAGCAAGGTTCTGTTCATCGGTACCGCCAACGTGCTCGATACCATGCCGCCGCCGCTGCGGGATCGGATGGAGATCATTCAGCTGACCGGGTACACGCAGGAAGAGAAGCTCGAGATCGCCAAGCGCCACCTGCTGCGCCGGCAGCTCTCGGCGAACGGGCTGACAGATCAGCAGGCGCAGCTCACCGATGCGGCGATACGCACCATCATCAGCGACTACACCCGCGAGGCCGGCGTGCGCAGCCTCGAGCGTGAGATCGGCGCGGTGCTGCGCCATTGCGCGGTGCAGATCGCGTCCGGGCAGGCCGGCCCCATCAGCGTGACGGCGGAGGAGCTCTCCGGCATCCTCGGGGGGCCGCGCTTCGAGAACGAGGTGGCGTTGCGCACCAGCGTGCCGGGGGTGGCCACCGGGCTGGCCTGGACACCGGTGGGCGGGGACATCCTGTTCGTCGAGAGCAGCCGCGTGCCCGGCAGCGGCAAGCTGATCCTGACCGGACAGCTGGGCGAGGTGATGAAGGAGAGTGCCCAGGCGGCCGTGACGCTGGTCAAGGGACAGGCGGAGCGTCTGGGCATCGACGCGCAGGTGTTCGAGAAATCCGATCTGCACATCCACGTGCCCGCCGGCGCCGTGCCCAAGGACGGTCCCAGCGCGGGGGTGGCGATCTACACCTCGCTGGTGTCGCTGCTGACGCAGCGGACCGTGCGCCAGGACGTGGCGATGACCGGGGAGATCAGCCTGCGCGGCCTGGTGCTGCCGGTCGGCGGCATAAAGGAGAAGACCTCGGCGGCGGCGCGCTCGGGCATCAAGACCGTGATCCTGCCGGCACGCAATCGGCGCGACCTGGAAGACATCCCCGCGAGCGCGCGCGAGCTGCTGCAATTCGTCTGGGCCGAGCGCGTCGAGGATGTGATCGCCGCGGCGTTCGACGGCGAGGTCGCCCGGCGCGTCGCCGCCTGAGCGGTGCGGGCGCGGACGGGCGCGGACGGGGGCGGACGGGGGCGGACGGGGCGAGCGCCCCTGCCGCACCGCTCGACTTTGGCGATCCGCAGCATTGCATTATGATCTGCGGTTGCGGAAGTTACCGCCGACAGGGATAAGCAACGGTGGCGAGCAGGGCAATTGGCACTGCCGCGGCAGCAGTGGGACTGCTGCTGGGCGTATGTGCGGGCGCCGCGGCGCAACAGGGACCTTCCGACTCTCAGGAGGAGCTGGCCGCCGTGACCGTCACGGCCACACGCATCGCCCAGCCCTCGTTCGATGTGCCGGCCTCGGTCGATACCGAGCTGATCAATCCCGATGCGCTCGCAGTGAACGTGGCCGAGTCGCTGCAGGACGTGCCCGGGCTGCTGGCGCGCGACCGCCAGAACTATGCGCAGGACGAGCAGATCTCGGTGCGCGGCTTCGGTGCGCGCACCACCTTCGGCATCGTGGGGGTGCGCGTCTACACGGATGGCATCCCGGCCAACCAGCCCGACGGGCAGGGCGAGGTGTCGCAATTCAACCTGGCCAGCGCCGATCGGGTCGAGGTGCTGCGCGGGCCGTTTTCGGCGCTATACGGCAATTCCGCCGGCGGGGTGATCCAGCTGTTCACCCCCGATGGCAGCGGCCCGCCGCAGCTCGACGCCGGCGTGGCCTACGGCAGCTTCAGCGAGCGCCGCGCCAGCGCCGACGTGCTCGGCAGCGAAGGTCCGTTCAGTTACAACGTCGGCCTGTCGCAGTTCGCCACCGACGGGTCGCGCGGACACAGCGCGGCCCAGCGCAGCTCGCTACAGGGCAAGTGGGGCTTCGACTTCGCGGCCGCCGGCAAGCTCACGCTGATCGCGAACGTGTTCAACTCCCCGAGCGCGCAGGATCCGCTGGGACTGACGCGCGCGCAGTTCAACGCCGACCCGGAGGGCACGGCCCCGACCGCCGTGCAGTACAACACCCGCAAGGGCGCCGACCAGCGCCAGCTCGGGGCGATCTACGAGCTGAACGTCAACGACAGCAACACCTTCCGGCTCATGGCCTACGGTGGCCATCGCGATGTGCTGCAGTTCCAGGCCATTCCGGTGAGCACGCAACTGGCGCCGACCAGCCCCGGCGGCGTGGTCGATCTGAACAACGGCTACGGCGGCGTCGAGCCGCGCTGGACCTATCACTCGCGGCTGCTCGGCGGCCCCTGGAGCGTCACCGCCGGTCTGACTTATGACGTGCTGGACGAGCACCGCTTCGGGTACAACAACTTCATCGGACCGGCGCTGGGCATCCTCGGGGTGCTGCGGCACGCCGAGGTCGACCGGGTGTATGACCAGGATCAGTACCTGCAGACTCAGTGGGACCCGGTGGCGCCGCTGAGCGTGACGCTGGGCCTGCGGCACAGCGAAGTCGCCTTCAGCGGCTTCAGCTACGCGGCCGGCTCTCCGGTGGCCGGCCTGGTGTTCCACGTCGATCCGCGCGTGAATCTGTATGCGTCCTTCGGTGACGGCTTCCAGACCCCGACCGTCGATCAGCTCGCCTATCGTCCGAACGGCGAGCCGGGATTGAATAGCTCGCTGCGGGCCGAGCGCTCGCACAGCTTCGAGCTCGGCGCGAAGTTCCGTGTGAACGACGACACCGGCGCGGATCTGGCGCTGTTCCGCGCCGATTCCACCAACGAGGTGGTGGTCGAATCCAACACCGGCGGCCGCTCGATCTACGGCAATGCCGGCCCGATCCGCCACCAGGGCGTGGAGCTGGAGGCGCACACCCAGTTGCAGCAGCATCTGCGCCTGCAGCTGGCCTACACCTATCTGGACGTGCGGGTGCGCGGGGCCTACCTCACCTGCGAGGTGGTGCCCTGTGCCAAGGCGACCACGCTCATACCGGTGGGCAACCGCGTGCCCGGCGTCCCGCCGGACGATCTGTACGCGCAGCTGCAGTGGGAACCACTGACCGACTGGCACTGGGTGCTCACGGACAGCTACGTTGCCAACGTGTTCGTCGACGACGTCAACAGCACCTACGCCGGTGCCTATGACGTGTTCGCACTGGCGACCGATTACAGCTGGCACCTGCCCACCGGCGTGCTGCGCGGCTTCGTGCGCGTGGACAACCTGCTCAACCGCGCCTATGCCGGCTCGGTGATCGTCAATCAGTCGAGCAAGGAGTTCTTCGAGGCGGGTCCCGGCCGCGCCGTGCTGGCGGGACTGGATTTCGAATTCAAGTGAGTCGCGCCGGCGGCAGCAGGTACTCCAGGGCGAGGCGGTAGCCGTCGACCCCCAGGCCGGTGATCACCCCGGTGGCGGCCGGCGCCAGGATCGATTTGGCGCGCCACGCTTCCTCGCGCCGATAAATGTTGCTGATGTGTACCTCCACGATCCGGCATTCGCACAGCCGCAGGGCGTCGAGTATCGGTACGGAGTGATAGCAGAAGCCGGCCGGGTTGATGACGATGCCGAGCGAGCGGCGCGCCTCGTGCAGCCACGCGATCATCTGGTGCTCGGCGGCGGTTTGCCGCCATATCAGCTCGATGCCGCGGCCGGACAGCGCCTGCGCGCACAGCTGCTCGACATCCGCCAGGCTCTGGGTACCGTAGATGTGCGGCTCGCGCTCGCCGAGCAGGTCGAGGTTCGGGCCATTGAGGACGTAGATGCGCTGCGGATCCAACTGCTCCTCCCTTGGGTCGCGCGGCGAATCATACTGCAACTGCCGCGGCGGCGCGTGCGCCGGCCCCGCGGCCAGGTGGTGCGCAGGCAGCGCCGCTCGCCTACAGATTTGCGCACCGATTGTGCCGAGACTGCACCCATGGCAAGCAAGCTGGCGGCTTTTCGTGCCAAGCGCGACTTCGATCAGACGCCCGAGCCCAGCGGCAAGCGCGCCGTGGGCGTATCGACGCGCCGACGCTACGTCATCCAGAAGCACGATGCGCGGCGGCTGCACTACGATCTGCGCCTCGAGCTCGACGGCGTCTTCAAGTCCTGGGCCGTCACGCGCGGGCCGTCGCTGGATCCGGCGGACAAGCGGCTTGCGGTCGAGGTCGAGGACCATCCGCTCGACTACGGCGATTTCGAGGGCACGATCCCGGCGGGCCAGTACGGCGGCGGCACGGTGCAGCTGTGGGACCGGGGTTACTGGGAGCCGCTGCCGGGCCTGGATCCGCGCGAGGGGCTGCGGCGCGGGCAGCTGAAATTCAGCCTGGAAGGCGAGCGTCTGCACGGTGAGTGGGCACTGGTGCGCATGCGCAGCGAGCGCGAGGGGCGGGAGAACTGGCTGCTGATCAAGCACCGGGACGGTGCCGCGGATGCGCGCCATTCGGCCGAGCTGCTGCGCGAGGACCGCTCGGTGGCCTCCGGCCGCACGCTCTCGCAGATCGCCGCGGGCCGCGGCCGCGGCCCGCGCCCGTTCATGCTGGCCGCCGGCACGCGCACCCGCGCCGATGCGGTGTGGCAATCGAAGGATGCGAAGCCGGCCGCGGTCACGCGGCGGCCTGCGAGGCCGCGCGGGCCGGCCGCGGCACCGATGCCCGAATTCATCGCCCCGCAGCTGTGCAAGCTGGTGCAGCGGCCGCCGACCTCGGACTCATGGGTGCACGAGGTGAAGTTCGACGGCTACCGGCTGCAGTTGCGGGTCGCGGATGGCAAGGCCGTGCTGCGCACACGCAAGGGCCTCGATTGGAGCGCGCGATTTCCCGAGATCCGGCAGCGCGCCGGCAGCTTGCCCGACTGCATCCTGGATGGCGAGATCGTCAGCCTGGACGCGCACGGCGCGCCGAGCTTCGCGGCGCTGCAGGCGGCGCTGTCCACGCAGCGCACCGCCGATCTGGTCTACTTCGCTTTCGATCTGCTGTTCCTTCAGGGCGAGGATCTGCGGCCGCTGCCGCTGTCCGAGCGCAAGCAGCGGCTGCACGGGTTGCTGGGGGATGAGGCGCGTACGTTGCGGTACGTGCCGCACTTCACCGAGGCCGCCGACACGGTGCTCAAGTCCGCCTGCCGCATGCAGCTGGAAGGGATCGTCTCCAAGCAGCTCGATGCCCCCTACATCTGCGGTCGCGGCAATGGTTGGACCAAGAGCAAGTGCCGCGCGGGCCAGGAGGTCATCATCGGCGGCTGGACCAGCGAGGCAGGTACGCAGCGATCACTGCTGGTCGGGGTGCACCGGGACGGGCGGCTCGCCTATGCCGGCCGCGTCGGTACCGGGTTCGGTCGCGACACCTCGGCGCGGCTGCTGTCGCGGCTGAAGGCAGTGGCGGCGAAGGAGAGCCCATTCAGCGGCGCGGGGGCCCCGCGCTGGCAACGCGACATTCACTGGGTCCGCCCCCAGCTGGTCGCCGAGATCGAGTTTGCCGGCTGGACCGATTCCGGGATGGTGCGCCAGGCGGCATTCAAGGGCCTGCGCGAGGACAAGCCCGCCGCGGAGATTGGCATCGAGCGGCCCGTCAGCCCCGAGCAGGTCGTCAGCCCCAGGAAGGCCGTCAGCCTCAGGAAGGCCGTCAGTTCCAAGCCGCCGGCCGGGCCCACGCCACCGGCCAACCCGGAGCAGGCTGCCGGTGCCGGCGCGCGGATCATGGGCGTGACGATCTCCCAGCCCGACAAGCCTCTGTGGCCCGATGGCGGCGATGGGCGGCCCGTCACCAAGCTCGAGCTGGCGCGCTACATGGAAGCGGTGGGCCCGCGCCTGATCGAGCACATTGCCGGACGGCCGTGCTCGCTGGTACGCGCCCCCGACGGCATCGCCGGTCCGCATTTCTTTCAGCGCCATGCGATGCCGGGCATGTCGAGCCTGCTCGATCTGGTGCGCGTCTCGGGTGATCGCAAGCCCTACGTGGTCATCAACCGCGTCGAGGGGTTGATCGCGGCGGCACAGATTGCCGCGCTCGAGCTGCATCCATGGAATTGCGCCCCCGGGGCGCTGGAGGTGCCGGGCCGGCTGGTATTCGATCTGGATCCCGCTCCCGACGTGGAGTTCGATGCCGTCATCAGCGGCGCGCTGGAGCTGCGCGAGCGGCTCGCGGCCGTGGGATTGGAGAGCTTCTGCAAGACCACCGGGGGCAAGGGGCTGCACGTCGTGACGCCGTTGGCGCGCGAGCGCAATGCGCTCGATTGGGCGGCGGCGAAGACGTTCGCGCAGGCGCTGTGCGCGCAGATGGCCACCGACAGCCCGCAACGCTATCTGACCACGATGGCCAAGAAGGCGCGCACCGGACGCATCTTCCTCGACTATCTGCGCAACGACCGCATGGCCACCGCGGTAGCGCCGCTGTCGGCGCGCGCGCGCGCGGGCGCGCCCGTGTCGATGCCGCTGACATGGCCGCAGGTGCGTCGCGGGCTCACGCCGCAGCGCTACACGCTGCGGACCGCGCTGGCGCTGCTGGAGCGCAGCGCCGCCTGGCAGGGCTACAACGACGCCGAGCGCTCACTGCGCGCCGCGGTCGAGCAGTTCACCTCAGGCCTCCCCGACCGCAACCGCGACCGCCGCCACAGCCGCGAGCCGCAGCGTCGCGCGCGCGCCGCCGTGCATTCGGCCTGAACATCGGCTACACTGCCGCGCCCCACTATGAATCCGGCCGCCAACGATCGGCCGATGCGGCCACCGGCCGCCTCCGGAGTACCACCCACTTGTTCGACAATTTTTCGCTGTGCCCGCCGTTGTTGCGGGCGTTGCAGGAGCTCGGCTATACCGAGCCCACCCCGATCCAGGCGCGGGCAATTCCCGTCATTCACGAGGGCCGCGATCTGCTCGCGGCGGCCCAGACCGGTACCGGCAAGACCCTCGCATTCGCACTGCCGCTGCTGCAGCGCCTGCAGGCACGTGCCGCATCCGGCGCGGCGCGCGCTCCGCGCGCGCTGGTGCTGGTGCCCACGCGCGAGCTGGCGGCGCAGGTCAGCGAGGCCTGCCGCGCGCTGGCGCGACATCTGCCGCTGCGCGCCGCGCTGGTGTTCGGCGGGGTGAGCGCCAAGCCGCAGATCGACGCGCTGGCTGCGGGCGTGGACCTGGTGGTGGCGACGCCCGGCCGCCTGCTCGATCATCTGCAGACGCGCACCATCGATCTGTCGAGGATCGAGATGCTGGTGCTCGACGAGGGTGACCGCATGCTCGACATGGGATTCATCCGTGCAATCCGGCGCATCATCGCGGCCTTGCCGCGGCAGCGGCAAACGCTGCTGTTCTCCGCGACCTTTTCCGAGGAGATACGCGCGCTGGCGGGCTCGCTGCTGCACGATCCGTTGACGATCGACATCGCTCCCCGCAATGTGCCCACCGAGCTGGTGGATCATCGCGTCTACCACGTCGAGGCTGCCGCCAAGCAGTCGCTGCTGCTGCGGCTGATCGTCGAGGGTGCCGTGGAGCAGAGCCTGGTGTTCACACGCACCAAGCATGGTGCCAACCGGCTGGCCGAGCGGCTCTCGCGCGACGGTCTGCGCTGCGCCGCAATCCATGGCAACAAGTCTCAGGGCGCGCGTACCCGCGCCCTGGAAGATTTCAAGCGGGGCCGTGTGCAGGTCCTGGTCGCGACCGACATCGCAGCGCGTGGCCTGGACATCAGCGAGTTGCCGCACGTAGTCAATTTCGAGTTGCCGCACGTGCCGGAAGACTATGTGCACCGCATCGGCCGCACCGGCCGCGCCGGTGCGCGCGGCCGCGCGGTTTCGCTGGTCTGCCGTGAGGAGCAGGAGCGGCTGCGGGCGATCGAGAAGCTGCTCGGCCATCGCATTCCCGTCGCCGCCTGAAGGCCCGCGCCGGTGCGGTGTGCGCCGGCGCGCACGACCGCGCCGGCTCGCGCCGCGCTGCTGCCATGCGCCGCGCAACGCGTGGCATAGCGATTGCAGTTCCCTGTGTGCAGGAAAGCCATTCCGCAAGGACGCTCAACCCATGACACAGGAGACCATCATGCCCAACAACAATCCCGGTGGGCACAATCAATACACCAAACCGGAGAATCGCAGCCCGAAATCCAAGCGCGGATTCGCCTCGATGGACGCCGAGATGCAGCGCGAAATTGCCAGCAAGGGCGGGCAGAGCCAGGGAAAGGACAACAACCCGGGCAATTTTGCCAATGACCGTGAAAAGGCGCGCGAGGCCGGCCGCAAGGGCGGCGAGGCGCACGGCGCAAATCGGTGAGCCTCCGGTAGCGGAGCTGACATCCCGCGTCAGCTCCGCCTTTCTTCAACCCGCCTCCTTCAAACCGGACTGGTCCGGCATTTCCGCACTCCCTGCAATCTCATTACCACCTCCGTCTCATTACCGCATCCGCCTCATCCAGCCGATCGATTGCCCTGCGCGTGCGAGGCGACCAGCTGATTGGCCATCTGCAGGTGATCTTCCAACGTGGGCAGCGTCATTTGCGCGAAGCGTCGCACCGCCGGATCGAGCCGCGAGTCCTGCTCGGCGCGCTTGAACTGCGCCACCACTTCCGTGTGATCCTGAGCCTGCGACTGGGCGTAGGAGGCATCGAATGCGGCGCCGCGCTCGAGCTCGAGCCGGGCCATCGCCTCCCGATCCCCGCTCTGCAGGCCGGTCGGTGCGCTGTAACCGTCATGCGCCGCGATCCGCTTGAGCTCTCCATTGGCCTTGGTGTGATCCGTGATCATCTGCCGTGCAAATTGTTTTACATCGGCACTCTCGGAATGAGCCAGCGCGTAGCGGGCGTTGGCGATCTCGGCCTGGTTCGCGTAGGTGGTGTCTGTGATGAACCTCTGCGTGTCGGAGCGGTTCACGCCCGCGGGAACGCCCGCAGCGGTGCTGCCAGGGGTGGCGGCGCTGGGCTCGTCGGCGTTGGATGGCGCTCCGGTGACCGACGGTGGCGACGGTGCATTCTGCGGCCCATTGGGGCCTCCGGTGGGCTGTGCCAGCGCCGCACTGCAGCCGAGCGCTGCGATGCATGCTGCAATGGCCGGGGTGATGTGCATAACTGCCTCCATGCTCGCGTAGTTGAGAGAGACAGTGATTCAGCAAGATCCATACCGTGACCGACGCCGTTGCCGGCGCCGCTGTCGCGGTGTCCTACGAAAAATTTTCTGCGGCGCGCGGGTAAGGAATTACAGAGCCGCCGGCGCCGCGCGCCGCTCACACCGCCGCATCGTTGCCCCCGGCCGCCTCGAGCAGTTCGCGCGCAATGATCAGCTTGCGGATCTCGCTGGTGCCGGCGCCGATCTCCAGCAGCTTGATCGCGCGATAGAGACGGTTGATCTCCGATTCCCAGATGTAGCCGCCGCCGCCGTGGATCTGCAGCGCTTCGGACAGCACCCTGGCCATCGATTCGGCCGCGTACAGCACCGAGGCGGCACTCTGCGCGTGGATCGCACCGCGGCCACCGCCCTCGACGCCAAGCGCGTCCGCGGCGGCGAGCACCCGGTAGATCAGCGTGCGCATGGTCTCGATGCAGACATACATCTCGGCCAGCTTGGCCTGGATCATCTCGAAATCGGCGATCGGACGGCCGAACTGCTTGCGCGCCTTCGCATGCTCGACCGACAGCTGCAGGGCGCGCTCGGCGACCCCCAGGCAGATCGACGCGATGCTGGCCCGCTCCAGGTCAAGGCCGGTCATCAGGATGCCGACGCCGCCGTTCTCCTCGCCCAGGAGATTGCCGACCGGAACGCGGCAGTCGTTGAACACCAGCTCACCGGTCTGGCTGCCGCGAAAGCCCATCTTGGTGAGCTTCTGCGCCACCGCGAGGCCGGCGGAGTGCTCGCGCTCGACGATGAAGGCCGACACGCCGTGGGTACCCAGGCCGCTGTCGGTCTTGGCGTAGGTCAACAGCACGTCGGCGACCGGGCCGTTGGTGATGAACATCTTGGTGCCGTTGAGCACGTAATGATCGCCGTCGCGGCGTGCGCTGGTGCGCATCGAGCCGAGCGCGTCCGAGCCGGCGCCCGGCTCGGTCAGCGCCAGTGCGCCGATGTGAGCGCCGCTGCACAGCGGCGGCAGATGACGCCGGCGCTGCGCTTCGCTGCCGTGGCGGTAAAGATTGTGCACACACAGGTTGTCGTGTGCCAGCCAGGACAGCCCCAGCGCGTGGTTCCAGCGCGAGAACGCCTCCGCGACCAGTCCGGCGCTGACCAGATCCAGTCCCGCGCCGCCGTAGCTCTGTGGCACCGTGATGCCCAGATAGCCGTCGGCGCCCAGGCGCGCGAACGCCTCGGCCGGCCACCATTCTTCTGCGTCCATGCGCGCGGCCAACGGATACAGCTGCTCGCGCGCGTAGCGGTCCGCGGCGTCGAGCACCGTGCGTTGCTCGGCGCTGAGCTCGAACTGGGCCGCACCGCCGGGGGCACCGTCCCGTGCGGCGCCGCCGTTCATCTCGGCAATCATGTCAGCCACGGAGAGATAATGCACTCGTGAGCAGCGGCGGTCGAGCATCCGTGCCCGCGTTGCCGCGCATCGACCCGGCGCCGATGCAGCGCCTGTGGCGCGCGGATGAGCGCGAGTGCCTGCCGCCGCTGATCGCGGCCGCCGAGCTGCCGCCCGCGCGGGCCGCGCGCGCGCTGCAGCGGGCGCGCTGGCTGATCGAAGGCGCACGCCAGGAGCGCGGCAGCGTCGCCGCACTGACACGCCAGCTGGCGCTGGATTCACCCGCCGGTATCGCGCTGCTCACGCTGGCCGAGGCGCTGCTGCGCGTGCCCGATGCCGTCACGGCCGATCGACTGATCCGCGATCAACTCGCGGGGCTGGACCGCGGCGGCGGCGTACGCGGAGCGCTCGCCGGCGCCTTGCGGTTGGCCGCCGCGACGACGCGCGCCGCGGGCCGCGCCGATCCGCGGCGGGCCGCGGTGCCACTGCTGCGCCACATCGTGCGATGGGCACTGACGCGGCTCGGCGGGCAGTTCATTTTCGGCCAGAGCATCGAGGCGGCGCTCGAGCGCGCCCGGCGCGGCAGCCGCGCCGGCTACCGCTACTCGTTCGACATGCTCGGGGAGGCGGCGCTGACCGACGCGGATGCACGCGGCTACTACGGCGACTACGAGCGCGCCATCCGTGCCGTGGGAGTGGCCAACGCCCTCGGCTCGATCGCAGCCAGCAGCGTGTCAGTGAAGCTCTCGGCACTGCATCCGCGTTACGGCTACGCGCAGCGTGCGCCCCTGATGCAGCAGCTCATGCCGCGGCTGCGCGCGCTGGCGCTGCTGGCGCAGCGCTACCGGACCGCACTGACGATCGACGCGGAGGAGGCCGATCGGCTCGAGCCCTCGCTCGAGCTGCTCGAGGCGCTGATGACCGAGCCCGCGCTGGCAGGCTGGGCGGGACTGGGCGTCGCGGTGCAGGCCTATCAGAAGCGTGCGCCGGCGGTGATCGATTACCTCGCCGCCCTGGCCGCGCGGCACCGCCAGCCCCTGTCCGTGCGCCTGGTCAAGGGCGCCTACTGGGATCTGGAGATCAAGCTCGCGCAACAGGAGGGGCTTGCCGGCTACCCGGTATATACGCGCAAGTGTTACACCGACGTGGCCTACCTGGCGTGCGCGCGCCGCCTGCTTGCCGCGCGAGCGCATCTGCGGCCGCAGTTTGCGACCCATAACGCGCAGACGGTCGCGCACATCATCGAGCTGGCGCAGATGCAGTCCGCCGGCCCTGGCCCTGGCATTGGCGCGAACGCGGGCGCGGGCGTTCACGCCGGTGCCGCAGATCTCGGGCTGGAGTTCCAGTGCCTGTACGGCATGGGCGCGGCGCTGTATCGGCGGCTGTCGAGGCTCCCGGGCGGCTCGCCGCCGGTGCGTATCTATGCGCCGGTGGGTGCGCATGCCGCTTTGCTGCCATACCTGATGCGCCGGTTGCTGGAGAACGGTGCCGGCAACTCGTTCGTGCATCGGGCGATGCGCGCGCCGGCCGAGGCGCTGGCGACCGATCCGGTGCCGATTGCCGCGCGGCTGGCGGGCGCGCCGCATCCGCGAATCCGCCTGCCGTGCGAGCTGTTTCTGCCCGAACGGCGCAACAGCGCCGGTATCGATCTGGCCGACGCGCAGCAGCGCGGCCGGCTGCGTGCCGCCATCGAGCACAGCCGCCGCGCCCCGATCGAGGTGGGACCGATGCTTGCCGTGGAAGATGCCGCCGCGGCGCCCGCCTCGCCGGGGGCCCCGGCCGCGCCGTACCCCCGATCCGCGTCCCGTGCGGCGCACGCGGCAGAGGCGCTGCGCGAAATCCGCAATCCCGCCGACCGCAACGAGCTGATCGGCATGCTGCGCCCGGCCGATGAGTATGAGGTAGATGCCGCGCTGGCGGCGGCCGTGCAGGGCGCGTGCGCCTGGGCCGCAAGCGCGATCAACTCCCGTGCCGCAGTGCTCGAGCACGCCGCCGACCTCTACGAGCAGAACATGGAGGCGCTGGTGGCCGTGGTGGTGCGCGAGGCGGGCAGGACGCTGGCGAACGCCATCGGCGAGGTGCGCGAGGCGGTGGATCATCTGCGCTACTACGCGGCCCGTATCCGCGCCGAATTCGATGCTGCCACGCATGTGCCGCTGGGCGTGGTGGCGTGCATCAGTCCGTGGAACTTTCCGCTGGCGATCTTCACCGGGCAGGTGGCAGCCGCGCTGGCCGCCGGCAACGCCGTGCTCGCCAAGCCGGCCGAGCAGACCGGCGCGGTCGCCTCGCTGGCGGTGCGGTTGCTGCGCAGCGCCGGCGTGCCGTCACAGGTGCTGCAGCTGCTACCCGGCGCGGGCGAGCGCATCGGTATGCAGCTGGTGTCCGACGCACGCATCGGCGGGGTGGTATTCACCGGCTCGACCGGAACGGCGCGCGCGATCGCCCGAGCGCTCGCCGAGCGCCCGCCGGTGCCGCTGATCGCCGAGACCGGCGGCCAGAACGCGATGATCGTCGACTCCAGCGCGCTGCCCGAGCAGGTCGTGGCCGACGTGCTGCGCTCGGCGTTCGATTCGGCCGGACAGCGCTGCTCGTCGCTGCGGGTGTTGTGCCTGCAACACGAGATCGCCGGCCCGATCCTCAGGATGCTCGAGGGCGCCATGCGCCAGCTGCGCGTGGGTGACCCGGCCCGGATCAGCACCGACGTGGGTCCGCTGATCGACGAGCGCGCGTGCGAGCGCATCCGCTCGCACCTGCAGCGCCTGCGCGGCTCGATCCGCTGCCAGGCGGCGTTGACGGGCGAATGCGCTCGCGGCGTGTTTCTCGCGCCCACGCTGGTGCAGCTCGAGTCCATCGCGCAGCTACCGGGCGAGGTGTTCGGACCGGTGCTGCACGTCGTGCGCTTCGAGCGCCGCCGGCTCGGCGAGCTGCTGGACGACATCGACGCGACCGGCTACGGCCTCACGCTCGGCATCGCCTCGCGCGTCGCGAGTACCGTCGAGCAAATCCTCGAGCGTGCGCGCGCCGGCAATGTCTACGTCAACCGCAACATGATCGGGGCCGTCGTGGGAGTGCAGCCGTTCGGCGGATGCGGCCTGTCGGGCACCGGTCCGAAGAGCGGCGGCCCGCTGTATCTGCACGGCATGCTCCGGCGCTCGCCGGGCCCGCGCTGGAGCGCGCCTCGCCCGGTCCCCGAGGCGCTGCGGGTGCTGATCGATTGGTTGTCACGGCAAGGCGGCGGGTTGCAGGCAGCGCAGCGCGAGCAGCTGCGTCAGCGGGCCGAAGGCTACGCGCAGCGTACGCTGGCCGGCGCACGCCTGCGGCTCGACGGCTACGTCGGCGAGAGCAACGAGCTGCGGCTGCGCCCCCGCGGGCTGCTGCGCGCCACGGCCCGCACTGCCACCGCGCTGCTGGATCAGCTGGCCGCGGCGCTGGCGAGCGGCAATACGCTGTGCAGCGACCACGCCGACCTCGCCGCCGGGCTCGAGGGGGTGTTGCCGATACGCCTGCACGGCTGCCTGCGCCGCGATGCCGGCGAATGCCAGGCGGTGCTGGTCGACGCGGCCGAGGCGGCCGAGCATGCATCCTGGCTGCAGCGGCTGCGCCGCGAGCTGGCAGCGGCCGAGGGGCCGATCGTGCCGACCGTCATCGCCGATCCGCTCGATGGCTACCCGTTGCACCACCTGCTCACCGAGCAGACGATCACGGTCAATACCGCGGCCGTCGGCGGCGATGCGCAGCTGCTGGCGCTGGCGGACGAGGAGGCGGGCGGGTGAGCGCGGCGCGGGCGTCGTGCACGATAAAGGGCGTAGTACGGGCGTGCCCTGCGCGCAGCCTCGGCACCGGTCCAGGAGCACCGGGACGCAGGAAAGACATGACGGGAGCCATGCCTCCTGCCGTGATTCGTGACCGGTGCCGGGGCTGAGAACGGGACGCACGCGCGCGTACTACGCCTCTCGCGGTCACGTCAGCGAGTGAAACACCCGCTGCACGTCTTCCTCCTGTTCGAGCTTGTCGATCAGCTCGAGCACCTCGGTGGCCTGCGGCTCAGGCAGCTCCGCCGGCGCCGTGCAGACATACTCGTGCTCGGCCGATATTGGACTGATGCGGCGCGTCTCCAGCGCTTCCTGCAGGCGGCCGAAGTTCTCGAATGCGCAGCGCAGCACCAGCTGCGGCTCACCCTTCTCGCCGGTGCTCTCGCCCATCTCCTCCAGGCCGTGATCGATCATCTCCAGCTCCAGCTCGTCCTGATCGATGCCGGTCGGGTCGAGCCGGAATACGCCCATCTTCTGGAACTGGAAGCTGACGCTGCCGTTGGTGCCGAGGTTGCCGCCGTGCTTGGTGATGACGTTGCGCACGTGCGCCACGGTGCGGGTCGGGTTGTCGGTGGCGGTCTCGATCAGCAGCGCTACCCCGTGGGGGGCATAGCCCTCGTACAGGGCTTCATGGTAGTTGGTCGCATCGCGTCCGCTGGCGCGCTTGATCGCGGCGTCAACCTTGTCCTTGGGCATGTTGACGGCGCGCGCATTCTGGATGACCCGGCGCAAGGTCGGGTTGGAGGCCGGATCCGAGCCCCCCGCCTTGACCGCCATGTTGATGTCTTTGGCGATGCGCGCGAACTGCTTCGCCATGCGGTTCCAGCGCGCGAACATCGTGTGTTTGCGGACTTCGAAGATCCGACCCATGTGTGCTCCGTGCGGCTTGGCGTCCACCGTGACGCTTGCGGTGATGATGCCATTGTCGGGGCGGACCGCAACCGGCATGGGCCGGGCGGCCCAGCCGTTGGCTCGGGGCCGCAGCTCCGGGCGCGCTGACGCTCGCCGGGCCGGCTAGCGCTGGGAGGGCGGGTTGGCGGTGGTGGTGCTCGGCAGGCCCAGCGCGGGGGAGGCTGCCGCGACGGTCTCACGGTAGCCGGCGACAGCGGGAAGGGCGCGGGAGCGCTGCCGCAGGCCCCACATGTACACGGGGGCGCGGGCGGCCATCGGCAGCGGTAGTCGCTGCGGCATCGCGACCGGCGTGGGCTGATTCTCGGCGGCGCCCGGCAGTGGCACGTGGTGGAACAGCGCCGCGAGCTCCGGCGGCGCCGCGGTCTCCTCCGGCGTCAACAGCAGGCCCCAGCGGCGCAGCGCGCGGCCGATATCGGCGCGGCTGGTCAGCACCGTGAACGGCACCGCGATCAGCATGCCGGCGATCACCGGCAGCATCCACCAGATGAAATGCGGCGCCAGGACCAGGATGGCCGCGCCCCACACCAGTCCGAGCCCGGCGTGCCACTTGTGGCGCGCGAACGCCTCGCGCCAGCGTATGCCGCGGTCACCGCGCGCCTGCGCGTCCCAGCGCACCTCGCGCCCCAGCAGCGTGCGCACCACGAAGCTGGAGTGAAACAGCATCATGGTCGGCGCCAGCAGCATGCTCAGGGTCTGCTCGAACAGCACGCTGCCGCACAGGCGCAGCGCCCCGCCGAAGCCTGCCCGTTGCCGCCGGTCCTTGAGCGTGAGCAACGCGCCGAGCAGCTTCGGCAGCATCAGCAGCGTGATGGTCGTCGCCAGCAGCGCGAAGATCTCACCGTCGCGATACTGCGGCCAGCTCGGAAACAGCGTGTGGGTGCCGTGCTGGAAGTACTGGTGCTTGGTCAGCGCCGTCAGGCAGGTCACGATCGAACTGAGCACCAGCACTGCCAGCCACATCGGTGAGGTCGCATACGACAGGATGCCGGTGAGCATGTGCACGCGACTGAGCCAGTGCAGCCCGCGCAGCGGCATCACCCCGACGTGCTGCAGATTGCCCTGGGCCCAGCGGCGATCGCGCGCCGCAAAGTCGATGACATTGGAGGGTATTTCCTCCCAGCTGCCGCTGATGTCGGGTACCAGCCAGATCTTGTAGCCGGCGCGGCGCATGAATGCCGCCTCGACGATATCGTGGCTGAGGATCTCACCGCCGAACGGCGCGGCGCCCGGCAGGCGCGGCAGTGCGCAGTGCTCCGCAAACGGCTGCAGGCGCACGATGGCGTTGTGTCCCCAATAATTGCCTTCACCGAGCTGCCAGAAGGCCAGTCCGCTCGCGAACATCGGGCCATTGAGCCGCACGGCGAACTGCAGCAGCCGCGCGAACAGCGTCTCGCGTCCCATCAGCAGAGGCAGCGTCTGGATGATGCCCACGTTCGGATGTGCGTCCATCAGCGACGCCAGCGATACCAGCGCCTGGCCCGACATGATGCTGTCGGCGTCGAGCACTATCATGTAATCGTAAGCGCCGCCCCAGTTGCGCACGAACTCGGCGATGTTGCCGGACTTGCGGCCGAGGTTGTCGCTGCGGCGGCGGTAGAACAGCCGCCCATCCGCCCCCAGCCGCGCCACCAGCGCGCGCCAGGCCCGCTCCTCGGCCTGTGCAATCTCGCTCTGGCGCGTGTCCGAGAGGACGAAGAAATCGAAGCAGCCCTGCTCACGCTGCTGCATCAGCGAGGACCAGATGGCCTCGATGCCGGCGAACACCCGGGCGGTGTCCTCGTTGTAGATCGGGGCGACGATCGCGGTGCGGCTGCGCAGCGGCGCGGATGGCAGCTGCGCGGCGCTCAGCACCGCCGGATCGCGGCCGATCAGGCGGATGAGGAAGCCCGCCACCGCGGTCCAGAACGCGCCCGCAATCCAGGTAAACAGCACCATGAACATGACCAGGCCGGCCACCTCGAGCCCCGACAGGCCGTTGGCCCGCAGCACATCGAGCATCAACTGTCCGCCGGCCAGCGCGGTCAGCAGCGTCAGGCCGAAGAACAGTGTGCGCCGCCACAGTGGGTGCAGCCGTCGATCCCGCTGCGCGGATTGCAATGAGGTCATGGTGTCCACAGATACGTCCAGGTTTCGGTCAGGGCCTCGCCGTACAACGTCAGGTAACAACGCAGATCGACGCTCTGGGTGTCCTTCGGCGAGAGCTGGAAGCTCACCCGCCAGTCGCCGTTCTCGACCAACCGCTGCACGTGGACGTCGCTGACAGTGCCGTTGCGAACACTGACCTGCGCCGCCACCGGCTGCGAGGCGTCCAACCCGCTGAGGTCGCCGCCGGAGAAGTCGATCAGGAATCTGCGTGAATTATCGCCGGGCTTGTGCGAGGCGCTGGCAGTGCGAGTCGCAATCGCCCGTCCGCCCGGCGGCCAAAGGGGCGAGGTCGAATAAGCCGAGAGCAGGTAGGAAAAGCTGAATGGTTGGTGCGGAGTCAGATGTGCCGCTGGCACCCAGTACGCGAGGATGTTGTCGTGGATCTCCTCATCGGTGGGGATCTCGACCAGTTCCACCTGCCCCTTGCCCCAGTCTCCCAGCGGCGCCACCCAGTAGCTCGGGCGGCGCTGATAGTGCGCGTCCTCGTCCTGGTAGTGATCAAAGTCGCGATCGCGCTGGGACAGGCCGAAGCCGCGCGGGTGCTCATCGGAGAACGTGGAGATGCGCAGCGCACGTGGATTGACCAGCGGGCGCCACAGCCACTCCCCGTCGCCGGTCTGCTCGAGCAGACCATCGCTGTCGTGCACCTCGGGGCGGAAGTCGTCGAAATGCCGCACGCCCGCATCGTTCTCGCCATGCAGGAACATCGAGGTCAATGGCGCGATGCCGAGCTTGGCGACGCTATTGCGCGCGTACAGGGTCGCCGTGACCTCGACATTGCTGGTCGCGCCCGGACGGACCTCGAAACGGTAGGCCCCGGTGAGGCTCGGACTGTCCAGCAGTGCATAGATCGTCAGCGTGCGCTGGTCGGGCGGAGGGCGCACCAGCCAGAAATCGCTGAAGTAGGGGAATTCCTCGCCTTGCGGGGTGGCGACGTTGACCGCCAGGCCGCGCGCGGAGGCGCCGTAGCTCTGGTTGCGCCCGAGCACGCGGAAGTAGGAGGCCCCCAGGAACACGATCAGCTCGTCCTTGTAGTCCGGACGCTGCAGCGGGTAATGGACGCGGAAGCCGGCAAAGCCCAGGTCGGGCGGCAGGTTGTTCGGCGGCACGGTCCTGCCGAAGTCGAAATCGGATGGATCGTATTGGACCGGCTGCAGCATGCCGTCAGGCTCCACTTCGGTGATGTTCACGCGCCGGGTGTAGGTGAAGCCGCGGTGAAAAAACTGCACCTCGAACAGCGACTGGTTGCGCCACAGCGCGCGCTCGGGTCGGAAGCGGATCCCGGTGTACTGATCGTAGGTGAGCTTGGCAAGGCTGGCGGGCAGTGGACTGCTGTGATCCACATAGGGCTGCAAGGCGCGCTGCTGCGCCAGCCGCTGCACGTTCTCCAATCCAAACGTGGGACGTGCCGGCGCGACTGTGGGACGCGGCCGCGGCGCCATGGCGCTGGAGTGTGCCAACAACACCGCGATGACGATCACAGCCGGCAGCAACCACTGTCGCGGGCGCACACGCTACTCCTGCAGTTGGTGACGTAGGCCGTGCCTGTGTGCCTGCCGTCAATCGGCGCCGCTCGTATGGCGCACGACAATATAGAGGGCGCCGAGCAGCGGGTTCGCAATGGTACCGGTAGCGGTCGGTCTCTGCAGCATCTGAAAGCGGTGTCGGACGGCCACGGACAGCAATAAATATGCCGGCGCTCATGGGCTTGTAGCCTACGCGGACTGACTGAATCGGTGCTGAATACTTGAGCGCCGCTGCCTTGCGCGCAGGTGAAGAATCGTCAACCGCGCCGTCAACGCACCCCATCCGCAGGCCGGCGGCGGGGCGCAATGGGGGCGGCGCTGCCCGCAAGGCCCCGGCGGCCCCTTTGGGGGGCTGCAGGTCGCCGACCCGGCGGCGGGGCGCTTATGTCCGCAGGGAGGACTGCCGGACACGGCCGGGCATGGCCGCTCGGTCCGATCGCGCCTCAGGTGGCGGCCCGGTGGGCCCTGACGGAGCGCTGTGCCTCGGCGGCGCGGTGCTCCTGCGTGTAAGTCCAGATGAATTCGGCGCCGAACAGGAAGATCAGCGCCGCGTAGTACAGCCACAGCAGCAGTACCAGCAGGGACGCGGCGGCGGCGTAGGCCGAGGTGGTCGTGCTGTGGCCCAAGTAGTAGCCTATGCCGAGCTGGCCCAGCGTGAACAACAGCGCAGTCACGAACGCTCCGTGCCAGACATCGCGCCAGGCCAGACGGACGTTGGGCAGCCACTTGAACAGCATTGCGAACAGCAGGCTGAACACCAGCAGTGTGACCAGCATATGCAGGCTGCGCAGCAGCAGCGAATGTTGGGCGAACAGCGCAGAGTGCGCGACCAGCGCATTGAGTGCGGTGCCGACGATCAGCGACAGCAGCAGCACGAAGCCGAACGCCAGCACCAGGATCAGGGCGGCGGCGCGCGAGCGGAACATCGACCAGTACGGCCGGCCCTGGATGCGCATGGTGGCTTGCCAGATGTGGTCGAGGTCCTGCTGCAGCTCCACCATCACGCTGCTGGCGCCGATCAGCAGCAGCAGCAGGCCGATCACCGTGGCGGCGACACTGGCACTGGCCTTGGATGTCTGGGCGAGTATCTGCTGGACGGCCTCGCTGCCCACCGGTCCGATCAGCGCGTGCATCTGCGCCAGCAGCGCCGCGTGCCCCTGGGCCTGTCCGAACACCAGGCCCGCGATGGCGCTGAGGATGAGCAGCAGCGGGGCGAGCGCAAATGCGCTATAGAAGGCGAGCGCCGCCCCCATGCTGGTGGCGTTGTCGGCGATCCACGCCTGACCGGCGCGTTTGAACAGCAGGAGGTATGTACGAATGGGCGCCATGGGCAATTCAGGGCCCAAGCTTAGGCCGTATGAGCGCCGCCGTCATGGGCGCGCCCGGGATGGCCGGCGGCGGTGTATTCCTACGCGCGGCGGCCTGAGCGGCGGCGCGCCTGCGGCCCCTGCGCGCCGCGACGGCCCGATCCTACGCTGATGGATGAGGTCCTGGGGTCGGATATCAGCAGCAACGAGGCGCAATTCGTGGCCAACGCGCGCGCCATGCGTGCGCTGGTGGATCAGCTGGCCGCTCGCACGGCGGCGGCGGCGGCCGGAGGTTCGGCGGCGGCGCACGAGCGTCACCGTGCGCGCGGCAAGCTGCTGGCGCGCGAGCGCATCGATCTGCTGCTCGATCCGGGCGCACCGTTCCTGGAGCTCGGTGCGCTGGCCGCGTACGAGATGTACGGCGGGGACGTGCCGGCGGCCGGCCTGATCACCGGCATCGGCCGCGTCAGCGGCCGCGAATGCATGATCGTGGCCAACGATGCGACCGTGCGCGGCGGCACCTACTACCCGATGACGGTCAAGAAGCACCTGCGCGCGCAGGAGATCGCCGGCGAGAACCAACTGCCGTGCATCTACCTGGTCGATTCCGGCGGCGCATACCTGCCGATGCAGGACGAGGTGTTCCCGGACCGGGAACACTTCGGCCGCATTTTCTACCATCAGGCGCGGCTGTCGGCGGCCGGGGTGCCGCAGCTGGCGGCGGTGATGGGATCGTGCACCGCGGGCGGCGCCTACGTGCCGGCGATGGCGGACGAAAGCGTCATCGTGAAGGACACCGGCACGATCTTCCTGGGGGGGCCGCCGCTGGTGCGCGCGGCGACCGGGGAGGTGGTCAGCGCCGAGGAGCTCGGCGGTGCCGATGTGCACACCCGCATCTCGGGGGTGTGCGACCACTACGCGCACAGCGATGCGCACGCGCTCGCGATCCTGCGCCGCATCGTGGCGCGGCTGCATCCGAGCGGCGCTCCGGCGGCGACGCTGCAGGCGAGCGAGGAGCCGCGTTATGACCCGGCCGAGCTGTACGGCATCATCCCGGCGGATGTGCGCAAGCCGTACGAGGTGCGCGAGGTGATCGCGCGCATCGTCGACGGCTCGCGCTTCGATGAGTTTCGCGCCCGCTATGGTGCGACGCTGGTGACCGGCTTTGCGCACATCCACGGCTGCCCGGTCGCGCTGCTGGCCAACAGCGGCGTGCTGTTCTCCGAATCGGCGCTCAAGGGTGCGCACTTCATCGAGCTGGCGCAGCAGCGCGGCATTGCGCTGCTGTTCCTGCAGAACATCACCGGTTTCATGGTGGGCAGGCGCTATGAGCATGGCGGCATCGCCAAGGACGGTGCCAAGCTGGTCACCGCGGTGGCCAGCAGCAGCGTGCCCAAGCTCACGGTGCTGATCGGCGGCTCCTTCGGTGCCGGCAACTACGGCATGTGCGGCCGGGCCTACGGACCGCGCTTCCTGTGGAGCTGGCCGAATACGCGCATCGCGGTGATGGGCAGCGAGCAGGCCGCCAGCGTGCTCTCGACCGTGCGCGCCGAGTCGCTCGAAGCGCAGGGCAAGGGCTTCAGCGCCGCCGAGCAGGAGCAGTTCCAGGCCCCGATCCGCGCGCAGTTCGAGCGCCAGAGTGATCCGTACTATGCGACGGCGCGCCTGTGGGACGATGGCATCATTGATCCGGCGCAGACGCGTCGTGTACTGGGCCTGGGTCTGCACGTTGCTGTCCGGGCGGCGCAGACGCAGGCTCGCTTCGGAGTCTTCAGGATGTAAACCATGACCGACTACCAGTTCATACAGCTCGAGCGGCGCGATCTGTGCGCCACGGTGTGGCTCAACCGGCCCGAACGCCATAACGCGCTGCATGCCGGCCTGATCCTGGAGCTGCAGCGGAGCATCGATGAGCTGTCGCAGGACGGCGCGGTGCGCGCCATCGTGCTGGCCGGCCGCGGCGAGAGCTTCTGCGCCGGGGGCGACCTGGACTGGATGCGCCAGCTCGCCGCCGCGCCGTTCGAGGACAACGTCGAGGATGCGCGCCGGCTCGCCTACACGATGCGTACGCTGTCGCTGTGTACCAAGCCGACCATCGCGCGCGTGCACGGTGCGGCGCTGGGGGGCGGACTGGGCCTGGTTGCCGCCTGCGATATCGCGCTCGCCAGCCGCACGGCGGTGTTCAGCGCCCCCGAGACACGGCTGGGCCTGACGCCCTCGACGGTGGCGCCGTACGTGATCGCCGCGATCGGGGAGCGGGCCGCGCGCCGCGTGTTTCTGACCGGCGAGCGCTTCGATGCCGAGGAGGCGCAGCGCCTGGGACTGCTACAGGAGGCGGTCGACGCGCAGGCACTCGACGAGCGCCTGGACGCCACGCTGGCGGCGCTCGCGCTGGGTGGCCCGCAGTCGCAGGCGCACTGCAAATGGCTGCTGCACGAGCTGCGCGGCCGTGACCCGTCGGTGCAGAGCCTGGAAGGTCTGGAGGAGACCGCACGCAGCCTTGCCAATGTGCGCGCCGGCGAGGAAGCCCGCGAGGGTATCGCGGCGTTCTACGCGCACCGCAAGCCCTCATGGGCGCCGTGACAGCCCGCGTGCACGCAACGCCATGTTCGCCAAGGTCCTGATCGCCAATCGCGGTGAGATCGCTTGCCGCACCATCGCCACCTGCCGCCGCCTGGGCATCGTGACCGCGGCGGTATATTCCGATGCCGACGCCGGGGCGATGCACGTGCGGCTCGCCGACGAGGCATACCGCCTGGGTCCGGCGCCGGCGCGCGCGAGCTACCTGGACATCGAGCGCGTTCTCGATGCCGCCCGCGCCAGCGGCGCGCAGGCGATCCATCCGGGATACGGATTTCTGGCGGAGAGCCCGCAGTTTGCCGAGAGCGTTGCCGCCGCCGGGCTGGTGTTCATAGGGCCGCCGGTCGCGGCGATGCGGGCCATGAGCTCCAAGGCCAGTGCGCGGGCGCTGATGCAGCGTTCGCAGGTGCCGATCCTGCCGGGCTATCAGGGCGAGCAGCAGGACGCCGCGTACCTGCGCGTCCAGGCGGCCCTCATCGGCTATCCGGTGCTGCTCAAGCCGGCGGCGGGCGGCGGTGGCAAGGGCATGCGCGTCGTGAGCGATGCCGCGAGCTTCGAGGCAAACCTTGCGGCCTGCCAGCGCGAGGCGGCCGCTGCCTTCGGGGATGCCCGCGTCGTGCTGGAGAAGTACCTGCCGGCGCCGCGCCACGTCGAAGTGCAGGTGTTTGGCGACCAGGGCGGCCGGATCGTGCACCTGTATGAGCGCGACTGCTCGGCGCAGCGGCGCCACCAGAAGGTGCTGGAGGAAGCGCCGGCGCCGGGGCTGACGGCAGCCCAACGCTCTGAGTTGACCGCGGCGGCCTGCGAGGCGGCGCGTGCGGTCGGCTATACCGGCGCCGGGACCGTCGAGTTCCTGCTCGACGCCGGCGGCCGCTGCTACTTCATCGAGATGAATACCCGCATCCAGGTCGAGCATGCGGTCACGGAAATGGTCACCGGCGTCGATCTGGTGGAGTGGCAGCTGCGCATCGCCGCCGGGGAGCCGTTGCCGCTGACGCAGCAGCAGATCGGGCTCACCGGCCATGCGATCGAAGCGCGTCTGTACGCGGAGGTGCCCGAGGCCGGCTTCCTGCCGTCGGGCGGTACCCTGCGCCGCTTCGATCTGCCGCCTGCCACCGCCGCACTGCGCCTGGAAACCGGAGTCCAGAGCGGTGACTCGGTCGGCATCGATTACGACCCGATGCTGGCGAAGCTGATCGTACGCGGCGGCGACCGGCTCGAGGCGCTGGCCGCTCTCGCGGCCGCGCTGTCGCAGGTGCGCATCAGCGGTGTCGGCAACAATCTGCTGTTCCTGCGCCGCCTGCTGGCCAGTGCCGCCGTTCGCGCCGGCGGCATCGACACCGGCTTCATCGAGCGGGAGCTGGCGGCATTGACCGGCGCCGTGGACGCGGCCCCCGCGGCGCAGGGCGCGAGCATGGCGCTGGCGGCCGCGGCGCTGTGGACGCTCGAGCGGGAACGGCAGGCGGCCGCGCAGGGGCAGGCGGGCGAGTGCCTCTCGCCGTGGCAGCGAGCCGACGGCTGGCGGGTGCATGGAACGCTCTCGCGCACGCTGTGCTTCGAAAGCGGCATCGAGGTCGGCATCGAGGTCGGCATCGAGTATCGGGTGCAGGGGCCGCGGCTCGCAATCGGCGGCCAGCTGGCCGCCGCGCAGCTGCTGGATCTGGGCAACGATCAGTTCAGCGTGAGTTTCGGGCAGCGCAGCGCGCGGGTGCAGATCCTCGAGGATGCGGGGCAGCTGCGCATCGGCGTCGGGCTCGATCAATACCGCCTGCGTGTGCGCGATCCGCTGGAGGTGTCCGCCACGGCGCAATCCGTGCAGGCCCGTCTGGCCGCCCCGATGCCCGGGCGTATCATCGCGCAGTTGGTGCGCGCCGGAGAACCGGTGACAAAGGGCACGGCGTTGCTGATCCTGGAAGCGATGAAGATGGAACATACCCTGTGCGCGCCGGCGGACGGTACCGTGCGCGCCTACCGGGCGGCGGTGGGCTCGCAGGTGCAGGAGGGCACGCAGCTGGTGGATTTCGAGCCGCGCTCATGAGCGCGATGGCGCCGTCGGCGACCCCGGTGCTGCCGCAGCGGGTCGAGATCGTCGAGGTCGGGCCGCGCGATGGGTTGCAGAACGAGACCGGCGGGGCGGTGGATACCGCGGTGAAGCTCGAGCTGATCCGGTTGCTGACGCACGCGGGATTGCGCCGCATCGAGGCGACCGCGTTCGTGTCGCCGCGGCGCGTGCCGCAGATGGCCGACCACGATGCGCTGATGCGCGCGTTGCCGCGGCAGCAGGGCGTGAGGTACTCGGTGCTCACTCCTAACCTGGAGGGGTTCGAGGCGGCGCTCGCCGCGGGCGCCGAGGAAGTGGCGGTGTTCGGCGCGGCTTCCGAGACATTCTCCCAGAAGAACATCCACTGCTCGATCGCGCAGAGCCTGCAGCGCTTCGAGCAGGTGGTGCGTGCGGCGCAGGCGCGGCGGGTGCCGGTGCGCGGCTACGTGTCGTGCGTGGCGGGCTGCCCCTACGAGGGGCCGATCGCACCGGCTGCAGTGGCGCAGGTCGCCGGCGCGCTGTACGACATGGGCTGCTACGAGATCTCCCTGGGGGACACCATCGGCGTGGGCACGCCGCGGGCGGTCACGGCGCTGCTCGAGGCGGTCGGCGCTCGCGTGCCGCTGCAGCGGCTCGCGGGCCACTTCCACGACACCTACGGCCAGGCGCTGGCCAATGTCTACGCGGCACTCGAGTGGGGCGTGGCGGTGTTCGACGCATCCGTGGCGGGGCTGGGAGGCTGTCCGTACGCGCCCGGCGCCTCGGGCAACCTCGCGAGCGAGGATCTGCTGTACCTGCTCGATGGGCTCGGCATCGCCACCGGCGTGCGCCTGGAGGCACTGCTGGCGGCCGACCGCTACATCTGCCGCGTGCTGGGGCGCGCCACGCGCTCGCGCGTCGCGCAGGCCCGGCCGCCGCGCGGTGACGGGGGCGATGGGAGCGACGACGCGGAGCGCAACGCGGGCGGCATCGTGGGCGGCGGCGGGGGAGCCGCCGTGGGCGTGACGTGATCGGCCCCGGCGTGCGGCGGCTGCTGCTCGCGGCCGCGGCGGTGGCGCTGGCGCTGGCGTGCCTGCTGGTCATCTGGCCGTTCGTTGCCCCGATCCTGTGGGCCGTCATCCTGGCGTACGTCAGCTGGCCGTTGTACCGGTGGCTGCGCACGTTGCTGCGCGGCGTGAACTCTGCGGCCGCGCTGCTGATGACGGTGATCATCGGTTGCCTGGTGGTGCTGCCGGTGCTCTACATTCTGGTGCTGGTGCAGACCGAGCTGGTCGGGGCCTACAAGGAACTATCCGGCTACCTGGCGCAGGGGCCGCCGCAGCTGCCCGGCTTCGTGCGGCGCATACCGTGGGTCGGCGGCCGCGCACAGGATGCGCTGCAGCACTTCCTGGCCAATCCGGCGGTGCTGGCGCGCGAAGCGGGCACGTGGGTGTTGTCATGGGCGAGTCGGCTCGGCTCGATCGTGGGCAGCGTCGGACGCAACCTGCTGAAGCTGTCACTGACGTTGTTGACGCTGTTCTTCTTCTTTCGCGACGGCGATACCATCGTGGCGCAGGGGCGGCGCGTGCTGCGGCGGTTCTTCACCAATCGGCTCGACGGCTACCTGGTGACCGCGGGGCGCATGACGCGTGCGGTGGTCTACGGGTTGCTGATCACCGCGTGCGCGCAGGGCCTGATCGCCGGCATCGGCTACCGGGTCGTGGGGCTGGCGACCCCGGTGCTGCTGGGCGTGTTGACCGGCATCCTGTCGGTCGTGCCGCTGGTCGGCACCGCGATCGTGTGGGTGCCGGTGGCGATCTGGCTGATGGTCGCCGGCCATCTGATCAAGGGCATCATCCTGCTCGCCTGGGGCGTGGCGCTGGTGCATCCGCCCGAGAGCGTGCTGCGGCCGCTGCTGATCAGCAATGCCACGCGCCTGCCGTTCCTGCTGGTGCTGTTCGGCGCACTCGGTGGGTTGTCGACCTTCGGCCTGATCGGACTGTTCGCGGGACCGGTGCTGCTGGCGATCGCGATGGCCGTGTGGCGCGAGTGGGCCGCGCGGGTGTAGGGTTTGACGATGGATGCGACTGCGGACAGTGCGCCCGGGGCGCCCGGCGCCCCGCTCTCGCCGGGCGCGCGGTTGCGCGCGGCGCTGGGCGCCGAGCGGCCGCTGCAGATGGTCGGAGCGATCAATGCCTATGCCGCGCGCATGGCGGCCGCCTGTGGCTTTCGCGCGCTGTACCTGTCCGGCGGCGGGGTCGCGGCCAATTCCCTCGGCGTACCGGACCTGGGCATCAGCACGCTGGATGATGTGCTGACCGACGTACGCCGCATCACCGACGCATGCGCGCTGCCGCTGCTGGTGGATGCGGATACCGGCTGGGGCGGCGCGTTCAATATCGCCCGCACGGTGCGCTCGCTGGCGAAGGCCGGCGCTGCGGGCCTGCATCTGGAGGACCAGGTGCAGGCCAAGCGCTGCGGCCACCGCCCGGGCAAGCAGCTCGTGGCCGCCGCCGAGATGGTCGATCGCGTCAAGGCGGCGGTCGACGCGCGCCCCGACCCGGGGTTCGTGATCATGGCGCGGACCGATGCGCTGGCGAGCGAAGGCATCGAGCGCGCGATCGAGCGCGCGGTGGCCTGCGTGGAAGCGGGCGCCGACATGGTCTTTCCCGAGGCCGTCACGCAGCTGCCGCAGTACCGGCGCTTCAAGGACGCGGTGCGCGTGCCGATTCTCGCCAACATCACCGAATTCGGCCAGACGCCGCTGTTCGGACGCGAGGAGCTGGGCGCGGCCGGGGTCGACATCGTGCTGTACTGCTGCGCGGCGTACCGGGCGATGAATGCCGCGGCGCTGGCGACCTACCGCGCGATCCGGGGTGACGGCAGCCAGCGCGCGATGATCGGGCAGATGCAGACCCGCGCGCAGCTCTACCACTACCTGGATTACGACGGCTTCGAGCAGCGGCTCGACCGGCTGTTCGCGGCCGAGCGCACCGCCGCCGAGCGCACCGCCGCCGAGGGCACCGCGACCGATGAGTACGGCGCGATGGACCGGCGCCCCGGGGCGGACGAGGAGCGCTAGGTGGCGAAGAAGTCGGTGGCGCTGTCGGGGGTGGTCGCGGGCAACACCGCGCTGTGCACCGTGGGCCTGGCCGGCAACGATCTGCACTATCGCGGCTACGACATTCTCGAGATCGCAGAGCGCTGCGAGTTCGAGGAGATCGCGTACCTGCTGATCCATGAGCGCTGGCCCAATGCCGCGCAGCTGGCGGCCTACCATGCGCGGCTCGCGCGCGCACGGGCGCTGCCCGCGGCTCTGTGCGCGGCGCTGGAGCTGCTGCCGGCCGCGAGCCACCCGATGGACGTGCTGCGCACCGGGCTGTCGGTGCTCGGCTGCCTTGCGCCGGAGGGCCCGGAGCATGCACCGCAGGCGGCGAGGGAGCTGGCCGACGCACTGATCGCGGCGCTGCCGTCGATGCTGTGCTACTGGTATCACTACAGCCACCACGGGCGGCGCATCCAGGTGCA
Source organism: Steroidobacteraceae bacterium (assembly GCA_036267195.1). Classification (GTDB taxonomy): domain Bacteria; phylum Pseudomonadota; class Gammaproteobacteria; order Steroidobacterales; family Steroidobacteraceae; genus FEN-1191. The sequence goes on from DATAWM010000031.1 coordinate 41,496, forward strand.
GACCGATGACGGGTCGATCGCCGCGCATTTTCTGCACCTGCTGCACGGGGTGCCCCCCAGCGCCGAGTGGACGCGGGCGATGCACACCTCCCTCATCCTGTATGCCGAGCACGAGTTCAACGCCTCCACGTTCACCGCGCGGGTGATCGCCGGCACCGGCTCGGACCTGTACTCCTGCGTTGCCGGCGCGATCGGTGCGCTGCGCGGCCCCAAGCACGGCGGCGCCAACGAGGTCGCGTTCGAGATCCAGAGCCGCTATGCCTCGCCCGAGGCGGCCGAGACCGACCTGCGCCGGCGCCTAGCCGAGCGGGAGCTCATCATCGGCTTCGGCCACCCGGTCTACACGCTGCTCGATCCGCGCAACGAGGTCATCAAGCGCGTGGCGCGCAGCCTGTCGCAGCAGGCAGGCGAGTCCGCGCTGTTTGCGGTCGCCGAGCGCATCGAGACCGTCATGCGCGCCACCCGCAACCTGTTTCCCAACCTGGATTGGTACTCGGCGGTGTCCTACCACCGCATGGGCGTGCCGACCGCGATGTTCACGCCGCTGTTCGTGATCGCGCGCACCAGCGGCTGGGCCGCGCACGTGATCGAGCAGCGCGCCGATGGCAAGCTGATCCGCCCGAGCGCCAATTACATCGGCCCCGCCCCGCGAGCGTTCGTGCCGCTGTCGCAGCGGCCCTGATCGATCGTCGCGGCGGCAGCCGGCAGCGGCCGGCAGCCGCGCGCGCATTGCCGCCGTATACTCGGGTCAGATCAGCTGCTGGAGGCGTCACGCATGACCCGCGACCACCGTCACGATCAGCGCCACCATCACGGCAGCGCTCGCGGTCAGGCCCGCGGCAGGCCCCGCGGCCACGCCCGTGAGCAGCGTTCCGCCGAGCGTACCGAGGTCGATGCGGTGATCACCGCGGTCGCCGACTACGCGCTGTCGGATCTGGCGCCGAGCGAGCTTGCCTGGGACACCGCCTTCCATTGTCTGATGGATGCGCTGGGCTGCGCCGTGCAGGCGCTGCATCATCCGGCCTGCACCAAGCTGCTCGGGCCGGTGGTGCCGGCCGCGCAGCTGCACGGTGCGGCGCGTGTGCCCGGGACCGGCTTCGAGCTCGAGCCGGTGATCGCGGCCTTCAATATCGGCACGATGATCCGCTGGCTCGATTTCAACGATGCCTGGCTTGCGGCCGAATGGGGCCACCCGTCGGACAATCTCGGCGGCATCCTGGCCGCGGCCGACTACATGTCGCGCGCCGCCGGAGCCCGCGCGGGCGAGCCGGTGACGGTCCGCACCGTGCTGCGCTCGATGATCAGGGCGCACGAGATCCAGGGCGTACTCGCGCTGGAGAACAGCTTCAACCGCGTGGGACTGGATCACGTGCTGCTGGTGCGGGTCGCCACCACCGCCGTGGTCACCGCGCAGCTCGGCGGCACGCGCGAGCAGGTCATCAACGCGGTGTCCAATGCCTGGCTCGACGGCGGCGCGCTGCGCACCTATCGGCACGCGCCCAACACCGGCTCGCGCAAGAGCTGGGCGGCCGGCGATGCGACCAGCCGCGGGGTGTGGCATGCGTTGATGGCGCTGCGCGGGGAGATGGGCTACCCGTCGGCGCTGTCGGCGCCGACCTGGGGGTTCTACGATGCGCTCAACGGCGGGCAGCCGTTCTCGCTGCCGCAGCCGTTCGGCTGCTACGTGATGGAGAACGTGCTGTTCAAGGTTTCCTATCCGGCGGAGTTCCATGCCCAGACCGCGGTGGAGGCGGCGATAGCGCTGCATCCGCAGGTGGCGCCGCGGCTCGAGCAGATCGATCGGATCGAGATCGAGACGCAGCAGGCCGGCATGCGCATCATCGACAAGACCGGGGCGCTCGCCAATCCCGCCGACCGCGATCATTGCCTGCAGTACATGGTGGCCGTGCCGCTGATCTTCGGGCGGCTGACCGCGACCGACTATGACCAGGAGGTCGCGGCCGACGCGCGCATCGATGCGCTGCGTGCGCAGATGCAGGTGCGCGAGAATCCGGACTTCACCCGAGATTACTACGATCCGGCCAAACGCTCCATCGGCAACGCCGTGCGGGTGTTCTTCCGCGACGGCAGTGCCACCGAGCGCGTCGTGGTCGACTACCCGCTCGGCCATCGGCGCCGGCGCCAGCAGGGCCTGCCGCTGCTGCGGCAGAAGTTCGAGGCCGCCGTGCGCGGCCACTTCGGCGCCGAGCAGGCCGGCCGAATCCTGCAGCTGTTCGCGGCCCGCGAGCAACTGGAGCAGATGCCGGTGAGCGAATTGATGTCGGCACTGGTTCTGGCATGATGAGCGGCGTGAAGCGGATCCTGGTCGGCATCAAGCGCGTCATCGACTTCAGCGTGCGCGTGCGCGTCAAGCCGGACGGCTCGGGCGTGGTGACCGACGGGGTCAAGATGAGCATCAATCCGTTCGACGAGATCGCGCTCGAGGAGGCGCTGCGCATCAGGGAGCGCGGCCTCGCCGATGAGATCATCGCGGTGGGCATCGGTCCGGCCGAGGCGCAGCAGCAGCTGCGAACCGCGCTGGCGATGGGCGCGGATCGGGCCGTGCTGGTCCAGATCGAGCAACCGCTCGAGCCGCTGGCGATCGCGCAGGTGCTGTTCAAGCTGGTGCAGCAGCACGAGCCGCAGTTGGTGATCCTGGGCAAGCAGGCGATCGACGATGACAACGGGCAGACGGGGCAGATGCTGGCGGCGCTGTGGGATCGGCCGCAGGCGACCTTTGCGTCCAGGCTCGAGCTCGACGGTGCCAAGGCGCGCGTCACGCGCGAGGTGGATGCGGGCCTGGAGACGATCGAGGTCGATCTGCCCGCGGTCGTCACCACGGACCTGCGCCTGAACGAGCCGCGCTACGTCAAGCTGCCCGACATCATGAAGGCCAAGAAGAAGCCGCTCGAGCTGACCACGCCGGCGGCACTGGGCGTGACACTGCCTGCGGCCAGCGTGCACACACTGAAGTTCGAGCCGCCGCCGGTGCGCGCGCGCGGCGTGCGTGTGGCCAGCGTGGCCGAGCTGGTGGCGGCGCTCGAGCAGCGCGGTGTCCTGTGAGCGCGGTATTGATCATCGCCGAGCATGCGCACGGCCGGCTCAATCCGAGCACGGCCAAGTGCGTCAGTTGCGCTCAGGCGCTGGCCGCCGACGGCGGCAGCGGGATCGACATCGCGGTGCTGGCCGCCGATGCCGCCACCGTCGCCGCGCAGGCCGCTGCGCTGCAGGGCATCCGCCGGGTGCTGACGGTCGAGCGGCCGGAGAATGCCGAGGCGCTGGCGGCGGTGCTGGCACCGCAGATCGTGGCGCTGGCGCCGGCGTACACGCACGTGCTTGGCCCCTCGACCACCTTCGGCAAGGACCTGATGCCGCGCGTCGCGGCGCTGCTCGGGGTCAGCCAGATCAGCGACATCATGACGGTGCAGTCGGTGCGCCGGTTCCTGCGTCCGATCTATGCGAGCAATGTCGTGGTGATGGTCGAGGCGACCGGGCGCATCGTGGTCGCGACCGTGCGCACCGCCTCGTTCCAGCCGGCCGCGAGCGTGACTGGGGCCGCGGTACCGATCGAGGCGGCGAAGCTGCAGGTCGCGCTTCCGACTCACACCCGCTTCGTGTCGCGCTCGCAGGTCGATGCCGCCCGCCCCGATCTGCAGACCGCCGCGCGGGTCGTATCCGGCGGCCGCGCGCTGGCCAGTGCCGACAACTTCCAGATCCTCTATCGCCTGGCCGATGCGCTCGGCGCGGCGGTCGGCGCCTCGCGCGCCGCGGTCGATGCCGGTTACGTGCCGAACGACCTGCAGGTCGGACAGACCGGCAAGATCATCGCGCCCGAGCTGTACCTCGCGCTCGGGATCTCGGGGGCGATCCAGCACCTGACCGGCATCAAGGATGCGCGCACCATCGTGGCGATCAACAAGGACGGCGAGGCGCCGATCTTCGAGGTCGCCGACATCGGGCTGGTCGGTGACCTGTTCCAGCTCGTGCCGGAGCTCGAAGCGCTCATCCGGGCGAGGACCAAGGCGAAGGGTCTACCGTGACGGGCAAGTCCAGCCGGGACCGCGGCCCGGGCAGGCCTGGGAAGCCATGAGAACGCGTAGAGGCTGACGGACACCACGCCCCGGGCCGCGCCGCGGCTTGACCTGGCGGGTAGGCCGGCCCATATAGAATGGTCACCGTCCCCATCATCGAGGAACCGCCAATGGCCACGCCCGCGTCCCACAACCCTGCCGCGACCGTCGAGCTGTCGGTGTCCGGCATGACCTGTGATGGGTGTGCGAGCACGGTCACGCGCATCCTGCTGCGGGTGCCGGGCGTGACCGGCGCGCGCGTGGACTTGGCCGGCGGCCATGCCAGCGTGGCCGGCACGGCATCGGCGCAGGAGCTGGTCGCGGCCGTGCAGGCGGCCGGCTTTGGCGCACAGGCTCCGTGAGCGCGGCGGGCGGGCGCGTGCGGTGAGCTGAGAATTGCAGCGATGAACACCGCCGCCGCAGTGACCGGCGTCGAACACGAGCAGTGGGTGCTGCCGGTCGAGGGCATGACCTGCGCGACCTGCGCGCTGCGGGTCGAAAAGGCGCTCGCGGCGGTGCCGGGCGTGACGCGCGCCGAGGTGAACCTCGCGACCGATCGTGCCGCGGTCGAGGGGGTCAGCGGCGTGCTGCACCCGGCCGACCTGATCGCCGCGGTACGCCGCGCCGGCTACGACGCGACGCTGCCCAGCGGCGATGCCGGCGCCGATCGGCGCGCCCAGGCGGCCGCCGCCGCCGCGCGGCACGGGCGCGAGGGCCTGCGGCTCGCGGCTGCGATCGCGCTCAGCGCGCCGCTGCTGCTGCCGATGCTCGGGGTGCCGCTGCCGGGGTGGCTGCAACTGGTCCTGGCGACACCGGTGCAGTTCATTCTCGGAGCGCGCTTCTATGCCGGCGCCTGGAAGGCGCTGCGTGCGCGCAGCGGCAACATGGACCTGCTGGTCAGCCTCGGAACCTCGGCCGCCTATGGGTTCAGCCTGGATCGACTGCTGGCGGCCAATGCGGCCGCGCCGGCGGCCCCGGCCCACCTGTATTTCGATGCGGCGGCGGTGGTGATCACGCTGGTGATGCTGGGCAAGTGGCTCGAGGCGCGAGCCAAACGCTCCACCACGGCGGCGATCCAGGCGCTCACCTCGCTGCGTCCCGAGCGTGCGCGGGTCGAGCGCGGCAGCGAGCAGATCGATCTGCCGGCCGCGGCGGTCGCCGTCGGTGACATCGTGGTGGTGCGGCCCGGCGAGCGCTTGCCGGTCGATGGGATCGTGATCGACGGCCGCAGCGACGTCGATGAGAGCCTGCTGACCGGCGAGAGCCTGCCGGTGGCGAAACAGGCGGCGGACCGCGTCATCGGCGGCGCGATCAACGGCAGCGGGCTGCTGCGCATCCGTACCACCGCGGTGAGCGCGCAGTCGCTACTGTCGCAGATCGTTGCCAGCGTCGAGTCGGCGCAGGCGAAGAAGGCGCCGGTGCAGCGTCTGGTCGACCGGGTGGCGGCGATCTTCGTGCCGGCGGTGGTGCTGGCCGCGCTGGTGGCGTTTCTGGCTTGGTGGCTCATCATCGGCAATCTCACGCTGGCGGTCATCGCGGCCGTCTCGGTGCTGGTGATTGCCTGTCCGTGCGCACTGGGGCTGGCGACGCCGACGGCGCTGATGGTCGGCACCGGCGTCGCCGCCCGCGCCGGCATCCTGATCCGCGACGCCGAGGCGCTCGAGCGCGCGCACCGGCTCGATATCGTGGTGCTCGACAAGACCGGTACTCTGACCGAGGGCCGCCCCGCGGTGACCGACATCGTGGCCGACGGCGGCGTGGATGCGCAGGGTGAGCTGCTGCGGCTCGCGGCCGCGGCGCAGTCGGGCAGCGAGCACCCGCTGGCTCGCGCGGTGCTGACGGCGGCCAAGGCATCAGCGCGGACGGGATCGGAGCAGCCGCAGCTGGGTGAATTTCGCAGCCACGCGGGCATGGGATTGAGTGCGCGCGTCGATGGGCGCCGCATCGTGATCGGCAACCGCCGGCTGATGCGCGCGCATGACGTGCCGACCGAGGCGCATGAGCCGCAGGCCGCGCAGCTCGAGGCGCAGGGACGAACGGTGATGTGGGTCGCCGCGCTCGAGCCCGACGTGCGCTGGCTCGGATTGATCGCCGTGGCCGACCCGGTCAAGCCTACCGCCCGCTCGGCGGTGCAACAGCTGCACTCGATCGGCATCCAGACCGTGCTGCTCACCGGGGATAACGAGCGCACCGCCGCCGCGGTCGCGGCCGAGCTGGGCATCGCTCGCGTGCTCGCGGAGGTGTTGCCGGCCGATAAGGCCAGCGAGATACGGCGGCTGCAGGCCGAGGGTCATCGCGTCGCCATGGTCGGTGACGGCGTCAACGATGCACCGGCGCTGGCGGCCGCCGATGTCGGCATCGCGATGGGCACCGGCACCGACGTGGCGATGCAGACCGCGGGCATCACGTTGATGCGCGGCGATCCGCGCCTGATCGGCGATGCGATCGCCATCAGCCGCGCGACTTATCACAAGATACGGCAGGGACTGTTCTGGGCCTTCATCTACAACGTGCTGGGCATGCCGGCGGCGGCACTGGGGCTGCTCAGTCCGGTGATCGCGGGGGCTGCAATGGCGCTGTCTTCTGTCAGCGTGGTCGGCAATGCGCTGCTGCTGCGCCGCTGGCGGCCGCAAAGCGCGGCAGGGCCTGGGCGCAGAGGGGCGCTCTGAGGCTGCCTGCCGGTGCCCCCATGGCTCAAACAGCTATCGCTGGCGTGGGTCCTGCTGGGCTTCGCTACCGCGATCGCGACTGCGGTGGACGTGTGGCGGCATCGCCAGCGCATGCCGATCATGAATATCGTCTGGCCGGTGACCGGACTGTACCTGCCGCTGGCCGCGTGGTGGTGCTACCGGCTGATGGGTCGGGCGGCGCGACGCGCATCGGGGCCCCCGCCGCCGTGGCAGGCCGCCTTCGTGTCGTCCACGCATTGCGGCAGCGGCTGCGTGCTCGGAGACGCCATCGGTGCCCCGCTCGTGCTGGCCGGTGGATGGGCGCTTGCAGGCCAGCGGCTGTTTGCCGAGTACGTGGTGGAGTTTACGCTGGCGTACCTGTTCGGCGTGGTCTTCCAGTACTTCTCGATCCGCGGCATGCGGCCGGGGTCTCGGCGCGCAGCGCTCGGCGCGGCGTTGAAGGCCGACACGCTGTCGCTGCTTGCGTTCGAGGTGGGGATGTTCGCCTGGATGGCGCTGGTGCACTACCTGCTGCTGCCGGGGCGCGAGTTCACGGCCGCGACCATCCCGTTCTGGTTCATGATGCAGATCGCGATGACGCTCGGCTTGATAAGCGCCTATCCAGCCAATTGGCTGTTGATACGCTGGGGCGTAAAGCAGGCCATGTAATGCGGGCGCAGCACGCGGAGCGTCCATGATCGATCCCATCACGGATCTCGAGCAACTGGTTGGCGCCGCCGTGCGAGCTGCATTTGGCGATCTCGCCGGAACGGTTGAGCCTGCGGTGCATCGCTCCGAGCATGCGGACTACCAGGCTGACGTTGCGCTCGCGCTGGCGCGAACGCTGCGGCGCAGTCCTCGGGAAGTCGCGACGGCCATCGCCGGGAAGCTGTCCGGGGCGCAGGCAATCCACCAAGCCGTCGTTTCCGGTCCTGGATTCATCAACATTTCCTGTCCGTCCGCATACCTGGCGGCGCAGCTGGAGCGGATGCACGACGATGAACGACTCGGTGTCGAGCGGGCCGCGGTCGCGCAGACGGTGGTGGTGGACTATTCCTCCCCCAACCTCGCCAAGCAGATGCACGTGGGGCACCTGCGCAGCACGATCATCGGCGATTGCCTGGTGCGCACACTGGAATATCTGGGACATCGGGTCATACGCCAGAATCACATTGGTGACTGGGGCACGCCTTTCGGCATGCTGATCGAGCACCTGCTCGACTGCGGCAGCGGCACCGGTGGCGCGGACCTGCGCGAGCTGTCGGCTTTCTACCGGGCGGCGCGGGTGAAATTCGACACGGACGAAACTTTCGCGCAGCGCGCGCGCCATCGGGTCGTGCGGCTGCAGCAGGGGGATGTGGTGACGCTGGAACTCTGGGGACGTTTGATCGACACCACGGCTGTCTACATGGAGGCGCTGTACGCGCGCCTGCACGTCACGTTTGGTCGTGAACACATGGTCGGGGAGAGCCATTACAACGCGCAACTGCAGCAGGTGGTCGACGAGCTCGAGCGCAGCGGACTCGCGCAACCGAGTCTCAAAACGGCGCAGCTCGCCGGCTGGGCTCCGGCGCAAGTGCGCTTGCAGCACGTCGCCTTCGGGTCGGTGCTCGGTCAGGACGGAAAATGCTCAAGACGCGCGCTGGAGAGGCCGTCAGCCTGGATCAGCTGATCGATGAAGCCGTGCATCGTGCCGGCACGCTGGCGCAGGGGTCGCTCGGGCTCGCGGAAGAGCAGCGCAGGCACGTTGCCGAGGCAGTTGGCGTCGGGGCGGTGAAGTACGCGGATCTGGTCAATGACCGCATCCGCATCGATGTGCCGGCCGAACGGGCGCTGGCGCTGGCGTTGCTCGAGTTCCCCAGTACGGTGCGACGACGAGGACGTCGCGGCTGCGGTTGTGCGGCATCACCGCGCGCGTGCTCGCGCGAGGCCGGGAGCTGCTCGGGATCGAAGCCCCCGAGCACATGTAGGGCGGCTGTATACCCGCAGCTCGCGCACGCCCCATGCCTGAATTGCCTGACCTGACCGTCTACCTGGAGGCGCTCGAGCAGCGCATCGTCGGTCGACGTCTGGAGTGCGTGCTGATCCCGTCGCCGTTTCTGCTGCGCACGGCCGTGCCGAGCATCCAATCGGTGCAGGGCCGGCACGTGCGCGAGCTGCGCCGGATCGGTAAACGCATCGTCATCGGACTGGAGCAGGACCTGTGGTTGGTGTTCCATCTCATGATCGCCGGCCGCCTGCATTGGTTCGAGCAAAGCGGGCCACCGCCGAAGCGAGCGGCGCTCGCGCGCCTGGAATTCACCAGCGGGACGCTGACACTCACGGAAGCCGGCACCAGGAGACGCGCCTCGCTGCACCTGCTTCAGGGTGAACCCGCGCTGCGGCTGCACGACCCGGGCGGCATCGAGATCCTGCAATCGAGCCTGGTGCAGTTCGCCGAGCGGCTGCGCAGTGAAAACCATACGCTCAAGCGCGCGCTGACCGATCCGAAGCTCTTCAGCGGTATCGGCAATGCCTATTCGGATGAAATTCTGCACGCCGCCAGGCTATCGCCGGTTGAGCTGACCCCTCGGATCGATGATGCGGCGGTTGCGCGCCTGTATGCCGCGACGCGGGAACAGATGCAGCTCTGGACCGATCGATTGCGAGGACTCGCGGCCGGAGCGTTTCCGGAGAAGGTGACCGCATTTCGGGACGGGATGGCCGTACACGGCCGCTTCCGCCTGCCATGCCCGGTGTGCGGCACTGCCGTGCAGCGCATCCGCTACGCCGATAACGAGACCAACTATTGTGCGCGCTGCCAGACCGGCGGCCGGCTGCTGGCGGATCGCGCGCTGTCGCGGCTGCTAAAGCAGGACTGGCCCCGGAGCGTCGATGCCTTTGATCGCGACACGTAGCGACCGGAACCGGGCTGGATTGATACTGCTATAATCATCCCATGAAGTGTCCCCGATGCAATGTGGACCTGGCGCCCACGGTTCGGCACAAGCTCAAGGTCAACCGCTGTCCGTCCTGCAAAGGCATGTGGCTGGAGCATCAGGAACTCGAGCAACTGGAAGATGAGGTGTTCGATTTCGGCGAACATGCCAAGGGCACCCTGATCGTCGATTCCACGCCCACCACCCACAAGTGCCCGGAATGTAACGCGCTGCTGCAGCGATTCCGCTACCGGTTCTACGAGCTGGAAATGGAGTTCTGCGAGAATCAGCACGGGTATTGGCTGGATGACGACGAGGACACCAGGGTCCTGGAGCTGATGAAGACGGAAGAATCGCATTTGCAGAGAAAGCTGTTGGCGGAGGACAAATGGGCCGCCACCCTGAGGCATATGCGCTCGGGTTCGTTTCTCAGCAAGCTGCGGGATCTGTTCCGCTAGCGCCCGCTATCAGCTCTCACGGCTTCGATCTCGGCGGCAACAGCCGCGCCGCCAACGCCGCCAGGCCCATCAGCGGCACCGGCAGCCAGGCCGGGCGGTTGGCGCTCTCGTAGTTCACCTCGTAGGCGGCCTTGTCCAGCAGGAACAGGTCGAGCAGCGTGCGCGCGCTGTCCGGCGCGCTCCAGTGATGCGACAGCGGCCGCGTCGCCTGCGCGTACGCGGCCATGAACGCGGACTCGGACACCTGGTGGAAGCGCGTGACGATCGCCTGCTTGCGTGCCTGCGCCGCGGCGCTCTGGCCCGCGCCGCCGCTGGCGGCGCCGCTGGCGGCCATGTAGTCGAGCGAGCGCAGCATGCCGGCGACGTCGCGCAACGGGCTGCTCTTGGCGCGCCGCTCGGCCAACGGTCGGGCCGGCTCGCCCTCGAAGTCGATGAAGTAGGCGTCGCCGCTGACCACCAGCACCTGGCCGAGGTGCAGATCGCCATGGATGCGCATGCACAGCGAGCCGAGGCCCGCGCGCGCGAGCGCCGGCAGCAGCTGCAGCAGCCCTTCGCGCTGTGCCACCAGCGTCGCGGCCGCCTGGCGCTGCGCATCGTCGGCCCAGTCGCGCTCGCTCGCCAGCGCTGCCAGTGCCGCCTGCAGCTGCGCGCCCGCGGCCGCGGCCCAGGCTTCGCAGTCGGCCTCGCCAGCCGCACGCGGCGCGAACGCCGGGTCCTCGCTCGGCTGCGCCAGCACCATGTGCATCTCCCCCAGCCTGCGGCCGAGCACCGTCGCGGCGGTGCTGAACTGATGGATGACGTCGACCTGTTCATCGAGCGGCACGCCTTCGGGCAGCGCGATCACCGTCTGCACCGCGCGCTCGAGCGTGTTCTGTGACCAGCTCCAGGCGTCGCCCTGGTTGAACGCAAAGGCCTGCACCACCGCCAGCACCGTCGGGGTGCCGTCGGCTGCGACCTGAGTGATCTCGCCCAGCAGCGCCGGGATGTTGTTGAACCCATGCTCCGTCAGGTAGCGACCCATTTCGGCTTCCGGATGCGGGCCGCGGTGCACGCGACGCAGTAGCTTGATGATTGCCTGCTGCCCGACGATCACCGAGCTGTTGGACTGTTCCAGGTTCGTGCGCCGTACCTCGGCATCCGCTGCGATGGTGAGCGCCGCCAGCCGCGAGGTCGGCAGGAAGCGCAGCGTGCCCGAGGCGGTGCTGACCTGGGTGGTGGAAGAGAGCATCTCCAGCAACCGCCGCGCGAAGCTGTCGAGCGCGAACGCGTCGGTCAGGAACCCCACGCGTCCTCCGCGGCGCACGCGCGCCAGCGCCAGCTGCTGCGGCAGCGCGGTCGATACCGCATCCTCGGAGATGAAGCCGAACGGCAGCAGGTAGCGCTCCTCGCCGCGGCGCGTGTGCACCTCGATCTGCACCAGCAGCACCGGCGGGGCCAGCGCCGGCAGCGTGATGACGTCGGCGATGCGGGCGCGCTCGATCTTCTCATCCTTGGCGCCGAACCAGCGGCGCTTGGGCAGGTAGGCGGGCAGCACCTCCTGCTCGAGGATGCGGCGCGCCGGATCGGCCAGCAGCTCATCGAGCGAGCGGCGCACGACGAAGGTGTTGTATTCGGGCAGCGGCTCGGGCGCCGGGGTGTGCCAGGCCGGCATGCGTGCCTGCGTGGCGAGCAGGAACCAGTAGAATCCGTACGGCGGCAGCGTCAGCAGGTAGGGCAGCAGCCCGATCGGCGGGAACGCCGAGCCGCCCAGCATCTCCACCGGCACGCGTCCAACGAAGGCGTTCAGGTCGAGCTCCACGGCCTGTGCCGAGCGCGACAGGTTGGCCACGCACAGCAGCGTATCGGAGCTGTCGCCGTCGACGTATTCGCGCAGGTACGCGAGGATGCGGCGGTTGGTCGGCGACAGCAGCCGCAGCGTGCCGCGGCCGAACACCTTCTGCTGCTGGCGGATGCCGAGCATGCGCCGCATCCAGTTCAGCAGCGAGTGCGGATCGCGCGCCTGCGCCTCGACGTTGACCGCCTGGTAGCCGTACAGCGGGTCCATGATCGGCGGCAGCACCAGGCTGGCCGGATCGGCGCGCGAGAAGCTGCCGTTGCGGTCCGGCGACCATTGCATCGGCGTGCGTACGCCGTCGCGGTCGCCCAGGTGGAAGTTGTCACCCATGCCGATCTCATCGCCGTAGTAGATCACCGGGGCGCCCGGCATCGACAGCAGCAGCGAGTTGAGCAGCTCGATGCGGCGGCGGTCGCGCTGCATCAGCGGTGCCAGGCGCCGCCGGATCCCGAGGTTCAGCCGTGCGCGCCGGTCCGACGCGTACTCCTTCCACAGGTAGTCGCGCTCGCGGTCGGTGACCATCTCCAGCGTCAGCTCGTCGTGGTTGCGCAGGAACAGCGCCCACTGGCAGTTGGCTGGAATGTCCGGTGTCTGGCGCAGGATATCGGTGATCGGGAAGCGATCCTCCTGCGCCAGCGCCATGAACATGCGCGGCATCAGCGGAAAGTGGAACGCCATGTGGCATTCGTCGCCGTCGCCGAAGTACTGCTGCACGTCCTCGGGCCACTGGTTGGCCTCGGCCAGCAGCATGCGGCCCGGAAAGGTGGCATCGAGCGCGGCGCGGATGCGCTTGAGCACCGCGTGGGTCTCGGGCAGGTTCTCATTGCTGGTGCCCTCGCGCTCCACCAGGTAGGGCACCGCATCCAGCCGAAAGCCGTCCACTCCCAGCCGCGCCCAGTAGCGCAGCACCGCCAGCATCGCACGCAGCACCTGCGGGTTGTCGTAGTTGAGCTCGGGCTGGTTGGCGTAAAAGCGGTGCCAGTAGTAGGCATTGGCCACCGGATCCCAGGCCCAGTTGGATTTCTCGGTATCCAGGAAGATGACGCGCGTGCCGGCATAGCGGGTGTCGGTGTCGGACCAGACGTAGAAGTTGCGCGCCGCGGAGCCGGGCTTGGCGCGCCGGGCGCGCTGGAACCACGGATGCTGGTCCGAGGTGTGGTTGATCACCAGCTCGATCACCACGCGCAGGCCGCGCTCATGCGCGGCGCTGATGAATTGGCGCACGTCTGCCATCGCGCCGTAGTCCGGGTGCACGCCGCGATAGTCCGAGATGTCATAGCCGTCGTCGCGCCGCGGACTCGGATAGAACGGCAGCAGCCAGATGGTGTTCACCCCGAGCTCGGCGATGTAGTCCAGCCTCTGGATCAGCCCGGGGAAGTCGCCGATGCCGTCGTTGTTGGCGTCGAAGAACGACTTGACGTGCAGCTCGTAGATGACCGCGTCCTTGTACCACAGCGGATCGTCGCTGAAGCGCTGCCGCGGTGGGCGGGCGCCGGCGGCCTGTGCGCCCGGGGCAGTGGGGGCATTCGGGGCATCCGGGATGGCTGGGGCGCCGGGGGTCTTGGGGACGTTTACGACGTCGGGGCTGTTCGCAGCGCTCTGGGCTGGCTCAAGCATCGCCACGGCTCACGCGAAGGCTCACAGGGAGGCTCACAGGAAGTAGTCGAAGTCGCGCTCGGTGCGCACCCGGCGCCGGATCCGCAGCACGTGCGCCGGGCCGGTCTGCTGCGGGTCCAGTGCCACGTAGTTGCGCCGGCCCTGCCACAGGAAGCGCGCCCCGGACAGCAGGTCGTGCGCCTGGAAGCTGCGCTCGGCCGCCAGTCCCAGCGCATCCAGGTCGAGCTGCAGCCAGCCCGACTGGCGGTGATGCGGGTCGAGATTGACCACGGTGAGGATGGCGTCGGCGCCGCCGGGGGCGGTCTTGCTGTAGGCGATCAACGCATCGTTGTCGACCGGGTGGAACAGCAGCCCCGCGTCGCTCTGCAGCGCCGGGTGCTCGCGCCGGATGCGGTTGACGCGGGCGATGAACTCGCTGAGGCTGTCGGAGCGGGTGAGATCCCAGTGGCGGATCTGGTATTTCTCCGAGTCGCGGTACTCCTCGCTGCCGCTCTCGCGCGCCTCGTGCTCCATCAGCTCGTATGCCGGCCCGTAGATGCCATAGCTCGCGCCGAGCGTCGCGGCGAGCACCAGCCGCGCCATGAAGGCCGGCCGGCCGCCGAACTGCAGATACTCGCTCAGGATGTCCGGTGTGTTGGGCCACAGGTTGGGGCGGAAGAACTCGCTGACCGGAGGCGTGGACAGCTCGCTAAAGTACGCGGTGAGCTCTTGGCAGGTGTTGCGCCAGGCGAAATAGGTATAGGACTGGGTGAAACCGAGCTTGGCCAGGCGGTACATCACGTGCGGGCGCGTGAATGCCTCGGCCAGGAAGATCACCTCGGGGTGGCGCGCGCGCACGCGCGCGATCAGCCATTCCCACAGAGCGAACGGTTTAGTGTGGGGATTGTCGACCCGGAAGATGCGTACTCCCTGCTCGATCCAGAACTCGACGATGCTGGCGAGCTCGAGCCACAGCTCGCGCCACGCCGCGCACTCGAAGTAGAACGGGTAGATGTCCGGATACTGCTTGGGCGGATTCTCGGCGTACTGGATGGTGCCGTCGGGGCGATGGAGGAACCACTCGGGATGCTCGCGCACGTACGGATGGTTGGGGCTGCACTGAAACGCCAGATCGAGCGCGATCTCGATGCCCAGCTCCCCGGCGCGCGCCACCAGGCGCTGGAAGTCCGCCAGCGTGCCGAGCTGCGGGTCGATCGCCTTGTGGCCGCCGGCCTCGGCGCCGATCGCCCACGGGCTGCCGGGGTCATCCGGGGCGGCCTCGGGCTGATTGTTCGGCCCGCGCCGCTGCGCCGTGCCGATTGGATGGATCGGCGGCAGGTACAGCACGTCGAAGCCCATCTGTGCCACATACCCCAGCCGTGCCTCGCAGCTCGCGAGCGTACCGCGCGCCGCCGGTGCGCCGGCAGTCGAGCGCGGCATCAGCTCGTACCAGCTCGAGTAGCGTGCGCGCACGCGATCGATCTGCAGCGCCAGCGGCGGCTGTCGGCGCACCGCGCCGGGGTCGGCAGCACAGGACTGCGCCAGTCCGTGCAGTGCCGCGCTCTGCGCCAGCTCCACGCGCTGCTCGACCTGCAGCTGCGCGTCCGCCAGATCCCGCGCCCACTGCACCAGCCGCGGCGCATCGGTGGGGGCGGCGCGAGCGGCCACTGCCTGCACCAGTTGCGCGCCGCGCAGCAGCTCGACTTCGAGGGGCTGGTCGGCGGCATGTTTCTTCAGCAGGTCCAGCCTCCAGGTCTGCAGGTGATCGACCCAGGCCTCGACCGTGTAGAGCCAGCGCCCGAGCTCGCGGACTTCAAAACCGCCCTGCCAGCGGTCGTTGCCCAGCGGCGTCATCGCCACCCGCTGCCAGTCCCCGGCCGTCTCCGACCGGAACAGCAGCGCGCAGCCGACGACGTCGTGGCCGTCGGCGAAGACGTCGGCCCGCACGGTGACGTGATCGCCCAGAGTGCGCTTGGCGGCGAAGCGGCCGCCGTCGACGCACGGGGAGATATTCTCGATCACGACCCGTAGCGTGCCGTCTGCCGGCGGCTGCTCCGGCGTGGCGCTCGAGCCGTTCACTCCGGCCTCAGGAACAGCACGCCGAGCGGCGGCAGCGTGAGCGTCAGTGAATGAAAACGCCCGTGCGCCGGCAGTGGGGAGGCGTCCACGCCGCCCATGTTGCCCTGGCCGCTGCCGCCGTAGCGCGGCGCGTCGCTGTTGAGACACTCGCGCCAGCGGCCGCCGCACGGCGCGCCGAGGCGATAGTTGGGTCGCGGCACCGGGGTGAAGTTGCACACCACCAGCACCATGCCGCGTTGGCTCTTGTCCTTGCGCAGGAAGGCGATCACGCTCGACTCGCTGTCGCTGTGGTCGATCCACTCGAAGCCCTCGGGCGAGAAATCCAACTCGTACAGCGCCGGTGTATCGCGGTAGAAGCGGTTCAGGTCGCGTATCCAGTTCTGGGCGCCCTGGTGCAGCGGGTACTGCAGCACCTCCCATTCCAGGCTGCCATCATGCTGCCATTCGCGCTTCTGGCCGAACTCGGCGCCCATGAACAGCAGCTTCTTGCCCGGATGGCCCCACATGTAGCCGAACAGCAGCCGCAGGTTCGCGAACTGCTGCCACTCGTCGCCCGGCATCTTGCCGATCAGCGAGCCCTTGCCGTGCACCATCTCGTCGTGCGAGAGCGGTAGCACGAAGTTCTCGGTGAATGCATACCACAGCGAGAAGGTCAGCGAGCTGTGGTGGTACTTGCGCAGGATCGGATCGTTCTGGAAGTACTGCAGCGTGTCGTGCATCCAGCCCATGTTCCATTTCAGCCCGAAACCCAGGCCGCCCAGGTACGAGGGGCGCGATACCATCGGCCAGGCGGTCGATTCCTCGGCGATGGTCTGGGCGGCCGGATGGTCGCGGTACACCGCCTCGTTGACGGCCTTGAGGAAGGCGACCGCATCCAGGTTCTCGCGCCCGCCGAAGCGGTTCGGAATCCATTCGCCCTGGCGGCGACCGTAATCGAGGTACAGCATCGAGGCGACGGCGTCGACACGCAGCGCGTCGGCACGGTAGACACCGAGCCAGAACAGCGCGCTGCTGCCGAGGAAGTTGCGCACCTCGGCGCGCCCGTAGTTGAAGATCGAGCTGTTCCATTCCGGATGAAAGCCCTGGCGCCGGTCGGCGTGCTCGTACAGATGCGTGCCGTCGAAGTAGGCGAGGCCGTGCTCGTCGCTGGGAAAATGCGACGGCACCCAGTCGATGATGACGCCGATGCCGCAGCGATGCAGGTGCGCCACCAGGTACATGAAGTCCTGCGGCGTGCCGTAGCGCGAGCTGGGCGCGAAGTAACCGGTGACCTGGTAGCCCCAGGAACCGTAGAAGGGATGCTCCATCACCGGCAGCAGCTCCACGTGCGTGAAGCCCATGTCGAGCGCGTAGTCGGCGAGCGCGTGTGCCAGCTCGCGGTAGGTCAGAAAGCGGCTGGCGTCCTGCGGATCGCGCCGCCATGAGCCCAGGTGCACCTCGTAGATCGACCAGGGCGCATCCAGCGCATTGACGCGCGCGCGGTTGCGCAGCCACTCGAGCTCCTGCCAGTCGTAGCTCAGCTCCCACACGACCGAGGCGGTCCGGGGCGGGGTCTCGCAGCGAAACGCGAACGGATCGCTCTTGTCGACCTCGTAGCCGTCCAGGTGCGAGCGGATGTGGTACTTGTACACCGTCCCCGGGCCCACACCGGGCACGAACAGCTGCCAGATGCCGGACTGATCGGCGCGCGCCTGCAGCGGGTGGCTGGCGCGGTTCCAGCCGTTGAAGTCACCGACCAGGCTGACCGCCTCGGCATTGGGCGCCCACACCGCGAAGCAGGTGCCCTCACGCCCGTCTACCGTATCCGGGTGCGCGCCGAGCTTGTCGTAGGCGCGAAACAGCGAGCCTTCCTTGAACAGGTAGACGTCCTGTGGTGTCAGCTCGGGCATGCGCTGCGGTTCTGGTGCATGGGTCAAAGGTGGGGCAGCGCGCAGCGGTCGGCTGTAGGTGCCCGGGTAGCGTGCGTGTAGCCGTTGTGGTGGGCCGTGCAGGACGGCTCCTACGTCCGGCGGTGCTAGAATCGCTCGCATGCAAATCAGCAAACTCGGCGTGTGGGCCAACACGGATGCGTTGACGGCGGGACAGGCCGCCGCCTTCGCCGCCCGGGTCGAGCGCTGGGGCTACTCGGTGCTGTGGATCCCGGAGGGGCTGGGGCGCAATTCGCTGGTGCACGCCGCCTGGCTGTTGGCCAACACCGAGCGGCTCATCATCGCCACCGGTATCGCCAACCTGTACGCGCGCGACGCGGTGGCGATGCGCGCCGCGCAGCTGGCGCTGGCCGAGCAGTCGAACGGGCGTTTCCTGCTGGGTATCGGCGTATCGCATGCGTCGCTGGTGCACGACCTGCGCGGGCACGATTACGATCCCAGGCCCGTCGAGCGCATGCGCTCCTACCTCGAGCAGATGGCGGCCGCGCATTGCCGCATCCCGCCGCCGCCCGAGTCCCCGCCGACGGTGATTGCCGCGCTCGGGCCGAAGATGCTGCAGCTCGCCGGGCAGATGACTCAAGGTGCCCATCCCTACAACGTCACGCCCGAGCACACCGCACAGGCGCGGCAGCTGCTGGGCCCGGGCAAGTGGCTGTGCCCGGAGCAGAAGGTGCTGCTCGAGCCCGATCCGGCCAAGGCGCGCGCCGCCGCACGAGCGGCGCTGGGCTTCTACCTGGCGGCACCGAATTATCTGAACAACCTGCGCCGTCTCGGCTTCGGCGACCCGGATTTCGCCGGCGGAGGCTCGGACCGGCTGGTGGACGCGCTGGTTGCCTGGGGCGACATCGGCGCCGTCCGTGCGCGTATCCAGGCGCACTGGGACGCCGGCGCCGACCACGTGTGCGTGCAGACGTTGACGACCGATCCGTCGCAGGGGCTGGTAGCACACGAGCAGCTGCTGGCACAGCTGGCACCGGTGTCGGCACCGCCGGCACCAGCCGTACGCGCCTAGCGCCCGGTGCCGACCATGCTCATCACGATCTACGGCATCAAGAACTGCCAGACGATGAAGAAGGCGCGCGCCTGGCTCGACGGCCATGGCCTGCCGTACCGGTTTCATGACTACCACGCGGCCGGCATCGATGCCGACGTGCTGGCGCGCTGGTGTGCCGAGTTGGGCTGGGAGGCATTGCTCAACCGCAGCGGCACGACTTTCCGCAGGCTGCCGGAAGCGCAGAAGACGGCGCTGAACGAGCGCAAGGCCATCGCGCTGATGCTCTCGCAGCCCTCGATGATCAAACGCCCGGTGCTGCAGGTGGACAAGCGGCTGCTGGTGGGCTTCAGGCCGGAGCTGTACGCGCGCTCGCTGCGCAACGGACCGGCCATGCGGGAGCCGGCCTGACCCACGCCGCCGCTGCCGCGCAGTACCCGCAGCGCCTCGCCAGCCGCGAAGCGCAGGTCCAGCGACTGGACCGGCGACAGGGACGCATCGGCGCGGTACGACTGATGCTGGCCGCGCTGATGCTGGCCGCTGCCTGGGCATCGCTGCTGCCGCATCTGTTTTCGCCGCTGTGGATCGCTGTGCCGATCGCCGCCTTCGCCGGCATGGTGTTGTACCACTATCGGGTGCGGCACGAGCGCGATCGCGCCGAGCGCGCCGCTGCGTTCTATCGGCGCGGCATCGCCCGGCTACAGGACTGCTGGGCCGGTGGCGGTGCGGGCGGCGAGCGCTTCAGTGATGCGCGCCATGTCTACGCCGCCGATCTGGATCTGTTCGGCCGCGGCAGCCTGTTCGAGCTGCTATGCACGGCGCGCACGCGCATGGGCGAGGAGTGCCTGGCCGGATGGCTGCTCGCGCCCGCGCCGCCCGAGTCGATCCGCGCCCGGCAGGCGGCCGTGGCCGAGCTGCGCGAGCGCCTGGACCTGCGCGAGCAGCTGGCGGTGGCGGGCGAGGGTGCGGGACCCGGGGTATATCCGGCGGCGCTGGCAAGCTGGGCGCAGATGCCCAACAGCCTGCAGCAGCGCTGGCTGGGTTGGGCCGCATGGCTGCTGCCGGCGCTCGCGCTCGCGGCGCTGATCGCATGGGCCGCGGGCGGGATCGTGGCGCCGTTGATCGTGATCCTGCTGGCCGAGGGCGCCGTCCTGTACCGGTTGAAGGCGCGGGTGGAACAGGTGCTGCACGGCGTCGAGGATGCGTTCGACGGCCTGGCGCTGTTCAGCGCACTGCTCGGGCGGCTCGAGCGCGAGCGCTTCGACGGCGCGTTGCTGCAGGCGCTGATGCAGCGGCTGTCCTCGCGTACGCTGCCGGCTGCCCGCGCGATCGAACGGCTGCGCAGCATCGCCAACTATGCCGGATCGCGCCACAACCAGCTGGGCCAGTTGCTGGGCACTCCGCTGATGTACGGTGCGCATGTCGCGCGTGCGGCCGAGCGCTGGCGCCGCCTGCACGGCGGCGCCGTACGCGGCTGGGTCGATGCGGTGGGCGAACTGGAGGCGCTGCTGTGCCTGGCTACGTACAGCTACGAGCACCCGGACGATCCATTCCCGGAGCTGGCCGGCGGTGCGCCGGACTTCGAGGGCACCGCCGTGGCGCACCCGCTGATACCGGCAGGCCGCCGCGTGTGCAACGACGTCGCCTTCGGCGGCGGCACGCGGGTGCTGCTGATCAGCGGCTCGAACATGTCCGGCAAGAGCACGCTGCTGCGTACGGTGGGCATCAACACGGTGCTGGCCATGGCCGGCGCGCCGGTGTGTGCGCGCGCGCTGCGGCTCACGCCACTGCAGCTTGGCGCCAGCATCCGCGTCAATGACTCGCTGCAGGAGGGCAGCTCGCGCTTCTACGCGGAGATCAGCCGTATCCGGCAGCTGTTCGATGCGGCCGGCACCGGCCAAGGAGACGGCGCCGGCCCAGGGGACGGCCCCGGCCGATCACTGCTGTTCCTGCTCGACGAGCTGCTGCAGGGGACCAACTCGGCCGACCGGCGCGTGGGCGCCGAGGGAATCGTGCGCGCATTCGTCGAGCGCGGCGCGATCGGCCTGGTCAGCACGCACGATCTGGCGCTGACGGATCTGCGCGGACTGCCGCCGGGCTGCCTGCGCAACCTGCACTTCGAGGACGAGATGACCGATGGGCGCATGAGCTTCGACTACCGCCTGCGCGAGGGGGTGGTGACTCGCAGCAATGCGGTGGCGCTGATGCGTGCGGTGGGGCTCGAGGTCTGAAGATCGGCCCGGCGCGATGACTTTAGGGCTTGCCGCCCTTCCACACCGTGACTTCGCCGCGGTCGCCGTCGACGCGCACCCAGTCGCCGGTGGCGATGAGCTCGAGCGGATCCTGATCGAGCTCGGTGACGGCCGGGATGCGCATCACCACCGCGCCGAGCGCGACCTTGGGCGTCATCACGTTGAACAGCATGGCGGCCGGCGCGACCGTGGCGAGCCGGGTCATATGAAAGATCGCCGACCAGCCGGACGAGCCCTTGGCGCCCGGGAAGACCAGCACCTTGCCGGCGACACTCTGGCCCTTGAGCTCGTGGCGGCTTTCGATGATGGTGCCGGTCATCGGATTCACCCCGCCCCAGCCGGAGATGGTCTGGCGGCTGACCAGCGCCTCGGCCTCGGCCACGCCGGGGGTGATACCCCGGCCCTTGAGCACGATCTCGCGCACCGCGGCGTTCGCCTGCGCGCTCATGCTGACGCACTCATGCCGGCACTGCCTCGCGCAGACTGCCTTCCCAGCGGCCGGTGCAGGCGGCGTCGATGCATTCTTCGGTGGTGCCGAACCAGGCCTCGATGTTCATGATGGCCGGCAGGTAATGGGTCTGCTTGGCGCTGTCGAGCGCCACCACCCGGGTACCCTTGGGCACCGCCTGGCTGATCGCCGAGCAGGTGTCGGTCATCAGGTAGGCGCCGGCTTCGCGCAGGATCTTGGTGTAGCCGTTGGTGTCGGCCATCGATTTGACCGAGCGCGACGTGAAGATCCACAGTGCGCAGTTCTCGTGCACCTTGCGCCCCTCGATCAGGTAGGCCGCGTGGCGGATCTGCCCGATCGAATAATGCGGGCAGCCGAGCATCACGTAATCGACCTCACGGCGGGTGCCGATGGAGTTCAGCGTCTGGTAGATCCGCTCGCGCGCCGCGGCGTCGTAGCGGAAGCGCTGCTTGGGCTGGCGCGGGCCGAACGCCGCCTCCCGGGTCGGCGCCTCCGGCGTGATGCCGACGATATGATAGAGCTCCACTCCTCCGGAGGAGGCGGCCGCGGCCCCGAAATGTTTGTGCCGGATCAGGCTGGGGTTGGAGATCCTGCCGGAAATGACCGGAATCTCCTCCTCGACGCAGCCGCCGACGAAGTAGCCGAGCATGCCCCACTCGAACACGTTCGCCACGTCGACCTGTACGTCGATGTCATGCTGGCCGTAGCGAAATTCCGGGCAGTGATAGCCCCAGTAGGGGATGCGCTTGGTCAGCATCGCCGCGCTGGTGGACTCGCGCCCCTCCGTATTGGTGCGGCCGCCAATGACGCTGTTGCAAAACACCACCGCCGAGCTTTCCATCCAGGCGCAGTGCTCGCCCATGACCGGCACGTTGCCGGCCAGGTACGGCGTGCAGGTCTTCATGACCTGGATGCCGTGCCCCGCGGTCTGCGCTTCGTCAGAGGCGAACTGCGCGTGCGCCTCCTGGCTGAAGCCCTGTTCGGCCCACAGCTGCGGGTCCATGCCGCCCTGCAGGTGGCAGCTGTAGGCGTTCATGCGCGGAACGTCGACCACCTCGTCGCTGTCCAGATCGAACAGCGAGAACACGGCACGGTAGTCGCCGCCCTGCTTGGCGTAGTACTTGGCCAGCCAGCCATGGGCGCTGCCGGGGACGCCGGCGACATTGTTGGTCTCCACAAAGCGCTCGGCCCCGAGCGCGTCGGCGTAGCGCACCAGCAGCTCCATCGCCTTGCGGGTTGCGGCGCCCTGCGCGCCGTCGAGCATGGCCTGTTCCACCGCGGTCAGTCGTACCATCAGCGTGCCTCCGGTGTCTCGCGCGGTATCTGGCGCGGTCCCTCGCGCGGTCCCTCGCGCGGCTCGACCAGGCCGAGGATCGCGCCGGTCGCCATCGGCTGGACCTCGCGCCGGTACAAGCCGAGCCAGCCGCTGGCCGGGATAGCATAGCCGCTTGGGACGGGCCGGCGCGCGAGCTCCGCGGGATCAACCTCCAGCGCCAGCTTGCGCGCCGCCACATCGATGTGGATCACGTCGCCGTCGCGCACCCGCCCGATCGGGCCGCCCACCGCCGCCTCCGGGGCGACCTCGGCGATCGTCAACCCCTTGAGGCACAGGCCGGAGAGCTGGCCGTCGGTCACGAAGGCGACGCTGCGGGCGAGCCCGGCGGCATCGAGCGCGAACAGCACCGAGGAGGCGCCCCCTCCCATCGCCGGTCCGCCCTTCAATCCCTGCCCCCGCAGTACCACGACCTCTCCGGACTTGACCTTGCCGTCTGCCAGCGCCTGGATCGCGACCTCGCCGGTTTCGTAAACGCGGGCCGGCCCGGTGAAGGTCTCCGGGCGGCTGCCGTCGCGGATGCCGAGCTTGACCACCGCGCTCTCGGGCGCCAGCGTGCCCTTGAGGATCGCGATCGAGGGGCCCTGCGACACCGGCCTGCCGAGCGGTCGGATCACCTCCGGGTCGCGTACCGGCATGTCGGCGATGTTCTGGGCGAGCGTATGGCCGGTGCAGGTCAGGGCCTGCGGCTCGATCAACGGCGCCAGTTGCTTCAACGTCGCCGCGGCCCCACCGGCGTCTTCGAACTCCTCGATGCGGCGCTCGCCGTTGGGACGGATCGCCGAGAGCACCGGAACCTTGCGCCCGATCTCATCCCACAGCGCGAACACGTCGACGCCGCCGCGCGCCTCGCTCGCCACCGCCTGCAGATGCTTGATCGAATTGATGGAGCCCGATACGGCCAGCACCAGCGCGACGGCGTTGCGAAAGGCGCGCTCGTCCATGACGGTGCGCGGCAGCAGCTGCTCATGCACCATCTCGACGATGCGCGTGCCCGAGCGGCGCGCAGCATCGAACATGCGCTCGCTGTTGGCGCGCACCGGTGCGGATCCGGGCAGGCACATGCCGAGCGCCTCGACCACGCAGTGCATGGTGTTGGCGGTGGCCATGCCCGCGCACACGCCCGGCCCGCGGATCGCCTGCTCGGCCATGTCTTCGATGCTGTGTTTCAGCGGCGTGCCGAAGCGGCGGCCGATCGTGGCCTCGAACACGTCCTCGATGTCGATCCTGTCGGCGCCGATGGCGCCGGAGGGCTGGTAGCCACCGATCACCAGCAGCGTCGGAATGTTCAGCCGCGCCGCCGCCATCAGGTGCCCCGGGGGCGTCTTGTCGCAGCTGGTCAGGCACACCATGCCATCCAGCACCGCCGCCCCGACCTGCGCCTCGATATCGTTGGTGACCAGGTCGCGGCCGGCGAGAATGTAGGAGCCGCCGTTGGCTGCGCCGACGATGAAATCGGAGGGCGCGGTCGTGCGTACCTCGAACGGCAGGCCGCCGGCCGCCCGGATCGTCTCTTTGACCACCTTGGCGACGCCATCTAGGTGCGCGAAGCAGGCGGCGAGCTCCGAGGAGCTGTTGACGACCGCAATCTTGGGCTTCTCCATGTCCGCCCGTGATATGCCGAGCGCGGCCCACTCGGCGCGCCGGAACGGGGAATTGGCCGCGAGGCTGCGCAGTTTGGCCATGCGATTACGACTCCCTGGGAATGAGGTCGGCAGCGGGCAGGGCCTGCGCCGCGGCGGGCGCCGCCGTGCGGCGAACCACCCGTGCGATACCGATCGCGCACACTCCGAGGATGACGGGGCAGACAGCGAACAGCGCGTAGGTTCGCACCGCCGGTAAGCCGGCCGCCAGCACGACGCCGCCGAGGATCGGGCCGGCGATGCCGCCGACCTTTGCCACCGACGTCGCCCAGCCTCCGCCGCTGGCGCGGATGGCGGTGGGGTAGTAGATGCTGGCGATGCTGAGGATGCCGAAATGTCCGCCGGCCACCAGCACGCTGCCGAGGACTTGGAGCGGCAGGAACACCGAAGGCGACAGCCGGACCAGGCCGACGAATACCAGCACGGGCACTGCGAGCAGCGGATAGACGGCCACGGCGAGCGCACCCTTGCGGTCGGTGAAGCGCATCAGCAGCAGGCCGAACAGCGCGCCGAGCGCACTGGCGATGGAGGCCACATAGGCGGCCGTGTCGCGCGTGAAGGACATCGACTCCAGCACGATCGGTCCCCAGTTGGCCCCGAAATAAACCGCCAGCGTACTGGCGATATAGCCCACCCACAGCAGCGGCGTCAGTTTCAGCAGACGCCCTTCGAACAACTGCCGCGGCTTGAACGGCTCGCGTGTGACCACCTCGTTGCTCAGGATGAACCGATCCTCGGCATCGACACCGGCCTCGGGCATCACGCGTTTGAGGATGCCCGCAATCCGGGCGGGATCGCGGCCGCGGCTCACCAGGAAGCGCACCGATTCGGGTAGACCCCAGCACAGCAGGCCTGCGGCCAGCAACGAGCCGCCGCCGCCCGCGAAAAAAACCGCCGGCCAGCCGAAGCGCGGCGCCAGCAGCACGGTCATCGGTCCCGCTATCGAGGTGCCGATGCTATAGCCCAGCATGATCACGGTGACCACGGTCGAGCGCATCCGTGACGGCACGAACTCGATGTTCAGCGCCCAGGCCAGCGGCAGCATGCCGCCGATGGCCAGGCCGTCCAGGAAGCGCAGCGCCAGCAGCCCCTCATAGCTGCCGGCAAAGCCGGTCGCAATGGTCAGCAGGCCGAACAGGAAGGAGGTCAGTAGTACCGTCGGGCGCCGGCCGATCTGATCACCGAGCCAGGAGAAGAAAAACCCGCCCAGCAGCATCCCCAGCAATCCGGCCGAGAACAGGTTCCCCAGCATGAGCTGATCGAGCTTCAGCTGATCTCTCATGTAGGGTGCGGTGAAGCTGATCATCATCATGTCGAAACCGTCGAACACGGTGATCAGCCAGGACAGAACGATCAGCTTGTAGTTGAACGGGCCGAGTCGCCGGCCATCGATCAGGGCGCTGATGTCGACCGTGCGACCGGCCATGGCCTAGCCCTCCAGGTTGTGCCGGATGCGGCTTTGCAGTGCCTTGATATCGATCTGGTGCACGCTGCCGGAGCCGGCGAGGTCGAGCGCATGCGCGGCCGCCGCGCCCATCGCGATGCACGGGCCCATCACACGCACCGAGGACAGCGCGGCACTGTCCGCGTCGATGCAGCGCCCCACCGCGATCAGATTGTCGGCACCGTCGACGGTGAGGCAGCGCAGCGGCACGGTGTGGATGTGATCGTCCGGGAACACCTCCCAGACGTAGCCCTCGCGATTGTGGTGCTGTTCCAGCGGCCACGAGCAGCGCGCAATGGCGTCGTCGAACCGCGTGGCCGCTCGCACCTCGTCGATCGTCAGGTGGTGACGGCCGACGATCCAGCGGGTCTGGCGAATGCCCGGCAGGCCGTAGGCGCGGACGCGGGCGTTGGCGTAGCCCTGCGGAAATTCGGTGCGCAGGAAGGTCATGACGCGATCGGCCTGTTCCTTGCCCTCGAGCGCCTTGACCGCGGCCGCGAACGGCTCGAGCGGCGTCTCGATATGGGTCATGTTGACGATGGCGACATTGCGTCCCGGATAGGCCATGGTGAAGCCGTCACGGCGCATCATGCCGTACCGCTCGCCCTTGTCGCGGATGGCGCTGGTCATCGTCTCGCGGTCAGGGCCCTTGCCGGTATCGAAGTCCTCGATGACGATCATCTGCGAGCCATAGATCTGGCCGTGCTTGTGCACGCGGCATTCGAGCCCGGCCTGCCAGGTGAGGGCCGCGTCGCCGGTTGCATCGACGAACCCGGTGGCCGACACCCGCACGTCGCCGTAGCGGGTGGCGATTTCGAGCGAGCGCACCCGCCGGCCGTCCATGTTGACCGCGCGGATGATCGCGCCGGTGAGCGGGGCAATGCCCTCGCTATGTACCTTTTTCTCCACCCAGCGGCCGAGCGCCACTTCGTTGTAGGCAGCCACCTTCATGACGCCGCCGGCGAGGACCTTCACGTCGCCGGTGAGGCCCAGTTCGCTCAGGATCTCATCGGCGATGCCGTGGGTCAGCTGGATGCCGTTCTCGCCGGGCGAATACAGGCCGCAGAACATGCCGATGATGGAATTGACCGCCTGGCCGCCGAGGGCGGGCAGGCCGTCGACCAGGATCACCTCGCGGCCGGCACGCGCCGCTTCGACCGCTGCCGAGATGCCGGAGGCGCCCGAGCCGACCACGCAGATGTCGCAGCCGCGCTCGATGCGCGGCTGCTGACCCGCGCGTGAGGTCACGCGGGTCTCGGGATCGAACGGACGATCCAACGCCATGACTACCCCCCGCGCTTGCACCACGCGGTCACCGACCCAGACGTTTTCTTATTATCGAGCGCGACAGGTCATTATAAGGATTTGGGCGTTCGCAGGATACCGGCATCGACGTCGGCGAGCCGTGTGCGGCCGGTCAACGCCAGCGTCACACGCAGCTCGTCGCGCAGGATGCCCAGCGCCGCAGTGACACCCCGCTCGCCCATCGCCGCGAGCGCATACAGGAAGCTCTTGCCGATCAGGCAGCCGCGCGCGCCCAGGGCCAGCGCCTTGAGGATGTCCTGGCCGCTGCGGATGCCGCCGTCGAACAGCACCTCGCAGCGGCTGCCGACCGCCGCGGCGATTTCCGGCAGCACCGAGATCGAGGAGGGGGCACCGTCGAGCTGGCGGCCGCCATGGTTGGAGACCACGATCGCATCGACTCCGGCCGCGCAGGCCGCGCGCGCGTCCTCGGCATCGAGCACGCCCTTGACGATGAGCTTGGCGCCCCACAGCTGCCGGATCCATGCCACGTCCTTCCACGTGACCGACGGATCAAACTGCGTGGCGATCCAACCGGCCAGGGTAGACAGGCCCGCGGTATCGGGCATGCGCGCGACCAGGTTGCCGAACAGCCGGCGCTTGCCGCACAGCACCCGCGCCGCCCATGTCGGCCGCAATGCGATCTGGACCGCGTTACGCAGCGTCAGGCGCGGCGGCACCGTCAGTCCGTTCTTGCTGTCACGGCGGCGCACGCCCTGGATCGGCATATCCACCGTGAGCATCAGCACCGGGCACTGCGCTGTGCGGGCCCGTGCGACCAGCTCGGCGGTAAAGCCGCGATCGCGCATGATGTACAGCTGGAACCAGAACGGCTGGGCGACGGCCGCGCGCACGTCCTCGATCGAGCAGATCGACATCGTGCTCAGGCAAAACGGCACGCCGAAGGCCTGTGCCGCCCGCGCCCCGTGGATCTCGCCGTTGCCGTAGAACAAGCCGGTCAGGCCGGTGGGCGCGATCGCCAGCGGTATCGTGGCCGGCTGTCCGAGCAGCACGCTCTCGAGCGTCAGGGTGGACAGGTCGAGCATGACGCGCTGGCGGAACTCGAGTGCGTCCAGATCGCGGCGGTTGCGCCCGATGGTCAGCTCGTCATAGGCACCGCGGTCGGCATAGTCGAACAGCGCACGGGGGATGCGGCGGCGCGCGAGTGCGCGCAGATCCTCGATGCAGGTGATGATCGGCACTGTTGCTCCTTGAGGTCGCTCGCACGCGTATGGCGCGCGCGCCCTCAGGACTGATAGTCCAGCGCCACGGTCTCATCCACCGACGTGCGGCGCGCGCCCAGCGCGTCGAACAGCAGGGTGAGGATGGTCGCCAGCGCGAGGTTGAGGATGACCGTGTAGAACGCCGTGTAGCCGGGCAGCGTGTAGCCGGCGAGGTGCAGCGGATAGGTCGGGGTGAGATGCGACGCCACGGCCATCATCGTCCCGGTGAGGCTGCCCACGGCCCAGCCGACCAGCAATGCCCAGTCGTTGAACCAGCGGGTGAAGGCGCCAAGCATCACCGTGGGCAGCGTCTGGATGATCCAGATGCCGCCGAGCAGCTGCAGGTAGACGGCGTAATCGGTCGGCACGAACAGCACGAAGGCCAGTGCGCCGAGCTTGATCAGCAGCGCCACCCACTTGGCGATGCGGGCCTCCTGCCGGTCGGTGGGAGCCCGATTGATGAACTCGCGGTGAATGTTGCGGGCGTAGAGGTTGGCCGCGGCAATCGACATGATGGCCGCCGGCACCAACGCACCGATGCCAATCGCGGCAAAGGCGATGCCGACGAACCAGGACGGGAACAGCTGCAGGAACAGTGCCGGCACCGAGAAGCTGTTGCCGAACAGCTTGAACGCGGCGGCGTACTCGGGTCGATGCGCGACCCCGGCCGCGATCGCGAAGAAGCCCATCAGTACCAGCAGGCCGAGCAGCAGCGAATAGCACGGCAGCAGCGCGGCATTGCGGCGGATCGCCCGTCCGCTGCTCGCGCTGAGCACGCCCGTGATCGCGTGCGGGTACAGGAACAGCGCCAGCGCCGATCCCAGCGCGAGCGTCGCGTAGGCGCTGAAGCTGCCGGTGCTGTGCGGTCCGGGCGCGGCCAGCAGCAGCTTCGCGGTGGGCACGGCGCCGAAGATCTTGCCGAAGCCGCCCAGCCGCATCGGAATGTAGACGATCGCCGCGAGCGTGGTGGCATAGATCAGGATGTCCTTGACGATCGCGATCGAGGCGGGCGCTCGCAGGCCGCTGGAGTGCGTGAACACTGCCAGGATCGCAAACGCGATCAGCAGCGGCAGGTAGCCGGCCACGCCGCCGCCGGAGATACCGAGACCGCCGATCACCACCTGCAGTCCGACCAGCTGCAGCGCGATGTACGGCATGGTGGCGACGATGCCGGTGATCGTGATCGCCAGCGCGAGCCAGCGGTTGCCGAAACGACCGCGCACGAAGTCGGCGATGGTGATGTAGTCGTGCTTGTGGCACACCTGCCAGATGCGCGGAAACACCATGAAGAAGATCGGGTAGGCGAGGATCGTGTAGGGCACGGCAAAGAACGCCATCGCCCCGGCCCCGAACGCCAGTGCCGGCACGGCAATGAAGGTGTAGGCCGTGTAGAGATCGCCGCCGACCAGGAACCAGGTGATCAGGGTACCGAAGCGCCGTCCGCCGAGCCCCCACTCGCGCAGCTGGTCCAGATCGCCCCGGCGCCATCTGGCCGCGGCGAGGCCGAGCCACGCGACGAAGGCGAACAGCGCTGCGAAGATGATCAACGCGACCCAGT
Source organism: Steroidobacteraceae bacterium (assembly GCA_036267195.1). GTDB lineage: Bacteria > Pseudomonadota > Gammaproteobacteria > Steroidobacterales > Steroidobacteraceae > FEN-1191. Next base: position 71,263 of record DATAWM010000031.1, read on the forward strand.
TGACGGATGGCACCCGGCCTTACCTCCAGCTCGGTTGATGGTTGGATATCGGGACGATGTCGGCCGTCGGCCCGGGGTGGCGGGCGGCCCGGGTCGGATCATGCAGCGGTCGCAAAGTACACGATCGCCGTGCAGGCCGCGCCGATGATCACCCACAGCAGCTGGTACCAGTAGAAGAACGGAATGCCCAGCCAATGCGGGTCGGCGCGGTTGAAGAACGGTGGCCACAGCACGGCGACGAACTGAATCAGGAACACCAGGTACCACCGGCTCAATCGCCGCCGCTGCGCCCGGACTGCCGGCGCGGCGCCGTTGTGATGATCGTCCCCCCCATTCATGGCGCCTAGTGTAGCGCGAGGCCGGCGTGGCGCGAGGCCGGCGTGGGACGAGGCCGGCGGCCACCGGCGCCGTGTGACGACGGCGGGACCCTCTTACGGTTCCGCGGCGCCGATGGTGGCCGCGAATCCGAGCGAGAGCAGTCCGAGCGTGAACGCGGCCACGATCGGCCAGCCGCCCGCGGCCCAGAACCATCCGCCGGCGGAGCCGGCAATGCTGGAGCCGAGATAATAGGCCAGCAGGTAGAGCGAGGAGGCATGGCCCTTGGTGCCGGCGGCGAGGCTACCGACCCAGCCGCTGGCGACCGAATGTGCGGCGAAGAAGCCGATCGTCACGGCCACGATACCCAACAGTAGCAGCGGCAGCGGCTGCAGCAGGGTCAGGCCGATGCCGAGCGCCGCAAGCAGGATGCCGGCAGTGAGTACGCGCCGCGGTCCGACGCGATCGGCCAGCGCGCCGGCGAGCGAGGAGGCGCCGATGCCGAACAGATAGATCACGAAGATGAGCCCGAGCTCGCGCTGATTGAACGAATACGGCGGCGCCATCAAGCGGAAGCCGACGTAGTTGTAGACCGTCACGAACGCGCCCATGAGGAGGAAGCCGATCGCAAACAGCCGCCGCAGCGGCCGCCGGCGCAGGTGTCCCGCCCAGGCGGCGAGGTGATGGCGAGCGTCGAAGCGCTGTGCGCGCGCGAAGTGGCGCGACGGCGGCGCCAGTGCGATGAAGGCCACGGCGGCGGCAAGTCCGGCGGCGCCGATCAGCGCCAGCGCCACGCGCCACGAGAACAGCTGCGTCAACAGCCCGGCGCTCACCCGGCCCGCCATGCCGCCGAAGGCGGTGCCCGCAATGTACAGTCCCATTGAGAAGCCCAGTCCGCGAGGGTCCGTCTCCTCCGCCAGATAGGCCATCGCGACCGCCGGCACGCCGCCGAGCGCGAAGCCTTCCAGCGCGCGCAGCACCAGCAGCGTCGGCCAGCGGTGGGCCGCCGTCACGGCGATGTTCAGCAACGCCGCCAGCAGCAGTGAGCCGAACATCAGGCCGCGGCGCCCGAGGTTTTCCGACGCCATGGCCGCCCCGGCAATCGCCAGCGCGAGCAGCGCGGATGCGAACGACAGCGACAGGGAGCTGGCGGCTGCGCCGACGTCGAAGTCGCGCGCGAACAGCGGCAGCAGCGGCTGCACGCAGTACAACAGCGCGAAAGTCGCGCTGCCGGCGAGAAACAGGGCAACGCTGATGCGCAGAAACGCGCGCGTGCCCGGCACCGCCCGGCTCGGGGCCGCGGCTGTCGTCATCGGGCTCACGAATTCAACGTCAGCCAGGCGCCGATCCATGAGCGCCGCGACCGACAGCGGCGATCTCGAGCGCTACATCGACTGCGCAATGCGCTTTCATCGCCGATAGGCGGGCGGAGCGGACATGGGTCACGGTGAAACCCGTCCCTGCGGGAGCTTCTCGATCTGCTGCTGTACCTGGCTGCGGAACTCGAGCGCGTGCGCCACCTTGCGAAACGGCTCGGTGGTGCCCCCCGTTCCGATCACCACGATCGTTCCGTAGCCCATCATCCGGCCGAAAGCGGTCTCGCTCACCTCGATGGATTCCACCTTGTTCAACAGCATCTCGATGGTCTTGCGGCTGACCAATCCCGTTTTGACAATCACTCGCCGACTCGTTACCGCCACTTCCGTGGCATTCCGGCGCACCCTGCCCATCAGCAGCACGATCAGCCCGCAAACGAGCAACAGCACGCCGGCACCTTCCATGATCTGAAGGGTCGTGCCCGTGGCCGTGGCCCGATCGAGCGCGTAGAAAAGCAGAACGGCTCCAGCGACCAGCAGCAGCAATCCGAGCACGAGGTGTCCGAACATCACGATCCAGTGCAGGCGGGTGCGGTAGATCACCTGCTCTCCGGGAATCAGGTTGGATTCTACATAGCTCATTTTATCTCCCTGGCGGCAACGGCGCGGACCTCGTGGATGGTGTGCGCGCGCCCGGACAAGTGCAATCCTCCGTGGGCCCGCGCCGACCTTGGGACGGCAAAGATCCGCCGGTGGCCGGACTGGCATCCACGGCCGGCCCTGAGCCCAGCTGGTCGGGCGCGGGGCGTCAGCCGGCTCCTACGCTGGATGCTGGCAGTCATCGACGGATCATTTGTCATCATGCCCGGGACTGTGTCGATACCAAGGGGAAGACATGAATGCAAGCAGATTGATAGGGATCCTGCTGATAGCCGCCGGCGTCATTGCACTGGTGTACGGCGGCTTCACTTATACGAGGCGCACGGATGCGGCCAAAGTGGGTCCCATCCAGCTATCCGTGCAGCACCGGCAGACGGTCTCCATTCCGATATGGGCCGGGATCGGGGTGATCGTCCTGGGCGGCCTGGTGATCGGCTTTGGCGGCAGGAACAGCTAGCAGGCACGGGGCGCCTCCCAACGTGGCTGGAGCGCGAGCGCAGCGGCGGGGCGGGTAGAATCGAGGTGTGAGCGCCAACGTCAGAGTCGGTATCGGCGGGTGGACCTATGAGCCGTGGCGGGGCTCGTTTTATCCCCCGGGCCTTGCGCACAAGCGCGAGCTCGAATATGCCTCCGGCAAGCTCACCTCGATCGAAGTCAACGGCACTTTTTACGGCCTGCAGAAGCCCGACGTCTTCCGGCGATGGCGTGATGAAACCCCTCCGGGGTTCGTGTTCGCGTTGAAGGCACCCCGTTACGCCACCCATCGGCGCGCGCTTTCCGGAGCGGGTCCGATGATCGAGCAGTTCCTCGGCAGCGGCGTGCTGGAGCTGAAGGAAAAGCTCGGCCCCATCAACTGGCAGCTCCCGCCCTCCGCCCAATTCGATCCGTCGGATTTCCAGGCATTCCTGGCGTTGCTGCCCAGGAGCCTCGAAGGCCGCACACTGCGTCATGCAGTCGAGGTGCGCCACGACAGCTTCCGTGCCGAGGATCTGGTGGACATGGCGCGCCACCACGGCGTCGCGATCGTGGTCGCGGCGGATTCCAGGCATCCGCAGATCGCCGATGTCACCGCCCCATTCGTGTACGTCCGTCTGATGGGCACACAGCCGGGTGAGCCACTGGGGTATCCTCCCGCCGCGCTCGACCTGTGGGCCCAGCGAGCGCAGTGCTGGGCGGCGGGCGGCACTCCGGAGGAGCTGGAAACCATTGCGCCCGCGCAAGGCGCGCAGGCGCACCGTGACGTCTATCTCTACGTCATCAGCGGCCACAAAGTGGCCAATCCTGCCGCGGCGCAGGCGCTGATCCAGCGCCTGGTAAAGTAGCCGCCGTGAGCGCCATCGAACTCAATAGCCAATCGTGAACCGTTTGCCGACGAAACGCTGCTGTTCAGCCTCGTCCACGGCCGCTACCGCGAGGTCCGCGATATTCACGACATTTTTGCCGTTCGCATCCTCGACCAGGGCGGAAGTTGACGTGCGGTACTTGCCGGTGCGCTTGAGCACCGGCTTGGCACTCGCGCTCCAGCCATCGATATCCATTGGAGGCGTGAGCACCGTCCAGCGAATATTGCTGACCCGGTAGGTCTGCAGCGCAACCACGTGCCCAAAGAACATCCCGTACATGGGGGTGCCCGGTTTAACGGGAAACGGCATATGCGCCAGCATTGCTTGCCTTGTCTCATACATTGTCGTGGCACCGCCAATCTGAATCACATAAGGGCTGTTGCGCATGCCGGCAAAGGCCTGCGTGGCAACCTTTGCGGCCCGCGCGGTGACACTGTTCTCCGGAAGATTGTCCTTGCCGCCGCCGGAGACGGAAATGATTACTGCGTCAGCGCCCCTGGTCACGGAGCGGAACGAAGCGAGATCGGTTACATCGGCCGCAACTGCCCTGAAGTTCTTGTTGTGGATCTTCAGCCTGGCCGGTTCCCGAGACACGCCAATCACCGTGTCGCCGCGGCTCAACGCTTCGTTGACGATGACGCCGCCGATTGCGCCGGTGGCGCCATAAACGACGATGGTCTGCGCCCGAGCAAGCTGCGCCGCGAACGCAACGCCCGTGACCAGGACGATCGCAACACCGAGGCTGATGACCTTTTTCCAGCTCATGGGCATTACTCCCTCTGCGGTAGTGGTGATTGGCTATAGGTTAACACCCCACTGGACCGGGCCGGTCGGCTCCCGCCCGAGCCATGTGGGTGCGCGGTTACGAATACGGGCATGCGCTCAATCTGCGGTGCGCATAGACAGCTCGACGTCCTCGGCGAATGGCGCGGACAGGTAGCCCTTTGCGGGCGTGCGTAGGCGGCCAGGAAGAACGCGCGGCTGTGGCACAAGCGCAGCGCCCGCTTCACCGTGTTGCGCGAGAGCCCCAAGTCACGCGCGATGGCGCTGATGGACTCCCCGAGCACCAGACGCCGCCGGCGGATCTTGCCGATCGTTTCCACGCACAACACCCCAGTTCTCCCAGCGCCGCCCGTCTCGGGCAGCGCAGGGTACGGGGTGGTCAATTTTGGACGCCGGTTACACCCCGAACCTGGTCAGATTTGCACGCCGGTTAACAGCCCACAGCGCATTCTGCAGGCCCTTGGCCAGAGCCACGTAACTCTCCCCACCCAGGATCACGTGCGCATGCTCGAAGCCCGAGCAGGCGAGGCGGAAGTGATACAGCCGGTGCTCGAGTGCAACTCCGGCAATGCTGACCGCAAGATCGCCCATCTCGGTGAAGTCCGAGAGCCCCATCTGCCGGGGCTCGTGCACCTGGCGGAACACGATCTCCTGCTCCGCTCCGTGCAGCGCCCGCCAGGCGCGGATGCGCCGCTCGAGCGTGCGCCGGACGCGCTCATCGAGGCTCGGATGCCGTCGCTGCATCTCCTGGAACACCGCCACGGGGCGCAGCTGCGGCGCCGCCAGCAGCATCGGCACGACCTCGGTGTCGAAGAACTCCACGAGCGGATCGGCTCGTCGCCGGCCCCGGGCCGGCCTCTTCTGGGACGGCAGTCGTGGATCGCTGTCGATCCGGTAGGCGCTCGCAACGCTGATTGACGCGCCGGCGGCCGCCACCGGCGCCGGGCTTGTCGCTCGGATTTTCATATACAACCTCATCTGGTGATCGTTGATGTGTCGACCGGGCATGAGGCGTATCCCTGAAAGCTGGAAAACGCCCCTTCATACCCGATCGGCTCCGATCACCGACGATCCGACCCCTTGGAGGGATCGGATTGCCCGCTGGGGTGTGGGATTTCCGGGCTACGCCCGTAAGCCCCACACCCCAGCCAGATCTCTCATCCTGATTGTCGCGCTGTCTCACCCAGATTGACGCGCCACACCATGGCGCGGACGATTTTGGATGAAGTGCTCAACTATCGCGTTGATGTGATCGAGCATCAGCTGGCTCACGCTGTGCGCGATCCGAATGGCCGAGCCTACAACCGCACCGCATACCTCGAGGCGCACCAGCAAATGATGCAAGGGTGGTCCGATTATCTCGATCGGCTGTACGCAGAAGCCGCAAGTGCTGGTCGAGTCGCTGCCTGATCCAGAGTGCGCGGCTCGCGCTCGGGCAAAGGGGATCGACTTGAACGCGCAGCTGTCGATGTCTTGGTAGTTTTCATTAAGCCGTCCAGCCTCTATATCCCCAAAACATCCCCAAAATCGCGGGCTTTAGCTGAACGCCGATGGATGTCCGTGGACGATTGCTGGCGGCCCTCCCCTCACGGGCTCGATGCGCTCGTGCTGCGCCTTCGTTGTAGCCGGTGCGGCGCGAAGGAAAGCAGCATTTCCGTTCAGGAAGCCCCTCATGAGCGGCGGCTGCACTGGCATTGATAGGCGCTGCCGAAAGTCAATCGATCTAGCGTCGTTCTTCGGTACGTCGCCAGCCTTGCGAGCATAGCGAGGTCTGCGGCGCCGGCAACGGGCTTTCGCGGCGTAAACGGCTGCTTCCCCGCGGCGAAGCGCCGCGGGTCCCCTCCATTTATCCCACGGTCCCATTGCCTCTGCCACAGACCTCGCTCCCCGACGCGCACGGCGACGTGCCGGAGAACGAGGAAGATGACTATGACGACACTCTTTGTTCGTGATACATCGGGCTACCGTGAGGCGAGTGCTCAGGACATATTTGCGTGCGCGCAAGGGTTGATTGCGCAGCGCTATCGTTCCGGTGCACCGGTGTTTGAATCGCCGGCTCGCACGCGCGAGTACCTGCGATTGCGGTTCGGTCCGCTGGACCATGAAATTTTGGTTGCCTATTCCTGGACAACCGCCATCGGCTCATTGTGGCGGAGACGCTGTTCCGAGGCACCATTGATGGAGCCGCGGTGCATCCCCGGGGAGTGGTCAAGGCTGCTATCCAGCATAACGCTGCGGCCTGCATCTTTTTTCATAACCATCCAAGTGGGACCGCCGAATGCAGTCAGGCCGATCGTCTCATTACGCAGCGGCTCAAGGAGGCGCTACAACTCGTGGACGTGCGGGTGCTCGACCACCTCATCATCGGCGAGACGACGTACTCGATGGCTGAATCGGGACTTCTCTAAAATGTGGAGTGATCTCGCTCCTGCTGCGACGGGAGCGAGATTCAACCGAAAATAGCTCCACATAAACGTCCGCTCGCCGGCGGACGCCCACCGGCTGAGAAAGGGCGCTTTGAGACGGCTAACATTCCGGTAATTCCCGATTCTGCGTGGGTCATACTCAAGGAACGGCGCGCCAGTTGGTCACCGGTTTTGGTGGAGGATCTCAGGCTCATGTTGCCGGAGGAATGACTTCAACGTCATTGGCGGCTTGCCCGTTAGTTCCGCGACATCGTCGCTCACGACGCTGAGCGCGCTTCCGAGGCCAGAATTTGCTGGGGCCGGCCCCGGATTGATCGCGACATTGCGGATAGCTTTTCCGGTCACGGCACTCACCGCGGCGGCTAGGTCTCGTGTGTTGACCAGGTTCTGTCCGGTGATGTTGTATACCTTGTAGTCGTGACCTGGGGTGCTGAGCACGGCCGCTGCGGCGGCGGCGCAATCCGAGCGGGAGACGTAACCCACGCGAAGATCGCCGGGCGGCACTCTCGCGCGGCCCGTTGCGAACATCTTCTCGGCATCGGGTAGCAGCTCTTCCATGTATTCTGAATTGCGTAGCATGGTCCACGCGACTCCGCTGTGCTTCAGCATCTCCTCGGTAGCGTAGTGATCGGCGCCGATGCCAGATCGGTCCCCGCGGCTCAAGGCAATCCACGACGTATAAGCGATGTGCTTCACGCCGTCCGCGATGGCTGCTGCAATTGCGTTACCGTGAGCCTCTGGGCGTGGCATGCTGCCGAAGCCGATGCTGATAAGTAGCATTCGATTCCCCCCGGCGAACGCTTTGCGCAATGACGACGGCTTGGTGAAATCACCGTACCGCACGCTCGCCCCCAAGCGCGCATAGCGCGCCAGCGCACTGGGTGTGCGGCTCACTAGAATGAGCCGACTCGCGGGAATGCTGCGTGCTAGCAGATCATCGACAGTGAGCTCGCCGAGATGACCGGCCGCACCAGAGATGATTATGCGGTCGCTCCTGGCGGCGTGTGAGACTTGCGTTGCGGCCGTGGCCGGTCTCGGTAGCACGAGGGCGAGCGCTACCGCGAGCAGCCAGCAGGGGTGCAGCGAGATCAGGTGATTCCGCAAATGACGGAACATGGCCGACCCTCACCGTAAGTTATCCAGGGGACAATTGTACGCCCACGACGATCTCTGCTGGCCCGATCTATTGGCAAATCTCAACCTGATGTTCGGCAGGCGACCCAAAGCAGGCGCCCGTCACTGTCCGCTCCGGGCGATCACGTTATCCTGTCAACATGGACTCAGGGCTAGCCGCCGTTGGTCTCTGCGTGCTCATCGGGGCACTCTTGCTAGCGCCGATGGTTTTGGCACGTCGCCCGCACTTACGTGGCCGGCAGGTCAGTCCCCCTTCAAATAGAGGCGTTCTGCCGTTCCTATGTCACTGATGCCATTGCGCCGCGGCCTGGTCAGTTGCATGATCGGTCAGAGCCGCTGATCAACGGTCTCGTTGTTTGACGGCGGCGGGTTCTGGAATCCGGTGGCAGGGGCCAATTGCAGTGTAGAAGCGAAGGAGCAAGTTGTGCTGACACACGGGCGGCGGCATAACAACCGGTTGCGGCGGGCCGTCCTGGCAAAGGAGCAGGCGCGCGTCCTGCGCGCTGAAGATTTTCACGCAGGCCGCGCGCTGACACGTTTGCGGGCGGCCGCTCAACTGGGCCGTAGGGCGGCACTGCGCCCCGCACAGGTAGCAGCCCCTTCGGAGCAGGCGTGATCTTTTGGTCCAAAGATGCCGAGCGGCGCGTGCTCGAATGCTATCGCGGCAATCTGGACTCCTGGGCGACACCGCACACTGAGCATCGGCTCTCCACATCTCAAGGGGAAACCTTTGTGCTTTCCGCTGGAGATCCAGCGAAACCGCCGGTCATGCTGCTTCCTGGTTCGATGGCCACATCCGCTATGTGGCTGCGCACCATGGACGTGCTCAGTTCTGACTACCACGTGCTTGCCGTCGATATCATTGGTGATGCTGGGTACAGCGCACCGTCCCGGCCATGGATTGCGTCGGACGCTCACGCGAGATGGTTGGATGACGTGCTTGAGCGTCTGTCGCTCAAAACAGCCGCATTCGTGGGCGCATCATTCGGTGGGCTGCTTGCGCTCGACTACGCCACCAGAAGGCATGCTCGCGTGGAGCGTCTCGCGCTCCTTGCGCCTGGTGGCCTGGTACACATTCGCTGCGGGGCCATGCTTCGAGCAGCCCCATTCCTGCTACTGGGACCTTGGGGTCATCGCAAGGCGCTCGACGTCGACATGGGATTTTCTGCCGGCGATGTGCGGGCTGAGAACAACGACTTTCTCAAACTGTTCCGTCTCGTTCAGTCCGGCTTCGTCGCTAGAATGCAGATGCTCCCACGACTATCGGACTCCGCGCTAAAAACTCTGACCATGCCGATCCTCGCGGTACTTGGGGGTAGGGACTCGCTTTTCGACTCCCAAGCTGCTCGGAAGCGCCTTCTCACGTGCACGCCGCATGCGGAAACTATTTACCTTTCAGAAGAGGGCCACGGTCTCCACGACATGACGCCTGAGATCAAGAGGTTCTTGAATCTCCGCGTCGCCCAACAAACCCATGCAGCGGGCCGGGACTGATAAAGTGCTCGGCCACGGGCGAGTGAACGTGGTGCACAAGCAAGTCCGCCTCGCCCGCGTGCTGAACTACTTGCGTGCGGTCGCTGATTGATGCGGCTTCGCCCACCCACGCAACTAGATTGGTATATCTATCGATAAGCGCTGCCGAAGGATGCCGAAGCACTGCTGGAATGGCTCCTAGGGCGACCGCAGGCGGAGGTGCTGTCGGTGCTCGCGTTTTGCGTTGCCGTATCCGTAAACACGGTGCAGTCGGATGAGCGGCCGAGCACGTTTGATCCGCTGGCGCGGGCAGTGCGGCTGGACATGCGGACTTGGTGGAGCCCCACGGCCGAAGCGTACTTTGGCAGCGTCCCCAAGGCTCGCATCCTTGCCGTTGTGACCGAGGCCGTTTCGGAGCAGTCTGCCGCCCCCTTGGCGAAATTGAAGAAGGCCGCCCTTGCGAAAGCCGTCGAGGCATGCGTGTCGGCGACGAAGTGGTTGCCTGAGCCCCTGCGGTCGGTCGCGGGGTAGGGCAGGGCAACGCGGGTACGGGAGGTATCCGCGTTGCCCGCTCCGGTGTCGGCGGCGGCTACCCAGAGTCCAGGTCGGCGAGGGCTTGGGTGACGGCGGCGGTTCTGGGTCGGCGGCAACGGGCGCGCTGAATCAGTCGGCGGTGACTGGGCTGGAGGGGCGCCGGAAGACGGTCGCGGGTTGAGCGGTGGGGCGAAGAACTGCTGAGTATTGGCACAAACTGCCTAATTACGCGGGATAGCCTTTCGGCGGCTGTTGTCACACGATCAGTCGCGATGGCAACGGACGCATTCATCCAGTGTCGAGTCGCACCGGCGACGAAGGCGGCGCTGCGCGCGGCGGCGGAACGGCAGCAACTCACCGAATCGGCACTGATCAAGCGCGTGATCGAGACGCAGGTGCTTGCGGCAGCGCCGGCGGACGCGGACGCGGACGCGGGCGCGGTCGCGACGGCGGCCCGCGCGGCGCGACCGGCGCGTCTGTACGTTCGGCTCACACCCGGGGACCGCGCATTACTGCGCGAGCGCGCGTCGGCACGGTGCCTGGCACCGGCAACGTACGCCTCGACGTTGATTCGAGCGCACCTCCGAGGCCTTACGCCGGTGCCTGCGGAAGAACTGCAGGGGATCAGGCGATCGACCATGGAGCTTGCGGCGATCGGGCGGAACCTCAACCAGATCCCCCGGGCGAGTCTGCTGGGTGTTCATGGGCCCGTACCCAGTCGCGAGGAGCTACGCGCGGTGCTCACGGTCTGCGAGGCCCTACGCGAGCACGTCCGGTCTTTCGTCCGCAAGAACGCTTCGAGCTGGGAGTCCGGCGATGCCGCCTCTGGGTGACGTCCGCGACGGGCCGGGGCCTTCGAGATCGTCACCCACGGCCGGCGAGGCCCGGGCCATCGTGACCGCCTCTCCCCCACGCAGATCGCTCTGGTGGCGCGCACGGTCCGGCGGGCACCGGAAGTAATGGTCAAGGTCTCGGGCGGCGGAACGAGCGCCAAAGCGGTCCTGGCACATTTCAAGTACCTGACCCGGCAGGAGTTCGAAATCGAGACCGATGACGGCGAGCGAGTGAAGGGCCGGGGACCCGAGAGCGATTTGGTCGCGGATTGGGAGCTCGAGCTCGATGCCGCGGCATCCCGGTCCCCCTACCGCGGCGTACCGGGCCGCAAGGCCACCAAGCTGGTGCACAACATCGTGTTGTCGATGCCGGCTGGTACGCCGGTCAAAGGGCTGCTCAAAGCAAGCCGCGCATTCGCCCGGGGAGCAGTTCGCATTGAAACACCGCTACGCGCTCGTGCTGCACACCGACCAGCCGCATCCGCACGTCCACCTGGTCGTCAAAGCCCTGGACCAATACGGCCAGCGCCTGAACATCCGCAAGGCAACCCTGCGGCAGCGGCGACAGGAGTTCGCCCGGCACCTGCGCGCGCAGGGCATTGAAACGAATGCGACCGCCCGGGCCGTACGGGGCGCCGTCAAGCCGCAGAAGCCGGACGGCATCTACTGGGCGATGCGAGACGGCCGATCGACGCACATGGAGCAGCGCGTGAAGTCTGTCGCCGCCGCGCTCCGGGACGGGAACATATGGGTCGAGCCCGGGAAGGCTCGTCTCATCGAAACCCGCCGAAGCGTCGTGCAAGGGTGGCTCGCGGTGCGAGACGTGCTCCGCGGTGACGGGCGCGAAAGTCTTGCGGCAGAGGTCGAGCGGTTTCTGAAGGCGATGCCGCCGCCCCGGACCGAGCGTGAATGGCTGGCTCAGGGCTTGATCGAGCATGCGCGCATGGCGCGGCGGGAGGCTCGACCACCTCCTTCGCGCTGACACGCGCGGATGGTTGCATGTGCTGCCGCAGGATGATCAATAGTCGCAGCAACTGCCGGTTGCTGTCGGATCCATTGAAGTAACGCTTAAACTGGGGTCTTATGATAGCCCTGTCTGTCACCGCCCAGTTGGCTCTCGGGATTCGAAAAATGGCAAACACATCATGCCTTTGTCGCCTACGCTTCGTCGGACGCCAACCTCCGAGAACTATATCGACGGGAGTATCAAAAGCAGATGCGCAGAACCAGCCGCGGTGGGGAGAAGCTGCGGTTTGTCATGAATCCCGCGTTCGCTTTGGCATTGGGCGTTCGAAACGACAATGAACAACTGCAACACACTAACTGAATGCTCGCATTGGGAACGCAGCAATGTCACCTTCGACGCTGCCCGCACCCTTTGCACCCGACGCGATGCGCCGCGGCCCAGGCTCATCACCGGTAAGGTGCAGATGCGGTCTATGTATCGACCGAGAAGGAGGCGTGATGATTGACGCTCCGGGCGGCGAGATCCTCGTCTACGAAGCCCCCGACGGTGGCGTTCGAGTCGATGTCCGGTTGGACCACGAGACGGTCTGGCTCGCCCAGCGACAGATAGCCGATCTCTTTGACACTTCAACTGACAACGTTAGCCTGCACCTTAAAAACATCTTCTCTGACAAGGAGTTAGATGAGACGGCAACTACCGAGGATTTCTCGGTAGTTCAATCAGAGGGCAAACGCCGTGTCCGCCGCCCGGTGAAGCACTATAACTTGGACGCGATCATTTCGGTGGGCTACCGGGTCAGTTCGCGCCGCGCCGTACGATTCCGTCAGTGGGCCACTGCGACGCTGCGTGAGCATCTGGTCCGTGGCTATACACTCAACCGCCAGCGTTTCGAACACAACGCGCGTGAGCTAGAAGCGGCGTTGGCGCTAGTACGCAGGGCAGCGGCGGCCGAAGCGCTGACCAGCGATCAGGGCCGCGGCCTCGTTGATATTATCGCACGCTATACACAGACCTTCCTTCTGCTGCAGCGCTATGACGAAGGCCTACTGCTGGAGCCACAAGGAGTCCCCGGCGGCGCGCTGCCAATGGTCATCGAGGCACGCCAGGCTATCGAACAGCTTAAGGCGGACCTAATCGCGCGGCACCAGGCGACCGAATTGTTCGGTCACGAGCGCGAGGACGGCCTCGCTGCTCTGCTTGGCAATCTGGGCCAGACCGTGTTCGGCGAACCGGCCTATCCGACCATTGAGTCGAAGGCCGCGCACCTGCTGTATTTCGTCATCAAGAATCATCCCTTCTCCGACGGGAACAAGCGCATTGGCTCGTTTCTGTTTATCGAATTCCTGCACCGCAATCGGCATCTGGTCCACGACGGCACGCCAGTCATCAACGATGTCGGATTGGCCGCGCTCGCACTGCTGGTGGCGGAATCGGCGCCGAAGGACAAGGACGTGATGATCCGGCTGGTGATGAACATGCTGGCGCAGCCCGCCCCGTGAACAGGCGCGCTCGAACTTAGATTGGTGAAAGATGCGGTCCACTATGCTCAGGCAGTTGGCCGCGTCCCTCGGCTGGGAACCGGAGAGGCACGTAACTAGAGACCATCCACGCACTCCGTACCGTTGGCCGAGAAGTGGAAAGCACCAAAAGGACTCAGGCGGCTTTTTGTACCGAACGCGTGAAATTCCAGGTTTCGAGGATCTCCAAGGGCGGCTGATCGTTCGATGGGGAGATGGAACACGCTCCTGGGCGCAGTGGTTGCATCGTCAAGGAAACAAGGAAGTGGAGGAAATCCTTCCAGCCGACTACGAGGCTCACTTTCCTGGCTACTACAACGTAGTCATGTCGCACGAACAGCTTAGACGGGTCATCGGCAATCCAAGCGCGCATCGGGAATGGCAGCGCATGTTGTCATCAGCAAGCGGTGTTTATCTGATCCTCGACAAGAAATCCGGCATGCAATACGTTGGAAGTGCTTACGGCCAAGGTGGTATTTGGTCGCGTTGGTCAACATATGCGCACTCCGCCGCCGGCGGCAATGACTTATTGCGCCAATTGCTTGATAAGCATCCCAGGCGCGAGCGGCATTTCCAATTTTCGATTCTTCGTGTATTAGAGCCAAGCTGTACGAAGGATGACGTTCTAGACCAGGAGAAGCTCAATAAAAGAAAGTTAGGAAGCCGGGCGTTCGGGCTGAATGGCAACTAGAAAATCCTCCAGGGGCGAAGGACGCTGGAGTTCCATTAACGTCCGGGCTCGTCCTGCTACAGCCGGAACTTATCGGGGCACGTCTGGGGGCACAGAATGACTGATTCCTTGCAAATATATTTATAAATCAGCCCATTATCTGCGGACTTGAGTGGTCTCCCTAGCCACTAAGCCTGCCAAAGAAATCCAAAGACGCCCAGAAATACTCCTGAAAGTCTATAAAACAATAAGTTATGGCCGGGCGGCCGCCAACGGCTGACGTCAGATCGATAAAAATCTGCTGCCGTGGCTGGGCGGCTGGCCCATCGGACAGCAAATTCTTCGATCATCTCAATTGTCGTAAGCGTCCGCTTAAGCTTTCAATTACCCGCATGTTGAGCGCCCAGTAGGAAGCCAATCTAGACACCCGTGAGCCGGGACACCCCGCGCCAGATGACGGTGTTGCCCGGCAGTGCGTCACCGGCGCGATTCAGGTAGCCACCGAGGCACGCAAATTGTGTCAAACAGGATTTCAGCGTTGGTCTGGAGGGGTTTACTTTCCGGTGACTTGCAGCGAGCCGATTCAGAAGATCGATCTCCAGTGTAACCGTCTGCGGATCACTGCCTCGACGGCAGGACAACAAACAAAAAGTAGCAAGCGGCTACGTCCTCGTGCCTGCATCCCCGCCCATGAGTCGGTCCTGACGTTCCTCGCCAGCCTCCCAGAATCTCTTTTGGAGGCAGAGGCTGCGGCCGATCCGGCCTGCGCGACTGCAAGGCCACGTGGAATATGTCAAATCGATGAGAGCCTGGACCCCTGTGTACGTCTTATCAGTGCCGACCACGCTTCTTGAAGTGATTCGTGGCGCCTAACGTAAAGATTCCAGGACATCTACCGAAGTTCTCCTGCCTCTCAGCGTTCCTAATAAACATCATTATCGGGTCACAGAGTATTTTGAGCAGCGCGATTTTGGTAGAGGACCCACTACAGGGACGCACTGGAACGCGTCAAATTTTTGCCTACAAACTGGGGATCAAGGACGTCCTTCAATCGGTAAAGGTCATGGATCGCTCGCGGGGCTCGCAGCACACCGTCGCCAAATGCAACCTCTATGTCAATTTGACGCGCAATCTCGAGGATCCGCACATGTCCCGCGCGCTCGAGATATTGGGTCGCTACGATCATGGGATTTCGGTCGATTCGTTGCCTGAAATTCTTGCGGAGTTGACGCGCTGTCTGGACATACCTGGGGGTTACGTTGAGATGATATTCCCTTACTTTGTCACGAAGAAAGCGCCGATATCCGGCGTCGAAAGCGTGATGAATTACCAGGCGACCATTTCCGGCGAGCATCGGGATGCGCGAACGGAAGTCTGGCTCAAAGTCGTTGTCCCGGTGACGAGCCTCTGCCCATGCTCCAAGCAGATTTCGGACTACGGCGCGCACAATCAGCGTTCGCACGTGACTCTGGCGGTGAAACTCGCAGAGCATATGTGGCTCGAGGAGTTGATAGATATTGCCGAGCACGAAGCATCAAGCGACGTATATGGAATCCTAAAGCGTCCGGACGAGAAATACGTTACTGAACGTGCGTATGACAATCCGAAATTCGTCGAGGACACGGTGCGGGATATCGCTGTAATCCTTAAAAAGGACGAACGAGTTAAAGCATATATGGTCGAAGTGGAGAACTTCGAATCGATTCACAATCACTCCGCTTACGCCATGATCGAGCACGACAAGGAAATCGCTCAATATCAACAAGGGGAATTGTGATTTGTCCATGACCAAAAGTGGGGGGGGAATGATGATGAATTACTTGCGTTCGCGAATAACCGTCGTCGCGGTCGCGTTGATCGGCTCGGCCATTCCTATTGTTGGCGTTGCGGCCTCTACTGGTGCCGAGAAGTCCGCGCCACCGAGGGGTCTTACCGGGG
>DATAWM010000032.1:0-39938 GCA_036267195.1 Steroidobacteraceae bacterium
AGACAGATATAGAGATCGGATTAACTGAACAAATCGCCGATCCCGCGCTGCGAGACGCCGCCATTATCGCCGCGTGTGACCTTGCACCAACTGCGCGCTCCGGCATTCATACGGTCGAAGTTACCTCTCGCATGGGAAGCCACGGCTCGCTCTCTCAGCGAGAGCGAATGGTGCTTAAGAAGTCGATCGCGAGTCCGCTTTTTAGAAAAAGTGAAGTCGGTTCTTTCGTGGGGCGCCTTAGCGCGGCTGATTTGGACAAGCAGCGCATGACATTACGAGACGTAGCTGGCGTCGGATCCATTCGTTGCGCAATCTCTCCCGAGCTAGTGCTGCAGATGCAAAAGCATTTCGGTTCATGGATCACGGTCTCGGGTCGCTATGAGGCTGACCGAGAGGGTAAGCCTCGGATGATGCGTGTCGAGCACATCGAGACCGCAGTGCGGCCCAGTACGCTGCGCTTGGAATTGGAGTAGAGAAACAAAAAGCTCGCTGCATCGCTGCAGCGGGCTTGAGCGCCGGCCGCTATACTGCAGCTATGGCCGCTTCTCTCTTTGAGACCGCTAATCTCTGGTGGCGCGTCCAGTACGGCCGCCATGGCCGCTACACCACAGCCACCGTCACCGGTATGCCGCATGCGGTCGCCCGGCCCGTAATCTTCGGACAGCCGATTGAGACTGGGCGCCACGAGCAGTTTACCGACGCCGACTCCGATCAGGACACGCTGCTTGCCCGCATCCGCGCTGAGATTGAGCGGCGCGATGGATCAATCAAGAAGGGCGAACCGGACGACTCGCGGACTGACGGGCAGCGAGGAATCGATCGCACCCACTAACGAAAACGCCCCCGAAGGGGCGCTGTCGTGGCGAGTTGGCCTTGCGTCAAGCGGCTTGGTCAACCTTCGAGCCATCTTTCACGAGACTGAGCACTGAAGCAGCGCGGGATCTGCGCTTGCGAGGGCGGCCGTCCGGAGGTGGCCGCTTCGGCTTCCTGATGACTTCCTCTGAGGTATAACGCTTGCAGAGTAGTGTCGCCAGCACGCGCACGGCAATTCTCATACCCTCCTGATCTCGTTCCTGAACGCCATCGCTATTGAGAGTGTTGGCGGCGCCCTGTAGAGCATAGACAAGCTCCCAGAGTTGTATGGCTTCATCGTCCTCATCGGCGTTGGGGTCGTATTGGAAAAACCCCTCCATGGGCAGCTTGCTGTAGTCCTTCGGTTCGTTCACGTCCGCACCTCCTGCATGTTGTCGATCACCAGCCGCAGCACCGGCCGCTCAATCCTCGGCTCGAATCCCTGCCGCTGCAGGATCGCCGCTCGCCGCTGCGCCCGGGCTTCGGTGGGCTCACGGAACAGCAGCTCGCCGTCGGGTAGCGGCGCCACTACGCGCCAGGGGCAGTGCGTGGCGGGAGTCATCGCTGCACCCCGTGGGTGTTGTTGACCAATCGTAATTTCGGCCGCTCTGGTGCCACGTAGTCGTCGTCCCAGGGATTCGGGATCGGCTCGGGGGTGAGCATGCCGATAGCCAACGGCAGATAGTCATCGACGCCGTCCGGGCATACTCCGCGCGGCCATTCACTGGATTCTCTGGCCGCCTCGTACGCGGGATCGTCCAGCACCTGCGCGATCAGAGTCTGCGCCTTCTCCATGAGCGCCATGGCGCGGGCGCACTTCTCTGCGAGGATCGAGGTGATCTTAGACATTGGCCACCTCCTGCTGGGCGTCATAAATCAGTCTCTTGGCGAGTGCGGCCGCATGCGAGAGTGTATCGACGCTCAGATCGACGAGATCCTTCCCGTCGCTGATTCGCTCGATGAGGTCCAGCACAGCCACTGCACGACTCAGGTTTGTGTCGACCAAGTCCACGTCTATCTGCCGCACCAGCCGAAGAGGCTCAGAACTTGATGCTTCCGGGGGAGGGGCGGCGGGTTTGCGCTTAGACATGTGCCACCTCCTGCGCCTCGGCGCGGGCGAGCATCGCCACGGGTTCTACATCGCCAGCGACCTTGTTGAGCATTCTGCAGGCCACGGCGAGCGCGTAGTCCGGGTCAGAGCCGTCGCCGTTGTCCATGTCGCGCACGGCGGCCTGCGCGTTGGCGACGATCGCCTGCGCCTCATAGATGGTCCGGGTTGCGGCTGCCAGCCGCTCCTCGATGGTCTTGCGGTCGGGGAGCGGGCGCTCTGATGGGGACTGCGCCTCGGTGGGCGCGGTAGACTTCGACTTAGCCATGGTCATCTCCTTGGGTTGACTGTGGTCAGGCCTGCGCCGGTGTTCTAGCACCGACGCGGGCCGCTTTTGGACTTATACGCGCGACTCCGTCAAGCATGTTTGACAGACGCCGCTATCGCTTGGGCTCGGCCGTCTTCAGGTACTGGTCGATCGCCCGGCGGATCAGCTCGCTGACCGGCGCGCCGGTTTTCTCCTTGAGCTTGCGCAGCTGCTCGTGCTGCTGGTGCGTCAGGTAGACGTTGACTGGTTTGACGTTGACGGGTTGGGCTGCCATGAAGGAGATTCTAGCTAGCGCTAGCTAGCACATCAAGCTGGGGGTATCTTGTCGGTGGTGGTTTTGAGCCGCCTTTGTACCTTGGTGTCAAATTTTGTCTGTCTTGAGTAATTTCTTCAGAGAAGGCAAAATTCTGTCAGGTGCTGATGCTGATAAGTATCTGATATATAATTGAATAGGGTCGTGGCTCGCTACGTGCATGATGTTGGCTGGCTTTGGAAAATAATTGGTTGAATCTTGGCTCATTCCGGTATAGTCGATCGCCCCATGAAGGACCTTAGCCCGTCGCTTTTCCGCACGATCTCTGAGCGAGATAACCTGCATTTCTGGCAAAACGGCTCACTCAATTACCAGAAAGTCCGCGACTTCATGGAATTTGATGCGCGCGACGTGGCGCGGATCTCCGGAATTTCCAAAGCATCGGTTCGGTATGACGACAAGGCTCCGCGCGAGGTTCGGGAGCACATGGCTAACCTCGCCAATATCTGTAATCTTGTCTTCGGTTTTTTTGACGACGACGTAAAGACGAAGCTCTGGTTGCAGACCCCTAACCCGATGTTGGGCAACGTCAGTCCGCGTGACATGCTACGGTTGGGTAGATATAACAAGCTGCTTAGGTTTGTGACACAGGCCTTGGAGGAGGGCGGGCGTGTCGAGGTTCCGGAAGACGATAGGGAAGGCGAAGAAGACCCTACGACACCACGTTTATCGGGGGCCTAGCTCTCTAAGACCACCTCCGGGTGAGTTGCTAGTTGAGTACTTCTCTGACCAGCAGCTAATCGGTTGGCGCGCTCGCGCCAAAGATCTTCAGGCCTATCACTACCTCTGGTTCTACGAACTCGAGCGCCAAAGGGCCACCGGTCAAGCCGCGCTGATAGAAGCGCTGCAGGCGGTTCCCGGAATCTCGGTGCCCTTGGAGGGCTGGGGCCGCGCTATTTCTTACAAGTATTCACACGTGCCCTTATCCTGCAAGGGGAGCCTAAGATGGGTTGGCGGTCGATTTAACTATGGGGTTGATATTGACAGTGCGAGGTTCGCGCCCTTTTCGGCCCTATATCTCGCCGAAGACTTTGAAACAGCCCTTCGAGAAAAGAATGGCCTACAACGAGAAAATACTCGTGCGGGATTCTCGGCCGAAGAACTTTCCCTTTGTACCAAGGAAGGGTTCAGTTGGGTCGCCGTGCAAGGCTCAGTCAACAATGTCTTTGACCTCACAAAGGCTACAAACTTAAATGGCTTTTTTGAAATTATAGGTACGTTCAGATTGTCCAGAAATGTGCGCTCCCTCGAGGAGCGGCTAAAGGTAATCCAAATCCGGCTCGTAGACTCGCCAGAGCAACTGCATCAAACATTCATGTTAGAAGGTTGGCGCGAATACCCTAACATGTGGTCAACACCAGCCAATTCTCAGATATTCGGCCATATGGTGAGGGATGCCGGTTTCGAGGGCATTCTGTACGCATCTACAATCACGGGGCAGGAGAATCTGGCGCTTTTTCCTCGGCAGTTCCAGAACTCCACTTCTATCGTTGCCGCAACCGCCCCTCCGGATGGGGCGAAGTGCTGCGTTCTGGATGCGGTCAACTGCGCCGAAATCGAGGCGGGTCTTATATAGCTCCAACACGCTAGCACTCTACAGCCGTCTAACGGCCCTCTAACGTCTCGCCAAAAACGGGGGTAATTGAGCAAGAGCGGCCGGCGTCTAAGTTTCTGTTTTCGCTTATCGCCGCTCTTGCTCAATGGTGTTCGGTAGGGCCTGCAATGTTCTTTTAAGGCGTTGGTCGTGGGTTCGAGCCCCACCCGACCCAATCAAAACAACGGCTTAAATTCTGGCGGGATTTCGTGGGAGTCGGGCCAGGGCTTCGTGACGTTACCGACCCTTTCCCGTCGGTCACGACCGTCCGCTTCCGGACGCTCTATTTGGACCTCCCCGCAGGATGCTCTGAGGCCGGCGCCAGGCGTCCCCCTATCAGGGCGTCTTATCTGCGATGATCTCCAGTTTGAAAATCTCGGGGGTCTGCGCGAACAAATCTCCAGCCTTGGCTCTTTCCATCAGCGCCGCTGCCACCTTACCGTTGAGATGAGCATTGCGCCCGGCTTCATCGTCGAAAGTGTCGAATATCGCGAACGAGGCGGGCCCCTCCTGGATGGCGTACCAGGTTCTTGTGCCTGGTTCGGCATTAACCAAAGGTAGGGCGGATCTCAGAAAGTCGGCAACTGCTTGCTCCTTGCCTGGCTTTGCTTTCAACGGGACGTACAACGCAAGTTTGGTCATCGTTTTCTCCTACTTCCGGGCATCGATCTTAGGATACGAGGAGGGCGCAAAGCGTCATCTGCGACCTTCCGCTATTCGGTGTAAGCCGACGCCGCGAACGCGCGCTTAAGCAGACGCTTAAATGCATGGCCGAATGTCCGAAGAGCGAAGCGATTTTCGCGCCGCATAGGGACTGCGGCAATTGGCGGACGTCGGTCGCGACCCTCTGCGGCCGCTCGGGAGCGGCCGCTTCCTGGAGCGCACACAGCATTACTGCATCGCAGAACTCTGTCGGTCAGAGCCGACGGTCAATGTCAGACTTTTACGGGTTTCGAACGCACTGCGATCGGGAATATTCCTACACTCGCGGCTGACAGTCGGCCACGGGCGCGTCCCTCAGCGTTCGCGCATCCTTAAACACCCAAGAGGACTACGCATGAATGATCCAACCTTGAAGCAGATGGTGATTGACGAGCTCGCTTGGCGGCCGGACATCGATTCGGGGCACATCGGCGTAACTGCGGACAAAGGTGTCATTACCCTGTCCGGCTACGTTGGCACTTATACGCAAAAATACGAGGCTGAGCAGGCGGTCAAGCACGTGGCCGGAGTACTCGGCATTGCCGAGGAGCTGGAGGTGCGCTATCCCCGAGATTACTCCACCAAGGACGACGAGATCGTCCAACGCGCACTCAACTCTCTGGCGTGGCACGCATCCGTCCCGAATGATAGCGTCAAGGTCAAAGTGGAGAACGGTGTGGTTACCCTCTCCGGCCAAGTACGCTGGCAGTTCGAGAGGAATGCCGCTGAGGATGCGGTGAGCACGCTCTACGGCGTGAGAGACGTGATCAACAACATTACGCTCAAGACCCAGCCGCAGCCCACCGACGTCAAGTCGCGCATCGAGAGCGCGCTCAAACGCAGTGCCGAGCTCGACAGCGATTCGATACAGGTGAGCGTTTCTGACGGAACGGTAACGCTCGACGGGACGGTGGACAGCTGTACGGCCCGTGACACCGCGGAAGATGCTGCGTGGGCTGCACCAGGGGTGCGCTCGGTGCAAGATCGGTTGTCGGTGGTCTGAGCGAGCGCGCGGGCCGTCATGGGCAGCCCGCGCGCCCCTTTGGAGCGTAGGTGGGTAACGCAGCTCATACAAGCCTGAACCTGGGTCCCATGTTGGACCGAGTAACTGACAGAGACTGAAAGATCCAAAGCTACAACGGCGGCGCGACGCGAGCTGAGTATTTTCGCGGAACGGGTTGCGGGGGGCACGTGGCTCGTCGGTGGTCGGCCATCCGCTGCGGATGTCGCGATCTACCCGTTCGTTGCAACACTGAGGCGCGCGGCGACGAAGGCCGAGGCACAGGCTCGCGCGATCGGATTGCATCCTCTTGGCGAGGTGTTTCCGAGCGTTTACCGTTGGATGGGCCTCATCGAGGCGATGCCGGCGTGCGAACGGACGTATCCGCCACATTGGCGAGCCGGGCGGTAGAGGCGTGGCGGTTGTCCTTGGGCTGCCCTTGCGTATCGCCGCTTACGGGAGCCTGATTTCCCGCGGTGGAACGAGGCCGCTACCTGCCTCCACAAAACTGTGGAAAGGCGTTGGTCGCTCCGTGCAAATTCAGTGCAGTGACCTACTCAAAGCAGCACCATAGGACACTGCGCCGCGGTGGTGTCCCGCCGCCGCAGCCCCGCAAAATCAGGGACCTGCGGGAGCCAGCAAGGTGCCGCTACGAGCGGTGCGGCGGCGCGGTTTGACAGTCCGCCTGATCGTTCTATGATCGTCGGCGCGAGCCTTGCTTTCGAAGACAGGCATTAGAACGACTCAAATGATGGCGCCGGCAGGGCGTCAGCACATTCAAGCGTCGCCAAGGGGGAAGTCATGAACGATCCGTTGCCCTATCGCGCCATGGGATGGCTTGCCATCATCAATGCGCTGCTGATCGTGGTCCCGTTGTTCATTGCGCCGATACCGCCGCTCGCGCCGGGCGCGAATCTGGTCGCCTTCAACATCGCGCATCACGACATGCTGGTGCTGGGTAATTACCTGGGTGTGATCCAGCTGCCGGTCGGCCTGATCCTGCTGGTGTTCATCGCGGCGGCCGCGCGAGCGGCGGAGGCGGGTTCGCGCGGCTGGCTATGGCTGCTGATCTTCGGTGCCGGCATGTGCGTCACCGCGGTTGCCACGGTGCTCGGGTTCTTCTTTTTCGTCGGCCCGTTCGTCGTGAGCCTGGGCCAGGCGGCGCTGGCGCTGCTCGGGCAGGTCGGCTTCTACAGCCTCGACATCTCGTTCGCGAACCAGGCGCTGCTGCTCGGCGTGATCGCGCTGGCGGTGATGCGGCTGCGCTTCCTGCCGGCGTGGCTCGGATACCTGGCCTGGCTCATGGCGATCCTATCCGCGCTCGCCACGCTCGGCGTGCTGGTGAGTTCCGGGCCGCTGGCCGCCACCTCGCCGGCGGTGCTGTTCGCGGGCGGCTTCTCGCTGCCGGTGTGGCTGTTGCTGGCAGGTATCTACTGGCTGGTGCACCCGGCGGCGCGCACGGCGCCGGTTGCCGCCGCCTAGTCGCGGCAGCTTCGCGGGCCGCAGGCGAGGCGCCCTCCGATGGACGATCGGGCGCGGCTTACCGTGCGCGTGAGCGGACGGCCCACGGTGGCCGCCCGCGCACCGGGTGATGCTTGCCTCGATCGCAGCCGCAGAGGAGATCGAGCGATGGCCAGCCAGCGCGAGGATCGACGTCAGCGCGAGGATCGACCGCCGCAGCAGCGCGGCCCCAGTGACGCAGAGCCGGATCAGGGGGCGGGCGCGGATCTGCCGCATCGCCACCAGGCCGGAGAATACGGAGAGGGTGATGAGCAGCAGGCCACCGGCGTGGGTCCGCGCAGCCCGCAGGCAGCGCCGCAGGTGCTCAACGACGAGCGCGGCTACACCGACAGCTACGGCAACGTGGCGCCCGGCCGCTATGGCGTAGACGGGTACAGCGGCTCCCCGGGCTATCCCGGCCCCCCGGACGAGCGCCTGCGCGAATTGATCTGCGAGCGGCTGACCGAGGATCCGGACATCGACGCCGGTGACATCACCGTTACGGTGAGCGGCGGCAAGGTGACGTTGAGCGGGACCGTGGCCACGCGTCATATCCGCACGGAAGTGGAGCAATGTGTCGAGAACTGCGGTGCCCGGGAAATTCAGAATGATCTGGGCATTGCCTGACGGCTGACAACCTCATCTCCCGACGATGACCTGCCTGACGGGCAGTGCCGGTGTGGCTGCGCGCCGCCGGTGTGTCCGCGCGCCGCCGGTGTGTCCGCGCGCGCAGCGCCGAAGCTCGGGGTCGAAGCGCGGGCAAAAAAATAGGCGCATCGCCTGGGATTGGCCACGATGCGCCTAATAACGCAGTACAAGTAGCTTGGCGGCTCGACAGGGAGGGATAACCGCCAATTTGATCTACCTGCTGCGGGCCAGTGCAGGGTAGGGAGCACGGCTCATGCCGCGCAAGCGCAACCGGTGAAACCGGCATCTGCGCCGTTGCAGCAATATGCTGATTCCTCAATGGTTTGCACGGGCCTGTAGGACCGCGCCGACAGCGCATCGGACCGAATGGGAGGCCGGCCGCCGCCGCCTCGGGCTGCGGCACACGGCCCACGTCGCGCCGACCCGAAGCGCCGCGGTGTAAGGCTTGCAACCCCGCGCTCGACGTTGAGCATTTCTTGCGTAGCGGCGGCGCCGGCGCGGCGAGTGGCCCCCGCGCGCAGCACGGGGCTGGCGCACTGGCGTGGCGGCGCCGCCGTGCCGCTGCGTTTGCGTTACTCTAGCGCCTCCAGCGCTGGCGCTTGCGGACTCGCACGGATGGGACGGATCCGCGGCCGCAGCGGGCAAGGACGACAGGATGCCCAAGGCGATACGAGTCTACGAGCACGGCGGTGCCGAGGTCCTCAAGTGGGAGGAGGTCGAGCTGCCGCCGGTCGGCGCGCACGACGTGCGGGTGCGTCACACCGCCATCGGGGTCAACTATTCCGATATCTATCGGCGTACCGGGCTGTATTCCAATGCGCTGCCCTCCGGCATGGGATCGGAAGCCGCCGGCGTGGTGGAGCAGGTCGGCCGCCGCGTGCGGGATTTCAAGCGCGGTGATCGCGTCGGCTATGTGGTGAACTCCCCGCCGGGAGCGTATGCGACCGAGCGCGTGCTCAGCGCCGAGGCGCTGGTGAAGGTACCGGCCGGCATCGGCGACGAGCAGGCTGCGGCCGTGCTGCTCAGGGGGCTCACGTGCTGGTACCTGCTGCGGCGGACCCATCGCCTGAGCCGCGGGGACAACCTGCTGATCACCGCCGCGGCCGGCGGTGTGGGGCTGATACTGTGTCAGTGGGCGCGCGCGCTCGGCGCGCACGTGATCGGGGCGGTGGGCTCGGAAGCGAAGGCCAGCCTGGCCCGGCGACATGGCTGCCACCGCGTGGTGGTCGGCTATCATGACCTGGCGGCGCAGGTGCGCAAGCTGACGCGCGGCAAGGGGGTCGACGTGGTGTATGACAGCGTGGGCAAGGACACCTTCCATGGCTCGCTCGACAGCCTGCGGGCGCGCGGCTTGATGGTGAGCTTCGGCAATGCTTCCGGCCCGGTGCCGCCGTTCGCGGCGCTGGAGCTCAGCGACCGCGGCTCGCTGTTCCTGACGCGCCCGCGGCTGGTCGACTACATCGATACGCCCGAGGTACGGCGCACGGCCGTGCGCGAGCTGTTCTCACTGATGAAGCGCCGCCAGGTGCGCCTGCACATCGGGCAGCGCTACGCGCTGGCCGACGCAGCTCGGGCGCAGCGCGACCTGGAAGCCCGGCGCACCACCGGCTCGACGGTGCTGGTGCCGTGAGCAGTCCGACCGCGCGAGCTCGTGCTCACCCGATGCGCGCCCCGGTGATGATCCGGGCCGTGAGCCTGTGCAGCGCCGTCGCGATGATGAGCGGCTGCGCCACCTCGGCCGTGTACGAGCAGGAGCTCGCCAAGAGCAATGCCCAGACCGTGCTGGCGTTCGAGGAAACGGTGTTCAACAAGCACGACGTGAACGAGGCGTTCGAGCACTATGTCGGGCCGACGTTCGCGCAGCATCAATCGCGGCTGCCGCAGAACAAGGCGGCCGCGATTGCCGCCTACGACAACCTGGTGACGCACCTGTTTCCGCAGTCGCGCATGAGCGTGCAGCGCACGGTGGCGCAGGGCAACCTGGTCGTGACGCAGGCGCTGTGGCAGCGTGCCGCCGCTGCGTCGCCCGGTGTCGCCGAGGTGGATATCTATCGGCTGGAGAACGGGCGCATCATCGAGCACTGGAGCGTGGCGCAGGACATGCCGCAGGGGAAGATCGCCGTCCCTGGCGAACCGCTCCCTCCCTAGTCCGCGGGCAGCGCACCGGCGGCGTGCGCACAGCGCGCCTCGCTGCTGCCAAGATCGTTGCGGAATCCCCCGCCCGCTATAGTTATGGCCCCGACTGTGACCGGGATCGGCCGCGGAGGCAAGTGTTTCCACGCGTCCCGCGGCGCGCCGCGGCGGGGCGATGAATCGCGGCCGGCCGATGACCGCCGCGAGGCAGTGGGCTTCAGGCCGGGCGGGCGATGCGCAGCATGTAGCCGACACTGGGAATGGTACCGAGCCAGCGCGGCTGCTCGGGGTCGTCGCCGATCTTCTGGCGCAGGCGGTGCACCAGCTGCTTGAGCAGCTGGCGGTCGCCGCCGCCGCGGTGTCCCCACACGTGTACCAGCAGCCGATCGGTGTGCACCACCTGGCCGGCGTTGGCCAGCAGCAGCTGCAGCAGCCGCGATTCCAGCGGCGTGACCTTCACCTCGCGCTCGCCGATGCGCAGCAGCAGCTGATCGGAGTCGAGCGCCATATCGCCGGCGCGAGTGGGGCTGGTACCCTCGTGGCCGGCGCGCCGCAGCAGCGCCTTGACGCGCGCCACCAGCGTGCGCGGGCTGAACGGCTTGGTCAGGTAGTCGTCGGCACCGAGCTCCAGCGCGCGCACCAGATCGGCCTCCTCGCCGCGCGCGGTCAGCATCATGATCGGCGCGTTGCTCTCCTTGCGCAGCAGCCCGCACAGCTCGAAGCCCGAGCCGCCCGGCAGGTTGATGTCCAGGATCGCCAGGTCCGGCCGCTCGGTGTGGAAGGCGGAGAGGCCGGTGCCGTAGCTGTGCGCGGTCACCACCGGAAAGCTGGCCTGGCGCAGCGCAAAGCTGACCACCGCGAGCATGTCGGCATCGTCATCGACCACCAGCAGCTTCACGCCGGCGCCTCCGAGGGTTGCGGCAGCGTCGGTTGCGCGTGCGGCAGCAGCAGCGAGAAGCGCGTGCGCTGCGCGGCGGTGCGCTCGACCCGCACCACCCCGCCGTGGCGCTCGACGATCGACTTCACGATCCACAGGCCGAGCCCCAGCCCGGGCGCCTCCGGCTCGGCCTCGCTGCCGCGCTGGAAGCGCTCGAAGATCGCCCCGACGTTGCCGCCCGGCACGCCGGGACCCTCGTCCTCCACCCACACCTCGACGAAGGGGCGGGCGTCCTCGCCGCCGCCGCCGTGCGCGTCCCCGCCGATGCGCACGGTGCTGCCCTCGGGGGCGAACTTGGCGGCGTTGGCGAGCAGGTTGACGAACACCTGCACCAGTCGCTGCGCGTCGCCGTTGACGACCGCCTTGAGGCCCTGCGTGTCGGTTTCGATCGTGAGGCCGCGCTGCTGCAGCAGCGGGGCGATCAGCTCGTGCGCATCGGCCACCGCCTGCCACAGTTCCACCGGCTGCTGGCGGATCGAGAGCTTGCCGGCCTCGATGCGTACGCTCTCGAGCAGGTTGTCGATCAGGCGCATCAGCCGCAGCACGCCGCGCTCGACATTGGTGAGCAGCTCCTGCTGCGCCTCGGGCTGCATCGCACCGAGGCCGTCGCGCAGCAGCTCGATCGAGGCCAGCTGCGCGGCCAGCGGGGTGCGAAACTCGTGCGAGATATTGCCCAGCACGCTGTCGCGTGCGCGCCGCGCGGCCTCCAGGTCGGTCTCATCGCGCAGGATCTGCACCTGGATGCCCTGGATCGGCGGGGCGGACAGCACGATCGCCGAGCGCGTGTCGCCGTCGCTCAGGCACAGCATCTCGCGCGCGCTCGCCTGGGGCGAGTGGCGCGCGGCCAGGATCGGGCAGTCGCGCTCGCACGGACGCTCCCCGTGCACCGCCTGCGGCCGCAGCACGTCGCCGCAGAACTGCCCGACGATCTCGGCCGGCGAGCGCTTCAGGAGCTTGGCCACCTGGGCATTGGCATAGCGGATGCGCCGCTCGTCATCGACCGCGAACACGCCCTCGACCACGCCGGCCAGCACCGCCTGCGCCTCGGCCTCGCGCCGGCGCAGCGCGTCGGTGAGGTCGACCAGCCGGCGCCGCATCTCATCCATCGAACGCGCCAGCGCGCCGACCTCGAGCGGTGCCACGGCCGGTACCGCCGCGGAGAAGTCGCCGCGCCCGATCCGATCGGCGATGTCGCGCAGCGCGACCACCGGACGGGCGAGCCAGCGCCCGTAGAGCACGCCGAGCAACCCCGCGACCGCGGCGATGAACAGCGCGGTGCCGAGCAGCACGCGGTCGAAGCTGCGGGTGGCGGCGGAAAATTCCGCCCCGCTGACACTCGCATCGAGCAGGCCGACCACCTCGCCGGTCTGCGCGGCCAGTACCAGGCTCGCCGCATAGATGTTGCCGCGCTTGAGCCTGGCGGCAGCGGCGGTGCCGGGCGCGGCCAGCGAGCGCGTATGCAGCGGCGTCATCAGCTCATCGGGCGGGGCGTGGTAGGTGGTGAAGTTGACCACCTGCAGCGTCGCGCCCACCTGGCGGCTGAGCGCGTCGAGCCGCGCCGGGGACGAGAGGATCAGCGTCACCGCGCGCACCTGCGTGCCGGGCACGGTGGTGGCGGCTCCCCAGATGAGCGCGCCGCCGTCCTTGGGCGCGACCACGAAGCGCTCGCCCTGCTCCTGCAGCGCGGTGGCGATCTCGGACCAATCCACGCCCGGGCCGGATTGCGCCAGCGCGACGTTGCCCTGCATCAGCGCCGCCACATCGACATTGGTGGTCTCGCTGAAGCGGCGCAGAAACGGCTCGAGGCCAGCATTCTGCGGCGTGGCCAGCAGCCGCGGCAGCGCTGGCCGCTCGGCCAGGTCGCGCGCATCGCTGAGCAGGTCCTCGCCGTCGCGCCGCAGCTGCTCGCGCGCGGAGGTGACCGCCAGCTGCGCGCGCACCAGCGCCTGCTGCGACACCTGCCGGTCGAGCAGCACGGCGCAGGCAATGGCGATCGCGGCTACCGCCAGCAGCACGATGAAGATACTGCCGCCGCCCAACCAGGAGGCCAGGCCGACCTCGGTCCGCGAGGGGGGTTTACGCGTATTCAAAGCGTTGGAATTGTACGGCACATCCGGCCGCCCGTGCGGCTTCAGGGCTGACGCGCCGCGCCGGCGCGCAGTTCCGGCTGGCGCAGCTCCAGCAGCGACTTGGCCAGCAGCGTCACCAGCGCCAGCATCGCCAGGATCGAGGCGGTGGCGAACGCGCCGACGTAGTCATAGTCGGCGTACTGGATCTCCACGTGCAGCGGCATCGTGTTGGTGAGCCCGCGGATGTGGCCCGACACCACCGAGACCGCGCCGAACTCGCCCATCGCGCGCGCGTTGCACAGCAGCACCCCGTACAGCAGGCCCCAGCGGATGTTCGGCAGCGTCACCAGGCGGAAGGTCTGCCAGCCGCTCGCGCCGAGCGACAGCGCGGTCTCCTCCTCGTCATTGCCCTGGGTCTGCATCAGCGGGATCAGCTCACGCGCGACGAACGGGAAGGTGACGAAGGTGGTAGCCAGCACGATGCCGGGGACCGCGAAGATGATGTGGATGCCGTGCGCGCCGAGCCACGGCCCGAACCAACCCTGCGCACCGAACATCAGCACGTAGATCAGGCCAGCGATCACCGGGGAGACGGCGAACGGCACGTCGATCAGCGTGATCAGGGTGTTCTTGCCGCGGAACTCGAACTTGGCGATGGCCCAGGCGGCCGCGACGCCGAACACCAGGTTGAGCGGCACCACGATCACCGCGGTCAGCAGCGTCAGGCGCATCGCCGCGAGCGCATACGGGTCGAGCAGCGAGCGCACGTACGGCACGACGTCCTTGGCGAACGCCTCGACGAAGACGATCACCAGCGGCAGCGCGATCAGCGCCAGCAGGTACAGCAGCGCCACCGCCAGCAGCGCATAGCGGCCGAGCTCCTCGGGGATCTGTTGGCGCCCGATCATCGCAGCGTCCCGATCCGCGCCCCGCGCCCGACGGCCGCGCTCATCGTGACCGCCGGCGCCGCTGCGCCCACAGCTGCAGGCCGTTGATCCCGAACATCAGCGCGAACGAGGCCAGCAGCATCACCACTGCGATCGCGGTGGCCTGCGAGTACTGGTACTGCTCCAGCTTGATCATGATCATCAGCGGGGCGATCTCGGACACCTTCGGGATGTTGCCGGCGATGAAGATCACCGAGCCGTATTCGCCCACGGCGCGCGAGAAGCCCAGCGCCACGCCGGTGAGCAGCGTCGGCCAGATCGAGGGCAGCACCACCCACAGGAAGCTCTGCAGCCGCGAGGCCCCGAGCGTCTCGGCGGCGCGCTCGACCTCGCGGTCCAGATCGCCGAGCACCGGCTGCAGCGTGCGCACCACGAACGGCAGGCTGACGAACGCCATCGCCACCACCACGCCCAGCGGGGTGTAGGCGACGCGGATGCCCGCCAGCGCGAGCAGCTGACCCAACCAGCCGTTGGGCGCGTACAGGGCGGTCAGCGCGATGCCGGCCACGGCCGTGGGCAGCGCGAACGGCAGATCGATCATCGCATCGAGGATGCGCCGGCCCGGAAAGCGCGTGCGCGTCAGCGACCAGGCGATGATGAAGCCGAACACGGCGTTGATCAGCGCCGCCAGCAGCGCGGCCCCGAAGCTCAGGCGCAGCGAGTCCAGCACGCGCGGAGTGGTCACCACTTCCCAGAACTGCCGCGGCCCGAGCTCGGCGGAACGCACGAACGCGGCCGACAGCGGCAGCAGCACGATCAGCGATACGTAGAACAATGTGTAGCCGAGCGTCAGCCCGAAGCCAGGCAGCACCCGGAACTGACGCTCACGGCGCAGCATCGCGCGAGTGGGCCGCTGCGGGGGCGCCGGCGCGCCGTCGAACGGCCCGGGAAATGCCTGGACGGCGTCGTTCATCGGCGCCCGGCGGGGATGGAGGTGCTAGCGGCCATAGATCTGATCGAAGGTGCCGCCGTCATTGAAATGCACCGCCTGTGCATGCGCCCAGCCGCCGAACGCGTCCTCGACCGTGACGGTCTTGAGCGGCGGGAACTGCGCGGCATATTGCCGGGCGATATCGGGGTCGCGCGGTCGGTAGAAATTCTGCGCGATGATCTGCTGGCCCTGCTTGGAGTACAGGAACTGCAGGTACGCCTGGGCGATGGTGCGCGTGCCGCGGCGGTCGGCGACCTTGTCGACCAGCGTGACGCTGGGCTCGGCCAGGATGCTCAGCGAGGGCAGCACGATCTCGAACTTGCCGCGGCCGAGTTGGCGCTCGGCCAGCAGCGCCTCGTTCTCCCACGACAGCATCACATCGCCGATGCCGCGCTCGACGAAGGTGTCGGTCGCGCCGCGGCCGCCGGAATCGAGCACCGGCACGTGCTGGTAGAGCTGCTTGACGTACGCCTCGGCGCTGGCCTCGCTGCCGCCGGGTTGGCGCTCGGCCCAGGCCCAGGCGGCCAGGTACGCCCAGCGGGCGGCCCCCGAGGTCTTCGGATTGGGAGTGATCACCTGCACGCCGGGGCGGATCAGATCGGCCCAGTCGCGGATGTTCTTCGGATTGCCTTCGCGCACCAGGAATACGATCGTCGAGGTATAGGGGGCGCTGTGGTCCGGCAGGCGCACAGCCCAGTCGGCCGGGATCAGCTGCGCGCGCTGGTAGAGCTGCTGCACGTCGTAGCTGGAGCCGAGCGTGGCGACGTCGGCCTGCAGGCCGTTGATGATGGCCTGGGTCTGCTGCTCGGAGCCGCCGTGGCTCTGCAGGACCCTGACCTGCTGGCCGGTCTGCGCCAGCCACTGCGCCGCGAACGCCGGGTCGATCGCCTGGTAGAGCTCGCGGGTGGCATCGTACGAGACATTCAGCAGCGTGACGCGCGCCGCGGCCGCCGCGGACCGCCCCGCGCCCGAGGCCGGGTTTGCGCCCACGGATGCCTGTCGCGGCCCGCAGCCTCCCAGGCCCGCGAGGGCCGCCGCCGCCAGCAGCGCGACGGCCGGCGAGCGCCACAGCGTCACGCCGTGGCCCCGGGCAGGGCGTGGCTGGTCCGCTCCTCGAATACCAGGTCCGGGGTGAGGGCGCGGGCCTCGAGCGGCAGCGCCGGGGTGCCGGTGCAGGACAGCAGCACCGCGCAATTGCTGCCGTTGCCAAACAGCGGCTGGAAGTTCGAGGCGAGCATGCCCTCGAGCTCGGAGGGCGCGCCGTCCAGGCCGAGCACCGCCAGCACCGGCTCGGCGGAGGCGGCCAGCTGCGCGGCCCAGCCGGCCGAATCACCGATGTGCACCTCGGTGCGGATGTCCAGCCCATGGGTCTGCTGCAGCTCCGCGCGCGCATCGAGCAGGCGGCGGAAGGCGCTGGTGGCCTCCGAGCGCGGCGCCGAGGGGCTCTGCACGCTCACGAAGGTGGCCTCGGCATGCAGGTGGCGCATCACGCTCGCCACCAGCCGCAGCGTCTCGGAGCGCGCGGCCTCGCTGTTGCAATGGATCAGCATGCGCCGCGGCAGCCCGATCTGCGACGGCACGCACAGCAGCCAGCGCCGGCCCTGCGCCGCGGCGCTGGCGATCTCGGCGATCGAGCCGGCCCCGCCGGCGATCACCCCGACGCCGGCCTGCGCGGCATCGCGCAGCGGCACCGGGACCGCGGCCTCGCCGGTGCGCGCCGCGGCCGCATCGCGCGCCGCGGCGGCGGGTGCCTCGGCGCCGTCCTGCGCCTCGAGCACCGGTGCCTGCATGCTCTGCACCAGCGCCCGCAGCAGCGGCGAGCGGCGCAGCGCGGCCGCGGTGGCGGCCCCGGTGCTCAGCAGCCGGAAGCTGGCGATCGGCGTGGGCAGCAGGTGGAAGCGGCGGATGCCCAGCGCCACGCGCTTGCCGGGCGAGAGCGCAAGCGCCCCCTGCTCGGAGCTGGTGCGCGTGATCTCCACCACCTCGGAGTGCGCGGGCGCGGCCGTGCCGGCCGCGCTCGGCGCCGGCTCGCGGCCGATCGCCGAGATGACCTCCCACTGGCGCTCGATCTGCACACGCAGCCGCTCGAGCACCCCGCCGAAGTCCACCGACAGCACGTGTCCGGTGCCCAGCGGTCCGCTGCGCAGCTGCTCCTCGTCCTCGGCGATCTCGATGTCCTCGGGGCGCACCACCGTGACCACCTCGTGGCTGGTGATGGCGGAGCGGGCGCTGCTGGCGCTGGCCAGGAAGCGTTTGCCGAGCTTGAGTCCCCCGGGGCCGCGCTCGCCGAGGAACAGGTTGGCGGCGCCGAGGAAGGTCGCGACGAAGCGCGTCGTCGGACGGTGGTAGAGCGTCTCGGCGCGCCCGGTCTCCAGCAGCCGGCCGTTGTGCATGATGCCGATGCGATCGGCGAGCGCGAACGCCTCCTCCTGATCGTGCGTCACCAGGATCGTGGTCATGCCGATGCGGCGCTGTACCTGGCGGATGGTCTCGCGCAGCTCCACGCGGATCTTGGCGTCCAGCGCGCCGAACGGCTCATCCAGCAGCAGCACCTGCGGCTCGTGCGCCAGCGCGCGTGCCACCGCGACGCGCTGCTGCTGGCCGCCGGAGAGCTGGCCCGGCAGGCGCGTCTCGTAGCCCTCCAGCGCCACCAGCTGCAGCAGCTCGTCGCGCCGGCGCGCCCGCTCGCGCCGCTTGATGCCGCGCACACGCAGCGCGAACTCGACGTTCTCCCCGACGGTCATGTGACGGAACAGCGCGTAGTGCTGGAACACCAGCCCGACCCCGCGGTCGCGCGCGCGCACGTGGGTGACGTCACGGCCATGGAAGGAGATGCGTCCATGATCGACGTCGGTGAGGCCGGCGGCGATGCGCAACAGCGTGCTCTTGCCGCTGCCGCTGGGGCCCAGCAGCACGAAGAACTCGCCCGGCTCGATCCGCAGCGATACGTCATTGAGGACCGGCGCCCCGTGATAGCGCTTGGTCACCTGCTCGAAGTTGATCGACATGCACTCTCCCGCACCCCATCGTAGGAAGAAGCGGTCACCGGGTCAGTTCCAAGCGGGTGACATTCTGGTTATGGGACGGTTGCAACGCGCGCCGCCGCGGCGGCGGAGAGGTTTTGCCTTGTCGGGCCGCTTCCGTTAGGCTGCCCGGGCCGCGGCGCGGCGACATCCGCTGTCATTTCAACGTGTTATTACCAGGCGTTTATTGACCGATGAAGGTAACGATCTTCGGCTCCGGTTATGTCGGATTGGTGTCCGCGGCATGCCTGGCCGATGCCGGCAATCACGTCACCTGCGTCGACATCGACGCCGGGCGCATCGCCGCGCTCAATGCCGGCGAGGTGCCGATCTACGAGCCGGGCCTGGAGCAGCTGATCGGGCGTAATCGCGCGGCCGGACGGCTGACGTTCACCACCGATGCGGCCGAGGCGGTGGCCCACGGCCTGTTCCAGCTGATCGCGGTGGGCACCCCGCCCGAGGAGGACGGCTCGGCCGACCTGCGGCACGTGCTGGCGGTGGCGCGCACGATCGGCGAGCAGCTCTCGCACTACGCGGTCGTGGTCACCAAATCCACCGTGCCGGTCGGTACCGCCGAGCTGGTGCGCGCGCAGGTGCAGTCGGGCATCGCCGCGCGCGGCGCGGCGCTCGAGTTCGACGTGGTCTCCAACCCCGAATTCCTGAAGGAGGGGGCGGCGATCGAGGATTTCATGCGGCCCGACCGCGTCGTGATCGGCACCGACAATCCGCGCACCACCGAGCTGCTGCGGGCGCTGTACGAGCCGTTCACACGCAACCACGACCGGCTGGTGGTGATGGACATCCGCTCGGCCGAGCTGACCAAGTACGCCGCCAACGCGATGCTCGCCACCAAGATCAGCTTCATGAACGAGCTGGCCGCGATGGCCGAGCAGCTCGGCGCCGACATCGAGAAGGTGCGCCTGGGGATCGGCTCGGATCCGCGCATCGGCTACAGCTTCATCTATCCGGGCATCGGCTACGGCGGCTCGTGCTTTCCCAAGGACGTCAAGGCGCTGATCCGCGCGGCGCGCCTGCAAGGGGTGGACGCACCGCTGCTGGCCGCGGTCGAGGCGGTCAACGCTCGCCAGAAGGAGGCGCTGGTGCACAAGCTGCGCGCCTGCTTCGGCGGGGAGCTGGCCGGCCGCACCTTTGCGCTGTGGGGGCTGGCGTTCAAGCCCAATACCGATGACATGCGCGAGGCGCCCAGCCGCTCGATCATCGACGCGCTGCTCGCGCTCGGGGCGAGCGTGCGTGCCTACGACCCGGTCGCCAGCCACGAGGCGCGCCGCCTGTATGAAGGCAGCGCGCACGCCGGGCGGCTGGTGCTGTGCAAGGACGCGTACGAGGCGGCGCAGGGCGCCGATGCGCTGCTGATCGCCACCGAGTGGAAGGAATTTCGCAGCCCCGATTACCAGCGGCTGCGCGAGCTGCTGCGAGCGCCGCTGATATTCGACGGGCGCAACCTGTATGACCCGGGGCTGATGCAGCGGCTGGGCTTCCGCTACTTCGCCATCGGCCGCGGGGAGGCGCCGCCGCCGGCCCGCGCGCTCGCGCCGGGCACGCCCGCCGCGGATTTGTCCGCCCCGGCAGCGGATCTGTCCGCCACCGCACCATGCTAGTTCCGGTGATCCTCTCGGGCGGGGCCGGTACGCGGCTGTGGCCGCTGTCGCGCGAGCTCTATCCCAAGCAGCTGCTGCCGCTGGTGGGTTCCCACACGCTGCTGCAACAGACAGTGCAGCGGTTGCAGGGGCTGCAGGCGAGTGCGCCGACCGTGGTGTGCAACGAGGCGCACCGCTTCCTGGTGGCCGAGCAGCTGCGCACGATCGAGTGCAGCGCGCGTGCGATCGTGCTCGAGCCGATGGGACGCAACACCGCGCCGGCGATCGCGCTGGCGGCGCATGCGGCGCTGGCGGCCGACGAGGGCGACTCGCTGCTGCTGGTGCTGCCGGCCGATCACGTGATCGCCGACGTGGCGGCGTTTCACCGCGCAGTGGAACTGGCCTGCACGGTGGCGCGCGACGGCGCGCTGGTCACCTTCGGGGTGGTGCCGCACGCCGCCGAGAGCGGCTACGGCTACATCCGGCGCGGCGCGCTCGCCGCCGGCGCCTATCGCATCGCCGAGTTCGTCGAGAAGCCCGCACCCGAGCGCGCCGCGCAGTTCGTCGGCTCGGGCGAGTACTACTGGAACAGCGGCATGTTCCTGTTCCGCGCGCGCCGCTATCTCGAGGAGCTGGAGAAGTACGCCCCGGACATCGCCTCGGTGTGCCGTACCAGCTTCGCCGGCGCCACGCGTGACCTGGACTTCACCCGCATCGATACCAAGGTGTTCGAGAGCTGCCGCAGCGAGTCGATCGATTATGCGGTGATGGAGAAGACCACCGACGCGGTGGTGGTGCCGCTGGATGCGGGCTGGAGCGACGTGGGCTCGTGGGCCTCGCTGCACGAGGCCTGCGAGCGCGACGCGCAGGGCAACACGCTGTGCGGCGATGTGATGGTCGAGGACACGCACGGCAGCTACATCTATTCCGAGAGCCGCCTGGTGGCCACCGTGGGGCTGACCGATCATGTGGTGGTGGAGACCAAGGATGCGGTGCTGGTGGTGCCCAAGGAGCGCGTGCAGGACGTGAAGAAGCTGGTGGCGCGGCTGAAGGCCGAGCGGCGCTACGAGCACTCGCTGCACCGCGAGGTGTTCCGCCCCTGGGGCAGCTACGACAGCATCGACAATGGCGAGCGCTTCCAGGTCAAGCGGCTGACGGTGCGGCCCGGCGGGGTGCTGTCGCTGCAGCTGCACCATCACCGCGCCGAGCACTGGGTGGTGGTGTCGGGCACGGCGCGCATCACCCGCGGTGAGGAGAGCTTCCTGCTGGAAGAGAACCAGTCGACCTACATACCGATCGGTGTCCGACATCGCATCGAGAATCCGGGGCGCATCGCGCTGCACATCATCGAGGTGCAATCGGGCAGCTACCTGGGCGAGGATGACATCGTGCGCCTCGAAGACCGCTATGGCCGACAGGGCAGCACCACCTAGCGAGGCAGCAACCCCTGGTGATCGATTGCAATCACGCGATGGCGCGCCGGAGAGGGCCATGCACCTAACCCGGTACCGACTCCGCGTGACACCGAGGGGTTCGGTGGCGCGCTCCTGCGTGCCATCGCGCGTTCATAATCAGTTCACGAGGTTTTGATGCCCAATACGAGTTGCTTCAAGGCGTACGACGTGCGCGGCCGGGTGCCCGACGAGCTCGACGAGACGCTGGCCCACCAGATCGGCCAGGCCTACGCCGGATTCGTCAAGCCCAAGCGGGTCGCGGTCGGGCGCGACATCCGCCACTCCAGCCTGCCGCTGCAGCGCGCGCTGATCGCCGGCCTGACCGACTGCGGTGTGGACGTGGCCGACATCGGCGTATGCGGCACCGAGGGGGTGTACTTCGCGACCTTCGCCGAGGAGCTCGACGGCGGCATCATGGTGACCGCCAGTCACAATCCGCCCGACTACAACGGCATGAAATTCGTGCGCGAAGGCAGCCGCCCGATCAGTGCCGATACGGGCCTGGTGCAGATGCGCGCGCTGATCGATGAGGGGCGGCTGCCGGGCAGCTCGCAGCGCGCCGGGCAGGTCGCGCCGCTGGCGATCGAGGGCCCATACCTTGAGCATCTGCTCGGCTATGTGCGCGACGCGGCGCTCAAGCCGCTGAAGGTCGTGGTCAATGCCGGCAACGGCGGCGCCGGCCTGGTCCTCGACCAGCTCGAGCCGCATCTGCCCTTCCAGTTCGTGAAGCTCAACCACCAGCCCGACGGCAGCTTCCCCAACGGGGTGCCCAACCCGATGCTGCCGGAGAACCGCACCGGCACGATCGAGGCGATCCGCGCCAGCGGCGCCGACGTCGGGCTCGCCTGGGACGGGGATTTCGATCGCTGCTTCTTCTTCGACGAGCAGGGCGGCTTCATCGAGGGCTACTACCTGGTGGGGCTGCTGGCGGCCTCGTTCCTGCGCCGCTACCGCGGCGCGCGCATCGTGCACGATCCGCGCCTGACCTGGAACACGATCGACATCGTGCAGCAGCACGGCGGGCTGCCGGTGCTGTGCAAGTCCGGCCATGCCTTCATCAAGCAGAAGATGCGCGAGGTCGACGCGGTCTACGGCGGGGAGATGAGCGCGCACCATTACTTCCGCGACTTCGCCTACTGCGACAGCGGCATGATTCCGTGGCTGCTGGTGCTCTCGATCGTCAGCGAGTCGGGCAAGAGCCTCTCGGAACTGGTTGGGGAGCGCCAGCGGCTGTTTCCGGCCAGCGGGGAGATCAACCGCGAGCTCGGCGCGGGCATGGGCGATACGCGCGCGCTGCTCTCGCGCGTGCAGCACAATTACCAGGCGCGCGCGCGCAGAATCGATTTCACCGACGGGCTGTCGATGGAGTTCGACCAGTGGCGCTTCAACCTGCGCGGCTCCAATACCGAGCCGCTGCTGCGGCTGAACGTCGAGTCGCGCGGCAGCGCCGCGCTGATGCAGGACAAGACCGCCGAGGTGCTGCGGTTGCTGGAAGGCAGCTGAGGGGAATTGCAATGACGCCAGAACAAGCCGCAAGGCCGCCCGAGGCGGCGGCGGGCAGGCCGTCCGAGGCAGCTCGCGATGCGGCGGCGCAGGCGCTCGCGGCGCTGCTGTCGCGGCACTCGGTGCCGGCGCTGCAGCTGCACGAGCCCGGCCCGGACGAGCGCTCGATCGAGGCCGCGCTCGCGGCGGCGGTGTGCGCCCCGGATCACGGCGCGCTGCATCCGTTGCGCTTCGTGCTGATCCGCGGTGCGGCGCGCGAGCGGCTCTCGCAGCTGTTCGTGCGGCGCATGCTCGAGCGCGACCCGGGCATCCCGCCGGCCAAGCTCGACAAGGCCGGCCGGCAGCCGCGCACCGCGCCGCTGGTGATCGCCGTGGGCGCGCACATCCTGCGCGAGCACAAGATCCCCGAGAGCGAGCAGCTGCTCTCCTGCGGCGCCGGCGTGATGAACCTGCTCAATGCCTTTCACGCCCAGGGCTACGGGGCGATCTGGCTCACCGGCGCCAATGCCTACGATCGGCAGGTGGCCGAGCAGCTCGGCTTCGGCCCGGATGAGCGCTGCCTGGGTTTCGTCTACGTCGGCTCGGTCGGCGCGCAGCCACCGCAGGGGATGCGGCCGCCGCGCGCGCAGCGCGCCGCGGTCGCGCGCGAATGGGACGGCTGAGGGTTGCCGTTCACCGTCTCGCATGTCGCGGCGGTGGTGCCGGCCTACCGGCCGCTCGCGCGCGCACACGTGTTCTCGGCCGCGATCATCGGCAGCATGGTGCCCGACTTCGGCTTCCTGCTGCCCGGCAGCTTCGCGCGCTGGCAGACGCACAGCTTCGTGGCGCTGTTCAGCTTCTGCCTGCCGGTGGGCCTGCTGGCCTACTGCCTGACGCAGTGGCTGATCAAGCCGGCGGTGCTCGAGGTCGCGCCCGACGGCGCCTATGCGCGGCTGCGCCGCGAGCATCCGATGGTCTGGGGCAAGCCCCGGGTGTGGCCGCTGGCCGCGCTGGCGCTGCTGCTCGGCGCGCTGACCCATCTGGTGTGGGACGGCTTCACGCACGAGAACGCGCGCGGGGTGCGCCTGTTCCCCGGGCTCACCGACTACGGGCCCGACATGGCCGGACACTCCCTGCAGCTGTACCGCTGGCTGCAGTACGGCAGCAGCGTGGTCGGGCTGGTGGTGGTCGCGGCCGCGCTGGCGCTGTGGCTGCGGCATGCGCCCTCGCCGCAGCCGCCGCCGGCGCGGCGGCTGGCACGGATCGAGCGCATCCTGTGGTTGGCCGCCTACGTGGCGCTGCCGCTGGCGGCCACGCTGTGGGCGATGCTGGTGCCGCTGTCGCTCGGGCACTCCCCGCTCGCCTCCGGCGGCGCGCTGGGCCGTGTCGCGATCATGGGCCTGCGCGCCAGCGCGCTGTCGCTGCTGCTGATCAGTGCGCTGATCCGCGTGCGGCTGGCGGGCTGAGGTAAGCCGATGGCCCCGGTTGCGTCCGATGTCCGTGCGCTCGCCCCCTGAGGCGCCGGCCGGCGGCGCCGCGACCGACGCGGTGATGCCGGCCGACGGCACCGCAACGACTGGCAGCGCTGCGATGGCCGGCGACGTCGCGAGCCGCGAGGCGCGCGCCGAGCGGCTCAACACCCGCGCCGCCGGCGTCATCGCGCTGGCGGTGATGTGCAGCCGCGTGCTGGGACTGGCGCGCGACCAGGTGTCCGCGGCGCTGTTCGGCGGCGGCGGGGTGATGGATGCGTTCACGATTGCGTTCCGCATCCCCAATCTGCTGCGCGACCTGTTCGCCGAAGGGGCGCTGTCCACCGCGTTCGTGACCACCTTCAGCAAGACCATCGCGCGCGGCGGCAATGAGGCCGCCTGGCGACTGGCCAACAAGGTCGCGACCATGACGGCGGTGGCGCTGAGCCTGATCTGCGTCGCGGGCATCGTGTTCTCCCCGCAGATCGTGGCGGGGCTCGCCCCCGGCTTCGCCCCGGCCAAGGCAGCCCTGACGGTCTCGCTGACGCGGGTGATGTTCCCGTTCATCCTGCTGGTGTCGATGGCGGCGCTGGTGATGGGCATGCTCAACGCCCGCAACGTGTTCGGCATCCCGGCGATCGCCTCGAGCTTCTTCAACATCGGCTCGATCGTCGGCGGCGTGCTGCTGGGCTACTGGCTCGATCCGCACTTCGGTCCGCGCGCGCTGCTCGGGTTCGCCATCGGCACGCTGATCGGCGGGGCGCTGCAACTGGGCGTGCAGCTGCCCGCCCTCGGCGGGCTGGGCTACCGCTTCCGTCCCGACTTCCGCTGGCGCGATCCGGGCGTCAGCGCGATCCTCGCGCTGATGGGGCCGTCGGTGATCGCCGCCAGCACCACGCAGCTCAACGTGTTCATCAACTCGATCTTCGCCTCCACCCTCGGCAACGGCCCGGTGTTCTGGCTGTCGATCGCATTCCGGGTGATGCAGCTGCCGCTGGGTCTGTTCGGGGTGGCGCTGGGCACCGTGACGCTGCCGCTGCTGTCGCGGCTGGTGGCCGCCGGCAATCTGCCGGCGTTCCGCGCCGAGCTCTCGCGCGGCATGCGCCTGGCGTTCCTGCTGACGCTGCCGGCCACGGTCGGGCTGATGGTGCTGGCCGGGCCGATCATCTCGGTGCTCTACCAGCATGGCCGCCTGAATGCCTATGAGGCGGACCAGGCCGCCGGGGCGCTGCAGTTCTACGCGGTCGGCCTGTGCGGCTACGCCGCGCTCAAGGTGCTGGTCAATGCCTTCTACGCGCTCGACCGGCGCAAGACCCCGATGGTGGTGAGCTTCATCGCCGTGGCGCTGAACCTGCTATTCAACTGGATCTTCACCTTCCGGCTCGGCTGGGGCACCCAGGGCCTGGCGTTCTCGACCGGCTGCGTGGCCAGCTGCAACTTCCTGGTGCTGTACTGGCTGATGCGGCAGCAGCTCGCGCGGCTGGAGACGCGGCGCATGGTGCAGATGCTCGCCAAGGTTGCCGCGGCCTGCGTGGTGCTGGCGCTGATCTGCTGGGCGGCGCGGCACTGGCTGCTGGCGCAGTGGGCCACGCAGCCGTTCCTGCCGAAGCTCGGGCTGCTGTGCGCGACCATCGTGGCCGGCCTGCTCGGCTTCGTGGGCTGCGGCCTGGCGCTGCGCATCGAGGAGCTGCAGGAGCTGTCCGCGGCGCTGCGGCGGCGGCTGCAGCGTGCGGGCTGAGGGCATTCGGGCCACAACGCAATGCGGGGGGCAGCTACGGCAGAAAATCCTCGAGACGCATACCGACACGCAGACCGCCGACGTGCTGGAAGTGTGAGTCGAGGGTCAGCAACGCAGCGCCGTGTTCCAAACAGCTGGCCGCTATCCACAGATCGTTGGTCGGAATAGGCTGTCCTTGTTGCCGCAAGGCTGCATATACCAAGGCATAGAAGTCAGCTGTTCCCGGGCCGATCGGGACGACCCTGACCCGCGGCGAATGCAGGAAGCGGGTCAAATCGTCGCGATTTTCTCTCTGCCGGGAGCCTGCCGCAAAGCCGGCGAGCAATTCGCCGAGCACGATGACGCTGACCAGCATCTCGGGGGCGTGGCGCAGGACCGCCACGACAGACGTATCGCCGCGTTTAAACGCGGTGTACGCGTTGGTATCGATGGCCAGAATGCGAATGGCGAATTACTTCCAGAGCGCAGGATCAACCTCAGAAAACGCCGCCGTGTCGCGCTCGAAGGCGCGCGCCTGTCGACCCGTCCACGTGCCAGCGAGTGCATCCAAGTCGTCAAATTCCTGCAATGCAGCAGGTTTTGTGGGCATGCCGCTGTCTCGCTGCAAGAGCCGTACGACCAGACTGTTCACGCTGCTGCCTTCGCGCTCGGCGCGCCGTTTCAGGCTGCCCAAGGTCTTCTCATCCAAACCACGAATACTCATCGTCGCCATGCCATCACCCATGGATGCATAGTGTATGCACGAATGATATCACACGACGTCCCCGAGGGCCATGCGGCGGCACTCCGGCTGACGCAAGTGAGCCGCCTGCGCAACAAACGTCAAGAAACCCGGCCGCGACTTCCCTTTCACTTCCACCGCGCCTTTCGCAGCACGCTCGGGGAGACCCCGAAAGGGCTGGTCCAGCGCCTGCGCCTGGAGCGCGCGGCAGGCCCTGGCCGGTGCGGCCGATGCCGAGCGCGCGCAGCATGCAGCGCTCACGGCGGCCGTCGGTCCCTGCATCCGCCTGTTCCATCTGCCGATTCAACACTCGATGTCCCAACACTCAGGTAGGAAAGCCACGATGCCCACGATATCGATCACGCGCGTGCAGCGCGCCCCACAGCCGGTGCTGCTGATCCGGCGCCGGATCGCACGCGCCGATCTGCAGGCGATGCTGGGCGAATGCTTTGGCAAGCTGTTTGCGCACGGCCACAAGGCGGGACTGGCCATCGCGGGCTGGCCGCTGGCCCGCTATGCGTCCACCGGGCCCGGGCTGTGGACCGTGGAGGCGATGATGCCGCTGGCCACACCCGCGGACGGCGAGGGGGAAATGCAGGCGGGAGGGCTCCCGGCCGGCCCAGCCGCACTCGGCGTGCACGCCGGACCGTACGAGCAGCTGCCCGAGACGTTCGCGGCCATCGAGCGGTGGATCGATGCCAACAGCTATCGCGTGGCCGGGGCCCCGTGGGAGTCGTACGTCACCGACCCGGCGCAGCATCCGGACCCGGCCGATTGGAGGACGGAGGTCTACTGGCCGCTGGCGCCGTGACGCCGCGCCGTCACTGCGGCGGCAGCGTCACCCCGGTGCCGCCCGGCTCGCCGGCCGGCGTCGGTGCGCTGCAGACCGCCTCGCCCTTGTCGAACACGATGTGCCAGACGTTGGGCGCCTCGAGCCGCCATACCGAGTTGAAGCGCCCGACGATGCGGCCGTCCTGCATCAGCGGCCCGGTGCTCAGCGCGAGCTTGCCGTCGGGCAGCACCTCGACGTGGTCGGGCGTCCACGAGAATGGAGCGCGCGGGCCGGCGAAGTACGGCGCCCAGAGCTGCGCGATCTGGGCGCGGCCGTGCTCGACCGAGTTGCCGTTGAAGAAGATCGCATCGGGCGACAGCAACGCCAGGAAGGTCTCGAAGTTGCGGTCGGCCATGGACTTGGCAAGGGCGGTCTCGGCGGCCGCGACCTGATTGGTCGCGGCGGCGAGCTGTGCGCTCGCGGCCCCGGTGGGGTTGGGCGCGGCGCCACTGGCGGCGGTGCGGCGCGCGTGGCTGCGGGTTCCCGGCGAGCTGGCGCAGCCGGCGATCAGACCGGCCGCGACCATCACGATCAGCAGTGTGTGCTTGGGCATGTGCGCTACTATCCGTGGAAGATGGCGCTATCGTCGGACCTCTCCCATGTGGCGGCAAGCACAGCTGCAGATTGCGACCCACGGGCGCGGCTTTCATGAGCTGACCGGCGAGCTGGAAGGCCGGGTGCGCGAGTCCGGCATCCGCACCGGGCTGTGTCACGTGTTCCTGCGGCATACCAGCGCCGGGCTGTGCGTGACCGAAAACGCCGATCCGGAAGTACGGCGCGACCTGGAGCGCTTCGCGCAGCGCCTGGCTCCCGACGGCGATGCGCTGTTCCAGCACGAC
The DNA here is from genome assembly GCA_036267195.1 of Steroidobacteraceae bacterium. Classification (GTDB taxonomy): domain Bacteria; phylum Pseudomonadota; class Gammaproteobacteria; order Steroidobacterales; family Steroidobacteraceae; genus FEN-1191. The sequence goes on from DATAWM010000032.1 coordinate 28,159, forward strand.
ACCGAAGGCCCGGACGACATGCCGGCGCACGTGCGCAACCTCGTGCTCGGCTACGAGCTGAGCGTGCCGATCCGCGAGGGACACCTGGCGCTGGGCACCTGGCAGGGGGTATTCCTGTGGGAACACCGGCACGGCGCGATGCGCCGCGAGCTGCTCGTGACGCTGCACGGCGAGGCCGGCGCCGGCTAGGCCGGTGAATGTGGCGGCCCGCTAACGGCCGGCGAGGCGGCGCGGGCCGAGCGCGATCACTGCCGGGGCGCGTGCGCGGCCGCCGGCGTACGGTGAGGCGGGTGCCGGCGGCGGGTCTGGGGCCCGCGGAGAGACCGGCGGCGCCTGCGCCCGGGCCAGCGCCATCACCGCGAAGGCGGTGGCCGCATCGTCCATGAAGTGGCGGATCGTGCCCTCGCGCAGCCCGTGCGCGCGGTTCAGCGACGCGCTGGTCCAGCGTCCGTTCCAGAAGCTCTGGTGGTGCTCGAGCCAGCGCAGGCCACGCTGCAGCCGCGCATCGATCGGTGCGATCCCGCTCTGCTGCAGCACCAGGCTGACGAAGCCGGTCGCATAGCCGTCACTGTCGAGCGGCTGGGCGCTGCCGTCGCGGCGCCTCCAGCCGGGCATCAGCGAGGCGATGCTCCAGCCGCCATCGGCGCGCTGACGGCTCCAGATCTCACCGAGGATGGTCTCTCGCACGGGCGAGGTGATCAGCCCGGGCAAATGGTCCCCCGCCCACAGCAGATCGATGCGGTTGAGCAACGGCTGGGATGGATAGGCACGCGCCAGGTAGTCGCGCAGCCGTACCAGTCCCGCCTGCACGTCGGGTCTGCGCTGATAGGCCGGTGGCGTGCTGCCGACCGCCAGCGCCGCCAGGGTCGCACCGTAGTACACCGAGTCGACCGCCTCCCACGGCTCCTTGCCGAATTGCAGCCAGTCCCAGCTGCCGGCCTGGGGGCCGGCGCTGCGCTGGGCGGCCCACATGTTGGCGAGCGCCGCCTGAGCCGATGCGCTCGCATGGCCGGTGTGAGCGTCCTGCGTGGCCAGGACGAGCGCATTGAGCACCGCCTCGGTGCCGAACGACGCGGCCGTCGAGGAGCCGCCGTAGTAGGGCGGCAGCCGTCCCCACAGCCTCACCCGTGTGCGCACACTCTCGAGCAATTGCCGCTGCGGCGCCGGCAGCGCGGTCTGGCCGGTGAGCCTGCCGAGCGCGTCGCGCGCCAGCGCGTACGGCAGCGCCGTATGGCAGGAGACGCAGACCGTGCCGTGCGAGCGTGACGCCTTGGACCAGTCGAGCCACTCCTGCGCCCGCTGATCCAGGTAGTGCGCCGCCGCCACGGGTCTCCAGCCCAGCTGCGGTGCGCGCGCACAACCGCCCAGCAGCAGCGCGGCCAACGCCAGCCCGGCCAGCGCCATCGAGGCTGCCAGTGCCGCGGCCATCGGCGCCGGCGCGAACGGGTGCGGCCAGGCGCGCAGGCGCGCAGGTACGGCGGCGGGCTGTGGGTGAGGGCGGCGCATGCAGGGTGCGGGTGGCGGTGCGGTATGTTCAGGTGCGCGTACGGCGCCGACAAGCAGGCAAGCGGTGACGCTGATGCACAATCGGCTGTCGTCGCGTAGGAGGCGCCTCTCTCCCGGGCACCTACGCCGCCGTCGGAGCCCGCCCGGCTGCGGCCGAGGGGCCGGCACCGTCGCAGCAGTCGCAGGCGCAGGAAACGAAGCGCGGCGACTAGCGCTTCGACCCGGCATCGCTGCCGGGATGGCCGAGGTGCCGCGCCGGCAGGCGCGCGGCCACCCACACCGCCACCACCGCGACGCACACGCCCCAGCCGACCTCAATGAGGCGCGAGCCGAACATCCGCTCCGGGGATCCGGTGTGTGGCACCAGCAGGATGATCGTCGCCGTGACAGCCGCCAGGCGGCTGGAGCTGGCGACGTTCAGCGCCCAGCAAGCGAGCATCGAGACCACCACTGCCGCGGCATATACCGGCAGGCTCTGTCCCAGCGCGAGCGACGCACACACGCCAATGACCCCACCGATCGCCGCGCCGATGAACTGATCGCGTGCCGTGGTCTCGGTGGCCTGAAACTCGGTCTGCACCACCGAGATGGCCGTGATCGCGCTCCAGAAGCCTTCCTTGAGCCCGAGCGCCTGCGTGGGCAGGTAGGCGGCCAGCGCCGCGCAGGCCGAGATCGCCCCGTGGTGTGCGCCGCCGGCCAGCCGGTGCAGCAGCGGCGACGCCTTGCGCAGCGACGTGAGCGCCGCGCTCAGCTCGCGCAGCCGCGATCGCTCGGGGCTGAAGTGATCGGCAGGGGCGGAGGCAGGGGCGGAGGCGGATGGGCGCGGCATGGAGTGGATCCCGGATGAGGCTGGCCCGCCCATTGAAACAGCGGCGGCTGCGGTGCTCAAGGCGTCACCGTGTCGCGGCCCCGGTCTGCGCCGACGTAACTGCATGAAGGCGCCATATTGGGCGCTTGTGCCCCATCGCCTGCGCATGGAGTCTGCAGCCAGTGCCTGCGGCGGCGGCCGTCCGTACCGATGTCGATCCAGACCCACCCGTCCAGCGACGAACTCGGCGAACACGCCCTGACCGTGGCGGGCGCGTGCGCACTGTACGTCGCGGACCGGCGTGCCGAGCGGGGCGAGGCCTGCGCGCACGACGCGCACAAGCGCTTCGAGCGCACCGTCTACGGCACCTCCTTCGGTGCGACGCGGGTGCGCGAGCTGCGCACGCCGGCGATCAAGGGGTGGCGTGACGGGCTGAAGCTCAGTCACTCCAGCCGCAACCGCACGCTGACCGCACTGCGGGCGGCGCTCAACCTGGCCGTGCGCAGCCGGCTGATCGCGGCCGAGACGGCGCGGGAATGGCAGGACGTCAAACCGTACCGGCACGCCGGTCAGCGCCGTGAGCTGTTCCTGGATCTGGCCCAGCGCCGGGCGCTGCTTAAGGCCGCCGGAGGTGCCGTGCGCGACCTGATGGAGGCGACCATGCTGACCGGCGCCCGGGCCGGCGAACTGGTCAACGCAACAGCGGCGCAGTTCAACGTGCACATGCAGACGATGCGCCTGACCGGCAAGACCGGCACACGCACCGTGCCGCTGTCCGCTGCCGCCGTGGCGCTGTTCGCGCGACGAATGCGCTCGGCTCCGTCGGCCGAGCGGCTGCTGGTGCGCGACGATGGCAAGCCGTGGGCGCACTCGGATTGGGACCAGCTCGTGCGCGCGGCGGCCGCCAACGCCGGGCTGCCGCGGGGGGTGTGCCTGTACACGCTGCGGCACAGCTTCATCACCCAGGCGCTCAGCGACGGCATGACGACTCTGGAAGTCGCCCGCCTGGTCGGCACATCGCTGGCGATGATCGATCGGCACTACGGCCATCTCGTCAACGACGCGTTGCGCGAGCGGCTGGCCAGAGTGGTCATGCGCTGAGTCGTAACATCAGCAGTGAGCGCAAAGGTGCGTGTGCGGCCGCGGTCGTCGTCGAGAGGCCAGCCCTCGAATGGATTGAACACAGCCCCGTGCTGGGGCGGGCACGGGCTGGGGCTCCGGTGGGTCTGCGGATTCGGGTCCGACTTGGATGAGGCGGATTTCTACTACATCGTCGATATCGAGCTTTGCGTCTCGCCTCCCCAGACGATGTCCGAGCAGGCCGGCCTTCACGCTCTCTCCCGCAGGGACCGCTGACACCGCTTGGCGCGGCGGACCGGAGCCGGATGAGACCCGCACCTACAGTCCGTGGATGCCTTCCCTCTGCTAGCATTGAGGTCATACGGCCTCTTTCACGCCCCGTCCGAAGGAACATGCACATGCTTCGACTCTATTGGAAATCTTTGGCCCTGGGCATCGCGCTCGGGTTGGCTGCCCTGGGCACAGCAGGCCTGCATGCCCAGAATCAACCCGATGAGCAGCGTCAGCAGAGCGCCGCCCCGGACCACCGCGCGCAGCCTGCAGAGCAGGCGCCTTCCCGCGCCACTCCGCGTTCCAATGACAACGCACATCCGAAGCAGCACGTCGCCGAACGAGGGGACAACGATACCGCGGCGAACTACCGAAGGGCTCACCCGAGCGCCGCAGCCCGCTGTCATGACGGCTTCTTCACGAAGACGACGGATCGCAGCCGGGCCTGCTCCAAGCATGGTGGCATCGACGTGTGGCTGCGGCTCTAGCGCAGGATTTCCCCGTCGGGTAAGCGACGCACTCGCGGCTCGCTGCCGCCGTGCGAGGCTGACGGCGGCCGGCCGGGCCGACGGCCCGAAAGTGCGTCAGCACATCGCGCAACAGGCCAGGTGGGCGGTACTGGGATCGAACCGGTCTCCTTCGCTCGACTTCGAGCTGTCATGTCTCACACCCACCGGTCAGAATATCTTGGTTACATCCTTTCCTTGATGCCAGTCTTAAGCAGCCACCAATTCACCGGATAGGAGGTGAGAAATCCGAACAACATGGCGATCTGCATCATGAACCAGAATTCAACGCTGTCGGTCCGCAGAGCTGTGCCGAGTGGTTTGCGGAAAATGACGAAGTAGGCGATCGCCATAAATCCATACATACCGATCTGCCAGGCGGTTAGGGACAGCGTGTCGGCCTTGACGGCAGCTACGATGCCCCTTCCAACAGATAGGCCGCGCATTGGCGCGATGGTGAAGTACTGAAACACAATCCCGAAACTGTACGCGAGCAGGTAGTCGACGATCCATGCTGCGAAGATGCGCTCTCTGAATAAAGTGCGCCAACCGAAGCTTACCGCAATAGCGGGGCATGTGAACACCAGCCATTCCGCACAGATATCGCCCAGCGTGCACCCGCTACCACAGTGCAGCGCTCCGCTCGAGACCATGGCGGGAAAAGGCGTCAGGAGCTGGTTGGGCGGCGGTTCGTTCCGCCGGATCGCAGCCCGAGCCTGCTGGTGCGTGGCCAGGCGTCCGTAGCGGAAATATTGCCACACGACCCATGTGGTACCGAACAGTGCAGTAATGGGCCAAACTAAATTCATAATCCACATGTGCTGCGGATGACGTATCACATCAAGCCCGACCAATGCAGCGCAGGCGCCGCCAAAAGCGAGGTAAGCAAGCGCGAGGTCGCCGAGCCAAGCAGGAATCATCTTCAGTATGGTCACACACAGACGTGTATCCCAACTGTAGGAGATGCCGACACTATTGCGCAGCGATCCGATGACGATCCCAGCTCTTGCTGCGCAACCCTTGCGTGGGAAGTCCCTCGGATTTCAGCAATTGGAGCGCCCACGGCTTGAGGTCATCTTTGGGATGACTGCCCGGGCTGAACCCCTGGAATTCTCCGTGGCCGGTGAAGACCTCGTCAGAGCACGTGAGCCAACAGGTAGGCGATCAGGGCGGCGATCGGAAGTGTCGCGACCCAGGACAACAGGATGCCACGCAGAGTGGTCCAATTCACCGCGCCCGAAACGAGGCCGGTGCCCGCGATGGAGCCCACCGAAACTTGGGTCGTTGATACCGGCATGCCGAGCTTGCTTGCAAAGATGACCAGAGCCGCTGTGATCACGTTCGCCACCAAACCCTGGACCTGATCCATCCTGACCATGCGCTGGCTCATCGTTTGCGCGACGTGTCGGGCAAAGAGCAGCCCACCGGCCGCCATGACCGCGGCGATGACGACGATCGATGCCCTGGCACCGATCAATCGTGCCGCAACGAGCAAGGCAGCCAATTTGGGCGTGTCGTTCACCGCCCGTGCAAAGCAGATCGATGCGGCCGACAGCGCATGGAATCGATCAAGCATATGCGAGAGGCGCAGCCGCACAACCGGCTCGGCCAGTCGGTCGCAGTGGCTGTCACTGCCGACCAAGAGTTGCGGTGATGCCGTCCGAAGGACGGCCGCGCCGGATGCGGTCGCATCTGTCGATGTTGCGACGAGGCAGGCGCAGTCGCTCGCCCTCGTGCGCGAACTCAGCAGGCGATAAACCGCAAACCCGAGAGTCCCTGCAACAACGGGACTGACCAGCAATGGCAGCACAAAGGCGTGAGTCAACTGGCCAAAGTGCACGATGCCCTCGCCTGTGGCCAGTCCGGCGCCGACCAGAGCGCCGATCAACGCATGGGTGGTCGAGATCGGCAGGCCCATCCGCGTGGCCAACAACACCGTGCAGGCTGCCGCCAGCGCAATGCTCACGATAAACGCGGGATTGCCGGCCACGTCGGGGGGAACCAAGCCCTTGCCGGAGAACTGCTGCATCAGCGACTCCGACAGAATGAGCGACATGAGACCGCCCAGAATGGTTGCGATCGTGGCAAGCGTGAGGGCTTGCCGATAAGTCAGGGTGTCCGAGCCCCATACAGTCGCGAAGCCCTTGAAGTTGTCATTGGCGCCGTTGCTGAAACCCAAAAATGTGGCGGCGATGATCAGCAGGGTTTCCATCGGCAGGTTCGCTACAGTGCGTGCCCACGGGACTTGCTGTCTGGACCAGGCTTCGTAGCGGTGATGATCGCGTAACCCAGCTGACCGTCTTGAATCGCGTCACGGGCGCTTCTCAGCAGTTCTCTGGCGCTGTCAAAATCGACGGCGGGCAGGTCCAGTTTCTTGAGTCCGACCAGCAGCTGTGCACCAAGCAATCTCATCTGTATCTGATGCGTCATTTCAATGAGCGCTGCATCGTGTGACTCGACGTTATCCACACGAAGATGCGCGCATTTGAGGAATTCGAGGTAGCTGTCTACGCATCGAGCGTCGGCAATACACGCGAGCCAGGCAAGCAGCCCGCGCAGCTGTTCGGCGAGTTCTCGACCTCGGGTGAGGTCGCTTATTCCCACCTTGCCGCCGGGCCGCAGCACACGCTCGAATTCACGCGCAGCAGCGCCCTTGTCCGGAAACGTACAGAAGGCGCACTCGCAGATCACCGCGTCGAAGGAGGCGTCCGCAAATGCCATGCGCTCGGCATCCGAATGTTGGAATTGCACCAACCCTGCGAGGTCCTCGGTAACGGCGATCTCGTTGGCCCGCAGGGTGTTCTGACGACTGAAGTCGATTCCGATCACCTGGCAACCAAAGCGCCGAGCCAGGAACATGGCGCTGACGCCGGTGCCGCTGGCCACGTCGAGCACGCGACTACCTGCCGTCAGGTGCAATAACGAGCCGAGCCGCTCGGTCAATTTCAAGCCTCCGGGGTGGAAGGAATCCCCCAGCAACACCTTGGCTACATCGCTTTCGTAAAGGCGCGCGCAGCAGTGCTTGAGCTCCTTGGCGCTGCCGTCTGCCGTGCCAGTGTCCACGAGGCTGATGCCCTTGCTACCGTCTTGCCGGCCCGGAAGCCTGATCGCCCATCGGGCGGCGAGCGGCCATGTTGAACTTGATCGCCCGAGGAACAAACGGCCGACTGTGCTTGCGGGCCCGCAGTCGTTCAGGCTCCATCGCCTGGAGTTGCGCGCGCGCCTGCTCGCGATAGCCGAGGCTGTTGTAGGCGCAGAACGGCACCTGCCGCCCGCCGGGGAGCAGGAACATCTTGCAGCACTTCATCAGGTTCTTCTGATTGAACGTCCAGGGATCCATGAAGTCCTGCAGCATGATCATGATCATCCGATCGGCGAGTTCACCCACGGTGGTCGATTCGGGCAGACCGCAGGACTGGCAGGACAGGGTCACCTGCTCTGCAGACTTGGATGAGCCGGCCACGGTGGAGGAGGACCACAGACCCTCGAGCGCCTGTTTGATCTGCGAACTGAAGTCGGGCATCGCGCGGTTGGTGATGTAGTCGAGGTAGTCGTGCACGTTCACGAGCCGTGACAGTGGGGTGACTTGCTCGCCGTCGATGAACGCGTAGGTGACGGCGTTGCAGGTCGGGAAGCAGCAGGGCACCGGCACGAAGTCTGACTGACGGAACATTCCCTCGGTCTGGGTCTCGATCCAGCGCAGCACGTCTGGGATCGTGACGCGCTGCAATGGATCGTGCGCCAGGTGGCGCCCGGCATGGAATGCGGGCTGAAAGTTGATGCCCCGCACCGCCGGATGCCGGATCGCAAAGTCGATGATCCGCCCGACCTCGTGCTCGTTGATACCACGCTCGATCGCAGGCACCAGCGTGACATGCAGGCCGCGGCTCGCCAGCCGATCGAGCGCGCGCAGCTTCTCCTCGAGCAGGTCAGGTTCGCCGCGGATGCGACGGTAGGTCTCGGCCTCGAAGCCGTCGAACTGAAAATAGAGCGATGGACGGGTTTCGGCGAGCTCATCGAGGAAGCGGTCATCACGGGCGATGCGCTTGCCGTTGGTGTTGATCATCACGAACGGGATGCCGCGTGCCTTGGCCGCACGCACGAACTCGTGGATCTGCGGGTGGATCGTCGGCTCGCCGCCGGAGAACTGGACGACCTCGGGGTTACCCTCGGTGCGCACGAAATCATCGAGGATCTGCTCGACCTCCGCGAGCGTCAGGTTGAAGCCCGGGGCCGCGGAGGCAAAGCAGAGCGGACAGTTCATGTCGCAGGTGCTGTTGACCTCGATGATGCCTACGCAGGCGTGCTGCTGATGCTCGGAGCACAGGCCGCAGTCGTGCGGGCACCCCTCGACCACTTCGGCATTGAATGCGAGCGGCATGGTGCCGGGCTTGTTGTAGCGCGCGAGGCTCACGTAGGCATCGGCGTCGCCGTAGACCAACGCCTCGAACGGTCCGCAGTCCGCGCAGCGCTTGCGCATGTAGACTTTGTTGTCGCGCAGCACAATCTTCGCATCGATCACGCGGCGGCAGTTTGGACAGATGCTGCGCGTGAGCTCATAGAAGACGTAGTCCGCATCGGTTTTGACGTTGATCGCTCGATCCATGGTGTGCTCCGCTGGATGGCCCGCAGTGCGCCTAGATTAGAGGCAGGAGCAGCGCTTGCGCGACCGGAATATTTTGCACCGGCCGCGAATCCATCGGGCATAGCCTGCGCCGACTGGCCGATCGACTCGAGCGGCGCGACTCATAGTCGCATCCACATGCGCGACAGCCCGCGCAGGACCCATCCCCCGGGGCCCGAGAAGCGCTGTTCCAGCGCCATCTGTGTGGCCAGCAGCTGGATCGCGCTGTTGTAGGTTGGATAGGGATGGATGGCGGCGGCAAGATCCCTGAGACCCAATCGGCCCGACAGCGCGAGCGCCATCTCGGCAAGCGCCTCGCCGGCACGCTCGCCCATGATCGTGGCGCCGAGCAGCCGCCCGTCCGGCCGCGCGATCAGCTTGACGAGCCCGCGTGCATCGTCCTCGCTCACTGCCCGATCGACCCGTCCGAGATCGAAGCTGCTGGCGCGCACGTGAGCGCCGTAGCGCTCACGGGCCGCCTGCTCGGTCAGGCCGATGTGTGCAACCTCCGGCACCGTGAAGGTCACTTCGGGCACAGCCTCAGGGATGCCGCGCGCAGCCCCCGGCAACAGCGCATTGCGCACCGCCTGGAAGCCTTGCCATCCGGCCAGGTGCGAGAACTGTGCCCCGCCGATCACATCGCCGGCCGCGTAGATGTGCCGCACGCTGGTACGCAGCCACGCATCGACCTCGACGCCGTGCGGCCCGTGTCGCACGCCGGCGGCCTCGAGCGCAAGCCCATCGAGGCGCGGCACGCGCCCGACCGCGACGAGCAGCAAATCGCTCGATACTTCGCCTTCGGCGGTGCGCACGAGCGCTCGGGCGCCATCGCTGCGGACGGCGGTGGCGCGGGAGCGCACCAGTGCGATGCCTTCCTGCGCGAACACCTGCGCCAACCGCTGCGCCGCCTCCGGTTCGGCCCGCGGCAACAGGCGTTCGGCGACCAGGGTAACCTGCGCGCCGAGTCGGCGGTAGCACTGCGCAATCTCGCAGCCGACCGGGCCGCCGCCGATTACGATCAGGGCTTCGGGCAGATGCTCGTTCTCGAAGATGTCCTGATACGTGTGGTACGGCACCGCCTCCAGACCCGGCAGCGCCGGCCGGCGGGGCACCGCGCCGGTGCAGATGAGCACACGTCGCGCCCGCAGCCGCTGTCCGCCCGTCTCGAGCGTGTGCGAATCGAGAAATCGAGTCGCGCCTAGATGAACCGCCAGACCCTTCTCGCGCAGAGCCTGGGGGGCGGTCGGCTCATAGATGTGCCGGATGGTCGCGCGCAGATACTCGCGCACGCGCGTCAAGTCCGTGACCGGTGCGGTCGTATCCAGGCCGTACCGGGCAGCCGACCGGACCTGCTGTGCGACGCTGGCGACCTTGGTCAACGACTTGCTCGGCACGCAGCCGGTCCAAGTGCAATCTCCTCCGATGCGCTCGCGCTCGAGCAACGCGACAGTGGCTCCGAGCTGCAACGCGAAGTCGGCCGCGATCAACCCTGCCGCGCCGGCGCCGATGATCGCCAGATCATACTCAGGGGTTTCCATGATCGCTCTCCAGACCCAGTAGCTGATTCGGGGGCACTTCGGACGCAGACATTCGAGACAGGAACAACAGCGCACAGGCCGCGAGCAGCACAGTGACCAACAGCAGCCCATCAACGCGCCACAACGTCGCCGCCCACCCGGCGAGCAACGAGCCGGCGAGCGCGCCGAGGCTCAGCAGCATGGAGTAGATTCCCATCGCAGCGCCGACGCCGGCCTCCAGGCCCAGCGACTGGGCGAGCCACATTAGCGCGGCCGGCCCGAAGCCGCTCTCGATCATGATGAGCAGCGCCGCCACGGCGCCCAGCACCCCGCGGCTCCACGCCGGCCACGACGTCGAGTGGTTCAGCAGCGCCAGGGCTGCGCAGACCGCCACCATTGCCCATAGCGATACCCGCATGGCACGCCGCACCCCGGTCTTCGGCAGCAAGCCGCCCCAGACTGCAACGCCGGTACCGAAGACCACGGTGTAGCCGAGCAGCAGCCAACCGACATCGGTCGGGGCGGTCGCAAAGATCCCATCCAGGTACTGATCACTTACCGGGCGCCCCGTCAGTACGAAGCTCAGCGTCGGCCCGAGCCACAGCCCGATGATCGCATTCACGCACAGCCAGACGGGTGCAAGCTTGCGTACGAGGGGATCGCCGAGCGCGCGTCTGAGGCCCCGCAACGCCGCCTGACGCCCTTGGCCGACCGCGTGCAGGGCACTGAAGAGCAACAGCAGGGCGGACAGTCCATACAGCAACGCGAGGGAATCGAATGCGCCCCGCTGCTGCCGGGCCCACAGCTGGGTACCGACAAGGCCCCCCAGTGCCAGTCCCGCCAGCAATGAAAGCTCGAACCAGCTCATCATGCGCGCGCGGCGCACTGCGTCGCGCGCGGTCGAACGAGCGAGATAGCGCAGCAATGGGGGTGTGACAGCCGCCATTGCCACCCCTTCGAGCAAGCGGCTCAGGAAAAGGACAGGAATCAGCCCGGTGAGCCCGAACAGCAGCATTGCCAGCGCGCCAACCAGCGCCCCGGCGCTCATCAGCCAGCGCACCGATACCGCATCAGCTGCCACACCGAGCGGCACGGAGCTCACCAGTTCGGCGCCGAAAGCGCTCGCCGCCAGTGCCCCGACCAGATTCGCGTGGATCGGAAGTCCCTGCCGGCTCAATGCGGCCAACCAGACTCCCACCACCACGCCGCCGGCACTGCTGGCGACCCGAAGCAGCGCGTGAGCGAAGATCGCAATCTTCAGGGCCCGCGGCCGACCGTCCCCCACTGTGCGCTGCCCGTTTGGCGGTCAGCGGCAGCCGAGCCAGCGCCGCAGCAGGTGATCGAGCGATAGCGGGCCGGGGCCCAGCGCGAGGATGCTGACCGCCAGCGCAGCCCAGGGCAGATGGAAGTTGGCCCAGCCCGAGGGCACGGTCAGCTGGATCACCCCCACCATGATCAACAGACCGAGC
>DATAWM010000033.1:0-101986 GCA_036267195.1 Steroidobacteraceae bacterium
TAACGGTGCCGCATGCACCTGGACGGCTCGGTAGCGGCAGTCGTCACCGGAGGGGCTTCGGGTCTGGGAGAAGCCACGGCGCGTGCGCTGGCCGGCACCGGCGTGCGGGTCACGCTGTTCGATACCGACGCGCAGCGCGGCCAGACGGTCGCGACGCAGATCGGCGGGCTGTTCACCCCGGTCGACGTGACCGCGGACGCGAGCGTGGAGCGAGGCCTGGCATCCGCGCGTGCGGCGTTCGGCCAGGAGCGCATCCTGGTCAACTGCGCCGGCATCATTGCTGCGGCCAAAACCGTGCGGCGCAACCCTGACAGCGGCGCGGTCGAATCGTTTCCGATGACGCTGTTCGAGCGGGTGCTGCAGGTCAATCTGGGCGGCACCTTCCGCTGCCTGGCGCGCTCGGCGGCCGGCATGGTGCTGAACGCGCCCAACGGCGACGGCGAGCGCGGCGTGATCATCAATACCGCATCGGTGGCGGCGGTGGAGGGCCAGATCGGTCAGGCCGCTTACGCCGCTTCCAAGGCTGGCGTGGTCGGGCTGACGCTGCCGGTGGCCCGCGATCTGGCGGCCGAGGGTATCCGCGTCAATGCCATCCTGCCGGGGATATTCGAAACGCCAATGATCAATGCGCTCTCCGCGCCGATGCGCAGCACGCTGGCGGCGGCGGTGCCGTTCCCGAGCCGGCTGGGACGGCCGGCCGAATTTGCCCGGCTGGTGCTGGAGCTGTGCCGCAATGCCTATCTCAACGGTGCCGCGATCCGGCTGGACGGCGCGATCCGCATGACACCGCGGTAACGCGCGAAGCCTGTCGGTGAGGTGGCACGCAAGCTGCAATATCGGCGGGACGATGCCGAGCCCTCCCCACCGCTCCCGCGGCCCGCGTCACTCCCGCGGCTCGGGCGGCTCTGCGCGCGATGACGCCGGCCGCCGCGCTGCCCCGGTCACCCCGGTGCGCCTCGGGGAGGTCAGCGAGCAGGAAGTCGAGGACATCGAGACGCATTCACGGCTGCGCACGCCGGTGCTGTACGAGATCGTGCGGCGCGAGGGTGAGATCGAGATGCGACGGCCGGCTACCTCGCTGTGGTGGTCGGGCGTGGCTGCGGGACTGTCGATCAGCTTTTCGCTGTTGACGCAGGCGATCCTCTACACGCACCTGCCCGACGCGCCGTGGCGGCCGCTGCTCACCAGCCTCGGCTATTCGGTCGGCTTCCTGATCGTCGTGCTCGGCCGCCAGCAATTGTTCACCGAGAACACCATCACCGTGGTGCTGCCGTTCATTGCCGACCCGAGTGCCGCCAACCTGCGGCACCTGGGGCGCATGTGGGGCATCGTGTTCGCGGCCAACATGGCCGGCACCTTGATCGCCGCGCTGTTCTGCACCTTCAGCCCGGTGCTCACACCGCAGCTGCGCGAGGGCATGCTCGAGCTCAGCCAGATGATGATGCAGAACGGCTGGGGCGAGATGTTCTTCAAGGGCGTGGCCGCCGGCTTCCTGATGGCGGCGATGGTGTGGTTGATTCCCAGCGCCGAAGGTGCGCAGTTCCAGGTGGTGACGCTGGCTACCTACCTGATCGCGGTCGGCGGTTTCACCCATATCGTCGCCGGCAGCGTCGAGGGCTTCATGCTGGTCGTCAACGGCCGACTCGGCATCGGCTCGATGCTGGGCGAGTTCACCGCGCCGGTGCTGCTGGGAAACATCGTGGGGGGGACAGCGCTGTTTGCAGTGCTCTCCTATGCACAGGTGATGATGGAAATGTAGCAGCGGCCGCGCGGCGCGCTCGGCCGCGTCAGATGAGTCGGACGGGGCTTACGGATTGGGCCCCTTTACCGCGCAGTGCCGGCTTTAGATAGTGGCACGCCGTCCCCTCATCCTTTCCGACCGGAGGTCGCCGCCATGGCAGAGAGCCACTCCATGCCCTTCGGACAGGCCGCCCTGCCCAAATCCAAGATCGATGAGGTGCACATCATCTGGATCAGCCAGCTGCTGGGCTGCGACGGGGATTCGGTGTCGATCACGGCCGCGACGCTGCCCAGCATCGAGGATGTGGTCACCGGCGCGATTCCCGGGCTGCCCAAGGTGCACCTCCACAACGCCGTGCTGGCATACGAGACCGGCGACGAATACATGGACCACTGGTACCGGGCCGCGCGCGGGGAACTGGAGAACTTCATCATCGTGCTGGAAGGGTCGATTCCGAACGAGCGGGTCGCGGGCAGCGGCTACTGGGCGGCGGTGGGCGCCGATCCGAGGACGCTCGAGCCGATCAAGACCACCGACTGGATCGACCGGCTGGCACCACACGCGCTGGCGGTGGTCGCCGCCGGCACCTGCGCGACCTATGGCGGCATCCATGCGATGGCCGGTAATCCCACCGGCTGCATGGGCGCGATGGACTACCTGGGCAAGGGCTGGAAGTCCAAGATCGGGCTGCCGATCGTCAACGTCCCGGGCTGTCCGGTACAGCCGGACAATTTCATGGAAACGCTGCTGTACCTGCTGCGGCAGCTGGCCGGGCAGGCACCGATGATTCCGGTGGACGATCTGGGACGGCCCAAGTGGCTGTTCGAGGCGACGGTGCATGAGGGCTGCGATCGCGCCGGTTACTTCGAACAGGGCATGTTCGAGCGCGACTACAGCGGGCCGATGTGCCAGGTGAAGATCGGCTGTCACGGGCCGGTGGTCCATTGCAACGTGCCCAAGCGCGGCTGGATGGCCGGCATCGGTGGCTGTCCCAACGTCGGCGGCATCTGCATCGGCTGCACCATGCCGGGCTTCCCGGACAAGTTCATGCCGTTCATGGACGAGCCGCCCGGCAGCCGGCTGGCCAGCAGCTCGATCAAGGCCTACTCCAAGTGGATCGATCCGCTGCGCCGGGCGATGCTCGGCACGCTCGACAAGGAGCCAAAGTGGCGCCATCCCGGTCCGCGGTTATCCACCGGCTATCACTCGCACTGACCGACGGAGGCGCATATGGCAAGCCTGATGGAGGTTCAGACCCGCGAAGGACGCAACCCCGAGAGCGCCCGCGGTAAGCTGGTGGAGATGCACTGGGATCCGGTGACGCGCATCGTCGGGAGCCTGGGTATCTATACCAAGATCGACTTCGGCGAGCGGCGCGTGGCCGAGTGCCACAGCACCTCATCGATCTTCCGCGGCTACAGCGTGTTCATGAAGGGCAAGGACCCGCGCGACGCGCACTTCATCACCAGCCGCATCTGCGGCATCTGCGGCGACAACCACGCCACCTGCTCGATTTACGCGCAGAACATGGCCTACGGCATCAAGCCGCCGGCGATCGCGGAGTGGATCATCAATCTGGGCGAAGCCGCCGAGTACATGTTCGATCACAACATCTTCCAGGACAACCTGGTCGGGGCGGACTTCTGCGAGAAGATGGTCAAGGAGACCAATCCGGGTGTGTGGGACAAGGCGACGCGCGCCGAGGCGCCGCACGCCGCCGAGCACGGCTATCGCACCATCGCCGACATCATGCGCTCGCTCAACCCGTTCGAGGGCGAGTTCTACCTCGAGGCGCTGCGCATGAGCCGCCTGACGCGCGAGATGTTCTGCCTGATGGAGGGACGGCACGTGCATCCCTCCACGCTGTACCCGGGCGGCGTGGGCACGGTGCCGAGCCCGCAGCTGTTCACCGACTACCTCACGCGCCTGACGCGCTACGCGGAATTCATGAAGCGCTGCGTGCCGCTGCACGACGATCTGTTCGATTTCTTCTATCAGGCGCTGCCGGGCTATGAGGAGGTCGGCCGCCGGCGCGTGCTGCTGGGCTGCTGGGGCTCGTTCCAGAATCCGGAGCACTGCGACTATCAGTACCGCCACATGACCGAGTGGGGCCGCGCGATGTTCGTCACCCCCGGGGTGGTGGTGGACGGCAAGCTCGTCACCACCGACCTGGTCGACATCAACCTGAAGATGCGCATCCTGCTCGGCTCGAGCTTCTACGACGACTGGGACGATGAGCCGAAGTTCGTGCAGCGCGATCCGATCGGCAATCTGGTCGATGCCAAGCATCCGTGGAACCAGACCACGCGGGTGCGGCCGCAGAAGCGCGACTTCGCCGGCGGCAAGTATTCGTGGGTGATGTCGCCGCGCTGGCTGGATTCGCGCACCGGCGAGCACCTGGCGCTCGACACCGGCGGCGGCCCCATCGCGCGGCTGTGGACCACCGCGCTGGCCCGGCTGGTCGACATCGGCTATGTCCGTGCCACCGGCTCGAGCGTGAAGATCTATCTGCCGAAGACCTCCACGAAACCGGAGGTCGAGCTGGAGTGGAAGATCCCGCAATGGTCCAACGCGATCGAGCGCGATCGGGCGCGCACCTACTTCCAGGCCTATTGCTGCGCGGCGGCGTATTACTTCGTCGAACAGGGCCTCAAGGAGCTGCAGGCCGGCCGCACCCGTACCTGGACCGACTTCGAGGTGCCGGACGAGGCAATCGGCTGTGGCTTTCACGAGGCGGTGCGCGGGGTGCTGTCGCATCACCTGGTGATCCGCGATAAGAAGATCGCCAACTATCACCCGTATCCGCCGACGCCATGGAACGCCAGTCCGCGCGACATCTACGGCACGCCGGGCCCATACGAGGACGCCATCCAGAACACGCCGATCTTCGAGGAGAACGGTCCCGATACGTTCAAGGGCATCGACATCATGCGTGCGGTGCGCAGCTTCGATCCCTGCCTGCCTTGCGGGGTGCACATGATCCTCGGCGGCGGACGCGAGCTCGAGCGCATCCACTCGCCGATGTTCGGGGTGCCCAAGGCGGGTGGCTGAGCGATGAGCACGCGCGGATGAGCGCCGAACGCATCCCGGAGCTGCTCGACAGCCTGGAGGGCGAGGATCATCCGGCGGCCCGGGAGCTGGTGCGCACCGTGCTGGAGCTGCACGGCGAGGCGCTCGCGGCGCTGATGCAGATCGCCGCTGCCGACCCCGACCTGACGGCACGGATCGCGGCCGATGAGCGCGTGCGCGGCATCCTGTTGTTGCACGGGCTGCACCCGCAGGCACCCGAACAGCGGGTGCGCTCGGCCCTGCGCGCCATTCCGGAGGTGTCCATCCAGGCGCTGGCCGTCAATGCCGGGGAGCTGCAACTGCACATCGAGTGCGTGCGGGCGCCCCCGGGTGCACGGCTGCGCGAGCGCATCGAGCAGGCGGTGCAGGAAGCGGTGCCGGACCTGGATCGGGTCACCATCGAGGGGTTGCCCCGGGCGGCGATTGCGATCCCGGTGGTGGTCGCCTCATGAGGGCGGCCGGCAACTGGGTGGCGCGGCTCAACGCGTTCGCGCGGCGGCTCGGCGCGCCGGATCGCTGCGATCTGTGCGGCACGGCGCTCTCGCCGGAGCACGCGCACCTGGTCGAGCCGGCATCGCACCGGCTGCTGTGCGCCTGCACGGGCTGTGCGCTGCTGTTCGAGCCGGGCGCCGGTACGCGCTTCCGGCGCGTACCCGGCTATGCCGCACTGCTGGGCGATCTGGTGCTGTCGGATGAGGAGTGGCGCGCGCTGGGCGTGCCGATCGACATCGCCTTCTTCTTCGACAGCAGCGTGGATCGCCGTCCGGTCGGGCTGTATCCCGGCGCCGCCGGGGTGGTGGAAGCCAGCATCGACAGCCAGGCCTGGGAGCGGCTCAAGCAGGCGAGTCCGCTGCTGGCAACCCTGTCGCCCGACGTCGAGGCGCTGCTGGTCAACCGCATGAATGGCGCGCGCGAGTGCTACCGGATGCCGATCGACCGGTGCTATGCGCTGGCCGGGCTGATCCGGCGCCACTGGCGCGGCCTGTCCGGCGGCACGGAGGTGTGGCAGGTCATTCAGCGCTACTTCCAGCAGCTGCACCGCGAGCTCTCGCCGAAGGCGGCGCATGTCTGACAACCGCGCCCGCGCCGAACAGGTTGCCGCGACGCTGCTGTACGAGGGCTACATTCTCTATCCGTACCGCGCTTCCTCAGCCAAGAACCGCAGCCGCTGGACCTTCGGCAGCCTGTTTCCGCAGGCTTTCGGCGCCGAGCCCAGCCGCCTGCAGGTGCAGTGCCTGCTGCGCGCGAACAGCGCGGACGCGCCGTCCGAGCCGCCGCAGCTGCAGGTGCGTGTGCGCTTCCTGCACATCGTTCAGCGCGGCAGCTGGCAGCAGGCGATCGAGCGCGAGGTGACGCGCGGCCCGTTTGCCTTCGCGGCCGGCGAGGAGGGCGAGCGCAGCTGGCGCTCGCTCGAGGGCGAGGTACAGGTGCAGCGCGATCGGGTCGCGCCCGACACCGAGCGCGTGTCGGTCGAGGTGATCAACCGCTCGCCGCTCGCCGCCGAGGCCGCGCGCGAGCAGGCACTGCGCAGTGCACTGGCCTCCACGCACGTCATCCTGGAAGCGTGCGGCGGCCAGTTCGTCTCGCTGCTCGATCCGCCGGCCGAGCTGCGCTCGGCGGCGGCCGCCTGTCGCAACGAGGGCGCCTGGCCGGCGTTGATCGGATCGGAAATCGCTTCCGATACCGTGCTCGCCTCGCCGATCATCCTGTATGACAATCCCGGCGTCGCGCCCGAGAGTCCCGGTGCGCTGTACGATGCCACCGAGATCGATGAGATCCTGAGCCTGCGGGTGCTGGCGATGACGGCGCAGGAAAAGAGCGAGGCCGCGGCGCTGGATGAGCGTGCGCGCGCGCTGATCGAGCGCACCGAATCGCTCTCGCCGGCCGAATGGGAAGCGATGCACGGCTGCTTCAGGGACCGCGTCGCGGTCAAGGTCGGCGAGCGCGTGCGCATCCGCCCGCGCCGGCGCGCCGACATCATGGACATCGCGCTGGCCGGCAAGATCGGCATCATCGAGGCGATCGAGCACGATTACGACCGGCAGGTACACGTCGCGGTGGCACTGGAGGACGATCCGGGCCGCGACCTGGGGCTCGAGCGCATGCCCGGCCACCGCTTCTTCTTTGCTCCCGACGAGCTGGAGCCGCTGCAATGAGCGCGGCGGCACCGGCGAGCGCCGCTGCCCGGCCGACCGCGGTGCTGATCGCCGGCGTCGGCAATATCTTCGCCGGGGATGATGCCTTCGGCGTGGAGGTGGCACGCCGGCTGGAGCGGCGGGCGCTGCCGAGCGGGGCCCGCGTGGTCGACTTCGGCATCCGGGCCGTCGATCTGGCCTATGCGCTGCAGGACGAGTGCGATGCCGTGGTGCTGGTGGACGCCACCGCGCGCGGCGGTACCCCCGGAACGATCTACGTGATCGAGCCGGACGGCGGCGCGGACCGCGGCACCGAGGCGGCGGACACGCTGCCGCTGATGCACGCGCTCAACCCGCAGGCGGTGCTGCGCCTGCTGGCGGCGGCGCCGACCCGCTGCCGGCGCGCGGTAATCGTCGGCTGCGAGCCGCAGACGGTGGGGGAGGAGGACGAGGTCACCGTGGGCTTGAGCGCCCCGGTGGCGCAGGCGGTCGAGCGTGCCGCCGACGTGGTGGAGCAGATCGTCGTGAAGATGCTGGGGGAAAACTGATGGCAATCCGTGGCAGAACGATCGGAACGGTGGTGGGACTGCTCGCGCTGGTCACGTTCGCGTTCAACGCGCGCGACCTGTATCGCTGGTGGAAGCTCGCCACAATGTGATGGCGCAGTCCAGCGAGGCGATCCGCATCCGCGGATTGGTGCAGGGAGTCGGCTTTCGCCCGACGGTGTGGCGGCTGGCCGAGCGTTATGGCCTGGGCGGCTGGGTCACCAACGACGGCGACGGCGTGAGCATACTGGCCTGCGGCAGCCCCGGGGCGGTGCAGGCGTTCGTGGCGGCCCTGGTGCGCGAGGCCCCGCCGCTGGCACGCATCGATGCGATCGAGCGCCGCGCGGCGCTGCCGCCCCCGGCGCAGGCACTGCAGGCAGAGGCGCTGCCGGCGGACACGCCGTTCCGCATCCTCGCGAGCCACGCCACGGCGGTGCACACCGGCATCGTGCCGGACGCGGCCACGTGCACCGAGTGCCGCGCGGAAGTGCTCGATCCGGACGCGCGCCGCCATCGCTATGCCTTCACCAACTGCACGCGCTGCGGGCCGCGGCTGTCGATCATCGAGGCGTTGCCGTATGACCGTGCCGCGACCACGATGCGGCCGTTCACTCTGTGCCGGCAGTGCGAGGCCGAATACCAGGATCCGCACGATCGTCGCTTTCACGCCCAGCCGGTGGCCTGTGAGCGCTGCGGGCCGCGCGCGCGCCTGACCGACGCCGACGGCGGCGAGATCGAGCTCGCGGCGCTGACGCGGCTCGATGCCGTGGACGCGGCCGCAACGCTGCTGCGGCAGGGCCGTATCGTCGCGATCAAGGGGCTCGGAGGTTTCCAGCTCGCCTGCGACGCGGGCGACGAGGCGGCGGTCGCGCGCCTGCGCTCGCTCAAGCGGCGCGAGCGCAAACCGTTCGCACTGATGGCGCGGGACCTGGCGCAGATCGGCCGCTATTGCCCGGTGAGTGCTCCGGCGGCCGCGCTGCTGCGCAGTCCGGCGGCACCGATCGTGCTGCTGGAGCGGCGGCAGCCGCGGCCGGGCGGCCAAGCCGGCGACTCGACCGTCGGTCGCGCTGCCGATCGCGCCGACAGCCGACTTGCTGCTGGAGTCGCCCCCGGGATGGCGACCCTCGGGTTCATGCTCCCCAACACGCCGCTGCATCACCTGCTGCTCGAGCGCATGGATTCGCCGCTGGTACTGACCAGCGGCAACCGGTCCGACGAGCCGCAGTGCATCGATAACGACGAAGCGCGCACGCGTCTGGGCGGCATCGCCGACTACTTCCTGCTGCACGATCGCGACATCGCGCGCCGCGTGGACGACTCGGTGGTACGGATCGTGGCCGGAGCCGCGCGGCTGCTGCGCCGTGCACGCGGCTATGCACCGGCGCCGATCCGGCTGGGGGCGGGGTTCGAGCGCGCGCCAGCGCTGCTGGCGATGGGCGCAGAGTTGAAGAGCACGTTCTGTCTGCTGCGTGAGGGCGAGGCGGTGCTCTCGCACCATCTGGGCGATCTGGAAGAGGCGCGCACCTACGCCGATTATCAGCGTGCGATCGACCAATATCTGCGACTGTTTGAGCACCGCCCCGAGCTCATCGCGGTGGATCTGCATCCCGAATATCTATCGCGCAAGCTCGGGCAGCAGCTCTCGCAGCAGCGCGGGATCGCCCTGATGCGCATCCAGCACCATCATGCCCATATCGCCGCGTGCCTGGCCGAGAACGGGCTACCGCTCGATGCCGAGCCGGTGCTGGGGGTTGCGCTGGACGGTCTGGGCTACGGCGAGGACGGCACGCTCTGGGGCGGGGAGTTCGTACTGGCCGATTATCGCCGTTGCCGGCGGCTCGGGAGCTTCCTGCCGGTGGCGATGCCGGGCGGCGCGCGCGCGATCCGCGAGCCGTGGCGCAATACCTATGCACAGCTCATGGCCACGGTCGGGTGGGAGTCGTTGGCCGGCACCGGGGCGTCGGAGTCGGCGGCATCGGCGCCGGACGCGGCCGGAGCCGAGGCGCTCGAGCTGGCGCGGTTCCTGGCCGCCAAGCCGCGCGCGCTGCTCGATGCGATGATCGCGCGCGGGATCAACAGCCCGCGCGCGAGCTCCTGCGGGCGGCTGTTCGACGCGGTGGCTGCGGCCATCGGCGTGTGCCGCGAGCACGCGGCCTACGAGGGGCAGGCTGCGATCGAGCTGGAAGCGCTGCTCGACCGTCATACGCTGGAGGGCGAGAGCGACGAGCTGGCCTATCCCTTCGGCATCACGCGGCCGGCAGCCGATGCGCTGCCGTGCCTGACGAGCGCACCGATGTGGCTGGCGCTGCTGGCGGATCTGCGCCGCGCGACTCCCGCGCCGGTGATCGCGGCGCGGTTTCACAAGGGGCTCGCGATCGCCATCACCGCCATGGTGTGTCAGCTGCGCGGCGAAGCCGGCGCGGCCCGCACCGTGGCCCTGTCCGGCGGAGTCTTCCAGAACGCAGCGCTGCTGGAGCAGTCGATCATGCGGCTGACGCGCTGCGGACTGCGTGTGCTCTCCCATCACCACGTGCCCGCCAACGACGGCGGGCTCTCGCTGGGGCAGGCGGCGGTAGCGGCCGCGCGGGCGCTGCCGGCCGGCGGTCATCCGGCGTGGAGGCCATCATGTGTCTAGGCATTCCCGGGCGGATCGTGCAGATCGTCGATGCCGAAGTGCCGCTCGCGATCGTGGAGGTCGGCGGCGTGCGGCGCGCGATCAATATCGCCTTCATCGCCGACGAGACCCACCCGCCGGAGCGCTGCGTCGGCGACTGGGTGCTGGTGCACGTCGGCTTTGCCATGAGCCGCATCGACGAGCAGGAGGCGGCGCGCACGCTGGCGCTGCTGGCCGAGCTGGATGAGGCCCAAGGGGAGCTGCAGCTGATGCGCGAGCCGGTGCCGGGCGGGTAGGGAGGTAGCGATGTCCGAGCAAGAGGCGCTGCAGGAGCTATATCCCTTCCTCCATGCCGAGGGACGCAGCACGGCCACGCTCGAGGCGGTGCTGCTCGAGTCGGTACGCCAGAAGGCCGAGGACAGCGCCGCGACCAAGCGCCGCTTCTTCGAGCGCGACGGTGCCGCGGTGCTCGCGGTTGCGCGCGCGATCGCGGACGTGTATCGGCACGATGGCCGGCTGTTTGCGATGGGAAACGGCGGCTCGAGCTGCGACGCCGCCCATATCGCGGTCGAGTTCCTGCACCCGGTCACCACCGGCCGGCCGGCGCTGACGGCGGTGAACCTGGTCGCCGATACCGCGATGTTGACCGCCGTGGGCAATGATGTCGGTTTCGCACACGTGTTCGTGCGCGCGCTCGTCGCCCAGGCGCGATCCGGCGACGCCCTGATCGGCATCTCCACCAGCGGCAATTCCGACAACCTGCTGGCCGCGTTCGCCAAGGCCAGGCAGATGGGGCTGGTCACCATCGGCCTGTCCGGTTACGACGGCGGCAAGATGGCGCGCAGCCCGGACGTCGATCACTGCCTGGTGGTGCCCAGCGACAGCATCCATCGCATCCAGGAAACGCACGTGGCGATCTACCACATCGTGTGGGATCTGGTGCATACGCTGCTGGCCGACGATCGCGGCCGGCTGCATGCCGGCGGGAGTGCCCCATGAAGTACATGGATGAATTCCGCGATCCGAGCAAGGCGCGCTCGCTCGCGCGCGAGATCCGCGCCCTGGTCGGCCGCATTCCGCGCGCGCGCCAGCGGCCGTTGCAGATCATGGAGGTCTGCGGCGGGCACACCCATTCGATCTTCCGCTACGGCATTCAGCAGTTGCTGCCCGATGAGGTCGAGTTCATCCACGGCCCGGGCTGCCCGGTGTGCGTACTGCCGATGGGTCGGGTCGACGACTGCGTGGCGCTGGCGCGGCGTCCCGAGGTGATCTTCACCACCTTCGGCGATGCGATGCGTGTGCCCGGGTCGAAGATGAGCCTGCTCAAGGCCAAGGCGGACGGCGCCGACGTGCGCATGGTGTATTCGCCGCTCGATGCGCTGCAGATCGCGCGCGCGCACCCCGACCGCGAGGTGATCTTCTTCGGTCTGGGATTCGAGACCACGATGCCCAGCACCGCGATGACGGTGCTGGAGGCGCGCCGGGCCGGCATCGGCAACTTCACCCTGTTCTGCAACCACATCACCATCATCCCGACGATCAAGGCGATCCTGGATTCGCCCGACATGCACCTGGACGGCTTCCTCGGCCCGGGGCACGTCAGCATGGTGATCGGCACGCGGCCGTACGGCTTCATCGCGCAGCACTACCACAAGCCGATCACGGTGGCCGGCTTCGAACCGCTCGATGTGCTGCAGTCGGTATGGATGGTGCTCAGGCAGATCGCCGAGGGGCGCTGCGAGGTGGAGAACCAGTACGGCCGCATCGTGCCGGAGCAGGGCAACGCGCAGGCGCTCGGCGCCATCCGCGAGGTGTTCGAGCTGCGTGAGTTCTTCGAGTGGCGCGGGCTCGGCTCGATCGATCACTCCGGCGTGCGCTTGCGCGCGGCCTACGCCGAGTTCGACGCCGAGCGGCGTTTCCCGGTGCCGAATCTGAAGATCGCCGACCCACGCGCCTGCCAGTGCGGCGAGGTCCTCAAGGGCGTGATCAAGCCGCG
This sequence comes from Steroidobacteraceae bacterium, assembly GCA_036267195.1. Classification (GTDB taxonomy): domain Bacteria; phylum Pseudomonadota; class Gammaproteobacteria; order Steroidobacterales; family Steroidobacteraceae; genus FEN-1191. Next base: position 12,101 of record DATAWM010000033.1, read on the forward strand.
CGATTGCAAGGTATTTGGCACCGCCTGCACCCCGCAGATGCCGCTGGGCTCACTGATGGTATCGAGCGAGGGTGCCTGCGCCGCCTACTACAACTACGGCCGTATCCATGGCGCATCCGCGTAGTCGCCTCGCGCCCGATGCCACCATCGAGCTGGCCCATGGCAGCGGCGGCAAGGCGATGCGGACACTGATCGAGGAGGTGTTCGTCAGCGCATTCGACAATCCGGATCTGGCCGCGCTGGAGGACCAGGCGCTGCTGGGCATGGTCGAGCTGGCGGCCCAGGGCGACCGCCTGGCGTTCACCACCGATACCTATGTGGTGGATCCGTTGTTCTTTCCTGGCGGCGATATTGGCACCCTGGCGGTTGCCGGAACCGTCAATGACCTGGCGGTGGGGGGCGCGCGGCCGTTGTACCTGTCCTGCAGCGTGGTGCTGGAGGAGGGGCTGTCGGTGCAGACGCTGCGCCGCGTGGTCGAGAGCATGCGCCGCACGGCGCTCGCCGCAGGAGTGCGCATCGTGACCGGCGATACCAAGGTGGTCGAGCGCGGCTCGGCGGACAAGCTGTTCATCAATACCGCCGGGATTGGGGTGGTCCCGCGTGGGGTCTCGATCTCGCAGGCCAACGCGCGCCCCGGCGACGTGATCATCGTCAACGGCCGTCTGGGCGATCACGGCACCGCGGTCCTGATTGCACGCAACCAGCTCGCGCTGCAGTCCGACGTGGAGAGCGACTGCCAGCCGCTCAATGGCCTGGTCGCCGCGATGCTGGCGGTCTGCCCCGGTATCCACTGCCTGCGCGACGCCACCCGCGGCGGCGTCGCCACGGTGCTTAACGAGTTCGCACAGGCCTCCCATATCGGGATCCGCATCCGCGAGAGTGCGGTGCCGCTGCGCGAGGAGGTGAAGGGCGCCTGCGAGATTCTCGGGCTCGACCCGCTGTACCTCGCCAACGAGGGCAAGCTGGTCGCGGTGGTACCGCCCTGGGCCGCGGCCGGCGTGCTCGCGGCGATGCGCTCGCACCCGGCCGGTGAGCATGCCGCGATCATCGGCGAGGTGAGCGAAGAGCCCGCCGGTACCGTGATCATGGACAGTGTGTTCGGCGGCCAGCGCGTGGTCGACATGCTGGTCGGCGAGCAGTTGCCGCGCATTTGTTAGCGCGGATGACGCCCCATGCATGAGCTGAGCGTCACCCAGAGCATCGTCGCAATCTGCGCCGAGCACGCCGCCGGGGCGAGGGTGCTGCGGGTGCGGCTCCAGATTGGGCGGCTTGCCGCAATCCTGCCGGACGCGGTGCGATTCTGCTTCGACCTGTGCACCGACGGGACGGTGCTGCAGGACGCGCAGCTGGAGATCATCGAGATACCAGGCCGGGCGGTGTGCTGCCGGTGCGGTGCGCAGCTGACGCTCAACGAGCCGTTCGGACGCTGCGATTGCGGCAGTACCGAACTGACAGTGATCGCCGGGCAGGAGCTGAGGATCGAACAGATGGAGGTGTTGTGATGTGCGCGACCTGCGGTTGTTCGGACGGTGAGGAAGCGGTGCACGCGGCGGTGCCTTCGGGACACGAGCATGAGCACGAGCATGAGCATGAGCACGGGCATGCTCACGAACACGAACATCACCATGTGCACGATCACGACCAGCACGAGCACGGACCGCACACACACACGCACGCCGATGCGCCGGCCCGAACGATCCGGCTGGAGCAGGAGGTGCTGGCGAAGAATCAGCTGCTCGCCGAGCGCAACCGCGGCTGGTTCCAGGCGCGCGAGGTTGTCGCGCTGAACCTGGTGAGTGCGCCCGGTTCGGGCAAGACCACGCTGCTGGAGCGCACCGCGCGCGAGCTTGCCGGCAGGGTGGCGCTGCAGGTGATCGAGGGAGATCAGGCGACCGCCCATGATGCCGAGCGTATACGGGCGGCCGGCTGCGACGCGTTGCAGATCAACACCGGCGCCGGCTGCCACCTGGACGCGGCGATGGTGGGCAAGGCGATCGAGCAGCTGCGGCCGCCGTCCGGATCGCTGCTGATGATCGAGAACGTGGGCAACCTGGTGTGTCCGGCGCTGTTCGACCTGGGTGAGCGCGCCAAGGTAGTGATCGTCGCGGCGACCGAAGGTGAGGACAAGCCGCTGAAGTATCCGCACATGTTCCGGGCCAGCCGGCTGATGCTGCTGAACAAGATCGATCTGCTGCCGCACCTGCAATTCGACGTGCAACGCTGCATCGGCTACGCGCGCGAGGTCAATCCACAGCTGGAAATCCTGCAGGTGTCGGCCCAGACGGGCGCGGGCATGCAGGGCTGGTACCAATGGTTGTACCGGCAGCTGGCGCCGCGGCACGCGCTCGCGGCCGCCTCGGCCGACGCCACGGAAGCGGTCGGGCCGTAGGAATGCCGCGGGCGCGCAACCGGCCAGGGCCTACAGGCAAGTGGTCCGGGCCCCGCTGCGGGATGCAACCGTGCTCGCGCACAATCGCCGCAAATTATCCGCAGGAAGGACGACCGTGCAACAAGCTCAACTGAAGGAATTATTGCTGCAGTCGCTCGAGCACGAGCGCGGTGGCATCCTGGTGTACGAGACCGCGCTCAAGTGCGCGATCAATGACGATCTGAAGGAGGAATGGGACGAATACCTGGATCAGACCCGCAACCACGAGCGCATCCTGATGTCCGTCTGCAGGGACCTGTCGCTCGACCCGGAAGAGAGCAGCCCCGGTCGCCAGATCGTCAAGCAGCTCGGTGCCGCTCTGGTCAAGGCGATGCAGACGGCGCACGGCGCCGGTAACCCGGCGGCCGCGGAGCTGGTCGCGTGCGAGTGCGTGCTGCTGGCGGAGACCAAGGATCACGCCGACTGGGAGCTGATCAGCAAGTGTGCGCAGCACGCGGACCGCAAGCAGGCATCGGTGCTCAAGCCGGCGGCCGAGGAGGTCGAGCAGCAGGAGGACGAGCATCTCTACCATACCAAGGGATGGGCGCGGGAGCTGTGGCTGCAGTCGCTTGGCCTGAAGGCCGTGCTGCCGCCGCCGGAGGACCGCCAGCACGTCACCTCGGCGATCGGCGCGGCGCGTGCCGAGCAGGCGAGCGAAAAGGGCCGGTAAACCTTGGGCGCCCAGGCGCGCTAGAGGGAAGGTCAGATCGACAAGTCAGGGATCAATACATTATGAAAAAGACTGTTTCGATGCGGCGTGCGTTGCTGCTGGGTGTCTGGATGGCGGCCAGCGCCGTCACCCTCGTTCCGGCGGTGGGTCTGGCGGCACCGGACATCAGTATCAATATCGGTCCGCCGCCCCCGCGTGTCGAGCTCGCCCCACCTACCCGCCGCGGCTTTGTGTGGGCGCCGGGTTACTGGGCCTGGCGCGGCCATCGGCACGTTTGGATCGGCGGTCGCTGGATGCACGAGCGGCGCGGTTTTCACTGGGTGGCAGCCCACTGGGACCGGGCCGGACCGGGCTGGCACTTCGTGCCGGGCCACTGGCAGCGTTAAGGGTACGTCTGCATCGGCGCGTCCCGGATGCGCCGGTGCAGACGGCCGCCGCGCCGGCGGTCAGCTCGGGGCGCCGGATCGGGCGTTGGCGCTGTGAGCCTGATTGACGGGTGCGAACGCCTGGGCCAGTTGCACGCTGATCAGCAATGCGCCGGCGAAGGCGAGGATGAATGCCGGCCAGCTGTGCAATGAGAACTGTCCATAGCGCAGCAACGCATAGGCCGCCAGCAGGTTCGCCAATCCCCACAGGACATTGACCCGCGGTGAGGACAGGCCGCGGCCGGGCGGGCTGGCGAACGGTGTCGGGAAGGACGCACCGGAGACACCACGGGTGAAGTGCGGTACGAAATTCGCCAGGAAGGCGCCTCCGAAAAACCACATGACGTAGTCATACCATGGCACGGCGGTTCCCCCTTCTTGAATGTCTTATTGAATGTCGTGCTGACCACGTCGGCGAGGCCAGATCGTAGCGGCATGATATGCCGGCGCGCGTGGTTGCGTCCATTTGCTCGCCGCTGCCAGTGCCATCGCGAGCGCGTCGAGGCTGCGTATCCAGAGCGCGCTACAGCTCACCGCGGGCGGCCAGCGCGCGGATGCGGTCGGCGGTACGCAGCGCGATCGAGGTGATGGTCAGGGAGGGGTTGACGCCGCCGGTGGTGGGAAACACCGAGCCGTCGCAGATCCACAGATTGGGAATGTCCCAGCTGCGGCAGTCGGCGTTCACGACACTGCTGGCCGGATCGCTGCCCATGCGTGCCGTGCCGGCCAGATGGTTGGTGTCGTCCTCCTGGCGGAAGATGTTGGTGGCGCCCACGGTCTCGAGGCTCGAGTGCATCTGTCCGAGCGCGTGCTGGATCAGCGCCTTATCGTTCTCGCCCCAGCTGTAGGTGATGCGGGCCACACGCAGGCCGTACTGGTCAGTCTCGTCGGCCAGGGTGACGCGATTGCGCTCATCCGGCAGCATCTCCCCGACCATCTTCAGTCCGACCTGATGGTTGTAGAGTTGCATCTGCTCTCGCAGCGCCTGGCCCCACAGGCCGCGGGCGCTGGTCTGGATCGTGACCCATTCCACCGGCAGCGGCCCTTGCGCCATCCAGCAGTAGCCGCCGAAGAAGTCCTTGCGGTCGTCGTAATTCCAGTGCTCGGTGATCGCCAGCGAGGGCGGACCCTTGTACCAGCGCACCTCCTGCGCCACGGTGCCGAACACGGCCTGGTTGGATTGGGTCATCAGGTTCTTGCCGACCAGGCCGGAACTGTTGGCGAGGCCGCCGGGGAAACGGTCGGTGGCGGAGGCCAGCAGCAGCCGCGGCGTCTCGATCGCATAACCGGCGACCACGACATTGCGCGCCTTCTGGAAGCGCCAGTGCCCCTCGCGCTGGTAGTGCACGCCGGTCACGCGCCCGTCGACGCCGACTTCGATACGGCCGACCATCGCCAGGTCGCGGATCTCGGCGCCTGCGGCCAGCGCGCGCGGAATGAAGGTGACCAACTGGCTCTGCTTGGCATTGGTGGAGCAGCCGAAGCGACAGAAGCCGCGATACACGCATGGCGGGGAGTGCCCGTGCGGGGCCGACACGGTGGCCAGCGGCGTTGCGGTCCACTTATAACCCATCGCCTCGGCGCCGCGGGCGAGCAGCTCGGCCGCGCCGTTGAGCTCGTGCGCCCGATAGGGGTAGCGTGGGCGCTTCGGTCCCCAGGGATAGCTCACCGGGCCGGAGATGCTCAGCGAGCGCTCGGCGATGGCGTAGTAGCGCCACATCTCGCGCCAGTCGAGCGGCCAATCGGCGCCGTAGCCCAGCACGCTGCGGGAGCGAAACCACTCCGGCCGGAAGCGCAGCGACACCATCGCGAAGTGCACCGTGCTGCCGCCGACCGCCTTGCCGCTGTTCTTGCCGCCCATCGTGATTGGATTGGCACCGTCGACGATGCGCTCGTCGTTCCAGTACAGCTGTGACTGCGCGAGCTCATCGGAGGCGAAGTCCTCCAACGGCCGGAAGAAGGGACCCGCGTCCAATCCGATCACCGAGAAACCGCTCTCGGCCAGCCGTGCGATCAGCGGGGCACCGCCCGCGCCGGTGCCGACCACGACGAAGTCGACCGGTTCGTCATCGGCGTGCGCTCGCATCGGCACCCAACCGCCGCGCCGGAACACATCCGGGGCGCGACCGTCGATCGCGCGCGGCGCGCTGCCCGGATCAGCCGGCACCGCCGTCTCCGCGCTGCGCAGGGGCTTCCCACGGGTCGCGCCGATCCAGCCCCATGCGCACGTAACCGCGGGGGCTGGCCGGCCCACCGAAGCCGATCTCGTTCCAGCCGGTCGGATGGCCGTAATAGGCATGAGTGATGTCCGGCAGTACGCGGTGCTCGAAGAACAGCCGGCAGGGCATGTCGCCCCATGACGCCCCGGTGAGTTCTCCGCGCTGCATCTGCCGCAACAGCGTGTCCTGCTGATCGGGCGTCAGGCGGTGGAAGGCGCTGCCGTGGCGCTCGAGCGCCGCCTGCGCGAGCGCCGCCAGTCCGCGCTTCCAGGCCTCGCCCTGCGGCGGCAGCTGCGCGTAGCGGTAGCCGTCCAGCTGTCCGTCGTACATTTTCTGATCGACGTAGGCGGCCAGCGGCACGGGCGCTCGATCCGGAGGCTGTGGCACGATGCGCTCGCAGACGGCCTGCAGCGTGCGCCACTCGTCGGCCGAGAAGAACCGCGGCTCGCGCGGCACCGCCAGGCGCCGGTCGACTGCGCGGCGCGTCGGTTCGTTCCACGAGGCCGTCCAGCGCTTGGCCATGACATCGTAACCGCCGTGGCGCTCAGTCATCGGGATGCTGCTCCAGCAGTCCCAGCGCCGCGAGCCCCTGCAGCGCCAGGCCGGCGAAGCTCGGTGGCGCGGGAATCGGCGGCCCGTTGAGCACGTTCTGCCGCCAGTTGCGCCAGCCCCCCATGTTGCGGGCCACCCCGAGGATGTGAAAGCCCACACCCACCAGTCCCATGACCGCGGTTGCGCGCAGGCACCAGCGCGTGAGCCGGCGCGGGCGGCGCGCCGGCGCCAGCGCCGCGTGACCGGTCATCAGCGCGGTCAGCGGCGGAATGGTCACCGGCAGATACATGAACGGATCGTGGTAGGCACCGCGGAAATGCAGCAGGCCGGCCTCGGCGCTGGTGCCGAGCAGGCCGGCGGTGGCCGCGGCCGCCACGGCACGCCCCGCGGCGATGCCGGCAATCCTGGGCACGGCACCGGGGCGGGTATTGCGCACGCGCTCGGCCAGAAAGCCGGTCGCGCCCGATAGGATCAGCGCCGCAGGCGCGCCGAGCGGGGCGCCGTAGAACAGGTTCTGCCAGCTGAAGCCGCCGGGCCGCTTGCGCACGTTGTACAGATGCAGCGCGGTGCCGGTCAGACCGACCAGGACGGCTGCGGCATACACGCCGTCGCGCACGCGGTGGGCGGCGGCGCGCCGATCGGCGTTGCCGTGCGCGCTGACCGCCAGCGACAGCGTCGCGCTCAGCAGCGGCGTCACCATGGCCTTGTTGTGGAATGCGCCGCGGTAATGCTCCAGCGCGCTGTCGGCCAGCACCGCGGCGGCCAGCAGCCCCGCCGCGCGATTCATGCGCCGCGCGGCCTGAACGCTGGCAGTGGGGCTGATGGGCCCGGCGCGGCGCGCGCTGCGCACCGGCGCAGGCACCGGGCTGCGCGGTGCGCCCCTCGATGCCGGTTGATGTCGGGTGCGCCTCACTGCGCGGTGGTTGCAACGGCGAAGCGCGCGGCGTCGGCGCGCTTGAGCGTGAGGCCCAGACCCGGACGCGAGCCGTCGGGGCGGATGTGCCCCGACCGGGCCATCGGCGCGCCGTCGAACAGCATGCGCTCGATGCGCACGTGATCATGAAACCACTCGACATGCCGAAACCGCGGTGCGGCGCAGCCCAGATGGCAGTGCAGCGCCGGCGCGCAATGGGCCGACAGGTCGACGTGGAAGGCCTCGCACAGCGCCGCGGCCTGCATGAAGCCGGTGACGCCGCCGCAGCGGGTAGCATCGGCCTGCTGCACGTCGACCGCGCCGGATGCGAGCATGCGGTGGAAGTAGTCGAGGCTATAGCCGTACTCGCCGGCGGCAATCTCCATCTGCGCCGGGGCGTAATCGCGCACGCGGCGCAGGCCGGGCAGATCGTCGGCCGAGACCGGCTCCTCGAACCAGCTCACGTCATAGTCGGCCGCGAAGCGCTGCGCGAGCTGCTGTGCCTGGCGCACGCAATACGCGCCGTTCGCATCCACGAACAGGCCGGCGGCGCCGATCGCCGCCCGGGCCGCGGCCACGCGGGCCGGGTCCTGTTCGGGATCGCTGCCGACCTTCATCTTCACCCAGCGGCACCCGTCGCGCTGGACCCATTCGGCCAGCTGGCGCGTCAGCTGGCGCTGGTCGTAGCTGGTGAAGCCGCCGCTGCCGTAGATCGGTACGGCTTCACGGTAGCGTCCGAGCAGGGCGGCCAGCGGACGGTCCAGCAGCGTCGCCTTCAGGTCCCACAGCGCCACGTCCACCGCGCTGATGGCCGTGGCCGCGAGGCCCTCGCGGCCGAGATTGCGCACCGCGCCCTGCAGCGCGCGCCAGGTGGCCGGCGGGTCCATAGCATCGCGCCCGGCTGCGATGCCGGCGAGCTTGCCGGTGATCAGCGCGGCGGCGCAGGCATCGGTATAGCTGTAGCCCAGGCCGCGCGCACCGCCACCTTCCGCCTGCACGACGATGATCGTGGTCGAGTTCCAGGCGGCGGTGCCGTCGGCTTCAGGTGCGTCGGTGGGGATGGTATAGGCATCCACCGACAAACGTTCGACCGCGACCTCGGCCGGCATGGCTTTAGTGCTTGCCGGGTACCAGGTGGGAAAACAGTTGCTTCGCGCTGTTCTTCAGCACGCTGGAGAGCTCCGGCTCGTTGCCGGTCATCGCCATGAAGTTCTTCGCATCCTTCAGCGTGATGTGCGGTGGTAGCGGCGGCACGTTCGGATCGGTATAGCATTCCAGGATCACAGGCCGATCGGCCGCGAGCGCCTCGTCCCAGGCGGCACCGAGCTTCTCCGGGTCGTTGACGAAGATGCCCTTGAGGCCGAGCAGCTCGGCGTAGGAGTGATACGGCAGGTTGGGAATGCTCTGAGTGGATTCGGTCTTGCCCTCACCGAGCATGATGCGCTCCTCCCAGGTCACCTGGTTGAGGTCGCGGTTGTTCAGCACCATCACGATCAGGCGCGGATCGGACCATTGCTTCCAGTACTTGCCGATCGTGATCATCACGTTCAGCCCGTTCATCTGCATGGCGCCGTCGCCGATGAAGGCGATCACCACGCGGTCCGGGTAGGCCATCTTCGCGGCCATCGCGTACGGGGTGGCCGCACCGAGGGAGGCGAGGCTGCCGGACAGCGATCCCATCATGCCGCGGCGCATGCGGATGTCGCGTGCATACCAGTTGGCGACCGAGCCGGAGTCGCCGGTCATGATGCAGTTGTCCGGCAGCCGCTTGGACAGCTCCCAGAACACGCGCTGCGGATTGATCGGCTCGGCCGCCGCCAGCGCGCGCTCTTCCAGCGTCTTCCACCACCGCGCCACCCCGGTCTCGATGCTCTTGCGCCAGTCGTCCGCGACCTTGTCCTGCAGCAGCGGCAGCAGTGCGCGCAGTGTCACGGCACTGTCGCCGACCAGGTTCACCTCCATCGGATAGCGCAGCGACAGCATCGCGCCGTCGATGTCGATCTGCACGCCGCGCGCGCTGCCGGGCTTGGGCAGGAACTCGCTGTACGGGAATGCCGAACCGATCATGAAGAAGGTATCGCAATCCTGCATCAGGTCCCACGATGGCTTGGTGCCGACCAGGCCGATGCAGCCGGTGACCCAGGGCAGATCGTCCGGCACCGTCGCCTTGCCCAGCAGCGCCTTGGCCACGCCCGCCTGCAGCTTCTGCGCGACCGCGATCACCTCGTCGGTGGCGCCCAGCGCGCCGGCGCCCACCAGCATCGCGACCCGCTTGCCGGCGTTGAGCACCTCGGCGGCCTGGCGCAGCAGCGGTTCGCGCGGCAACTGCGCGGGGCCGGCATAGCCCACACCGGTATGGGTGCAGCCGTGGGCCATCGGCGGATCCTCGTATGGCAGCTCCTGCAGGTCGTTCGGTAGGATCACGCAGGTGACCGTGCGCTTGGTGGATGCGATGCGCACCGCGCGGTCGATCAGGTGCTGCACCTGCGTGGGCACCGCGGCGGTTGCAACGAACTCCGAGGCGACATCCTTGAACAGTGACTGCAGGTCCACTTCCTGCTGATAGCTCGAACCGATGGCCGAACGCGCCTGCTGGCCGATCAGCGCGACCACCGGCATGTGGTCCATCCTGGCATCGTACAGGCCGGTGAGCAGATGGATCGCCCCCGGACCGGAGGTGGCGTAGCACAGCCCCACCTGGCCGGTGAACTTCGCATGCGCCGAGGCCATGAAGGCGGCCATCTCCTCGTGCCGCACCTGCACGTATTGCATCTGATCGCGGGCCTTCTCCAGTGCCACATCCAGCCCGCCGACTCCGTCGCCGGGGTAGCCGTAGACGCGGGTAATGCCCCACTCGTGCAGGCGATGCCAGACGAATTCGCTCACATTCATTGCCATGTGCTCACTCCGGCATTGCCGGGTCTGCTGCGAAGACGCACGCGCCGGTGTGCGAATGCGACGGCTCGCGCGCACGCCGACAACGTGATCAAGAATCGGCCTACAGGCGGATCCACTCTACCTGCTGGCCGAATGGGCTAATGTAGGCCATCGAGCCATTTGTCCATGGGCGGTGATGTGCAGTGCAGGCGATGCGACGCGCACGCCCGCGCGCAGGTGAGGAGCGAGGATGCAGATCGAGGTGGTGCTGGATGCCGGCGCGATCATCGGGGAATCTCCCACCTGGGACGCCGGCGAGGGCTCGCTGTACTGGATCGATGTGAAGCGTCCGGCGCTGTATCGGTATCATCCGAAGACGGCGGCGCAACGCGCCTGGCCGATGCCGGCCGACATCGGTGCGTTCGCGCTGATGCAGGATCCACCCGGTGCGATCGTAGCCCTGCGGCACGGCCTGTTTCGGTTGCGGTTCGCCGACGGCACACTGACGCTGCTCGCCCCGCCGCCATTCGATCCGCTGTTGTTCCGATTCAACGAGGGCGCATGCGACAGTGCCGGGCGCTTCTGGGTCGGCGTGATGTTCGATCCGCTCGAACCGCAGCAAGCGCCGCGCGCGGCCTCGCTGCATCGCTTCACGCTGCGCGAGGGACTGCGGCACGAACCGGACGCCGCGCAGCTGCACAACGGCATGGCCTGGAGCCGCGATGGACGTCGCTTCTATCTGACCCACTCGCGCAAACGGGAGGTATTTGCGTTCGATTTCGAGCCGGACAGCGGCCGGCTCGGGGCACGGCGCCTGTTCACCCGGATCGCCGACACCGGCGGCGTGCCCGATGGTGCCGTGCCCGACGGCGCGGCGGTCGACGCCGAGGACGGCTACTGGTGCGCGCTGCACGGGGCCGGTCGGCTGCGGCGCTACTTGCCGACCGGCGAGATGGACCGGGACATCATGTTGCCGGTGAGCCAACCGACGATGTGCGCCTTCGGCGGCGAGGCGCTGGATGAACTGTACGTGACCAGCGCCGCCGATCAGCTCGACCCGGCGCAGCGGCAGCGCGAGCCGCTGGCGGGGGCGTTGCTGCGCGTGCGGCCGGGCGGGCGCGGCATTGCGCGTCCCTCTCTTGCGCGATGAGCCAGGCACTGGAGGATTACGCGCTGATCGGGGACGGCCGGACCGCCGCGCTGATCGGTCGTGACGGCTCGCTCGACTGGCTGTGCTGGCCGCGATTCGACAGCGCGGCCTGCTTCGCCAAGCTCCTCGGCGACGCCGAGCATGGCTGCTGGTCGATCGCGCCCGCACACGCGGCTCGCGTCAAGCGCCGCTACCTGCCCGATACGCTGATCCTGGAAACCGACTTCGAAACCGCGAGCGGGGCGGTCAGGCTGCTCGACTTCATGCCGCCGCTCGCCCCGGCCTCCTCGGTGATCCGGCTGGTGGTCGGGCTGCGCGGCAACGTGACGGTGCGTTCGACGCTGGCGTTGCGGTTCGATTACGGCGCGCTGATGCCGTGGGTCGAGCCGCGCGCGGATGGAGCGCTGGCCAGGGCCGGGGCGGACCTGGCGGTGCTGTACGCCCCGGTTGCGGTGAGCGTGGACCCTCGGCACATCGGCGCCGAGTTTGCGGTCGAGGAGGGGCGGCGGCTGGCATTCGTGCTCAGCTACGGGCCCGCCGAGGTATCGGTGCCGCAGCGGCTGGACGCCGAGCGCGCCCTCGCCGATACCGCCGGCTACTGGCAACGCTGGATCGGGCGCTTCGAGCGGCCGACACCCTGGCCCGACGCGGTGCGCCGCTCGCTGCTGACGCTGCGCGCGCTGATCCATCAGCCCACCGGCGCTCTGATCGCCGCACCCACGACCTCGCTGCCCGAGCAGGCCGGCGGCAGCTACAACTGGGATTACCGCTACTGCTGGTTGCGCGATTCCACCTTCACGCTCACCGCGCTGCTGAACGCCGGCTATCGTGAGGAGGCCGCCGCGTGGCGTGACTGGATCCTGCGCTCGATCGCCGCCGAGCCGTCCAAGATGCACGTCATCTACCGGGTGGATGGCAGCCGCGACGTTGACGAGCGCACCCTCGATTGGTTGCCCGGATATCGCTGGTCCGCCCCGGTGCGCGTCGGCAATGCCGCCGCCTGCCAGCATCAGGTCGACGTGTACGGCGAAGTCATCGATGCGATGGAGCTCGCCACGCGCGCCGGCATCCCGCAGAGCGAGCACGGCATGCACGTGGAGCGCGGCATCGTCGAGCATCTCGAGCATGTGTGGAATACGGCCGGGCAGGGGTTGTGGGAATCGCGCGGCGAGGCGCGCCATTACACGTATTCCAGGGTAATGGCGTGGGTGGGCGTCGATCGCTTCCTGCGCAGCGCGGCGCGCCACGGGCACGCTGAGCCGGCGCTGCTCGAACGACTGGGCGCGCTGCGTACCCGCATCCATGCCGAGGTCTGCCGCGAGGGTTACGACGTGCGCCTGGAGCACTTCGTGCAGCATTACGGCGGGCGCGGGCTGGACGCGAGCCTGTTGCTGCTGCCGCTGGTGGGCTTCATCGGCGTGGAGGATCCGCGCATGGCCAACACCATCGCGGCGATCGAGCGCGAGCTGCTGCATGACGGGCTGGTGCTGCGCCACCCGCAGCGCTCCGACGGCCGGCAAGGCGCGTTCCTCGCCTGCAGCTGCTGGCTGGCGGATTGCCAGCGCCAGCAGGGCCGGCTCGAGCAGGCCCGCGCGACGCTCGAGCGCGTGCTGGCGTTGCGCAACGACGTGGGGCTGCTGTCCGAAGAATACAGTGCGCCCGACCGGCGGCTGTGCGGGAACTTCCCGCAGGCCTTCAGCCACCTGGCAGTGGTCAACGCCGCCCTGGCATTCTCCGGACCGATGTTGCAGCGGGGAGGCGGTTAGCGCGGGCTCGCTCGAGCGGAGTCATCCATCCAACGTGCAAGCAGGAGCAATCACATGGCAAGATACGGCAAGGCGGCGGGCAAGCGCGTCAAGAGCGCGGTGCATCGCCAGAAGAAGGGCAGCCTGAAGTCAGGCAGCGGCGGCAAGGTGAAGAACCGCAAGCAGGCGATTGCGATCGGCCTGTCGGAGGCGCGCAAGAAGGGCGCCAAGGTTCCGCGCAAGCAGTCGGCCAGGTCGAAATCCAAGTCCAGATCGAAGCGATCCAGCTGAGCAGGGCATGATCAGGGGCACGACGGCGGCAGGACTCGCATTGGCCTGCCTGGGACTGGCAGGCTCTGCCGCCGTTGCCGCCTCCGGCAGCGCGGGCGGTGCCGTGCTCGCCGCGGGTGACGTCCGCGGTACCCCGGCCGCGGCCGTGCACGCCCCGGTGAGCCGTGCCGACGTGGCCCGCATGCAGCAGTCGATCGAGCGGCTGGTCTCGCAGGGCCACTTCATGGGCAGCGTGCTGGTGGCCCAGGGCGTCAGGGTGCTGCTCGACCGCGGTTACGGCAGCGCCGATCTGGAGCTGGATGTGCCCGATACCCCGCGCACCAAGTTCCTGCTCGGCTCGGTGACCAAGCAGTTCACCGTCGCCGCCATTCTGCTGCTGCAGCAGCGCGGCAGGCTGAAGATAAGCGACCCCATCAAGGATTACCTGATCGATGCGCCACCGGCCTGGGACTCGATCACCATTTTCGACCTGCTCACCCACACCTCCGGCATTCCCAGCTACTCGAATCTTCCTGATTTCGATTCGACCAAGGCGCTGCCCGCGAGCCCGCAGCAGCTGCTGGACCGCTTCCGCGATCAGCCGTTGCAGTTCGCACCCGGCACGGCCTGGCGTTACAGCAACTCCGGCTATGCGCTGCTGGGATACCTCATCGAAAGAATCAGCGGCCAGTCCTATGCGCAGTTCATTCAGCGCAACATCTTCGATCCGCTGGGGATGAAGGACTCCGGTTACGGCTCCAACGCCGCGATCATCCCCCGGCGCGCCCGCGGCTACACACCGGGGCCGGACGGCGCCCCAGTCAACGCCGATTACATCGACATGAGCGTGCCCTATGCGGCCGGGGGGCTGTACTCCACCACCGCCGATCTGCTGCGCTGGGAACAGGGCCTGTATGGCGGTAAGCTGCTGTCCGCCGCGTCGCTGCAGCAGATGACCACGCCATTCATGAACGATTACGCGCTGGGTTTGATGGTGCGCCGGACGCCGGACGGGCAGAAGATCTTCACGCATGGGGGCGCGATCTACGGCTTCAACTGCGACGTGAGCTATGCGCAAGCGCAGAAGCTCTCGGTGATCGTGCTCGCCAATCTCAACGGCCCGGCGGCCCAGCTGATCGGCGCGAGCCTGATGCAGATCGCCCTGCACCAGCAGCTGCCCGCATCGCCGGGTGCGCCGCTGCCCGCATTCGCGCCCTCGGCGCAGAGCACGCAGCCACCGGAACCGCCGGAGCCGTTATCGGACTAGCTCGAACAGCAGCAACGAGCGCGCCGTGACCTGGTATTGCCCGCCGGCGGCGATGGGCTTACCGCCGCCGTTGTCCGGCGCGTTGCTGTCGAGCACCAGGCTCCAGTCGCCGCCGCCGGGGCTGGGCGGCAGCGTGAATTGCACCAGGTCGTAGTGCGCATTGAGCACCAGCAGCATGGTGGCCTCGGTACCGCGCTGACGCACGCCGGTCGCGCGCGCGCGGCCGTCCATCACCATGCCGAAGCAGCGCATGTTGGCATCGCCCCAATCTTCGGCACGCATCTCCTGTCCCGAGGCATTGATCCAGGTCAAATCCTTGACCTCCAGCTCCTCATCGTAGGCGCCGGTCAGGAAGCGGTTGCGCCGCAGGATGGCGTACTTGTGGCGCAGCGCGGTGAGCTTGCGGACGAACTCGATCAGCGGCCGGTTCTGCTCGGTGAGCTTCCAGTCGAGCCAGCTGATCGCGTTGTCCTGGCAATAGGCGTTGTTGTTGCCCTGCTGGGTGCGGCCGCACTCATCGCCCGCGAGCAGCATCGGCGTGCCCTGTGACAGCAGCAGTGTCGCGAGCAGGTTGCGCATCTGTCGGGCGCGCAGCTCCCTGATCGCCGGATCGTCGCTCGGGCCCTCGACACCGCAGTTCCACGAGCGGTTGTCGTTGCTGCCGTCCCGGTTGTCCTCGCCGTTGGCCTGGTTGTGCTTGTCGTTGTAGGTGACCAGATCGTTGAGCGTGAAGCCGTCGTGGGCGGTGATGAAATTCACGCAGGCCGAGGGTCTGCGGCCCAGGTGATTGAACACGTCCGCCGAGGCGCACAGCCGCTGCGCCATCTCGCTCGCCGGCGCCGAGGTCTTCCAGAAGGCTCGGCTGACATCGCGATAGCGATCGTTCCATTCCGCCCATCCGGGCGGGAACGCGCCGACCTGGTAGCCGCCCGGACCGCAGTCCCACGGTTCGGCGATCAGCTTGACCGAGCGCAGCACCGGATCCTGATGGCAGGCCTTGAGGAAGCCGCTCTGGTTATCGAACCCGTTCGGCTCACGCGCCAGGATGGTGCCCAGGTCGAAGCGGAAGCCGTCCACGTGCAGCTCGTTGACCCAGTAGCGCAGGCTGTCGGTGACCATCTGGATGACGCCCGGGTGGGACAGGTTGAGCGTGTTGCCGGTGCCGGTGTCGTTGATGTAGTAGCGTTGCTCCTGCGGCTGCAGCCGGTAGTAGGAGGCATTGTCGATGCCCTTGAATGACAGCGTCGGGCCGCGCTCGTTGCCCTCGGCGGTATGGTTGTACACCACGTCCAGGATCACCTCGAGCCCGGCATCGTGGAAGCGTGCCACCATCTCCTTGAACTCGCGCAGGCACTGCTCGGGCTCGAGGGCGTAGCGCGGGTCGGGAGCGAAGAAGCCGATGCTGTTGTAGCCCCAGTAGTTGCTCAGGCCACGCTCCAGCAGGTGAGCGTCGTTGATGAAGGTATGGATCGGCAGCAGCTCGATCGAGGTGACGCCCAGCGACTTGACGTAGGCGATCACTTCCTTGGCGCCGAGCCCCACGTAGGTGCCGCGCTGCTTCTCCGGCACCTGGGGGTGCAGCTTGGTGAAGCCGCGCACATGGGCCTCGTAGAGGATGGTCTGGTCCCAGGGAATTGCGCGCGAGCGCGGCTGGCCCCGCCAGTCGAAATTCGGATCGACCACCACGCACTTGGGCATGACGGGCGCGCTGTCGCGCTCATCGAAGCTCAGGTCCTCGTCCGCGGCGCCGATGGTGTAGCCGAAGCACTCGGGACCCCATTTCAGCTCGCCGATGTGCCCGCGCGCATACGGGTCCAGCAGCAGCTTGTGAGGATTGAAGCGGTGCCCCTGCTTGGGCTCGTACGGGCCGTGTACGCGAAAGCCGTAGACCGAGCCGGGGTTTACCTCTGGCACATAACCGTGCCAGACCTCATCGGTGTACTCCGGCAGCTTCAGGCGCTCGAGCTCGCGGGCGCCACCGGGGTCGAACAGACACAACTCGACCTTGGTGGCATGCGCCGAGAACAGCGCGAAGTTCGTGCCCTTGCCGTCCCAGATCGCGCCCAGTGCCTGCGAGGTGCCCTCGCGGACCCGACTGCTGTTGGCCGGCACGGCATACCTCGGGGTGTGAGAGGGGAGAGCGCCACCATAACACCGCTATGCCGGTTGCCATGTCCGACTCAGATGTCAGCCGGTGGATGACAGCGCCGCCGCGACGGTCGCTACGAGGCGCGCAGCGCCGTGGCCACGGGTAGCCGCGCCGCGCGGATGGCCGGAAACAAGCCGCCGATGACGCCGATCACGCAGGCCCAGACGATCCCCAGAATGACGAGGGCCGGCGTCACCGCCAGCGCGAAGCTCATCGGAGCCTGCAGGCCGTTCATCATGATGCTGGAGACGTGGCCGTCGAAGAACGACCAGGCACACAGCGCCCCCAGCAGCGCTCCGGTGATCGCCAGCAGCAGCGCCTCGACCAGCACCGAGGCCACCACCGCTGCTGCGCCAAAGCCGATCGCGCGCAGGGTGGCAATCTCCAGCGAGCGGGCGCTGACCGCCGCATATAGCGTGTTGAGGGCCCCGAACAGCGCGCCCACCGCCATCATGCCGCCGATGAAATAGCCGATCACCTTCAGCACCGTGTTCAGGCCGCGCGACTGGGCGGCGAAATAATCCGATTCACGGTTGACCGTCACGTGCAGCGTCGGATCGGAGGCCAGGGCCCGCTTCAATCGATCCAGCGACGTCGGGTCATCCAGTCGCACCGTGATGCTCTGAAACGCATCGCGCTGGAAGGCGGACAGCAGCGTCTCGGCGTCGGTCAGGACCTGCGAGTCCAGCGAGTTGGCACCGGCGCTGCCGAACACGCCGACCACGGTCCAGTCGCCGTTCTGGAACGACAGGTGGCTGCCGATGCGGAGCCCGCCGTAGCGGGTCTCGGCGTTGCGGCCGACGATCAGCTCATGCAGACCGGGCCGGAACACGCGCCCGGCGACGAGGTGGATTTCCGGCCGCAGCAACGGCTCGCTCTTGCCGACTCCGCGCAGCGTGACGTTGATCGCCTTGCCGCCGGAGCGCTGCGGGACCTGGACCTGCGCCAGCACCTCGGCGGCGGCGATCGGATTGCCGGCAGCGTCATGCCTGATGCCGGGCGCGCCGATGATGTTGGCCACGGACTCGCGCGGGATGCTGCTTACCACCTCGGTGAAGGCACCGGTGGACAGAATGATGGCGCGATCGGGGCGCCCGGTACCGGCGATGGTCCGTGCCAATCCCACGCCCATTGCCAGTACACTGACCAGGACGGCCACGACACCGGCGATGCCGATGACGACCACCAGCGAGGCGCCGAAGCGCTGCGGCAGGTTGCTCAGATTCATGCCGGTGACCGCGGTCATCTGGCGAAGCAGGTTCATTCGCAGTTCCTCTCAGTGTGCCGCCAGGGCAGCAATGATCGACAGGCGCTGCGCCCGCCACGCGGCCGGCAGGGTACTGATCAGCGCCAGCGCCACGGCCGCGCCGAGGCCGATCAGGAAGGTGGTCAGCGGCAGGTGGGTACCCGGGATCGTGCCGGCGGCCAGTGTGCTCATGACGGGCAGGACGGCGCGCGCAATGAGCATGCCGAGTATCGCCGCGCTGACGCTCAGCAGCACGGCCTCGCTCAGAACCAGCGCGGCGATGCCGCCGTCGGTGAAGCCGAGCGTCTTCATCACCGCGAATTCGCGGATGCGCTCGCGGAAGGACTGCATCATGGTGCTGCCTGTCAGCAACAGCAGTGTGGCAAACGCGGCGCCGACGATCGCGTCGACGAAGAAGTCCAGACTGCCGATCTGCGCCAGCTGCCCCTGTGCCGTGGCCTTCTCGGTCTCGGTATGGGTGCGGTTCGCGGAATTGGCGAACAGGTTGTCGATGGCGTTGCTGATCTGCGGGGCCATCGACGCATCGGCGATGTTCTCGGAAAACAGCTGCACCGTGCCGGTGTCGGTGGCGCGGGCGGTATCGAAATACGGATAGTTCATCAGCAGCAGCGATTCATCGCGGGCTGGATTGCCGGGAATGTCGAAGATTCCGACGATGTCGAAGGTCCAGTCCGAGGTGCCGTCCTTCTTGCGCGCGTTCAAGGCGCGCACCGGTACGTGATCGCCGACCTTCCAGTGCAGCCGCTGCGCCAGGCTCGCGGTGATGACGGCGCCGGTGCGGGTGTGCTCGAGCGCGTCGAGCTGAGCGGCTGGCAGCGTGAAATTGGAGTTCAGCGCAAAGAAGCTGGTGGTGTCGATCGGCAATGCGATGACAATGTTGCGCAGTTGCTGGTAGTAAGCGACGAACAGAGCACGATAGGTTACGCCTGTGACGCCGGGAACGGCCTCGATACGCGACAGATCGGCGAGCGGCAGGGGCAGGCCCGCGGGATTGGTGGTCACCAGGACGTTGAGCCGCCCGGAATCGACCAGCTGATTGAGGGAAGTGTCGATCCCCTGCAGCATGCCGTACAGCAGGAACGCCACGACGATAGATAGCAGCGTGAAGATGGTGCGGGCCTTCTTGCGCCACAGACCGATCCAGATCAGGCGGAGGTATTTCACACGGGGCCTCTCTTATCGGTGTGTCAGTCGCGGCAGATATGTCCGCTACGCGGCGCGCAGCGCGGTCGCGACCGGCACGCGGCCCGCGCGCAGCGAGGGCGCCAGGCCGCCTACGAGCCCCATGGCCAGCGCCCAACCCACCCCGAGCAGCGCCAGTTGCCAGGTGATCACCAGCTGAAAGCTTGCACCTTGAGGGCTGACCTGATTGCCATTGAAGAACAGCCACGCCAGGGCTACGCCCGCAAGCGCGCCCGGCAGTGCGAGCAGCAGCGACTCGAGCATCACCGCCGCGGCAATCGGTCCGGCTCCGAAGCCGAGTGCGCGCAGTGTCGCCATCTCGCGCCGGCGGCCGTCGACGATGGCATACATCACGTTGACCGCCCCGAGGGTCGCACCCACCGCCATGACCACGCCGACGAAGTAGCTGACGAAATCCAGGATCCCCGTGAGCCCCCGGGTGTCCTGCTCGCGCACCTGTGCCTCGTGCTCGAACTCGACGTCCATCGACGGATCGGCCTTCAGCGTTGCGCGCAACGGCCCAAAGCTGGAACGGTTCTGCAGCACGACGCTTACCAGTTGCGTGGTGGTGCGCTTGTAGGCCGCGCCCACGGTATTCTGATCTCCGATCAGGCCGTTCCAGGCCCCGCCGCCAGTATCGAAGGTGCCGACGATGCTCCAGTCGACGCCACTGAGATGGATACGGTCGCCTATTTCGAGTCCCTTGAACTGCGCGCTGCGGGACCGCGGCACGATCAGCTCGTCCAGTCCTGACCGGAACATGCGGCCGGCGGTCAGATGCAGTTCCGGGAATACCCTGAAGAACGCCGGGTCGACCGCATACAACGGGATCGAGACGAGGGCGTCGTCGCGTCTCTTGTGTACGCTGGCCTGCACGATGGTCGTGGCCGTCGCGAGCGGCCGGCCATCCGCGTCCCTGCGGATGCCCGGCAGGTTCACGATCCTGCCCACGGCGGAACGCTCGATATTGCTGGTGAAGGTGCTCTGCGCGCCGGTCGATTCGACCACGGCACGGTCCGCACGGGCGCCCTTTGCGGCCAGCATGCGCATGCCGCTACCCATCGAGAGCATCGCGACCAGCACACCGACCACGCAGGCGACGGTGATCATCGTCACCAGATAGGATCCCCAACGCGCACGCGCGCCTGCCAGGGCCATCCGCAGCAACAGGCCGATCTGCCTCAACGCGTGCATGCGTCACCCCGGATCATCGTGTATCACCTCGTCTCATCGGCCCGCCAGCGCCGCGGCGACCTGCAGCCGCAGCCCGCGCCAGGCCGGCAGGATCGCGCTCGCCAGCGCGAACACGACAGCCATGAGAAAGCCGGCGAGTACCACCGAGTCAGGTATCGTGATACCCAGATTCAGGAATTTCTCGGTGAGCGGTAGGATCCGGGAGGCCGCTGCCAGGCCCAGCGCCGTGGCCCCGAGCGACAGCAGGACCGATTCGGCCAGCAGCATGCCGAAGATCCGCAGGTCGGAGAAACCGATCGTCTTGAGCACCGCCAGCTCCGTCGTGCGCTCACGCACCGACTGCATCAGCATCGCCGCGGTGGAGACCAGCAGCGCAAACATCGCCGCCGCCACGATGGAGCGCACGATGAAGTTCAGGTCCCCGAGACTCTGAAGGTTCGATTGTGCCAGCGCGCGCACCGATTGCGTGCGCGTCTCGAACGAGGAGTTGGCCGACAGAGCGTCGATTCTCCGTGCGACCTGCTCGCCCTGATGGGGATCGGCCAGGAGCACCGTGTACTGTGCCGCAGTGTCCCTATCCAGCAGCCTGGCGCTCTCGTAGTAGTCATCGCGCACGATGATGACGTTGTCGACCCCGACCCAGGAAGGGGCGTCGAACGTGCCGACATCATCGAAGGTCCAGTCGGTGCTGCCATCCTGCCGGCGCGTATGGGACTGCAGCGGTATGCGATCGCCGGCCTTCCAGCCGTACTTCTCGGCCAGACGCCGGCTCACCAGCGCGCCGGTGCGCATCTGCGCCAGGGCCGCCAACACCTGCCGGGGAACCGACACATCGAAGTTCGATATCCAACCAGCGTCGAAATTGGTTGCCAGCACGCCCAGCTGCTGGGAAGGTCGCTGATAGGTCGCAATGAAGACGTTGATCCCGTAGATTCTCCTGACGCCGGGCACGGAACTGATGCGCTGCTGCAGCGCCAGCGGTAGCGGTGTCCCGCCCTCGGCGGGGCTGACGCGGTACAGATCCGCCCGCACGGTATCGATGGCCTGATTGATCCCGGATTGCATCCCCTGCAACAGACCGAACAGCAGGAAGGCGACCAGGATCTGCAGCAGCATCAGCGCCGTGCGGCCGGGCCTGCGCCACATCCCCGCCCAGATCAGGCGCAGATATTTCACGCGGCCGTTCTCATGCCCGCCTCCACCAGCTGTCCCTTGTCCACGTGCAGGATGCGTGAGGCGAAATCGGCCGCCTTCTGATCGTGGGTCACCATGACGATGCTCTTGCCCTGCTCGCGGTTGAGCACTTGCAGCAGCCCGAGGATCTCCTCGGCGGCATGGCGGTCCAGATCCCCGGTGGGCTCATCGCACACCAGCAGCGTGGGATCGGCGATCAGTGCCCGGGCGATGGCCACGCGCTGCTGCTGGCCGCCGGACAGCTCCGCGGGCTTGTGCTTGGCATGATCGGTCAGCCCGACCAGCTCGAGCGCCGCGGCGACATTGCGCCGGCGCTGTGCGCCGGACAGCGAGGTCAGCAGCAGCGGCAGCTCGACGTTGCGTTCGGCCGAGAGCATCGGCATCAGGTTGTAGAACTGGAACACGAAGCCGACGTGGCGCGAGCGCCACTTGGCCAGCTGGCCGCCCGAGAGGCGATCGATATGCTCGCCGGCGACGACGATGTCTCCTTCGGTGGGTCGATCCAGGCCGCCGATCAAGTTCAGCAACGTGGTCTTGCCCGAGCCTGACGGCCCCATCAGCGCGAGGAATTCCCCGGCGGGAATCTCCAGGTCCAGCTGGTGCAGCACCTCGATGCTCTGCTTGCCGCGGATATAGCGCTTGATCACATTGTGCAGGGATACGACTGATGCCATGACTGCTACCTCTCGGGCGCGACGCTACGAATTGAAAATGAATGGCTGCGCTGAACTGATGACTGTGCTGAAAATGATCGCGGTGCTATTGCGTGACGCGCACCCGGGCGCCGTCGTGCAGCTTGCTGAAGTCCCCGATTGCCACGCGCTCGCCCGGATCGAGGCCGGAGAGGATGGCCTGGCCGTCGGCCGTGCGTACTCCGAGCCGCACCACGCGGCGGCTGACGGTGTTGCCGTCGAGCACGAACACGGCGCCGCTGCCGGCGCTGGGATCGGCGCCGGCCTGCACCGCCTCGGGCGGCACCATGACGGTCGGGGTCGCCGTCGTGGCCGTGGCTGCCGCGGTGCCGGACGGGCTGTCGCCCACCGGGGCCTGCTCCAGGAACGACACCCTAGCCCCCATCTCCGGCAACACGCGCGCATCCCTCTGCTTGAATCCGACCCGCACCTGCACTGTCGCCTTGGAGCGGTCGGCGGTCGGGATGATCGCGATGACCTCGGCCGGGATGTGCCAGTCGGGATAGGCGTCGAGCGTGATAGTGGCCGGCTGCTTGGGGTGTACGCGGCTGATGAAGTTCTCGCTCACGTCGACATCGACCTCGAGCGAATCCATGTCGACGATCTGAGCGATGCCGCCGCCGCCGGAGAACTGCGGGGAGACGATCTCTCCGGGCTGCGCGTTCTTGACCGTGACCATGCCGGCGAAGGGCGCGCGGATCACCGTGTCATCCTCGTAGCGCTGGGCGACCACCACGCTCGCCCGGGCCACCGCCAAGTTCTGCTCGGCAACGGCCACCGCCGACTGCGCGGCGTCGTAGCTCGCCTTGGTCGCATCGAACGCATCCTGGCTGATCAGACCCTCCGCCAGCTGCGCCCGGTCGCGCTGATAGGTGGGCTGCGCATCGGCGGCGGCTAGCTTTGCCGCCGCCAGCGCGGCCTGCAGCTGACTGACCTGCGCCTGTGCCTGCTCCAGCGCCGCCCGGGTATTGGTATCGTCGAGCCGGGCGATGACCTGATCCTGCCGGACCTGGTCACCCTCCTGCACCAGCACCTCGTCGACCTTGTAGATGCTCTTGGCGGAGACCGTCGCCTCGCGCAGCGCCACGACATAGCCGGAGGCGTCCAGCAGCGATCCGGCCACCGGCGCCCCCGCGGCGTTCGACTGCACGGCCTGCGCGCTGGCGGCGTGCACGGGAATGGCCTCGCCGCGGGCTACTTGCCGGTACCAGGTCGCGGCCGCCGCGGCGAGCACCA
This sequence comes from Steroidobacteraceae bacterium, assembly GCA_036267195.1. Lineage (GTDB taxonomy): Bacteria > Pseudomonadota > Gammaproteobacteria > Steroidobacterales > Steroidobacteraceae > FEN-1191. The sequence continues at coordinate 35,531 of DATAWM010000033.1, forward strand.
CGATGGCGACGCCCAGAGCGATCAGAGCGCGCCGCGCGCCGCCGGAGGTACGCACCGGCCCCGGCGGGGGTCGGTCGATGCGCAACTGCTCGAGCAATGCTGCCTTCTCGTCCATGGATGACGATGCTCCTTACTGAGTGCTCGAAGGTGACGGCGCGGCCGCAGGCCCTGGTGCCGCTGCAGGTCTGGGCGCCGGCAGCGTGCCCGCATCGGTGCGGTTCCACCATCCGCCCCCGAGCGCCTGGAACAGCGTGACCGTGTCGGTGTAGCGGCTCGCCAGCGCGCGCACATAGGCCACTCGCGCCTGCTGGTAGGCCTGTTGCGCGCTCAGCAGCGTTACCGAGTCGACCGCGCCGATCGCGTATTGCCGCTGGATCAGATCCAGACTGGCCTGGGCCGCGTTCAGCGCGTCGTACTGCGCCTTGAGCGCCTCGGCGTCGTTACCGAGTGCCGTGAGCGTATCGGCCACGTTCTGGAAGGCCTGCAGTACGGTCAGGCGGTACTGGGCGGCGGCCTGATCGAACGCATCGATTGCCGCGCGCCGCTTGGCGCGCAACGTGCCGCCCTGGAACAAGGGTTGGGTCAGGCCACCGGCCAGATTCCACACATTGGAGCCGGGTTCCAGCAGGCTGGCCAGACGCAGGGATTCGCCGCCGAGGGAGCCGTCCAAGGTGAGCTGCGGTAGTAAGTTGGCGGTGGCCACGCCGATCGCGGCGCTGGCCTGGTGTACCAGCGCGGCCTGCTCGCGGATGTCCGGGCGCTGCCCGACCAGCGAGGAGGGCAGGCTGAGGGGCAGCTGCTGCGGCAGTGTCAGGTCCGCCAGGCTCAGTTGCAGCGGGGCGGCATCGTGCGGCAGCCGTCCCGTCAGCACCGCCAGCGCATGCTGCGCCTGCGCCTGCTGCTGCTGTAGCGCCGGCAGCGTGGCGCGCACCGTGGCCAGGTTGGATTGCTGCTGCAGCACGTCGGCGCGCGTCTGGCTGCCGAGCTCAAAGCGGCGCGTCGCGATCGAGAGCTGCCGCGTCTCCAGCGCGATGATCGCCTGCGTGGCGGTGATCTGGTCATGTGCTGCCGCCAGCTGGATCGCGGTGGAGACCACGTTGGAGGTCAGCGTCAGGTAGCTGGCCTCGAGCTTGAAACTCTGTGAGAGCGCCTGGGCCTGCAATCCCTCCAGCGTGCGCCGTTCGCCGCCGAACAGGTCGAAGGTGTATGAGACGTTGACGTTGGCCTGATAGATGCTGGTGATGAATTCCGGCAGCCCAGGTGCGATCGCCGCGCCGCTGATCTTCTCGCGCGCGGCGTTGAAACTGCCCTGCAGCTGCGGCAGGAACACACCGCCCTCGGCGCGCACATCCTCGCGTGCCTGCCGCAGCGCCGCCTGCTGCGCGGCGATATCGGGGTAATTCGTCATCGCCTGCTCGATCAGGGCATCGAGCCGGGACGAGCCGAACAGTCGCCACCACGCTCCCGGCAGATCCGCGCCCACCGCGAAGCGCTGCGCCTGGCCGCCGGCGACACCGACCGAGGCGGTCTGCGCCGGCAGCGCCTCGGCGGTGTAGCCGTGGTCCGCGGGCGGGGCAGGGGGGTGGTAGTTGGGACCGACCGCGCAGGCGCACAGGCCCAGCGCCAGCGGCACGGCGGCCGCAGACCCAAGCGGCTTCAGCCCACGCATGCCACGTCCTTCATATTGTTCATACCCCCCGTCGGGCGGAAAGGATTCGGTCCGATCGGCGCGATCCAGTACATACTAGTGCGTGGTACCTTGTTTAGCAAGGTACCATCTAGAGGCTGCCTCGTTGCCGATCATGGTCAGTGTGCGGTTCTTCGCCCTCCTTTCAGCCTACGATGATTGGCCCCCTCGTCCGTAGTCGCAACCGTCAGCCCTCGGGGCTGACAGTCATCACACCCGGCTGATATCCGTCACCTCACAGACCGGTCTCAGGCAGTCGAGCCGCGACGGCGTGCAGATATCGATTGAGGTTTTCCGTGGCCGGTACCAGCGGTGTTGAGAATGCGCTCGAGCGATGCGTTCAGCGCGCGCCACTCTCCCAGGAGCTGTTCGAGCACCGTGGCTCCATGCGCCGAGAGCCGATAGAAGCGCTTGCGCCGGCTGTCCTGCTCGCGCCAGGCGCTGGTGAGCAGTCCCTGGGCCTCCAGCCGGCGCAGCATCGGATAGAGCGCGCTCTCCTCGATCAACAGGCCGCAGACCGCCAGTTCCTTCCTGAGCGTATAGCCGTACTGCTCGACCCGCAGTGCGGCGAGCACCGCGACGATCAGCGAGCCGCGGCGCAGCTGCGGGCGCAGGTTCTCGAGGATCGATGGCGAGACGGTATCCATGCTATGTGCCGCACACTATGTACCATATTGTATGTAAACGCCGCATCCTCTTCCAGCATGGAGAGGTGACCACTACACTGCCTGCACGGTATGCGTCCGCCGTGAGCGCCGGTTCCCCCCCAGCCGAAAAAAAACGCCGACTGCCACAACCACCACGAGGTCCGTTTGAACGATAGAAATGCCGCTCCCGTGCAGGGGGCGACGCCGCCGCATCGCTTGCCCCACGCTCGGCGCGGCGGATCCGACGCATGCTGAGCTGGTTCGAATCGCGGCTCGAGCCCACCGCCGGCACGCCGTCGGAGCCGCCCACCGGGGGTCTGGTGCGCTTTTACTGGCACTTCCTGCGCCAGATGCCCGGCCTGCTGGCGGCGCTGTTCGCCACCGGGTTCGCGGTCGCGGTGCTGGACCTGACCATTCCGCTGTTCATCGGCCGGGTGGTCACGCTGGTGTCCGGCCATCGCCCCGAGCGGCTGTTGGCCGAGGCGGGCCCGCAGCTGCTGGCCATGGCGCTGGTGTTTCTGGTCGGACGGCCAGTGGCGCTGCTGGCGCAGTTCATCGTCACCAACCAGATCATCAACCCGGGCCTCACCAACCTGGTGCGCTGGCAGAGCCACTGGCACGTGGTGCGGCAAAGTTGGACCTTCTTTCAGAACGATTTCGCCGGCCGCATCGCCAACCGCGTGATCCAGAGCGGCCCGGCGCTGCGCGAGAGCGTGGTCGCCGGCACCAACGCCGTCTGGTACATCATCGTCTACGGTGCCAGCAGCATCGCACTGCTGTCGGCGACCGACCGCTACCTGGCCATCCCGATCGTGTGCTGGTTCGCCGCCTATGCGTTGCTGCTGCTGCGCTTCGTGCCGCGGTTGCGCGAGCGCTCGCGCGTGATCTCCGAGGCGCGCTCGGCGCTGACCGGCCGCGTGGTGGACAGCTACAGCAATATCCTGACGGTGAAGCTGTTCGCGCGTGCGCGCGACGAGGACGCGTTCGTGCGCGAGGCGGTGGACCAGCACACCGCGGCGATGCGCCGTCAGTCCCGCCTCGCCACCGGGTTCTCGATGCTGCTGGCGCTGCTCAACGCTGCGCTGGTGGTGGCGACGGGCGCGGCCGCGATCGTGCTGTTCCGCGGTGGGCACATCGGCGTCGGGGTGGTGGCGACCGCGCTGCCGATGGCGTGGCAGATATCCAACATGGCGGGGTGGGTGGCGCAGAACGTCAACAGCATCTTCGAGAACGTCGGGGTGGTCCAGGATGCGATGCGCTCGATCGCCGTGACACGGCAGATGCCCGACGCGCCCGACGCGCGCGCGCTGCGCGTCAGCGCCGGGCAGATCCGCTTCGAAGCAATTCATTTCGACTACGGCCGTGACCGCGGCGCCCCGGTGCTGCACGGGATCGACCTGGCCATCGCCCCGGGAGAGCGCGTCGGGGTGGTCGGCCCCTCGGGCGCCGGCAAGTCGACGCTGCTGCATCTGCTGCTGCGCTTCCATGAGCCGGCACGCGGCCGCATCCTGATCGACGGGCAGGACATCGCCACGGTGTCGCAGGAGACGCTGCGCGGGCAGATCGCGATGGTCACGCAGGACACCGCGCTCTTGCACCGCTCGGTGGCCGATAACATCCGCTACGGCCGCCCGGAGGCGAGCGCAGTCATGATCGAGGAGGCCGCGCGCCGCGCGCAGGCGCACGACTTCATCCTCGGGCTGGAGGACTGGCTGGGCCGGCGCGGCTACGACGCGCATGTCGGGGAGCGCGGCGTGAAGCTCTCCGGCGGGCAGCGCCAGCGCATCGCGATTGCGCGGGTGATCCTCAAGGATGTGCCGATCCTGGTACTGGACGAGGCTACCTCGGCGCTGGACTCTGAGGTCGAGGCGGCCATCCAGGACCAGCTCGACACACTGATGGAAGGCCGCACCGTCATCGCGATCGCGCATCGGCTCTCCACCATCGCGCGCATGGATCGGCTGGTGGTGCTCGACCGCGGCCGCATCCGTGAGATCGGCACCCATGCGCAGCTGCTGGCCGTCGGCGGCCTGTATGCGCAGCTGTGGCGGCGCCAGTCCGGTGGCTTCCTGGCGGATTGCGCTCCCGCGCTCGGCCGTGCCGCGATCGTATCCGGGCTGCCGGCGAGAGCCGCTGAGTCGGCGCGGCTGGGCCATACTTAAGGATAGGTACGAGAAAAGGACCAAGGACCCGCCAATGGACTCACGACGCGTCAGCGGCCCCGGGAAGGGCACACGGCCTGCGATGAGCGCACCGCATGCGCATGCCCATCCGCAGCCACCCGCCACGCGGGCGGAGCTGTACGTGGTGCTCGGTGCACTGATGATCACTCTGCTGCTGTCGGCGCTGGACCAGACCATCGTGTCTACCGCGCTGCCGACCATCGCGAGCGACTTCAACGCTCTCGACCAGCTGTCCTGGGTGATTACCTCCTACCTGATCGCCAGCGCGATCACCACGCCGCTGTACGGCAAGATCAGCGATCTGTTCGGCCGCAAGCGGGTGTTGATGGCCGCGATCGTGATCTTCCTGATCGGCTCGGTGTTCGCCGGCATGTCGCGCAGCATGCTGCAGCTGATCATCTTCCGCGGCGTGCAGGGCGTGGGCGCCGGAGGATTGATGACGCTGGTGCTGGCGGCGATCGCCGACGTGGTCGCGCCGCGCGATCGCGGCCGCTACCAGGGCATCTTCGGCGGCGTGTTCGGACTGGCGAGCGTCATCGGTCCGTTGATTGGGGGGCTGTTCACCGACCACCTGTCCTGGCGCTGGATCTTCTACGTCAATATCCCGCTCGGACTGATCGCGCTGCTGGCGATCGGACTGCGGCTGCACACCCCGCCACTGCGCAAGGCGCATGCCATCGATTATGGCGGGGCGCTACTGCTGTCGATCGGCGTCACCGCGCTGATGCTGGTGTCGGTGTGGGGCGGCTCGATCTATGCGTGGGGCTCGCGGCCGATCACGGCGCTGCTGGCAGTCGGACTGGCCGGCGTGGCCGTGTTCACCTGGTGGCAGACCCGGGCAGCCGAGCCGCTGATCCCGCTGCGGCTGTTCAGGAATAGCATCTTCACGGTGTCCTCGCTGCTGTCGCTGGCCTCCGGCCTGGCGATGTTCGTCGCCATCATCTTCATGCCCGAATACGAGCAGGTGGTGCGCGGCTATTCGGCGACGGCGACCGGCCTGCTGATGCTGCCGCTGGTGTTCGGCCTGATCGGCGCCTCGATCGGCTCGGGTCACCTGATGTCCAAGACGGGCAAGTACCGAGCGTTTCCGATTGCGGGAACGCTGATCACCGCCGCAGGGCTGTGGCTGATGAGCCACCTGGGCGTCGCCACCTCGCAATGGGTGATCGGTGCGTGGATGCTGGTGACCGGGCTGGGCATGGGGATGTACATTCAGGTGACCACGCTGGCGGTGCAAAACTCCTCGCCGCCGGCGGACCTAGGCACCGCCACCTCCACCGTGACTTTTTTCCGCTCGATGGGCGGCTCGTTCGGCACCGCCATCTTCGGTGCGATCCTGACGAATCGGCTCTCCACGCATTTGGCGCAGTCGCTGCCGGCGGCGGCCGGCGCGCCGGTCATCTCCGGCCGCAGCCTCGGCGGCGGCAGCGCGCAGATCCATGCACTGCCGCCCGCGATCGCCTCGAAGGTGCTGGAAGCGTTCACCCACTCGTTTCAGGACATGTTCCTGTGGGGCATACCGTTTCTGCTGATCGCGTTCGTCATTGCGCTGTTCCTGAAGGAAGTGCCGCTACGCCGTTTCGAGCGCAAGGTTGCCGAGGGCGAGGCCTTCGGTCTGTAGCGTGCTACCGAGGCCCGCCGCGGACGACCGCGGCCGTCTGCGGTGTCCGCGGCGGTTTGCTTATCATTTGCGCTTCCTTTATAACTTGGCGTTCCTCGAGCCGGACACCGCGACGGCGTTCCCGCCGGGCTGCTTCGCTGCCGAGGACCTCAATACCTATAGCGCAAGATCGAAAGGGCAGTAGTGATGTGCCGGGCGGTCTGAGCCTTACCGCTGCCGTCGTCGCACTGACCGCGGGGTTGCTCAGCGCCTGCGTCGGCGCGCCGCGCCACTCCAGCGACGTGGCCGCACGCCGCGACGCCGCCGCGGCGGCCGCGGCGGCGAGCGTCTACGTCGTCAAGCGCGGCTGGCACGTGGACGTGGGGTTCGCTACCGCCGACTTGTCGGCACCGCTGTCATCGGTCGCGTCGCAGTTTCCGCGGGCACGCTACCTGTTGTTTGGTTTCGGCGATCGACGCTATCTGACCGCCAGGCACAGGAATCTCGACGCGCTGGCGGCGGCACTGTGGCGCGGGCCCGGGCTGATGCTGGTCACCGCCCTGGTCGCGCCGCCGTGGCAGGCGTTCGGCGCGGGCCACGTGGTGCAGCTGCCGCTGGATGAGTCCCAGGTGCGGGTGCTGCAGGCCTTCGTGTGGCGGGCGCTGTCGAGTCGGCAGGGCATGCCGATCGTGATCGGGTCCGGCCCCTATCCGGGAAGCCTGTATCTGGGCAGCGGCGAGCGCTATTCCGCGTTTCACACCTGCAACACCTGGGCGGCCGAGGCGCTGCATGCTGCCGCTGTGCCGGTACGCAGCGCCGGGGTCATCTTTGCCGCGCAGCTATGGCGGCAGGTGCACCGGGTCGCTCGCCAGGACCGCGGCGGCGCGGATCGCCGGCGCGCGTCCTCGCCGCCGGTGTCGCAGCGGCCCGCCGCCGCGGCGCAGCGCTGGAGCGGCTACCCGCGCCCCGGCGCGGCGTAGCTCAATTGCAGGGCGGCCGACTGCCATCCTGGCACACGACCGTGGTCCCGGAGCTCGGCGGCACGACCACCGTGGTGCTTTTCTGCGGCGGCGGCGGGTTGCTGCTGCTGATACAGCCCGCCAGCAGCAGCGGAGCCGCGATGAAGAGGGCCGATAAGATCTTCATGAAGATATCTCCCGAAATAGCGCCAATGGCGTCGCTAGAGCCTAGCGACGCCGCAGCGGTCCGGGTGCTGCAAATCCTCCGGTGCTGCTGTAGGACGAGCGGCCGGGATGCGCGGTTGTAGTCCGCAGCCCCGCCCCCGTATCATCGAACGGCTCCGCTGTCCGACAACTGCTGCAGCCGCAGCTCCATCAACGAGTACAGGAAGCGCATATGACCGCAACGTCGGCCGTCACCGATCGGCATCGGGGCGCGCACTCCAGCCTGCCGTGGCCTCGCATCGTGCTCGCCGGCTTCGTGCTGGCGGCGGTAGCGGTGGTGCTGATCGCCTACTTCTCGTTTCAGTCGCTGCAGCAGCGCACCCGTACCGCCGACGGCGTCACCCATACGCTGCAAGTGACCGAGGCCTTGCAGGGGCTGCTGTCCACGATGACCGGCGCGGAGACCGGCGAGCGTGGCTACCTGCTCACCGGCAACGAAACCTACCTGGAGCTCTATACCAATGCCCGGGCCGAGGTCGCCGGCGAGATCGTCGATCTGAGGCGGCTGGCGGCCGGCAACGACGCCCAGCAGCAGCGCATCGACACATTGGAGCAACTCGCCACCAGCAAGATTGACGCGATGACGCAGACGATCGCCCTGCGACGCGCCGGCAACACCGACGCCGCGGTCGCGATCATGCGCGCCGGCGGCAAGGCGACCATGGATCGGATCCGCGCGCTGATCGTCGAGATGGAGAACATCGAGAGCGCCTCGTTGGCGACGCGCGAGCAGGCATGGCAGGACGCGTCGCGCTCCTCGAGCGAGATCACCACGGGTGGCTCGGCGCTGCTGCTGCTGCTCATCGCGGCCGCGGCCGTCATGACCTCGCGTGATTACCGGGCGCGCGAGACCCAGACCTGGCTGCGAATGGGGCAGATGGGCCTGAGTGCAAGGCTGCAGGGAGAACAGCGCCTGGACCGGCTGGGCGCGAACGCGCTGGAATTCCTGGCCAACTACCTCGACGCCCAGGTCGGTGCGGTCTATATCGGCGAGCAGGACGGCCGCCTGCGCCGCTTCGCCGGCTACGGTCTGCCGGTGCACGGCGCCGAGGAGGTGCTGCGGCCCGGCGACGGGCTGCTGGGGCAGGCTGCCAAGGAAAATCGCACGCTGCACATGCGTGACGTCCCCGAAGACTACCTGCAGGTCGCCTCCAGCCTGGGGCGCGGGCGCCCGCGCGAGATCGTGCTCTCGCCGGCCAGCGCCGATGGCAGCGTCCAGGCTGTGCTGGAGCTGGGCTTCTTTCGCCACGTGGGCGCCGAGGAGCGCCAGTTTCTCGAGCGCGTCTCCGAGTCGCTCGGGGTGGCGGTACGCTCGGCGAAGGATCGCACCCGGCTCGAGGAGCTGCTGGAGCAAACCCAGCGGCAGGCCGAGGAATTGCAGGCCCAGCAGGAGGAGCTGCGGGCCAGCAACGAGGAGTTCGAGATGCAGGCGCGCTCCCTGAGCGAGTCGCAGGCACAGCTCGAGGCGCAGCAGGCGGAGCTGGAGCAGACCAACGCGCAGCTCGGGCAGCAGGCGAACATGCTCGAGCGCCAGAACGACGAGCTCTCCAAGGCGCAGGCCGTCCTGACCGAGAAGACGCTGGAGCTGGAGCGCACCAATCAGTACAAGAGCGAATTCCTCACCAACATGAGTCACGAGCTGCGCACGCCGCTCAACTCCTCGCTGATCCTCGCCAAGATCCTGGCTGACAACAAGCAGGGCAACCTGAGCGACGAGCAGGTGAAGTACGCCCGCACCATCGATGCCGCCGGTAACGACCTGCTGGCCCTCATCAACGACATCCTCGACCTGTCCAAGATCGAGGCGGGCAAGGTCGAGACCCACCTCGCCGCCGAATCGGTGGCCCGGCTGGTCGACGGGCTGCTCAAGGCCCTCGCGCCCGTGGCACAACAGAAGGGCTTGCATCTGGGCGCCACGGTGGAGCCGGGCACTCCCGAACGCATCGAGACCGACGCGCAGCGGCTTGGCCAGATTCTGAAGAACCTGCTGGCCAACGCCCTCAAATTCACCGAGCGAGGACAGGTGGCGCTGCGGGTGTTCTGTGCCGGCGACGGCACGATATCGTTCGCGGTGCGCGATACCGGCATCGGCATACCCGAGCATCAGCAACAGGTCATCTTCGAGGCATTCCGGCAGGCCGACGGCAGCACGCACCGCAAATACGGTGGTACCGGGCTGGGGCTTTCGATCTCCCAGCAGCTCGCGCGGCTCCTCGGCGGCAACATCAGCGTCCAGAGCACCCCGGGCGAGGGCAGCGTCTTTACGCTCACGCTGCCGCTCAACCCGGCGCTTACCGTGACGCCGCCGCTCGCCGGCGCCGGTCCGCTCGTGCGGGGACAGGAGCGCCCGGGCACACCCGCGCGCGCCGGCAAGGGCGCGCAGCCGCGGACCGCGGTGGCCACAACGGCGAGTGCGGCAGCAGCGCCGGCCGCGGCGATCGTTCCGGCGCAGGTGATCGGGCCCGGTCCGGCGGCCATCGAGGATGACCGCGAGCACCTGACGCCGGGCGCTCGCACCGTGCTGGTGGTGGAGGACGATGCACGCTTCGCGGCGATCCTGCGCGACCTGGCGCGCGAGCTGGGCTTCCAGTGCGTGGTCACCCACACTGCCGACGATGCGCTGGCGGCGGTGGCAATGTATCGACCGCGCGCCATCGTGCTCGACATCAACCTGCCGGATCATTCCGGTCTGGGTGTGCTCGACCAGCTCAAGCACGATTCGCAGACGCGCCACATCCCGGTGTATGTCGCCTCGGTGGCCGATTTTACCCAGGAAGCGCTCGAGCTGGGGGCGATCGGTTACGCCCTCAAGCCGGTCAAGCGCGAACAGCTGGTGGAGGCACTGCGCCAGTTGGAGGCGAAGTTCTCGCAAGGCCTGCGCCGCGTGCTGGTGGTCGAGGACGACGAGCGGCAACGCGACAGCATCCGGCAGCTGCTGGCGGCGCCGGAGGTGCAGATCGTGGGCGTGAAGACGGCCAACGAGGCGCTCGAGCAGCTGCGCGCCACGACCTTCGACTGCATGGTAATGGACCTGAACCTGCCGGACCTGAGCGGCTACGAGCTGCTGGAGCGCATGTCGGCTCAGGACACCGTCGCGTTTCCGCCAGTGATCGTCTATACGGGACGCTCTCTGAGCCGCGATGCCGAGCAGCAACTACGCCGCTTCTCCAAGTCGATCATCATCAAGGATGCGCGCTCGCCGGAGCGGTTGCTGGACGAGGTCACGCTGTTCCTGCACCAGGTCGAAGCGACGCTGCCGCCGGAGCATCAGCGCATGCTCAAGGTCGCGCGCGACCGCGAGGCCGCGCTGGAAGGCCGGCGCATCCTGGTGGTGGAGGACGACGCGCGCAACATCTTTGCGCTCTCCAGCCTGCTTGAGCCCAAGGGGGTCACGGTTGCGATTGCGCGCAACGGCCGCGAGGCGATCGAGGTGCTGGAGCGCAGCCGCACGCGAGCGTCCGAGGCCATCGACCTGGTGCTGATGGACATCATGATGCCGGAGATGGACGGACTGGCGGCCACGCGCGAGATCCGCACGCGTGCCGAGTGGGTGAAGCTGCCGATCATTGCGTTGACCGCCAAGGCCATGCGCGATGACCAGGACAAGTGCCTCGCCGCCGGGGCCAATGATTACATCGCCAAGCCGCTCGATCCAGACAAGCTGCTGTCGCTGGTGCGCGTATGGTTGCCGAAGGAGAGACTGCAGGCGCGTGCTTAAGGATCAGGATATCGAGGTCAATCTGCTGATCGAAGCGATCTATCACAAGTATCGCTACGACTTCCGCGGATATGCCATGGCCTCGCTCAGGCGGCGGCTGCGCTCGGCCATGGGCCGCTTCGACTGCCAGACTCTCACGCAGCTGCAGGACAAGGTGCTGCACGATCCGGCGGTGTTCCCGGTGCTGCTCGACTTCCTGACGGTGCAGGTCAGCGACCTGTTCCGCGACCCGTCCTATTTCAGATCGCTGCGCGAGAAGGTGGTGCCGTTGCTGCGCACCTACCCGTCGCTGCGCATCTGGGTGGCCGGTTGCAGTACCGGGGAGGAGGCGTATTCGCTCGCCATCCTGGCACGCGAGGAGGGCATACTCGAGCGCACGCTGATCTACGCAACCGACATCAACGCGCAGGCGCTGCGCACGGCGGAAGCGGGGGTTTACCAGATCGAGCGGATCGCGGGCTTCAGCGACAACCACCGTCGCTCGGGCGGCCACTCCTCTCTGTCCGATTACTACACCGCCGCCTTCGGCGGGGCGGTGTTCGACAAATCGCTCAAGACCCACATCGTGTTCGCCGATCACAGCCTGGCCACCGACAGCGTGTTCGCCGAGGTGCAGCTGGTGTCGTGCCGCAACGTGCTCATCTACTTCAACCGCCGCCTGCAGGACCGCGCCGTGGGATTGTTCCGCGAGTCCCTGTGTCGCAAGGGCTTCCTCGGCATCGGCACGCGCGAATCGCTGCGCTTCGGCACGCACGCGCGCGAGTTCGTCGAGATCGTGCACGAGGATCGCATCTTCCAGAGGCGGGGTGAGCCGTGAGCGCGCCCGTGCCGCTGCGCCGGCGCATCGATGCGATCGTCATCGGCGCCTCGGCCGGGGGAGTGGAGGCGCTGTCGGTACTGTTGCCGGCGTTGCCGGCGCGCCTGCAAGCCTCGGTCTACATCGTGCTGCATCTGCTGAGCGAGCGGCCCAGCCTGCTGGCCGAGATCTTCACGCGCCGATGCACGTTGCCGGTGCGGGAGGCGCAGGACAAGGAGGCGCCCGGCCCCGGCACGGTGTACTTCGCGCCGCCGGACTATCATCTGTTGATCGAGCAGGGCCCCTCCCTGGCGCTGTCGGTCGATCCCGCCGTGCACTTCTCGCGCCCGTCGATCGATGTGCTGTTTGAATCGGCGGCGGACGTGTACCGCGAGCGGCTGCTCGGCATCATCCTGACCGGCGCCAACGAGGATGGGGCCGCGGGACTGCAAACCGTGCAACGCGCCGGCGGACTGACCATCGTGCAGCAGCCAGACACTGCCCAGGTACCGTTTATGATACTGTCGGCGTTGAAGCGAAGCCAGCCGGACTTCGTGCTCTCGCTGGGACAGATCGCCGCCGTGCTGCATTCGCTCGCAGATGCGGACGCTGCGCCCGCCCAAGCCCCGCCAAGAGGATGATTCATGCAGTCGGTCGTCAAATGCCTGCTGGTCGATGACGTCGAGGAGAACCTGCTGGCGCTGGCCGCGTTGCTCCAGCGCGAGGACGTGCAGATCCTCACCGCCCGCTCGGGCCTCGAGGCGCTCGATCTGCTGCTGCAGCACGACGTCGCGCTCGCGCTGCTGGACGTGCAGATGCCGGAGATGGACGGCTTCGAACTGGCCGAGCTCATGCGCGGCAGCGAGCGCACGCGGCATGTACCACTGATCTTCGTCACCGCCAGGGCGCGTGACGAGCGCCGCCTGTTCAAGGGTTACGATGCCGGGGCGGTGGACTTCCTGCACAAGCCGATCGAGCCGCGCATTCTGGAGAACAAGGCGCAGACCTTCTTTCAGCTGCATCGACAGAAGCAGCAGCTCGCCGAGGAGCTGGAGCGCCGTACCGAGACCCTGCGGCTCAACGAGATGTTCACCGCGGTGCTGGGACACGATCTGCGCAACCCTCTGAACGCAATCATCACCTCGGCCTATCTGCTCGAGCGCCAGTCACGGGAGGAGGCCGTACACGACACCGCGCGGCGCATCCTCTCCAGCGGCAAGCGCATGAGCCGGATGATTGAGGACATGTTCGACGTGTCGCGCGCGCGGCTGGCGGGCGGCATTCCGCTGCAGCGCGAACCGTCGGATCTGCTGGCCTTGATCCAGCGCGTGGTGAAGGAGCACCAGACCGCCTGTCCCGAGCGCCGCATCGCCGTGGGGCACCAGGGCGATTTCAACGGCGACTGGGACGCCGGCCGCCTGGCCCAGGCCGCCTCCAATCTGATCGGCAATGCCCTGCAGCACGGCGACGGCTCCGCACCGATCCAGGTACGCGTCGATGGCACCCGCCCAGACAGCGTCGAGCTGTCGGTCATCAACGCCGGCGTCATTGCCCCGGAGATCATGGCGCGCGTGTTCGAGCCCTTCCACGGCGGACAGCCGGCCTCTGGCCGACGCGAGGGTCTGGGTCTGGGCCTGTTCATCGTGCAGCAGATCGTGCAGGCGCACGGCGGCAGCGTCGACGTGCGCAGTGGGGAGGACGGGCACACGTACATCCGCGTGAGCGTGCCGCGGTGGAGCGTCGCGACGGACGACGTGATCGAGGCCAGGGCAGGGGCTTAAGGCCTCCGCAGGCCACGGCCCACCGGTTGCTCCGGACTGCAGCGCATGGCACCGCGGATCCAGAACATCACTCAGAACGCCGATGTGCGGTTTCTGGGCAGCTTGCTGGGCGACGTGATCCGGCGATACGGCAGCGAGGCGCTGTTCCGGCGCATCGAGTACATACGCGCCACATCGGTCGATCGCTATCGTGGCGTAGCCGGCACGCGCGCGGTCGAGCCCGGCATCGATGCCCTGAGCCTGGACGAGACGGTCGCGTTCGTGCGCAGCTTCATGCTGTTCTCGATGCTCGCCAATCTGGCCGAAGATCGGCAGGGCGCGGCAACAGAGCCGCAAGCCGATATCACCCACGCATTGGAGAGCCTCGCCGCTCGGGGGATCGATGCCGGCCAGGCAGGCGCGCTGCTGGACCAGGGGCTCATCGTACCGGTGCTCACCGCCCATCCGACCGAGGTGATGCGCAAGAGCATGCTCGACCACCGCAACCGCATCGCGACGTTGATGCGCCAGCGCGATGCCGGACGCAACGAGACACCCGAAGGGGAGCTGATCGAGCAGGCGATTGCAAATCAGATCGCCCTGCTCTGGCAGACACGGGCGCTGCGGCGCGAACGCTTGTATGTGTCCGATGAGGTCGACACGGCGCTGGCCTACCTGCGCGACATCTTCCTGCCGGTACTGCCGCCCCTGTACGCTCGTCTCGAGCGCAAGCTCGGACATCGTCCGCGCAGCTTCCTGCGGCTTGGCAGCTGGATCGGCGGCGACCGGGACGGCAATCCGCACGTCACCGCCGACTCATTGCATCTGGCGCTGGGGCGCTCATCACAGGCCGTGCTGGCGGATTATCTGGAGCGTCTGCACGCGCTGGGCGCGGATCTGTCGATCTCCACCGAACTGGCATTGGTCAGCGATGCGGTCAGCAGGCTCGCTCAGGACAGCGATGATGCCAATCCGGCGCGCCGCGACGAGCCGTACCGCCGCGCCATCACCGGGATCTATGCGCGCGTGGCGGCCACCTACCAGAAGCTCTGCGGTCGCGCGCCGCCCCGGCCCGCGTCGGTGAGCGCTGCGCCATACGCGGATCCGGACAGCCTGCAGGCCGACCTCGGTGCACTCGAGCAGTCCCTGCTGGCCGCGCAACACGGCGGGCTGCGGGGCAATGGCGGATTGCCTGGTAACGGCGCTCTGGCGCGCATGATCCGGGCGGTCGAAGCCTTCGGCTTTCACCTCGCGACGCTGGACCTGCGGCAGAACGCCAATGTCCACGGCCGAGTGATCGCCGAGCTCCTCAAGGTGGCAGGGGCCGAACCGAGCTACCTCAACCTACCGGAAAGCGCGCGCATCGAACTGCTGCGGCGCGAACTGGCCGGCGCGCGCCTGCTGGGCAGCCCGTTCGCCGACTACAGCGCCGAGACCCGCTCGGAGCTGGATATCGTGCGAGCGGCGGCGCAAGCCCACGAGCGCTATGGGCCGCTGTCGATCACAACCTACATCGTGTCGATGTGCGACAGCGTGTCCGATCTGCTCGAGGTCAATGTCCTGCTCAAGGAAGCCGGACTGTACCGCGGGGGTGACTCACCGCAGGCCTCGATCATGGCCGTGCCGCTGTTCGAGACCATCACCGATCTGGGCAATGCCGCGCAGGTCATGCATGCGTGGCTGTCGCTGCCGGAGGTGGCGGCGATCACGGCAGAGCGCGGTTACCAGGAAGTCATGGTGGGCTACTCGGATTCCAACAAGGACGGCGGCTATCTCACCTCCGTATGGAGCCTGCACGAGGCGATCCGCGCCCTGGCCGAGCTGTTCAACGCCCACGGAACCCGGCTGCAGGTGTTCCACGGGCGCGGCGGGGCGGTAGGGCGGGGCGGCGGATCCTCCTTCGCTGCCATCCGTGCCCAGCCGCGCGGAACCGTGCGCGGCCGTATCCGCATCACCGAGCAGGGAGAGGTCATCGCGGCCAAGTACGGCACGCGCGAAGCCGCGACTGTCAACCTAGAGGCGATCACGGCAGCAACATTGCTCGCGTCACTGGAAGACAACGAAGCGGCAGCAGCGGTCCACCCGCAATTCGCCGCGGCGATGGATACCCTCTCGAAACAGGCGTTTCACGCGTATCGCGCACTGGTATACGAGACCGGGGGCTTTTCCACGGTCTTCCGCCAGATGACGCCGCTGAAGGAAATCGCGGACCTGAAGATCGGCTCTCGCCCGGCTTCGCGCACCAGCTCCGATCGCATCGAGGACCTGCGCGCCATACCGTGGGTGTTCAGTTGGGCGCAGGCGCGAGTGATGTTGCCCGGCTGGTACGGGGTCGGACAGGCGCTGAGCGCCTTTGCCGATCGCGCGTTGCTCACGGAGATGGTCGAGGCGTGGCCATTCTTCCGCACCACGCTCGACAACCTGGAGATGATGCTGTCGAAGTCCGACATGAGCATTGCCGCGCGCTATGCCGACCTGGTCGAAGATCATGCACTGGGTCAGGCCATATTCAGCCGTATTCGCGACGCCTGGCGCATGACCCACGACGTGCTGCTGTCCGTCACCGGGCAGGCGCATCTGCTGGAAAAGCACCCGGCACTGGATGCGTCGATCCGCCTGCGGCTGCCTTATATCGAGCCGCTGAACTGGTTGCAGGTGGAACTGCTCAAGCGCCACCGTGCCGGAGAGCAGGATCCGCGGGTGCGCGAGGGCCTGCAGCTGTCGATCAACGCGATTGCTACCGCGTTGCGCAACAGCGGGTAGGGCGCGCCGCGCGCTCGATGCCCCGGTTTGACAAGCCTGTCTTGGGTCCGTATAAACATGTATATACGTAGGAGAACCCGATGACCAAGACTGCCACGCTGACCGTGCAGCAATGGGGTAACAGCCTTGCAGTGCGGATTCCGGCCGCCGTCGCGCGATCTGCTCGCTTTAGAGTTGGACAGCCAGTGGAAGTATCTGCTCAGGATTCGACAGTGCTCGTGCGGCCAATTGGTAAGCCGAAAACCACGCTCGCCCAGAAACTGGCCGCATTTGATCCTGCTTTGCATGGCGGGGAGGCGATGCCGACAACTCCTGTCGGCGATGAGATTGCTTGATGGCCCGGCGAAGGAACTGGTGCCCGGATCGCCGTGACATGATTTGGATCAACTGCAATCCGCAGGCCGGTCGTGAGATGAGAGATGTGCATCCGCTCGCCGTGCTTTCTCCTCGTGAATTCAACGAACGCACCGGTATCGTGATTGGGCTGCCGATGACGACCGCCGGCTTTAACGAGACCAATCCGTTTGCCGTGAAGTTCGAGGGTCCCAGAGGCGTCGTTAGTTACATTCTTGGGCATCAGCCCAAATCCTTCGACTGGCGCGCCAGGAACGCAAAGCTGCATCCATTTAAGAAGGTGCCGGACGAGGCGTACGAGCGCGCGTGCGAGATCCTGAACCAAATTATCGAAGTCGGAGGTTGAACGAGACAGGGATCGAGCAGCCATCCTGCTACAAGTCTACTTCGCATAAGGTACATTATGTTAATAAATGAGATCTCCAGAAAACGCGGCCATGCTGCGCTGCGCGGCGAAGTGGGTCTCATCGCCCCAACGCACCTGCGCTGCCGTAAGTCCCGACCGGGGTCACGGCGGAAGAGCTTTATATGGCTGATTAAGATATTTGCTGAGCTCCCCGCAAAATCAACGCGGGGACCGCGAGACCGCATCGAAATAGCCCGAGAAGGAACCCAGATACGCGCTGCTTCCGGGGAGCGCGCGGGCAATGCTAGTCTTGGGGCCCGGTCGACGTAGGGGATCGCGCGATGCTGCCTCATCACCGAATCATCTCCTGTGACGATCATTTGGACCTGAATATGCTCCCGGCGGAGCTGTGGATCGAGCGACTCCCCGAGGCTTTCCGCGATCGCGCACCCCGCGTGACCGAACATGAAGGTCGATCGGTTTGGGTCTGCGAGGGCAAGGTCTGGGGTTCCTGGTCTGGTGCAAACAGTGGCGTCAGGGGGCCCAAGCCCATCTTCACCGCACTGGATCGCGGCGGCATCGTCGACCAGACACAGCGGCGCCCCGGAGTCGCGGAATTGCGGTTGGAAGACATGGACCGTGACGGTGTCTATGCACACGTCATTTTCGGACCGGTGACTTCGATCGTCGTAGAGGACCCCGAGCTGCGGGACGCCTGTTATAGCGCTTACAACGACTGGCTCGGCGATTTCTGCGCCGCCGCACCGGATCGTCTGCTTGGGGTGCCCATGCTCCCGCCGGTCGCCGAGGCGGCCGTGAAGGAATTGGCGCGGCTCGCCAAGCGGGGTGACGTCAAACAGGCCAATTTGCAGATCGCCACCGTGGAGCCAAAGATATCCGATCCGCGCTGGGAGCCTCTGTTCGAGCTGCTGGAACAGACCGGTATCATCTTGTCGTTCCACGTCACTGTGTTTGCATCGGCCGCCGCCGCGTTCGACCCCTTGAAGGGCAGCCCCGGAGCCACGTTTCTGCATGCGAAGTCATTTGTCGAACAATTTCTTGATCCGTTCGTCGATCTGTTCGCCTACAGCATCCTGGAGCGGCATCCGGGATTGAAGATCGTCATTGCGGAATCCGGAGTGGGTTGGGTGCCATGGGTTGTGGAGGAGCTCGATTATCGTCACTGGCGCCTGTGGGAAGCAGCGGCTTACTGGGCCGATAAAGGCGGTATCCCCCATCACAAGGAGAAACCGTCGACGCTGTTCAAGCGTCAGATCTACGGTACCTTCCAGCAAAGTCCCACGGCGATGAGCCTGCTGAAATTCTGGGGACCCAATAACCTTCTCTGGGCGACGGACTATCCTCATCCCGATAGCATTTGGCCCAATTCCCGCCATGTGATCGCCGAGACGATGGGGGATCTCCCCGAAGACGTCAGGCGCGCCATCACCTACGGCAACGCAGCCAAGCTGTATGGTTTGCCGCCCGACGAAATGGCTGCCGGCAGGACGGCGCACGTAGCCTGACGCGGGCTTGCGATCGGCAAAAACGAATGGATGCGAGAGTGAGCAACCGCATCGTCTTTCTTGATCGGGCATCCGTTGCCGCAACCGTGCGACAGCCACGCTGCGAGGCAACGTACATCGAGTATGCCGCCACCGTTACTGACCAGATCGTTACTCGTCTGCAGGGTGCGACGGTCGCCATCACCAATAAGGTGCCGTTGCGAGTGGACATCCTGCGCCAACTACCAGAGCTGAAACTCATCGCCGTCGTCGCGACCGGTTACGACGTCGTTGATATCCCCTACTGCAATGCGCATGGGGTGGCGGTGGCCAACATCCGCAATTATGCCGTCCACTCGGTGCCGGAACATGCATTTTCGATGATCCTGGCACTGCGCCGCAATCTGCTTGCGTACCGTGAGGACGTCCTGAGCGGGGTATGGCAGCAATCGAAGCAATTCTGCTTCTTTGGCCATGACATCCTCGATTTGCACGGTGCGACGCTCGGTATCATCGGCGAGGGCGCCATCGGCCAATCGATGGACGCACTGGGCCGCGCTTTCGGGATGCGGCCGATATACGCCGCGCACGAAGATCAGCTCGATGTCCCGGGGCAATTCGTGGCGCTACCGGAGCTCCTGGGTGTCGCCGACGTCGTGTCGCTGCATTGCCCGCTCACGCCGGCAACCCGCAACCTGATCGGCTCAGCCCAGCTTCGCAACATGAAGCCCTCGGCGCTGCTGATCAACACCGCTCGTGGCGGTCTGGTCGATGAGCAGGCGCTCATCCGCGCACTCGATGAAGGCTGGGTCGCCGGCGCAGGATTTGACGTGCTGACCGTGGAGCCTCCAGCCGGCGGGCACCCGTTACTGGAGTTGCGTCGGCCAAATTTCATTCTGACGCCGCACGTTGCCTGGGCTTCGACAGGAGCCATGCAGATCCTGGCCGACCAGCTCATGGACAACATCGAGGCATGGGTCGCCGGGCGACCGCAGAACCTGGTGACCACCGGTTGATGCATCAGTGTGAAACCGCACCTTGACCCGCGCGAGCTACCGGAGCGCAGTGCTATCTGGGCAGTCCGAGCGCCCGCACGCTGCGCATGGAGAGACAAAATAAGCTAAGGATCAGTGACTTGTTGATTCTTTATAGAAATCACATGATGTCACTGGAGTGCTCGATGGGCCAGGACATCCGTTATCGCTATGTCATTGCGGTGACAGCAGCGGCTCGTCCCTGAATCTTGGGATTACGTGCGGATGGGATGCGTCCTCGCTCGACTCGTGGCTCGCACTCAGTAAGACACGACAGTCGCAGTACTTCGCGACACTGCAATGCGCGGCCCACGTTGTCCTGTTCGGTATGACGGCACTCTCACGCAGTCTCGATCGATACGGGGGGCTAGCTGCACAGAACTTTGCGCGACGCCTGGGATGAGCGCCGACAGTTCTTCCGGCGCACGCATTTCGTTGATGCCGTCGCGATCAACTCGTATGATGTTCCTCAAAATACCAACAGTCACTCGGGGCTGACGATGTCGAATACAAGAACCAAGGACGCACCCACCATCTTCAACATGGGTCGCTATGAAGATCAGTACGTCAAGCAGCACGGCCAATGGCTGATCGCGCAGCGGCTGATCATCGCCGACATGGGCTACGAACCCAAACTCCCGGCCCCGCCGGCTGCAAAGCAGTGAGGGGGCCGCAGATGAGGAAGTTAATGCTGTTTCTGGCGACGCTTGCGGCCGCGCAAACGGCCGCGGCGCTGAACGCAGACGATTACCGCGGCGGCTGGGAGGCGACCAGCAACGGGACGGAACACGTCTACAACTTCTCGATCCGCGGGGACAAGGTCACCGGCATCTACTGCACGGACTGCAGCAATGCCACTACGCTGGCGTTCGTCGACGGCAAGCTCGGCGTCGACGCGATGACGTTCGTCGTCAATCATGTCCGGGACGACGGCAGTACCGCTTATCTGGACCATGTGACGGCCAGGATCGACGGTGATCACCTGGCGGTCGAGGGGCGAGCCGGCGGCACCGGCGGCGGCCACTTTCAATGGGCCATGCACAAGGATCCGCGCGGCCCTGTTCCCGCGGGCACCGTGCCCGGGGCGGCCTTACCGCAGGTTGGCGCGCCCGCGCCCAATGTCGCGGCCTATGGCACGAGCGGCCAGCAGCCGGTGAGATTTGGCCCGGGTGGTCCCCCGCCCGGCTTGTTCCCGCGACAGCCTTGGCAGCGGCCCGGGCCATGGGAGCAGCTGACGCCGGCGAAGCTGACCGGTGTCTGGATTGGATTCGGCGAGGGGCTGATCAAGCAATACTTCGTCATCCGCAAGGTTGGCGACAGACTGCTGGGCGTGGTCTGCGGCGACTGCAGCAATCCCTATACCATGGCGGCCTTGGATGGCTTCCAGATCGATGGCGGCACGCTGAAGTTCAACATCGACCATGAGGATTGGGGCTACGGCAAGCTGCCGTTCCACAATATTCTCACGGTCAAGGTGACCCGGAACGAGATGCGCATGGTGAACGTGCAACAGGACAATATGCCACCCCAACCCATGTTCCCCGGCGGCGGTGGATCGCTGATCGGTCCGCTGTCGTTCGAGGCGACCGGGATCCGCTAGGAATCTGCAGGCGGCTTGTTTGATGCCGGGGACATCCACCAGCATGCGCGACATTCCCGCCTACGACGTTGATATCTTCTCGGAAGCATCGGTACGCAATGCCCGTTCAGTGGATGACGCGCTGCGCGAGGCCGCACCGGTGGCGCGGCTGGTGGACGGCACGGTGGTCGTGACTCGCTATGCGGACGTGGCCGCTGGGCTGACGGATTGGAAGACATTCTCATCGGCATCGCGCCCGTGGCACGATCCGAATTCCGTGCGTCCGGAGATTCTCGTCACCGACGATCCGCCGCGTCACACGCGCGTACGCCCGATCATCGGCAATACGCTCGGGCCGCGCGCGCTGGAGGCGATGCGCTGCGCCTTCGAGCGCGAGGCGGTGGTGATCGTGGACGACATCGTGGCGCGCTCGGGGCAGATCATCGACGCCGTCGGACAGGTGACACGGCGCTTCGTGTTCAAGGTGCTGCCTGACCTGATCGGCTTGCCCGACGAGGGACGGGAGAACATGACCGCCTTCGGCCACATGGTCTGGGCGACATTCGGGCCGCCCAACGAGCTCTATGAGGAAGCCGTACGGGACAGCGCACCGGTGGTGCAATGGCTCGACTGGGCCTGCGAGCGCGAACGGCTCAGCCCGCAGGGCGTGGGTGCGCAGATCTTTGCCGCCGCCGACGAGGGCCGCATCAGCGCGGCGGAGGCGAAGCTGCTGGTGCAGACGGTGTTGGCTGCCGGCTCGGACACCAGCTTCGTCACCATGGCGGCCACCATCGGCGCCTTTGCCCGGTTTCCGGAACAGTATCAGCGCGTGCGCGCCGATCTGAAGCTGGTGCGCAATGCCTTCGATGAATGCCTGCGCTGGGACTCGCCCTCGCGTCTGGCCGGACGCATCACCACTCGCGAGGTGCAGGTCGGCGGTTGCACGCTGGCGGCCGGCCAGCGCACGGGCCTATTGTTCGCCGCCGCCAACCGCGATCCGCGTGCCTGGGACGATCCCCTCGCCTTCGACGTCGGGCGCGACGTGCGCAAGCACATGGGCTTCGGTTATGGCACGCACGCCTGCGTCGGACGAGCGCTGGCGCAGGTGGAGGCTATCGCGCTGCTGACCGAACTTGCCCGGCGCATCGAGCGCATCGAGATCGCCGGCGAGGAGGAACCCTGGATCACCACCATCGGTCACGGCCCGGCCAGGCTGCCCGTACGCTTCTACGCCGCGTAGCGTAAACAGGCCGGGGGGGTAACGGCGCCCTTGATCTGCACACACACCCATGAGGTATTCCGGTCCATCCGTCGCGCCGACTGCGTCGAGCGTGCCTTCGTGCTCGACGCCATCGGCATCGACAGCGAAATGTGCCTCGACGGACCGTTCTACCTGCTCACGGTGGATAGCGCCGATGCGCCGCGCGCGCTCGAGCAACTCGCACAATACGAGCTCGAGCGCCGGCCTCCCCCGCCCGCGCCGCGGCCGCCGGGTCATCGGCACGCCTGGCTCGGGTGCGCCGTATATGCTGCGGTGCTGATCACGATTGCGCTGGTGGTTGCGAACGGCTTTTGGCGACTCGATGTCTTCGGGACCGGCGAACTCGATGCCGGCCTTGTCCAGCGCGGTCAGTGGTGGCGCGCCTGGACTGCGCTGACGCTGCATCTGGACGGTGCGCATCTGGCAGCGAATCTCGTGGCTGGTATTTGGTTCGGCTATGTTGCGAGCAGCCAGCTCGGCGCAGGGCACGCCTGGTTCCTCACGGTCACCGGTGCTGCATGCGCCAATCTGCTCGAAGCGCTGATAGGGCCGGCAACGCATCGCGCGGTGGGCGCATCCACCGCGGTGTTCACTGCGCTCGGCATACTGTCCGCATACGCCTGGCGTACGCACGTGCATTGGGCGCAGCGCTGGGCCCTGCAATGGGCTCCCCTCATCGGGGGTGTCGTGCTGCTCAGCTGGACCGGAAGCGGCGGCGGCGATCCCGGCCAGCCGGTAGACGTCGTCGCGCATGTCATGGGCTTCGTCGCGGGTGCCGTGCTCGGCACTCTAGCCGCCCAGCAGCACGTGCAGCGGCTGCTGCTGCGCTTGCCGCAGTGGACCACCGGTCTCGCCGCGCTCGCCCAGATCGCAGCGGCGTGGGGCTTTGCGCTGGCGAGCTAGATGAGACGCGATGTCGCGGGATCGCATCGCGGGCGCGAGGTGATTGACCTGCTGCGCCGCCTCGTGCAGCAGGAATGCAGCAGACCGTAGCCTTCGCGCAATCATCAGGCAATAACTCAATGATTTTGCTGATTTAAAAAGACATTCACACTCCCCCATGAGGCTTCGGCCGGCGTTAACAGAGGTTGCATTGCGCGGCGTCTGATTGCGACCTGCCTGCCGGGACGGCATCATGGCCCGCCATGGGTGCGACGCTACAAGCAGACGACCGATGTGATTGCACCAGAACCCTCGCCGATCTGCTCTATGCCGACGACAACACGGCTGCTTCCGTCCCTGAGACGAACTGGGTGGCGCTGGTCCAGTCCGTCGCCGCGCACGATCACAATGCGCTGCATGCGCTGTACGCTCTGTATCAGCGGACGCATCGGATCGTCTTCACGCTGATCATGCGTCTCACCGATAACCGCCCGGTCGCCGAGCAGCTGACGCTGGAGGTCTATCAGGACGTGTGGCGGCAGGCGCCCTTATACCCCGAGGCGGGCGGATCGGTCGTCGCCTGGATCATGGCCCGGGCGCGGTCCAGGGCGGTGGCGTGGTCGCAGGCGCGGCCGGCACGCATGCCGCCTGCTGCGTGCGGTGCGTGGCCGACGGCGGTTGCTCGCAGTTCCGAGGCAACGGACGATCCGATCGATGCCGGTCCGTTGGTGCGCGGCGCCCTGGCCGTTCTCGCGCCCGAGGAGCGCCAGGCGATCGAGACGGCGTTCTTCTCGGAGTGCAGCTATGTCGAGGCGGCGGCACAACTGAATCAACCGATCGGAGCGGTCGAGGCTCGCATCCGCTCCGGCTTGGAGAAGCTGCAGCGGGCGGCGGCCTCCGACATGCAGGCATCGTGAGTCAGGCGGATAAGAGCGGATGCGACCAGGCGGCACGGGTGTCGTTGTACGCATTGCGTGCTCTGCCGGTGAGCGAAGTGCCCGTCCTGGAAGCGCACATCGGCACCTGCGTCGATTGCTGCGAGCAGATGCAGCGGCTGCGTCCCGTCATCGACTCCTTCGCTTACTGGCCCACCGACGTGCTGCGTCCCCCGGAATCGTTGTGGGAGCGCCTCGCCCACGGTATCGCAGTCGATACCGGCCGCGAGCCCGTTTCGCCGGCGCCAGCGCGATGGCAGGAGCCGGAATGGAAGCAAGTGGCGCCCGGTATCTGCTGCAAGCTGCTCGCGACCGACACCGAGCGGGACCGCGTCAGCATGCTGGTGCGGCTCGCCCCGCGGGTCGATTATCCGCCGCATCGCCACGCGGGAGTCGAGGAGTTACATCTCATCTACGGCGAGCTGTGGATCGACAATAGAAAACTCCTGCCCGGGGATTACAACCGGGCGGAGCCCGGCAGCGCCGATCAGCGGGTATGGAGCGAGACCGGCTGCACCTGCGTGCTGGTCACCTCTGCTCGGGATCGGCTGCTCTGATCGGGGTTGATCTCTTTCTAATCGTCGGCCGATGTCCAGGGCGCTCGGATAGAGCGCGGCGGGCCAACCGATGAACGAGGCCGAAACCGGGCCGGTTCGACGGCCAGACCGAATTCGCCTATCACGGCGAGCGCTAACTGATCTGCATCGATGCGCCCGGTCTCGAACCGGCGCACCGCGGGGGACTGCAACCATGCATGCCGCGCGGATGTCATGCGACGATCCGCCTCGCAACGCGTGCCGGAGGGTGACAGCCGCTTGCGTCTGCGTGCCGGCGTTATTGCTTCTTGGTGCCCTTGGCGTTGGCTTTGGCTTTGGCTTTGGCCGCGGCAGCAGCTGCGGCAGCAGCGGCGGCATCGCTCTGCTTCTGCTGAAAGTCATGCACCAGGGTATTGAAGCGCCCCACGACGCCATTGAGCTGCTTCACTGCGGCATCGTGCTGGTCGTCGGCGGTGCGATCGATCTTATCCGCCTCCACGGTCGTGATCTGCGGGCCTGCCGCGGCGATCGCACTGTCGTGCTCCTTCTTGACGCAGCCCAGATAGGCGGTGGTCGCGTCGTTGAACGCAATGACTGCTTTTTGCGACGACAGTATGTCATCCGGCTTTGCATTGGCGACATCAGGAATGGCCGGTGCCGGACCGGGCGCCGTGCACGCAGCGTAAATGGGCGATGCGGCAAGGACGGCCAGAGCCGCGGTGGCGCAGATGAGTTTCATGAGTATCCTCCCTTCCTGGATCGATCGTTATGCGTATTCGGCCCGAGTGTATTGTACCCATTTCGGGCGACACCCGAGCAATGCTGCGGATCATTGCAACCGCAGCGCATTGACCAGGATCACCTGGTCTCCGCCCTGCGACGTCATGGCCGAGGCAGGACGCGCGACCCGCAGCGCCGCGCCGAAGGGCGGCAACCCGTAACGCTGCTCGGCGAACTGCAGCGCCGGGAGTGGACCCGCCAGTTCCAGCGTGACGGTCGCATCGCGACAATCGGGACTCAGACACAATAACCGCGTCGCCCCATGCCAACCGCGCGGGACGGTCAGATGCTGACCACGCAGCTCGATGGTCTGCAGCGCGGCGGAAGCGGGGATGAACAACATCATGGCGTCGCTGTCGGGCGAGCCGTGCAATTGCACGGTCAGATCGCGCACGCCGTGATTGACCGCATCGGCGCGCACCGCGGCGCGCGGCAGCGGCAAACGCGCCGCGCCCGCAGCGGCGCTGTCGGCAGTGCCGCCGCCGAGCAATGCGGCAAGCGCCTGGATGCGTTGGAAGCGGCCGGCCTGACGCAGCCCGGTCGGCAGCGGACCGGTGCCGTGTCCCTCCCACACCGGCTCGGCGAGCCAGCTTGCGGCGTTGCCGCTGTCCGGGCTTTCCAGGTAGAGCAAATCCAGCCGCTGGGGAGACGCGGCGCTGTAGGGCGGCAGCAGCCCGGCGACGAGCGCCGCCGCCACTGCCGCCGCGCCGCTCACGACGGCGCTGGCGTTGCGGCCCTGCGCTGACATCGGCCGCACCGCCAGCAGCGGCACGAGGCCGATCAGCGCCAGTGCGCCTGCGATCATCAACAATGGATAGAGCTGCAGCCCCCGGAGCGTTTCGGCGCCGGCCGCCAGCGCGATCCAGATCACCACGGCTGACAAGGCGGACAGCAACAGCGCCATGCGTCCCCAGATGCCCTCCCAACCACCTCGCGCGCGCGAGGTGGCGAGCAGCAGGATCGCCGCCACCAGGGCCGGAAACACGAAGTAGGGGCTGATCCCCGGCAGCAGCGCCGCGGCGACGATGCCCAGGCCCGCCATCCACAGCCACGCGCCGGCGGCTGCGGTCGGGACATTGCCCGCACGCACCAGCAGCAGCGTGGTCGTCCAGGCTCCCAGCGCCAGCGCGATGCGCAGGGGCACCGGATGCGCATAGGCGGGCTGCGGCATCCCGGACGATAGCCGCGCGATGAGCATCAACAGGAAACCGGCCGCCACCGCAGCGGCGACAAGCGCGGGCGGTATCAGGGCGGCCCGCAGCGCGGCCTTCCTCCCGGCCACTGCGCCAGCCCCCGGGACGCGCGCGCCGGGGCGCGCGAGCCACGCGGCCAGCGCCAGCGCGAGGAAGGCGATGATCGCGAGCGGCAACGCCCATGCTGCCGGAAGGCGCAATAGCACCGCATTGAACACGCTCAGGTAGATGGCGTCGCCGCCGGCGAGCGCGCCGTAGGGAGTGTGCGAGAGCGCGCACACCACGCCGAGCAGGTTATCACCCTGCATCTGCAACGAGGCGGCATCCAGGTTGCGGCGCAGATCCAGCGGCGAGTGGTAGTAGCGCACGTTACCCACGAAGGCGAAGTTGAAAGCCGGAAAGCCGTCGCGGATGAACAGCGTCAGATCGGTATCGTTCGGCAGGTAGCGGTAGATGTCGGCGTACAACGAGCTGCTGGCCACGGCCGGCACATGCGCGGCATACAGATCGATCAGCCTGGCGTCGCCGGGGCTGGTCTGAAACAGCAGACTGGGGCCGTTGGTACCGCGCGCCTCGACGTTCACCACGGCGCCGACCCGAGCCCTGAGGGCGGCGTTCTGCAGAAATGCATTGGCGCCGAGCAATCCCGCCTCCTCGCCATCGGTGATCAGCGCCATCACCGGATGCAGGCCGCCGGCGCCGGCGTTGGCGCCCAAGCCAGCGGCTCTGAGGGCGCGCGCAGCCTCCAGCACCGCGGCAACGCCGGACCCATCGTCGGATGCACCCGGGCCCGCAGGCACCGAGTCGTAATGCGCCATCATCACGATGGCTCTGCCCGGCCCCGGGATCACCTCGGCGATGATGTCGTCCACCGTGGCACAGGGGATCTGGCCGAACCCGCGCCAGGTATTGCAGGTGAAGGCCTGATAGGTGTGCGCCGGCACGCCCAATGCCGCAAATTGCGCCAGAATGCGCGCACGTACGGCGGCATCGGCGGCGCTGCCGAGCGGATGCGGCCGTTCAGGGCCGAGCAGACGAGCGAGCGTGGAGCGTGCTCGCGCGGCGGAGAATGCGGTGGCGGGCGCCGCCTCGTCGAGCACGCGATGCGGCTGGCTGCGCTCGACGGACAGCAATCCCACCGCCGCCGCCAGCAACCCCAGAAGCCAGGTGCGCAAGACGCGATTCATCCTGCGTTACACTATAAGGACTGTCGTTCCGATATACATAGCGTAGACCTTCGCAGAAATTCCTGTGAGGTACCCCGTCCATGCCCTCCTTCGACGCCGTCTCCAAGGTTGACATTCACGAGCTCACCAACGCGGTGGACCAGGCACGGCGCGAGCTGGACAAACGCTATGACCTGCGCGGCACCGGGGCGCGCTTCGAGCTCGAGGGATTCGTGATCACGCAGTTCGCGCAGAGCGAGTACCAGCTCGATCAGCTGCTCGAGATCCTGAGGTTGCGGCTGGCCGCGCGCGGCATCGATCTGCGCTGCATGGAGCTCGGCAGCGTGGAGACCAACGTGACGGAGGCACGCCGCCAGATCACGATCAAGCAGGGTCTGGAGCAGGCGGTGGCGAAGAAGCTGGTGGCCCGCCTGAAGGACTCGAAGCTCAAGATCGACGCGCAGATCAGCGGCGATAAGCTGCGGGTGAGCGGCAAGAAGCGTGACGATCTGCAGGCTGCCATGGCGCTGCTGCGCAAGGGCGACATCGAGGTCGCGCTGCAGTTCGAGAACCTGCGCGATTGAGGTGAGCGTGCGCGCCCGGGAGGCCGTCGCGGCCCGTCCGCCGCCGGCGGGTTGCACCGGCGACGGACACGTAGCGCCGCGGTCGAGGTGCCTGCGCTACTCGAACACTTCCGCCAGCAGCTCGCGCATCTGCTGCCAGGAGCGCGCATCGGCCTGCTCATCGTAACGCGCAAAATCGCTGCGCCCGAGCTTGTCGGCATCCGGATTGGTGAAGCTGTGCACGACGCGTCCGAACACGCTCATCTGCCAATTGACCTTGCCGGCGGTCATCTCCTGCTCGAACGCGGCGCGCTGTTCGGGCGTAATGCTCGGATCGTCGGCGCCGATGCATACCAGGACCTTGCCCTTGATGTTCTTCGCATCCTGCGGGGCGGTGGTCGACAGCCCGCTGTGAAAGCCGACCGCGCCGACGATCGGGGCGCCGCTGCGGGCCAGCTCCAGCGCCATCGTGCCGCCGAAGCAGTAGCCGATCGCCGCGATCCGGGTGGCATCGACCTCGGCGCGCCCCTTGAGCACGTCGAGCACGGTCTGGCCGCGCGCGCGCGTGCGGCTGACGTCATCGCGCAGCGCTCCGACCACTTGCATCACAGTGTTCAAGTCGGTGAGGATGCGGCGCTCGCCGTGCAGATCGCAGGCGAGTGCGGCGTAGCCGAGCTCGGCGAGCCGCTTGGCGCGCGCAAGGGCGTGCTCGCCCAGACCGAAAGCCTCCGGGAACACCAATACCGCGGGCTTGCGTCCGCCGCCGGGCTCGTAGAACAACTCCGAGCTCATGGACAGGCCGTCGGACTGGTACTTCAGGGTCTCAGATCGCATTGCTGTTCCTTTGGATGACGACCGTATCAGGTTACCGTCACTTCAGGATCTTCGCTACCACGCCTGCGCCTACCGTCCTGCCGCCCTCGCGGATTGCAAAGCGCAGTCCCTGCTCCATCGCGATCGGACTGAGCAACTCCACCATATCGTCCCCACATTCACGTGCGGCTTGTTGCGTTCGAAACTCACCGGGCTCGCCGGTGATCACTGGCCGTCGGTGCTGCCCGCACCCGGATCCGCGCCCGCTGGCGGCGCCGCTGCCGTGGAGGTGAGCAGCTCTCTGAGGGCCGTCTCGCTCACCGGCTTCACCAGATGATGATTGAATCCGGTCTGCAGTGCGCGCTGACGGTCGACCTCCTGGCCCCAACCGGTGAGGGCGACCAACGTGAGCGCCGCGCCGTCCGGCAGTGAACGCAGTCGCCGTGCCACCTCGTAGCCGTCGAGCATCGGCATGCCGACGTCGAGCACGACGAGGTGCGGTCGGAACTGTGCCACGGCCTCGAGCGCGGCCGCGCCGTCGTGGGCGACCCGCGTGTCCTGCCCGAAGGACTGCAGCAGCAGATCCAGCGAGGCGGCGGCGTCGGTATTGTCGTCGGCGATCACGATCCGGCGGCGCGGTAACGTATCGGCCACGTGGGCGGTTGCCCCGGCGACCGGCGCGGGCGCGGCGCGCGCGGGTGCGTCCTCGACCGCGGCGGCGCTCGCCGGGGGCAGAAACACGACGAACTCGCTGCCGCGGTCGCGGCCCTCGCTGTACGCCTCGACCCGGCCGCCGTGCAGCTCGACCACGCGCCGCACCAGCGCCAGGCCGACACCCAGTCCCCGGTCGTTGAAGCGCTGCGCCTCTTCCTCCTGGACGAACAGTTCGAATATGCGGTTGATCATCTCCGAGCGGATGCCGATACCGCTGTCGCGGATGCGAAGCTCGATTACAGCGTCCTTGGGCGTGAGCGTCACCCAGATCTGGCCGTGCGGGGGTGTGTACTTGGCCGCGTTATTGAGCAGGTTCACCACCACCTGCGTGAGGCGCAGCCCGTCGCCCCGGATCGGAACGGGCCGCTCGGGAATCGACACCCGCAGCTGCTGCTCGCGGCGCTCGATCAGCGGTCGGCTCGCCTCGAGCGCGCCGGCGAGCAGCTGCGACAGATCGATCGGTGCTTTGTCCAGCTTCAACTGGCCGCGCGCGATGCGATCCACGTCCAGCAGCTCATCCACGATGCGCTCCAGATGCCCGCTCTGCCGGTCGATGGTCTGGCGCATCGCCTCCAGCACCGGGTCGCCCAGACCCGTGCGGCCCATCAGGGTGACGGCGTTGCGGATCGGGGCGAGCGGATTGCGCAGTTCGTGCGCCAGCGTGGCAAGAAATTCGTTGGTCTTGCCAACAGTGCTCGCCAATGCCTCGGCGCGCTGCTGCTCGGTCAGGTCCTGGATCAGGTGCGCATAGCCGTACAGCTTTCCCTGTTCGTCCTTGAGGGCGCTGATGGTGACCTTGGCCCAGTAGCTCGAGCCGTCCTGGCGGATGCGCCAGCCCTCCAGCTCCAGGCGGCCGCTGTCGCGCGCGATGGCCAGCTCGCGCCACGGCCGGTCGGCGGCGACATCGTCGGGCCGGTAGAAATTCGCGACGTGCCGGCCGATGATCTGATCGGCGCGGTAGCCTTCGATGCGCTCGGCGCCCTCGTTCCAACTGTTGACGATGCCGCGCACGTCGACCAGGAACAGCGCATGGTCCTTGACCCCATCGAGCAGCAGCCGGAAGCGCTGCTCGCCGCGTCGGAGCGTGTCCTCCTGCTGGCGCCGCTCGGACAGGTCGCGCGTGACCTTGGAGAACCCGCGCAGGGTGCCCTGGGCGTCGCGCAGCGCGGTGATGACCACGTTGGCCCAGAAGCGGCTGCCGTCCTTGCGCAGTCGCCAGCCCTCATCCTCGAAGCTGCCTTCGAGCGTCGCCCGCCGCAGCTCCTCCTCGGGCCAGCGCCGCTCGACCGCGTCGGGCGGATAGAAGCGTGAGAAATGGCTGCCGATGACCTCGTGTGGCTCGTAACCCTTGATGTGCCGCGCCCCCGCATTCCAGCTGGTCACGTGACCGTGCGGGTCCAGCGTAAAGATCGCGTAGTCGCGCACGCTCTGCACCAGCAGGCGGAAGCGCTCCTCGCTTTCCCGCAACTGCTCCTCACCGCTGCGGCGCGCGATGAGATCGCGGGTGATGTTCAGGAACCCCCACAGCTGTCCGCGCGGGTCATACAGCGCGGTGACGCTGACATTCGCCCAGAAGCGGTTGCCGTCCTGGCGCACGCGCCATCCTTCCTCCTCGAAGCGGCCATTGGCCGATGCCTGCTCCAGATCGGATGCCGGCAGGCCGCGTTCGAGCGCATCGGGCGGATAGAATTGCGACAGATGCAGGCCAATGGCCTCCTCGGCGCTGTAGCCCTCGAGCAGCTGCGCCCCGGCATTCCAGGTCAGGACCCGGCCGCCACGATCGAGCACGAAGATGGCGTAGTCGCGGACGTTCTGCAGCAGCGCCTGCACTACCGGCAGCGAGCCTTCCCAGTCATACCCGACGGTGCGGGCCGGGTCGCTGGCGGTAGATGCGGCGGTGGTCAATGCGGTGGGTGATGCGGGCGGACGGGGCATCTCGCAAGCTTAGAGCAAGCCGGGGCCGCCGTACCAGCGGCGCCAGCCGCCGATTGCGCCGCTGCTAATTACGGTGGTGCCAGGGTGTTAGAATATTCCAAGCTTTTGATTGTAAGTAAATGAAACCGCAGCATGCCGATGCGGTGCATGCTGCCGATATACCCGACGTGAGCGCGCCACACCATGCCATCCGGATCGCTAGCCCCCATCGCCAATACGCCCTGCCGGTGGCGGCTGCGAGCCATCGCGATGCCATGCGCCGCAGCGCTCCTGACCGCGACGGTGGTGCTGCTCGCTGCGGCGCTGCCGGCCACCGCGGCGCGGGCAGCCACCGAGCCGGCCGCCGGCCCGACAGCGCGGCCAGCCCCCCTGCGCATCGTCGCCGCGGAGAATTTCTACGGTGATGTGGCACGGCAGCTGGCCGGTCCGACGGCGCAGGTCACCAGCGTGCTGCGCAATCCGTCGGCCGACCCGCATCTGTTCGAGCTCGACGTGCCCACGGCGCGCGCCATCGCCGCGGCGGACCTGCTGATCTACAACGGTGCGCACTACGATCCGTGGGTGCTGCGGCTGCTGTCGAGCACACCCTCCTCCACCCGCCGCGTGATCGAGGTGGCGGCGCTGCTGCATCGGCAAGGCGCCGACGCCAATCCGCACCTGTGGTACGACCCGGCGACCATGCCGGTGGTGGCGCGTGCGCTGGCGGCACAGCTGCAGCAGCTCGATCCCGTCCACGCGGCCGCGTACAGCGCTCGGCTGCAGCGGTTCCTGGAATCGATGCGAGCGCTCGATGCGCAGATCGGGCAGCTGCGCCGCCGCTACGCCGGTCAACCGGTGACCGCCACCGAGCCGGTGGCCAACTATCTGACCGCGGCGATCGGCCTGACCATGCGTGAGCAGCGTTTCCAGCTGGCCGTGATGAACGACACCGAGCCGGGTGCCCGGGAGACGGCGGCGTTCGAGCGCGCGCTCATCGGGCGGCAGGTGCGGGTGCTGATCTACAATCAGCAGGCCGGCGGCACCGCCGTGCAGCGCCTGCTCGACCTTGCCCGCCGCTCGCATGTCCCGGTGGTCGGCGTCACCGAAACCGAGCCGCCCGGCGTCGACTATCAGCAGTGGATGCTGGCGCAGATCTCGGCCCTGGGCCGAGCGCTGTCGGGTGCGGCGCCTTGAGCGCAGTCGAGTTCGCCGCAGTCTCGCTGTCGCTGGGGGGCCGCCGCATCCTGGCCGACGTCGATCTGGTGCTGCAGGATGCCGAGTTCATCGGCGTGCTCGGGCCCAACGGCGCCGGTAAGACCACGCTGCTGCGCGCTATCCTCGGCCTGGTCGCGCCCTCCGCCGGCACTATCCGGGTGCTGGGCGGACCGGCGATACGCGGCAATCCGGCCATCGGCTACATGCCGCAGACCCGCAGCCCGCCGACCGCCGGGCGCCTGAGCGGCTGGGACTTCGTGGCCAGCGCGGCCCAGGGTCACCGCTGGGGCCTGCCGATAACGAGCGCGGCCTCGCGGCGGCAGATCGACTGGGCGCTGGAGCGGGTCGGCGCGCGCTCGCTGGCGCGCCGGCCGCTGGCCGAGCTCTCCGGCGGGGAGCGCCAGCGCCTACTGCTGGCGCAGGCACTGCTCGGGCAACCGCGCCTGCTGCTGCTGGATGAGCCGCTGATCAGTCTCGATCCGCACCATCAGCGCGCAGTGGTCGAGCTGGCGCGGCAGCTTCAGCGTGAGCTGCAGATCAGCGTGCTGTTCAGCGCGCATGAGCTCAACCCGCTGCTCGAGGTGCTCGACCGGGTGCTGTACCTGGGCAACGGCCATGCCGCGCTCGGCACCGTGGAGGAGGTCATCACCGGACCGGCGCTGTCGCGTCTGTACGGAGCGGACATCGAGGTGGTGCGTCTGAACGGCCGCATCTTCGTGATGTCGGGCGGCCAGGACCTCGAGCGCGACGAGCATCGCCATCATGCCCACCATGGTTGAGCGGCGCTGCCATGTTTGAATACGATTTCATGCGCAACGCCTTCGGCGCCGCAACGCTGGTGGCGATCCTCGCCGGCTGTACCGGCTACTTCCTGGTGCTGCGCGCCCAGGCCTTCGCCGGCCACGCACTGGCCCATGTCGGGTTCGCCGGCGCCACGGGCGCGGTGCTGGTGGGCATCTCTCCGCTGTGGGGATTCCTGCTGGTGACGCTTGCCGGCGGCGTGGGCATGGGACTGCTGGGCGAGCGCCTCGAGGGCCGCGACGTCGCGATCGGCATCGTGCTGGCGGTGTCGCTCGGTATCGGGCTGCTGTTCCTGCATTTCTTCACCTCCTATGCGGCTCAGGCGACCGCGCTGCTGTTCGGCAATCTGCTGGGAGTTGACTCCGGCACCCTGTTGATCCTGGCGGTGCTGGCCGCCTCGAGCCTGTTGGCACTGGCGCTGCTGTCGCGTCCATTGTTGTTTGCCAGCCTGCAGCCGGAGCTGGCCGAGGCCAAGGGCGTGTCACTGCGATTGATCTCGGTGCTGTATCTGGCGATCGTCGCCATTGCCACCGCCGAGTGCGCGCAGATCGTCGGTGTGTTGCTGGTGTTCGGACTGATGATTGCCCCGGCCGCGGCAGCACAGCGCCTGTGCAGCACACTGGGCAACGGCGTGCTGCTGTCGGTGGCGTTTGCGCTGGCCGATGCCTGGGTCGGGCTGACACTGGCCTACTACACCGACTGGCCCAGCAGCTTCTGGATCATCGCGCTCAGCGGCCTCACCTACCTCGCCGCGAGCGTGCCGCAGCGCGCGCGCCGCTGAGACCCGCTGCGGCGGGACGGCACGCGCGGCGCGAGGGCTGCGGCCGTCTGCCGCGTATTCATGAGATGACGCGGGCGCCGCGCTGGCGCCGCGTCCGAACCTTGTGCGGGCGGGGCGCTCAAAGGCGTATGTCGCGTGAGGCAGTACGCATGATTGCCCGCACGTTGCGATACTATATGGGGGTACCAGCCCATACTACCGGGGGGTACCGCTGACCCGCATGGACGAGCTCGATACAACTTCCTACCACAGACCGGACGAGTCGGTCATTCCGCGTCCGCATCGGCTGCTGCGGCGTCTGAGCTGGCTGTACGGCGGCGCCACCGTGGCGGTGGTGCTGCTGCTGGCGATGGCGGCGCTGCCACCGGCGGTGATGCCGCAGGCGCGCGCACTGGCGCACGAGGCGCTCGTCAACGGCCTGGGCGCGATGGTCCTGACGGCGCTGCTGCTGGCGCTGACCGCGCTGTCAGCCGCGCTCTCGCTCACGGCGGCACGCTACCGCTACGGCATCGCAGCCCCGGCCGCGTTCTCCGCGCGTGTGCGCTGGTCGCTGGCCGATCCGGGATTTGCGGCGCGACAACTGCAGGCGTTCATCGTTCCGGTCGGCGCGCTGCTGGTGTGGCTGGCCGCGCAGCTGCTGTGGCCGACGGCGCATGCCGAGCAGCAGGCGGCCGCGGGTAACGTCGCCGCGGCGTTCGTGTTCGCGCTGGCATTCGTCTCGCTGATCGCCGAGCGGCTGATGCACGATTTTCCGGCCCCACAGCTGCCGGAGGCACCGGCCCTGCGGCGCTTGCTGCTGCTGGTGACGGTGCTGCTGGCCGCGGCGGCGTTGGTGCAGATCGGTCACAGCGCCAGGCTTTCGTGGATGCGTTGGCCGGCGATGGTGATCATCGTCGTGCCGTGCCTGGTCGCGCTGGAGCTGGCGCTGCGCGCGCTGGCGCGGCTGTTCGTGCCGGCACCGGCCGCCGCCGGCGCCAAGGCGGTCAGCGACAGCCTGCTCGTCGGCCTGCTCACCGGCGGTCCGCGCGCGCCGGGCACGCTGCTGCGCACGCACTTCGGTCTGGACTTCGCGCGCAGCTGGGCGCTGTCGTTCCTGAGCGCAGCGGTGCTGCCGGCGCTGCTCGGCACGGCGCTACTGTGCTGGGCGCTCAGCGGGCTGAAGCTCATCGACCTGGGCCATCGCGGTGTGTACGAGCGCTTCGGCGCGCCGGTGGCGGTGTATGGGCCGGGATTGCATCTGCTGCTGCCCTGGCCGATGGGGCGGCTGCGCCTGGTCGACTACGGCACGATTCACTCGGTGCCGATCGGCGTGGATCAGACCACGCAGCAGAACCTGCCGGCCGAGCCGATGGTCGGCGCGGAAGCGGTCGCGCCGCTGAGCCTGAACCGGCTGTGGGAGAGCGTGCACGCGGACCAGGCGCATTACCTGGTGGCGAGCGAGGGCACCGGCGAGCAGGGTTTCCAGAGCGTCGACACGGAAATCTTCGTGCTGTACCGCATCGGCCTGACTGATGCAGCCGCGCGCGAGTCCGTCTACACGCTCGCCGACCCGCAGGCGCTGATCCGCGAGACCGCCAGCAGCCTGGTGCTGCGTTACTTCAACTCGCGCACGCTGGAGGAAGTGATCGGCGCGCGGCGCCAGAACATCGCCGGCATGCTGCGCGATGAGCTGGCCGTCGACATCGCCTCCTATCACGCCGGCGTCGACATCGTGTCGGTGCTGATCGAGGAGATTCATCCGCCGGTCGGGGCCGCGCAGGCCTATCACGAGGTGCAGGCCGCCCGGATCAACGCCAGTGCCAGCATCTCCGATGAGCTCGGCCGCGCCAGGCGCACCGCCGGGGTCGCGCAGCAGGAGGCGCATCAGCTGGTCGCGGCCGCCACGGCGCAGGCGGTCGAGACGCGCGACGTCGCCGCCTCGCAGGCCTATCGGTTCGACATCGACCGGCGCGCCTACGCCGCCGACGGCAGGCCGTTCCTGCTCGAGCGGCTGTACGGCAACCTCTCCGCGGCACTGCGCGGCAAGCGGCTGACGATCATGGACCACCGCCTGAGCGCCGGCGATGGCCCGATCATCGACATGCGCCCGGCGGGCGCACAGGCGGCCGGTGCAGTGACGCCGTCATTGCCGAACAACAATGCTCCGCCGATTCCGGCGTCTGACACAGACGAGCCGGCGTTCACCAACGCCGATTGATACGCAGGAACCCTCGATGGCAACGCACGACGACATCCCCACGGCCCACGACGACGATCACCACGATCGGCTGCTCAAGACGTATCTGCGCACCGGCGTCGCCACGCTGATCGTGCTGGCCGCCATCTGCGCGGCGTGCATCGTGATGGTGCCGGCCGGCCAGGCCGACGTCATCACCCGCTTCGGCAATCCGGTGCGGGTGGTGACGCAGCCGGGCCTGGCGTGGAAGTGGCCGGCACCGTTCGAGAGCGCCATCCCGGTCGATCTGCGCCTGCGTACCACCTCCACCGGGCTGCAGGACGTGGGCCTGCGCGATGGGTTGCGTGTGCTGGTGCAGGCCTATGCCGCCTGGCAGGTGCCGGACGATCCGCAGCAGTTGCTGCAATTCCTGCGCTCGGTACGCAACCAGCCCGACGAGGCGGCGCGCCAGCTGCGCAGCTTCGTCAACGCGGCGCTGCACATCACCTCCAGCAACTTCGGCCTGTCCGACGTGGTCAACATCGATCCGACCAAGGTGCGCCTGAACGATTTCGAGCAGCAGCTGCACGACGAGGTGGCAGCACGCATGCTGCAGGTGTATGGCATCGACGTGCGCCAGGTCGGCATCGAGCGCATGACGCTGCCGGATGAGACGCTGGCGGCCACCGTGGCGAGGATGAAGGCGGAGCGCGAGACCGTCGCGGCCGAGGTCACGGCCGAGGGCCTGCAGAAGGCCGCGGGCATCCGAGCCGATGCTGACCGCGACGCGCGCGTGGTGGTGGCGCAGGCACGCGAGAAGGCGGCGGGCATCCAGGCGGACGCCGAGCAGGCCGCGGCCACGATCTACGCCAATGCCTATCGGCGCGATCCGGGCCTGTACACCACGCTGCGCTCGCTCGATACGATCGATCAACTGGTCGGGCGCAACACCAGCCTGATCCTGCGCACCGACGCCGCGCCGTTCCGCGTGCTGGTCGATGGCCCGGGTGCGAGCGGTGGGCCCACTCCGAGCGCCGCCAGGGTCCGCCCCCGCAAGGCCCCGCGCGTGGCCGAGCGGGTGGGGACGCCGCAGCCGTGAGCGAGCCGTGAGAGTCGCCCCACCATGAATGCCCTGCCCGATACGCCTGCAGCCGCGGCCGCGACGCCGCTACCGGTCGGGCCACCGCCGATGGCTCCGCCCGGCCCGATCGCCCAGTCGGTGGCGATCGGCTTTCGTTCGGTCTACATCGCCACGGCGCTGCTGCTGCTGATCTGGCTCACCAGCAACGTGCGCGAAATCGCCTCGGACAGCCAGGCGGTGGTGCGCCGCTTCGGCCGCATCGTGCGCTCACAGGAGGCCGGGTTGCTGATCGCCTGGCCGCGCCCGATCGAACAGGTGCAGCTGCTGCCGGGCCCGGAGCGGCAGCTGAGCCAGGACGTGCCGGCACTGCAGGCGCCGACCGAGCAATCCGCGGCGCTGATCGGCCCCGGCGGCCCCGGCTCCTCGCTGCCGGCGAACGCCGCGGCCTACCTGACCGGCGATGGCAACGCGGTGCTGCTCAACGCCACGCTGGTGTACCGTATCAACGATCCCATCGCCTACGCGCTCGAGGAAACTCACGTGCCCGCCGCGCTGGACCGACTGTTTCAGGCCAGCGCCGTTCAGGTCGCGGCCGGGCGTGACCTGAACGACTTCCTGGTGGTGCCGAGCACTGCGCAGCAGCTCGGTCTTGGTCAGGGCAGCGCCGTGGTGGCGCTGCGTGCCGAGGTGCGCAACACGCTGCTGCAGTCGGTGAATGCACGACTGCAGGCGCTCACGGCCGCCGGCACGCCGCTCGGCGTCGACGTGGAGCGCATCGACATGACGCCGCTGCTGCCGCCGGAAGCGAAATCCGCCTTCGATGCGGTGCTGGTGGCCGCGCAGGCGGCCGACCGCGGCGTGGCCACCGCGCGTACCGATGCGGAGCGCCGGCGCCAGGGAGCCACGCAGCTGAGCGAGCAGTTGATCAGCTCCGCGCAGGCAACGGCCAGGGAGATGGTCAGCGGCGCCACCGTGGCCACCTCGGCCATCCTGCCGCTCGAGCGCGAGGAGACGCCGCTGACGCGCGGGAGCCTGCTGCTGCACCAGTACCGCGCGCGCGTCAGCGACATCATGAACCGTGTCGGGGCCGTCACCTTGATCGACCCCAAGAGCGGCGCACGCTTCCTGATGCCGGGCGGGCAGATGCGGCCGCAGGCACCGCCGACGCAGGCGGCGCCGGGGCCCGCGCTGACGCCGCCGACGCCGCTGGAGATCACACCGGGGACACCGCAATGAGCGCAAGCATCGATCCCAATACCATGGACGCGAACGATCCGACCTGCTGCACGCCGGTGATCCCGCTGCCGCTGAGCGAGCGTGAGGGCAAGCCGGCGCTGCTGCTCAATCGCACCGAGCGGCTGATCCTCGGCTCGCGCCTGACGGTGGCGCTGGCGGCGCTGTGCCTGGTGCTGATTGCCGGGGGCATCTGGCTGTTCCTGCCGGCCGAACGCGGCATCTCCGATCTGGTGGCCGGCGCCGGCGCGGCGCTGGTGGCGATCCCGGTATTCGTGGAGGCGTGGCAGAGCCTGCGCCATCCGAGCCTGCACGGCATCACCGACCGGCTGGTCGCGCTGGCGCTGATCGCAGCGTGGGCCACCGGGGATCTGATGACCGCGGCCTTCCTGCCGATCATCATGACGCTCGGCCACGTGCTCGAGGAGCGCAGCATGCTCGGCTCGCACGAGGCGGTGCGGGCGCTCACACGGCTGACCGCGGCCGACAGCCGCCGGCTGCTGCCCGACGGCCGCACGGAGATGGTGGCCAACTCGCAGCTGCAGGTCGGCGACCTGATCGAGCTGCGCGCCGGGGAGCGCGTGCCCGCCGACGGCACCGTCGAGCGCGGCACCTCCAGTCTCGACATGGCCTCGCTGACCGGCGAGTCCGTGCCGGTCGAGGTCGGTGAAGGCGGTCATGCGATCGCCGGCGCGATGAACATCGACGGGCTGCTGCAGGTGCGGCTCACGCGCGTGGGCGCGCAGAGCACGCTCGGCCGCATCATCGCACTGATGCGCGATGCCGAGTTCGCCAAGCCGCCGGTGACGCGGCTGCTCGACAAGTATGCCGGGCAGTACATGACGCTGGTGCTGCTGGTGGCGGGCGGAGTGTGGCTGCTGACCGGCAACACGCCGGCGATGCTGGCCGTGCTGGTGGCTTCCTGCCCGTGCGCGCTGGTGCTGGCCGCACCCTCCACCGCGGTGGCGGCCATCGCCGTGGCCGCACGCCACGGCATCCTGATCAAGGGCTCGGCATTCCTGGAGCATCTGGCCGATGTTTCGTCGGTGATCTTCGACAAGACCGGCACGCTGACGACCGGGCAGCTGCGTGTGGCGGGCGTGCGTCCGGTGGCCGATGTCGATGCCGATCTGCTGCGCCGGATCGGCGGCAGCCTCGGCGCCGGCAGCAATCATCCGCTCAGCCGCGCGGCCGCCGCCGCGGTGCCGGCCGGCGAGCGCCTGCAGCTGCAGGATACGCGCGAGCTGGGCGGATTCGGGGTGACCGGCCAGCTCGACGGGCAGCAGGTCGCGCTCGGGCGCGCCGACCTGTTCACCCGTCTGGGCGTGGATGCGCCGGCGCCGCCGGCCCATAACGGCCCGATCGCGGGCGTCAGCCGCAACGGCCAGTTCCTCGGCTGGCTGCTGTTCTACGACCAGTTGCGGGGTAGCGCCGCCGAGGCGGTGCGCGATCTGAAGGGCCTGGGCATCGAGCACATGGTGCTGCTGACCGGCGACCGCGTCGCGGTGGCGCAGCAGGTCGCCGATGAGATCCACATCGATGAGGTCTGCGCGGAGATGTTGCCCGAGCAGAAGATGGATCGGGTGATGCAGGAGATCAAGGCCGGCCGCCGGCCGATGGTGGTCGGCGACGGTATCAACGATTCGCTGGCGCTGCGCGCCGGCGCGGTGGGCGTGGCCATGGGGACCCAGGGGGCCGACGTCGCCCTCGCCTCCGCGGATCTGGCGCTGATGACCAACGATCTGCGACGGCTGGGCACCTGCATCCGCCTGAGCCGGCGCTGCCGGCACACCATCTACGTCAACGTGGCGATCGGCTTGGGCTTTACCTTCGGGCTGACGGTGCTGGCGGCCGCGGGCGTGCTCGGCGTCGAGGCGCCGATCATCGCCGCGCTGCTGCACAACCTCGCCACCTTCATCGGCCTCGGCAACGCCGGGCGGCTGTTGCTGTTCGATGAAACGCAGGTCGGTGCGGCGCAGCCTCTGGCCGCGCAGGCCGGCGCGGTGCCTGCGGCGAGTGCGGCGGCTGCGGGCAGCGCGCAGTCATTGGCCCACTCGGCCGCGGCCTGATGGGTTGATGATGGTTGCCCGCCGCGGCCGCCGCTGGGCATTGCTGGCGGCCGCGCTGATCGTCGCCGGCGCGGCGCTGGGTGCATGGCTGTCGTCGCGGGCGCAGCGCGCGCGGTTGGTGCAGCAGATGATGTCCGCCTATCCGGACAAGGTGACCGACAACCGCGCGGTGGTGCAATTGGCGCTCGCGCAGGCCAGGCCGTTGTTCGCGCAGTATTGCGCCCGCTGCCACGGCACCGACATGCGCGGCAATCCGGCCATCGGCGCCTCGAACCTGACGAACGACGTGTGGCTGTGGGGTAACGGCAGCGTGTTCCAGATCGAGCGCATCCTGCTCTACGGCATCCGTTCCGGCCAACCGCAGTCGCTGCACGTCACCGTGATGCCCGCCTTTGGCGTGATGGGACGGCTCAGCGACGCGCAAGTGCGCGACCTGGTGCAATATCTGCTCAAGCTCAACCACCGGCCCTATCAGGTCGGTGCGGCCAACACCGGCGAGCAGCTGTTTCACTCGGACAGTTACGGCTGCTACGACTGCCACAGCGCCGACGCCCGCGGAGATCCGGATTATGGCGCGCCGAACCTCACCATCGACGTGTGGAACAATGGTGGTGATCCGAAGTCGCTCTATGACAGCATCTACTACGGGCGGGATCGGGTGATGCCCGCCTGGAAGGGCATCCTCAGCCTCGAGCAGATGCGGGCCCTGGCGATCTACATCCATGTGGTGTCGCATGCACATCCACAGGGATAGCTGATGCGCGCGTGGAGCTTCTCGCCACGCCGCGGGCTCGCGCTGCCGCTGGCCGGCATCGCCGTGGGCCTGATCGCCGCCGGGGCCGCGGTGTTCCGCAAGGCGCCGCATCCGATTACCCGGGTGCCGGAGGGCTACGTCGCGCTGGTCAACCAGCAGGGCATCCTGATGAGCGATTTCATCTCCCAGACCGCCACCGAGATGGAGGAGCCGTTCGAGCAGACCACCGCGGCGCAGCGCCGCAAGGTGCTGCGCGAGATGATCGACAAGGAGCTGCTGGTGCAGCGCGCGCAGCTGCTCGATCTGCCGGAGACCACCATCGAGGTGCGCACGGTGATGGCCGAGGCGGTGGACGCGCAGGCCGCCGCCCCGATGCTGGCGCAGCAGCCGACCGAGGCGCAGCTGCGCGCCTACTACGAGGCCCACCAGTCACGCTACAGCACCGAGGGAACGATGACGGTACGCAATCTGGTGCTGCACGTCGGCGGCTACCAGAACGCCGACCAGAGCGTCGCGCAGGCGGAGGCCGACGCGGTCGAGGCGGTCTACCAGCTGCGCTCCGGTGCCACGGTCGACTATGTGATGGAGCACTTCGGCTTCGTCGATGCCGATCCGCAATACGACACGCAGCAGCTCGACTTCGCGGCCAAGATCCATCTCGGCAGCAAACTGTACGCTACCGCCCAGGGGATGAGCGGCGGCCAGGTGTCCGATCCGATCGTCGACACCGACGGCGTGCACGTGCTGGTGATGCAGCAGCGCACGCCTCCGGTCCCGGCGGATTTTCCCACCGCACGCAGCCAGGTCTACACCGAGTACCAGCAGGAGCGGGCCAGACTCGCGCAGCAGCGCAACCTGCAGTACCTGCGCCGCCAGGCGCAGATACTGCTCGCCGCGGGGCAATCCGAGTGAGACTGGCGCTCAAGTGCCTGGCGCTGCTGGCGTTGTGCGCGCTGGCGGCGGCGGCGCGTCCGGCCGCGGCGCAGAGCGGCGGCGTGAGTTATTCGAACTGGAGCCTGTCCGGGAACCTGATGATCCTGCGTTTCCTGCTGCCGGTGGCCGATGCCCGGCGCCTGGTCGGCAGCGACATCCCGATCGAGACGCAGGCCAAAGTCGGCGACTACCTGCTCGATCACCTCGCCGTGCGCTCCGCCGACGGTGACTGTCCGGCCATCGACCAGGGGTTCGACATCGGCAGGGTCGATCCGCTGTCGGTCCAACCCGGTATGTACGGCTTCGAGATTTTCTTTCGGTGCACCGATCCGAGGGGACTGGTGCTGCAGGATACGGCGCTGTTCGATCGACTGCCGGGAGAGGTCAGTTTCGCGCGCGTCGATCTCGGCGGGCAGCTCAGTCAGCAACTGTTCACCGCCGGGCACGAGCAGGTGCGGGTGCCGGCCACCCGGCCGCTGCGCTCCGCCGGTATCGGCCGCTACCTGGGTCTGGGCGTTGCGCACATCCTGGGCGGACTGGATCGACTGTGCTTCCTGCTCGGCTCGCTGCTGCTGCTGCGCCGTCCGCGCCAGGTGCGCCACCTGATCGCCGGCCTCTCGCTCGGCTACACCGCGTCGCTGCTGATCGCGCTCGGCGGCTGGATCACCCCGCGCATGACGCTGCTCGGCGCCTTCATCGGCTTCATGGTCGCGTTC
The DNA here is from genome assembly GCA_036267195.1 of Steroidobacteraceae bacterium. Taxonomy (GTDB): domain Bacteria; phylum Pseudomonadota; class Gammaproteobacteria; order Steroidobacterales; family Steroidobacteraceae; genus FEN-1191. The sequence continues at coordinate 79,182 of DATAWM010000033.1, forward strand.
CTGTCGGCGCAGCTGCTCACCCGCCAGACCGGCAAGCCGCGCATCCTCGCGCTCGGCAGCGCCGGGCTGCTGCTGTGGCTGGCCGCCGTGGTGCTGCTGGCGCACGGCAACCTGACGGTGGTGCTGCTGGCCGGCGCGGCGCTGTTCGCCGGCTGCTACCTGGCGATCTCCGATCGGTTCGAACAGCACCTGCTCGGCTGCCTGCTGGTTCCGGCACTGTTCGGCTTCCTCGACGGCTTCGTGCTGCCCGCGGCCCTGCTGCCGCAGCCACCCTCCCGCCGCGCGTTGCTACCGATGCTGCTCGGGTTCGACGTCGGCGCGGTGCTGGTCGACGCGCTGCTGCTGCTGGCGGTCATGGGTGGGGCGCTGTGGCTGCTGCGCTGGAGACGGCTGCCGACGCTCAAGGCCCTGGTGACCGACATCGCCGCGGCAGGCCTGGGTGGGCTGGGCATCTTCTGGATGCTGAGCCGGCTGCACGGCTGAGGCGTCCATCAGGTCGAGGCGCCCATCATGGCCGGCGCGGCCATGCGCGCGGCGGGGCTCGCCCCCGCAGCGGCCGGACGCGGTCCGAGGATTCGCGCGAGCTCGGTCTCCCCCAGCGTCTCCTCCTGCAGCAGCGTCTCGACCAACCGGTCCAGCCGCTCACGCGCCTGGATCAACAGCTGCCGCACGGCACTCTGGCGCTCGGTGAGCAGATCCTCGACCTCCTGGTCGACGCGCGCCGCGGTCGCCTCACTGTAGTCCTGTCCCTGCGAGAGTTGGTAACCGAGAAACGGCTGCTCGTCGTGATAGGAGAAGGCCATGGGCCCCAGGCTCCCCATACCCCAGCGCGTGATCATGCGGCGCGCGAGCCGCGTGGCTTCCACCAGGTCGTTCTCCGCGCCGGTGGTGATATCGCCGATCACCAGCGCCTCGGAGCCGCGCCCGCCGAGCATCACGTCGATCCGCGCCATCAGGTCGGTGCGGCTCATGTTGTAGCGCTCCTCGGCCGGCTGCTGCGCGGTCACCCCGAGCGCGCGCCCATGCGGCACGATGGTGATCTTGCGCACCCGGTCCGCCGCCGGCGTCATCCACGCGACCACCGCGTGCCCGCCCTCGTGATAGGCCACCACCCGGCGGTCACGCGGTGTCAGCACCGTGCTGCTCACGGCCCCGAGCACGATCTTCTCCCAGGCACGCTCGAAGTCCTCCATCGCCACCTCGGTGCGATTGGCGCGCGCGGCGCCGAGCGCCGCCTCATTGCACAGGTTCGCCAGGTCCGCGCCGCTCAGCCCCGCGGCGGTGCGCGCCAGGCGCTCCAGATCCACGTCTGCGGCCAGATGCAGGTGACGGGTATGAATCTGCAGAATGCCCTGCCGCCCGCGCCAGTCCGGCAGCGGCACCACCACCTGCCGGTCGAAGCGGCCCGGACGCAGCAGTGCCGGATCGAGCACGTCGGGCCGGTTGGTGGCCGCCAGCAGGATGACCTGCTGGCGCTCGTCGAATCCGTCCATCTCGACCAGCAGCTGGTTGAGGGTCTGCTCGCGCTCGTCGTTGATGGAGCCCAGGCCGGCGCCGCGGCGGCGCCCGACCGCATCGAGCTCATCGACGAACACGATCGCCGGCTGCGCGGCCTTGGCCTGCGTGAACAGGTCGCGCACGCGGCTGGCGCCCACGCCCACGAACATCTCAACGAATTCCGAGCCGCTGAGGTGGAAGAACGGTGCACCGGCCTCCCCCGCCACCGCGCGGGCCAGCAGCGTCTTGCCGGTGCCGGGCGGACCGATCAGCAGCACACCGCGGGGAATGCGCGCCCCGATCGCCAGGTACTTGGCCGGATGGCGCAGGAAATCGACCACCTCGGTCAGGTCCTGCTTGGCCTCGTCGGCACCGGCCACATCGGTGAACGTCACCTTGGTGCGATCGGCTGTATAGCGGCGCGCGCGGTTGCGGGCGAAACCAAATACCCCGCTCTGACTGCGCGATGCCCGGCGGCCCATCCACACCAGCAGGCCCACCATCAGCAGGATCGGCAGTGCATTGGTCAGCAGGAACTCGAACCACGGCGTCGAAGGTTGCGAGACGTCGACCACCACGTGCTGCTGCCGCAGCAGCGGCATCAGCGCAGGGTCGCCGACCATGGCCGGAAACGTGGTCTGGAAGCGCGCATACATCGGCGGCGCCGCGCGCGTCGGCGGGCTTGAGGCCGGCGCCTTGGACGCCGGCGGCCAGCCGATCGCGTGCTTGAAGTCGCCCTGGATCGACGCGCCGATGATGTGGACCTCGGTGACGTTGCCCTCACCCAATTGCGTCACGAACTGGCTGTACGGCAGCGACACCGCCGTGCGCTGCCGCGGCAGGAACGACCAGATGTTCCACAGCATCAGCAGCGCGAACACGATCCAGGAAATCGTACCGAAGCGATAAGGCCCCTGCCCCGGCGTCTGAGGGCTGCCCTGCGGGCCCTTGGGGCCGATCGTGCCCAGTGGCGGCTGCGACGGCGGGGGGGCGGGCTTCAGGTCGCCCGGACCGGTCGCCTTTTTCCAGTGAGGGGCGCTCATGCGATCTACAGTGCCAAGACTGCCGCCGCGGTGTTCATCTGCCGCCGTCCTCAGATCGTGTCGGTTTTCCGCTGAATCGCTGCGGCCGGGACCGCCGCGGCGGCGGATATCGCAATGCGGTGGATCACCCTACAATTGCCGCCATGGGGCCCATCCCGCTGCCCGCGTGCCCGCGGCTCGATGCGACCGTTGCGCCCGCGGCGCGGCCGCTGCGCGCGCACGGGGAGCGGCAGATACGCGCAGCCTTCGAGCGCTCGCTCGCCGACGGGGACGGCGCACTCGGGGCTCACTGCATTCACGAGCTGTGGATGCGGGCAGAGATTGGACTGAACATCGATGCGGCGCTCGAGCGTCTGTGGAGGCATGCGGCCGACAGCGTTCCGGATTGGCTGCCGATGCGGCACATCGACTGGCTGGCATCGGTGTACGAGATCGCCGCGCGCTTTCGCGCCGCCGGACGTGGCCGCCACAACATCTACCTGGTGCTGCTCGATTACAGCGACAGCCGCGTCCAGCCGCATGGCATCTACGTCGGCATGAGCCATTACAGCCCGGCACAGCGCTTCGATCAGCACAAGGCCGGCATTCGCGCGGCGGGCAGCGTGCTGCGGCGGGGACTGGAGGTGCTCACCGGGCCGGCACGTCACCTGCAACACATCGCCCGCGCCGAGGCCGAGCGCATCGAGGTAGAGTTGGCGCAGGCGCTGCGCGTGGCCGGATTGTTCGTTCAGGGTGGGCACTAGCGGGCGCGCGCGCCCGGCATGCATTGGCAGGCATTCACGCATGGACTTCCGCAGCGACAACACCGCCGGCGCGGCACCGCAGATTCTCGCCGCCTTGGCCGCGGCCGGCACCGGCGCGCGCAGCTCCTACGGCGAGGATGAGCAAACCCGGCGCGTGCAGGCCAGACTGCAGCAGCTCTTCGAGACCGATCTGACGGCCGGCTTCGTGGCCACCGGCACGGCCGCCAACGCGCTGGGACTGGCGCTGCTGTCGCCCCCGTGGGGGGTTATCTACTGCCACGAGGACGCGCATGTCGCCGCCGACGAGTGTGCCGCACCGGAGTTCTACACCGGCGGGGCGAAGCTCTGGCCGCTCGCCGGCGCGCACGGCAAGCTCTCGGCGTCGCAGCTCGCGGCGCTGCTACCGGGCGGCCGGGGTGTGGTCCACCAGGCACAGCCGGCCGCGGTGAGCCTGAGCCAGGCGACTGAGGCGGGCACCGCCTACCGGCCGGCCGAGATCGCGGCCATTGCCGAGGTCGCGCACCGCCACGGGCTGCGCGTACACATGGACGGGGCGCGCTTTGCCAATGCGCTGGCGTTCCTGGGCACCAGCGCTGCGGGTACCAGCGCTGCGGGCATCAGTGCCGCCGACCTGAGCTGGCGCGCGGGCGTCGACGTACTGAGCTTCGGGGCCAGCAAGAACGGCGCGCTCGCGGCCGAGGCGGTGATCGTGTTCGACCGCACCCTCGCGCAGACTCTGGGCCTGCGCCGCAAGCGCGGCGGCCACCTGCTCTCCAAGATGCGCTTCATGTCCGCGCAGCTGGATGCCTACCTCGCAGGCGATCTGTGGCTGCGGCTGGCGCGCCACGCCAACGGGATGGCTGCGCGCCTGGCGGCCGGCCTTGCCGCCGTGCCGGGTATCCGGCTGTGCCATCCGGTCGAGGCGAACGAGGTGTTCGTGGACATGCCCGAACCGGTGATCCGCGCGCTGTTGGCCGAGGGCTTCCAGTTCTACCGCTGGCCCACGGAGCAGGACACGCGGCTGCGGCTGGTGAGCGCATTCGATACCCGCGCGGAGCACGTGGACGCGCTGATCGCGGCGGCCGCGCGCGCAGCCTCGCCGCTGTAGGAATCCGCGACCCGGCGGAACCGTGGCGCGACGCCCGACTGCACGGGCTCGCGGGAGTACAGTCGTGCCGGCACGGATTCCTGCGCGAGGTGCAGCGGTTGGTCGCGGAGGCTCAGCAGCGCGGCGTCGAGCGATACCTGGCACTGCCCGGCAAGGCCGTGCGGCGCGTGCGGCAGTGGCACGGGCTTATCCGGCAGGCCAGCGGACGGCGCTACGGCAGCTACACGAGCGATGAGCTGCGCTCGCCGGACGCCAATGCCTCGCGCGAGCTGCGCGAGCAGGCCGGTCTTGCCACGGTGTACGAGCCGCACAGCGGGCAGCTGCTGGTGTGCGGGCAGCATAGCCGTTTCCGCCTCAGCTCGCCGGTAATCCTGTATACCTTGCGCGAGGTATACCGCGACGCGGTCTATCGCTTCCACACGATGCGCGACTGCGTGGTGCTCGACATCGGCGCCAATGTCGGGGTCTCCGCGCTGTTCTTCGCCGAGATGCCGCGCGTGCACCGGATCGTCGGCTACGAGCCGTTTGCGCCCACCTATGCTGAGATGCTTGCGAACCTCGCCCTCAATCCGGCGCTGGCTGCCAAGATCCGGCCGGTCAATGCCGGGGTCGCGCGTGCCGCCGCCACGCTCAGCGTCGAGTATTGCCCGTCACATACCACGATCGCATCGGTGGTCGGCCCGCTGGTTCTCGGCGAGCGCGATCGCCTCGTCACCGAAACCATCTGCCTGCACGCCGCCGCCGACGTGGTGCGCGACATCCGCCAGCAGCACCCGCAGCTCGACCTGATCGCCAAGGTCGATTGCGAAGGATCGGAATACGAGATCCTGGAAGCCTGGGAGGCGGCCGGGTCGCTCGGCCAGATGAGCGCGATCCTGTTGGAATGGCACCAGCGGGGCGCCGCGCCGCTGACCGCCATCCTGGAGCGCAACGGTTATATCTGCTTCGCCCCCGGACCGCGCAGCGGCCCCGCCGGCATGCTGTACGCATTCCGGCAGCACGCGCCTCAGGGACTCTCCCGTACCAGCGCGAGCAGCGCCGTACCGTAGCGTTCCAGCTTCGCGGCGCCCACGCCGCTGATGCCGCGCAGCTGCTCGATCGAGCCTGGCGCACGGCGCGCGATCTCCTGCAGGGTGCTGTCGTGAAATACCGTGTAGGCCGGCACGTTGTGCTCGCGCGCGACCTGCAGGCGCCACGCCCGCAGCCTCTGATAGAGACCGTCGTTCAGCGCCGCCTCGGTGCCATCCGCGCCGCGCGCGGGCGCAGCCGCGGCCGCCGTGCCGGAGCGCGCGCCCGCGGCCGTGCGGCGCGAGGGCCGCTTGCGCGGCGCGGGCGCTCGGCGCAACTGCAGGCGGCGCTCGCCCTTGAGCACCTCGCGGCTCGCTGGCGTGAGCCGCAGCACCCCGAAACGCTCGTGATCGACCTGCACCAGCCGCAGCATCAGCAGCTGGCGCAACAGCGAGCGCCACTGCGCCACCGACAGCTGCGCGCCGATGCCGAAGGTGCTGAGCCGCTCGTGCTGAAACTGCTCGACCTTCGGTGTGCGGTTGCCGCGCAGGATGTCGATCACATGCTGCGCGCCGAAACCGAAGCCGCCGGCGCTCTGGCAGCGGTAGATGCAGGACATGAGCTTCTGTGCGTCCTCGCTCGCGTCCCACTGCTCGGGCGGCTCGAGGCAATTGTCACAGTTGCCACAGGCCGTGCTGTGTTCGCCGAAGTAGTCCAGCAGCCGCACCCGACGGCACTCGCTGGTCTCGCACAGCCCGAGGATGCCGTCGAGCTTGGCGGTCGCGATGCGCTTGTACTCCACGTCGGCCTCGGACAGCTCGATCAGGCGGCGCTGCTGCACCACGTCGGCCAGGCCGTAGACCATCCAGGCATCGGCCGGCAGCCCGTCGCGGCCGGCACGCCCGCTCTCCTGGTAGTACCCCTCGACACTTTTGGGCAGATCCAGGTGCGCGACGAAGCGCACATCGGGCTTGTCGATGCCCATGCCGAAGGCGATCGTCGCGACGATGACCACGGCATCCTCGCGAATGAAACGGCCCTGGTGCAGCTCGCGCGTGCGATGGTCGAGCCCGGCGTGATATGGCAGCGCGGTAATGCCGTGCCCGGCCAGGAAGGCGGCCACCTCCTCGACCGAGGTGCGCGTGAGGCAGTAGACGATGCCCGACTCGCCCGGGTGCTCGGTGCGGATGAACTGCAGCAGCTGCGCCCGCGGGTTGTCCTTCTCGGCGATCCGGTAGCGGATGTTGGGCCGGTCGAAGCTCTCGACGAACACGTGCGCGTCGCCGAGCTGCAGGCGCTCGATGATCTCGGCGCGCGTGGCGGCATCGGCGGTGGCGGTGAGGGCGATGCGCGGCACGGCGGGGTAGCGTTCGGCCAGCACCGACAGCTGGATATATTCCGGGCGGAAGTCGTGACCCCACTGCGATACGCAGTGCGCCTCGTCGATCGCGAACAGCGCCAGCGGCACCGCGTCGAGCAGCGCCAGACAGCGCTCGGTCGTCAGCCGCTCGGGCGCGACGTACAGCAGGTCGAGCTCCCCGGCGCGCAGCCGCTGCTCGACGGCCTGCGCCGCCGGCCAGCTCAGCGAGGAGTTCAGCGCCGCTGCGCGCACGCCGGCCTCCGTCAGCGCAGCCACCTGATCATGCATCAGCGCGATCAGCGGGGAGATCACCACGCCCACGCCGGGCCGCATCAACGCCGGAATCTGGTAGCACAGCGACTTGCCCCCGCCGGTGGGCATCAGCACCAGCGCATCGCCGCCGCCGGCGAGCAGCTCGACGATGTCGCGCTGCTGGCCGCGGAAGCCGTCGTAGCCGAACACCTCCCGCAGGATGCTCTGCGCCTGCGTGCCGCTCGCGGCGCAGGGTGCACCCGCGGCTGCAGGGGCGCTCATTGGCGCGGGACCAGCATCCGCGCGATCGATACCTGCACCACCGTGCCGCGCTGATTGCAGGTCTCGGAACGCATCGTCACGCGCGTGCGCTCGGGCCGCGAGCGCGACGGCGCCATATCGAGCAGCTCGCCCTCGACGTGCAGCACGTCGCCGGGCCTGACCGGATGCAGCCAGCTGATATCGGCGCCCAGCCCCACGGTGCCGCCGGCGAGCACCGGCCCGCTGTCCACCAGCAGCCGCATCGTGATGGCCGCGGTGTGCCAGCCGCTGGCCACCAGTCCGCCGAACAGCGACGCATCCGCGGCGGCATGATCCAGGTGGAATGGTTGCGGATCGAATTGCGCCGCAAATACCTTGATCTCCTCCTCGGTCACCGTGTGCGTGCCGGTGCGGAAGCGCTGTCCAATCCGCAGCTCACCGATCTGCTGCTGCCGCACGCTCGCCGCCTCCGAGCCGTCGTTGTTCATTCGAACACCTCCTGCGGCAGCGATCATACCGAAGCGGCGCCGGGACAGCGGACCGCGGGCGCCCGGCAGCCGCGCAGCGGCGCGCGCGCCGCCGCTGCAGGCCGCCTCTGGTGAGGCGCGGTCCCGGGCGCTATTCTGCGCGCCTCTGCACCATGCCCACGACGCGCTTCGCTCCCAGCCCGACCGGGCTGCTGCACCTCGGCCATGCATTCGCGGCGCTGACCGCCTTCGAGGCTGCGCAGGGCGGACAGTTCGTGCTGCGCATCGAGGACCTGGATCCCGCGCGCTCGCGTCCCGAATACGAGCAGGCGATCCGCGAGGATCTGGGCTGGCTCGGACTCTCGTGGCGCGAGCCGCTGCTGCGCCAGTGCGAACGCGGCGCGGCCTACGAGGGCGCCCTGGCGCAGCTCGCCGAACGCGCTGTGCTGTATCCGTGCTTCTGCACACGCAGCCGGATCGCAGCCGAGATCGCACAGGCGATCGAGGCGCCGCATCGCACCGAGGTGGCGGATGGCACGCAGGCGGCCGTGTATCCGGGCACCTGCCGCGGCCTGACCTCCGCCGAACGGCAGCGGCGCATTGCCGCGGGGACGCCGCATGTGCTGCGGCTGGACACGGCGCGGGCGGCCGCCGCTGTGCCAGCGCTGACGTTCAACGAGTGCGGCGCAGGCCCGCGGGGCCAGCACGGCGTCATCGCGGTCGAGCCTGCGCGGCTCGGGGATGTGGTGCTGGCGCGCAAGGGCATGCCGGCCGCCTACCACCTGGCGGTGGTGATCGACGATGCCTTCCAGGGCATCACCCTGGTCACGCGCGGTAATGATCTGTTCGCCGCCACGCATGTGCAGCGGCTGCTGCAGGCGTTGCTGGGTCTGCCCACTCCGCACTACGCCCATCACCGGCTGATCCTCGACGCACTTGGCCGCAAGCTCTCCAAGCGCGACCGAGCGGCCACGCTGCGCAGCCTGCGCGACCAGGGCGTCAGCGCGGCCGACATCCGCCGCCGGCTCGGTCTGGCCGTGACCTGAAGGGCGAGCGCGCCCGGGCCCCGGTCCGCCCCCAGGTCCGCTCTCAGGTCCAGTCGCCCCCGCCGGCGTCGCCGCCGAAATCTGCACCGCCGCCATCACCACCAACCCCGCCGCCGTCATCCCAGGAGCCATTGTCCGAGCTCAAACCGAAGTCCGCGCCGCCCATGTCGGCGTTGGGCGCATTCCCCAGCTCATCGGCGCCGGCCGTCGGCACGATGCCGCCCTGCTGCGAGCCGCCGAGCAGGTGCTGTACCAGCCCTTCACCGGCGGCCACGCCGGCGCCCACGGCCAGGCCGGTCGCGAGGTTACCCATCAGCCCCGAGCCTGAGCCCATCCGCTGGCCATAGGGACCGACCGGCGGGTACTGACCGGGGTACTGGGCACCACCGGGGTACATGCCGGGCGCACCAGGCTGTCCGGGATAGGTCCCATAGGGCTGTGCGCCCACGGCACGGCGGCGCAGCAGCGCGACCAGCACCAACACCCCGGCCAGGATCAGCACCACTGCGCCCCACGAAACCGATCGATGCGGCTGTCCTGCCAGGGCGTTGCCGTAGCGTACCGCGGACAGCTCTCGCTCGAGCTGCGCCACCGCCGCGGGCGCCGCGAACGACAGCCCGGGATTGAGGGTCTGCGCCGAACCGAGCTCCTGGCGGGCACGGGCGAGGTTGCCGGAGCGGGCGTACACCTCGGCGGCCACATAGTGGGCCTTGGCGCTACCGGGATGATCGCGCAGCACCTGGTCGATCATCTGCTGCGCCAGTCCGAGCTTGCCCGCGCGCGCGGCATCATAGACCTGCTGGGAGCTCGGATCGGCCGCCGCCGGGCCGGCCTGCGCCTGCGCCGCGCCCGTGCCGAGCAGCGTGACGGCGGCCACGCCGATGCAGCACGCGAGCAGTGCCACGATGGCCGGTCGCAAAACAATGGCCGTTCGCAATCGTCGGATCATTACCGTCTCTCCAGCGTCAGTGTCATTCTAGTCCGGTTGGGCCGTGCGGCCGATCTGAAGTTCCGCGCTGCGGCGCAGGCTCTCGGCCACGTAGCGCTGCGCGCCGCTGCAGGCATCGGGCAGCGTGCGTCCCTGTGCCAGCAGCGCGGCGAGCGCGCTGGAGAGGCTGCAGCCGGTTCCGCGCCGCTGCGCCGGCACGCGCGGCGAGGCGATCGGCAGCGGGGGACGGCCGGGCAGTCCCAGCATGTCGATGATCTCATCGCCGCCGGCGCGGTGTCCGCCCTTGATCAACACCGCGGCCGGCCCGAGCGCGAGCAGGTGCTGCAGCTGCATGTGCAGCGAGGCGGTATCGATCCGGCCGCCGGCCGCGGGGATCTCGCCCAGCAGCATCGCGGCCTCCGGAATGTTCGGCGTCAGCACGCTCACGCGCGGCAGCAGCAGCGTGCGCAGCAGCTGCACGCCTTCCAGATCGAGCAGCGTGCCCCCGGAGCTCGAGGCCAGCACCGGGTCGAGCACGATCGGCACCTGCTCGCGCGGCGGCAGGCTCTCGGCCACCGCCCGCACCGTGGCCGCCGTGCCCAGCATACCGATCTTGATCGCGGCGACGCCGCGGTCGAGCGCCGCACGGATCTGGGCCTGCACGATCTGCGGCGGCACCGGGTGGATCGCGCGTAGCTGCGCATCCGTCTGCACCGTCACCGCGGTAACTGCGCAACGCAGCGCCACCTGCAGCTCGCCCAGGGTCTGCGCATCGCGCGTGAGTCCGGCCCCGCCGCTGCTGTCGGAAGCGGCAATGACCAGCACGGCGGGCCGTGCACTCATCGGGCAACCCTCACGCCGCCGGCCTTCACGCGGCCGGCGCCGCCGCCAGCAGCCACTCACGCAGGCGCTGCTCGGGCTGGGGGTGGCGCACGATGTCCGTGACGACCGCGGCGCTGTCGGCCCCGGCCGCGAACACGCCGCCGAGCCGCTCGGCGGTCAACCCGCCGATCGCCACCAGCGCCGTGCCGCCCAGCCGCTGCTTCCACTCGGTCAGTCGGGCCAGGCCCTGCGGTGCCCAGGGCATCTGCTTGAGCAGCGTCGGATAGATCGGCCCGAGCGCCACGTAATCCGGTGCCCAGGACAGCGCCCGCTCGAGCTCGGCGTGATCGTGGGTGCTGATGCCCAGGCGCACTCCCGCACGCCGCAGCGCCGCCACATCGGCGCTCTCGAGGTCGCCCTGCCCCAGATGCACCCACTCACATCCCAGCTCCAGCGCCAGCTGCCAGTAATCGTTGACCACCAGCTGCGCCCCGGCGGCGGCGCACAGCGCGCGTGCCGCCGCGATTTCGCGGCGCAGCTGCGCCTGCGGCTGCTGCTTGATGCGCAGCTGAATCAGCTGCACACCGAGCGGCAGCAATCGCGCGACCCAGGCCGCGCTGTCGACGATCGGGTAGACGCGCGCCAATGCCATCAGGCGGGTGCCATCAGCCCAGGAAGGCCTTGCCGATGAGCGGCGTGGACGGCACCGCCAGATCGCGTGCCGGGATCGGCCCGGCCAGATAGGCGGCGCGCCCGGCCTCGACCGCCTGCGCGAACGCCCGTGCCATCGCGGCCGGTTGTCGCGCCTGCGCGACCGCGGTGTTGATCAGCACGCCGTCGAAGCCCAGCTCCATCGCGGCGGCCGCGTGCGAGGGCGTGCCGATGCCGGCATCGACGATCAGCGGCACCTGCGGGAAATGCGCGCGCAGCGCGCGCAGGCCGAACGGATTGTTCAATCCCCTTCCCGAGCCGATCGGCGCGCCCCAGGGCATCAGCACACCGCAGCCGGCCGAGAGCAGCCGGTCCGCCACCACCAGGTCCTCGGTGCAGTAAGGCAGCACCTGAAAGCCTTCCTGCACCAGTACGCGCGCCGCCTCGAGCAGACCGATCACGTCCGGTTGCAGCGTATCGTCCTCGCCGATCACCTCCAGCTTGATCCACGCGGTCTCGAACAGCTCGCGCGCCATGTGCGCCGTGGTGACCGCCTCCTTGACCGTGTGGCAGCCGGCGGTGTTCGGCAGCACCCGCACGCCCAGGGAGCGCACCAGCGACCAGAACCCCTGCCCGGCACGCTCGCCGCCGGCTTCGCGCCGCAACGACACCGTCACCACCGCGGCGCCCGCGGCCCGGACCGCCTCGGCCATGATCGACGGCGATGGATAGCGCGCCGTGCCCAGCAGCAGCCGCGAGGACAGTTCCACATCATAGAGCTTGAACATCGCCCCTAACCTCCGCGGCCGCGCTGATCGATCAGATCGCATGGCATGCCGCGCATCAGCTCAGCCGCCCTGCATCGGTGAGAGCACCTCGATGCGGTCGCCTTCGCGCACCACGCGGCGCGCGCGCGCGCCCTGCGGCACGAACTCGCCATTCACCGCGGTGGCCACCGTCACCCCGAAGCCGAGCTCGCACAGCAACGCCTGCAGGGTCGCGCCGGCCGCGAAGTCCAGGGTATCGGCGCCGTCCAGGGTGGCCGCGGCGTTCCCGGACACGGCACCGGCAGCATCAGCGCTGTTGCCGGCAACCTCACGCCAGGCGCCGTTGAGCACGATCCTCATGCATGAGCTCCGGATAGTAGCGTCCGTCCAGCAGCACCTGCGCCACCCGCACGGCCAGCGCCGGGGCGAGCAGGAACCCGTGCCGGTACAGGCCGTTGACATGCAGCGTGCCGCCGACGCGGCGAATGCGCGGCAGGTTGTCGGCAAAGGCCGGCCGCGCCTGCGCGCCCAGTTCCAGGATCTGGGCCTCGCCGAAGGCCGGGTGCAGCGCGTAGGCGGCGCTGAGCAGCTCCAGCGCCGAGCGCGCGGTCACGGCACCGGTCCCATCGTTCTCGAGCATGGTGGCGCCGACCATATAGACGTCATCGTCGCGCGGCACCACGTACAGCGGCAGGCGCGGATGCAGCAGCCGCACCGGCCGCCGCAGCGACAGCTCGCGCGAGCGCAGCAGCAGCATCTCCCCGCGCACGCCGCGCAGATCGGGCAGGTCCGCGCGCGCGCCCAGGCCGCGGCAGTCGACCACCGGGCCGGCTGCGGCGTCGAGCCGCTCGGCGCCGGCACCCGTACGGATGGTGCCGCCGAGCTCGCGCAGCCGCGCGGCCAGGAACGACAGCGCCTGGCGCGGATCCAGGTGGCACTCATCCGGGAAATGCAGCGCCTGCTCGAAGCGCCCCGCAAGATCCGGCTCGAGCTCCCCGATCTGAGCGCGCGTGAGCCAGCGATACTGCTGCGTGCGCTGCGCGAAGCGCGCGAGCTCGGGCAGATCGCGCCCGGCGGCAAGCACCAGCGTACCGCCGTGCTGCAGGCCGGGAAAGCGCTCGCGCCACCAGCCCAGGCTCTCCAGCCCGAGCTCGGCGATCAGCGGCTCGGTTGCATCCTCCAGCTCGCACCAGGGCGCCAGCATGCCCCCGGCGCACCAGGAACAACTGCCCGGCCCGAGCTGCGTGTGCTGCTCGAACAGCTCGACCCGAGCGCCGCGCTCGGCCAGCGCGACGCCGCAGGCCAGGCCGGTGATGCCGCCTCCGATGATGCTCACCTGCATCGGCGCTGCTTTCCCGCGCACGCGCGCTGGCGTTGTGCTGCGGGCCGCTAGCGCGGCTCGGGCGCCGCCGGCACGTACAGCTCGCCGGCGGCACGGAAGCGCTGCGACATCTCGTGCATGCCCTGCTCGAGCTCGCGCTGCTGCTGCTCGCGCGCCTCGCTGCGCAGCTCCTGCGAGATCTTCATCGAGCAGAACTTCGGCCCGCACATCGAGCAGAAATGCGCCAGCTTGTGTGCTTCCTTGGGCAACGTGGCGTCGTGGAACGAGCGCGCGGTATCCGGATCGAGCGACAGGTTGAACTGGTCGGCCCAGCGGAAATCGAACCGCGCACGCGAGAGCGCATCGTCGCGCGCGCGCGCCCCCGGATGGCCCTTGGCGAGGTCGGCGGCGTGCGCGGCGATCTTGTAGGTGATCACCCCGACCTTGACGTCCTGCCGGTCCGGCAGGCCGAGGTGCTCCTTCGGCGTCACGTAGCACAGCATCGCGGTACCGAACCAGCCGATCATCGCCGCGCCGATCGCCGAGGTGATGTGATCGTAGCCCGGCGCGATGTCGGTGGTCAGCGGCCCGAGGGTATAGAACGGCGCTTCGTGGCAGCACTCGAGCTGCTTGTCCATGTTCTCCTTGATCTTATGCATCGGCACGTGCCCGGGGCCCTCGATCATCACCTGGCAGTCGCGCGCCCAGGCGATGTGGGTGAGCTCGCCCAGCGTCGTGAGCTCGGCGAACTGCGCCGCGTCATTCGCATCGGCGATGCAGCCGGGGGGCAGCCCATCGCCCAGCGAGAAGCTCACGTCGTAGGCGCGGCAGATGTCGCAGATCTCCTCGAAGTGCTCGTACAGGAAGCTCTCGCGGTGATGCGCCAGGCACCACTTCGCCATGATCGAGCCGCCGCGCGAGACGATGCCGGTGACGCGGTTGGCGGTCAGCGGCACGTAGCGCAGCCGCACGCCGGCGTGAATGGTGAAGTAGTCGACCCCCTGCTCGGCCTGCTCGATCAGCGTGTCGCGGAACACCTCCCAGTCCAGATCCTCGGCGACGCCGCCGACCTTCTCGAGCGCCTGGTAAATCGGCACGGTGCCGATCGGCACCGGCGCATTGCGCACGATCCATTCGCGGATGTTGTGGATGTTGCGTCCGGTCGACAGGTCCATCACCGTGTCGGCGCCCCAGCGGATCGCCCACACCAGCTTGTCGACCTCCTCGCCCATCGAGGAGGTGACCGCGGAGTTGCCGATGTTGGCATTGATCTTCACCAGGAAGTTGCGGCCGATGATCATCGGCTCGCTCTCCGGATGATTGATGTTGGCAGGAATGATCGCGCGACCCGCCGCCACCTCGTCGCGCACGAACTGCGCGGTCACGAATTCCGGCAGGCCCGCGCCCCAGGAATTGCCGTCGCGCGCGGCCGCGGCGGCGCGTTGCTCTCGGCCAACGTTCTCGCGGATCGCAACGAACTCCATCTCGGGGGTGATCAGGCCGGCGCGCGCATAGGCCAGCTGCGTGACCGCCGCGCCGCCGCGCGCGCGCCGCGGCAGATGGCGGTGCGCGAATTCCATCATCGCCGCGCCCTCCGCGCCGCCGCCGTCGTCGAGCGGCCGCGGCGCGCGCCCTGGGTAGGTCTCGGTGTCGGCGCGATCGGCGATCCAGGCCTCGCGCAGGCGCGAGAGCCCGCGTGCGATGTCGATCTGCGCGTCGGGGTCGGTGTAGGGTCCGGACGAGTCATACACGCACAGCGGCGGCTCGTGCGCGGACGCATGCAGCTCGATCTGCCGCATCGGCACCCGGATGCCGGGGTGCAGGCTGCCGGACTGATGGATCTTGCGCGATGCAGGCAGGGATTCGGTGGCCACGGCAACGGCAACGGCAACGGCGTTCATAGACTTCACCTCGCGCGGTAATAAATGTCACCCGAACCGCTGTCGAAGGAAGTCCCAAGCAGATGAACTTTCCTACGCCAGCATCAACTGGATCAGGTTCAAAGGGTCGTCATGCCGCGCCGTAGCGCCCGATGGCCTCTCAGTCCCCTGCCGGGACTCCCCTAGTCGCCAGCGAACTTAGCGCAGCCCCTCTACCGCGTCAATCATGATCGCGTAGGACGCAGGCGACACGCATCCATCCGGATTGGTTGCCGCCGAAATCCAACCCTACTGCAATCCGATCCATGACAATCAACCAATCAATGCTATGATAGATAGGGACTGGTGCTGCCGGTTGCTTTGTTTGTTGCACCGGAAGCAACGGGCGCGGACGGTGCAGGGAGTGTTTACCAGGTCTCGTTTCGCACCCATTCGCTACCGACTGATCCAGTACAAAATTCGAACAGTTACCACAAGGAAAATGCCGATGCCGCGAGCTCGCAAGAAAACAGCACGAAAGAGAGTTCTTTGGACTGCCGCTGACGTCAAGTTCCTGCGCAAGGCAGCCGGACGCCAGGCGGTCGCGCAGATTGCGCGGCAGTTGCATCGGTCCGAGGCGGCGGTGCGATACAAGGCGACGATGCTCAAGATCTCGCTCGCGCTCAAACGCCGCTGAGCCCGGCGGCCGCCGAGCCCGGCGCAGATCAGTCGGGACTGCGCACCTGGTAGCCCTCGGCGCGGAACCGCGCCAGCGGGCCGCCGGCGGCGAGCAGCTGATAGATCGGCTGCAGTCCGAAGCTGACCCGGTGCGTGTTCAGCGCGGCCTCGGCCGCGTTGATCCAGGCCCGCGAGGCGTCGTCGACCAGGGTTCGCACCGTCGGCGCGGCCGATAGGTCCGTGATGCACACCTCGCGCTGATCGGGATACGGCAGGGCGCGCAGGCGCTGCACGTCGCCGACCGCCCAGGCGCGCGCGCGCTGCTGCATCAGCGGCAGGTCGGTCTCGAGCCGCGTGATGGTGCTTGCCAGGCAACCGACCTCGACCGCGGGCGAGAGCGAGCGCACCTGCTTGAGCGTGCCCAGCGGATCGTCCACCTGCAGCCGCGGGCGCTCGATCGGCACGTGGCGCCTGCGCGCCAACTCGATCACGCTGCGCTCGATCTGGTCGCTGCGCGTGAGCCCGGCGGCATCCAGCGTGCGCTGGTACAGGCGCAGCGCCGCGAACGGCGGGCGCAGCTCCTCGATGCGCGTATCGTGCGCGTCGTAGCGGGCCTTGAGCGCCTCGAAGCGCGCGTACAACGGCGCTGACAACCAGTCGCGCAGCCGCGTGCGGTCCGGGTCCTTCTGCATCCCGCGCCACTGCAGGTACAGCCGCAACAGCATGACCGGGCCGATGCGGGCCGACACCGCCGGAGCGCTGGTGAGCAGCTCCTGCGACTGATCCAGTGCCGATTCGACCGCGCGCGAATGCCACTGCATGCGCCTGGGCACGTGGTCGAGCGTGCCGAGCAGCCACAGCACGTGATCACCCTTGGTCACTTTCCACAGTCCCGGACCGGGTTGCTCGCCCACGACCTCGACCTCGGTGAGCGCCGCGGCGTCGGCCGCCGCCGCGTCGGTCGCCGTGGCGGCGGCTGTGGCGGCGGGGCGTGCCGGCAGCGGCGCCGCCGGAGCCTCCCGGGTTGCAGGGGCGAGCGCGGGGACGCCCGCGACGGCGGTGCCGATCAGCGCGATCGAGCCCGTCAGTGCGAGCAGTAGGCGGATCAGCGCGGGTGCTCGGCCGCCCGTCGCATGCCCGCGGCGAGCGTGTTGGCGAAGTGGGCCAGTAATCGCTGCATGACGCACTGCCTCGGATGAGCGTATCGGGAATGGCCTGTTGCCGCAGGCTGATTATCCGGTATGACGCACATCGCCGCAATTGTGTGAACGGGACCGCAAACCGTCCACCCCCCGGCGGCGGCGAGCAGCCGCCAGCCAAATTTGTGATCCGATGCGCTGCGATTATGAGGCGCAGGTCCCAGAGTGGCCACTCACAGGTGGTGCAGAAGGAGGGGCCCATGAAGCCGCTGGCGCAGGAGCGGTCAGCCGCCGCTGACAGCAAGGATACGCGTTCACATCGGATCGAGGCCGTCGTGGTCTCCAGCGATGACGCGCTGCTGATCGAACTGGGACCGATACTGGGTAATCGCTATCGCACCCATACCGTGGATGTGCCGGCGGAAATCGCCGCCGCGGTGCACGCGCCGCGCTGGCTCGGCATCATCGACGTGACCTCGCTGCCGGATGCGCGCGGCGCGGTCGCGCGCCTGGAATTGCAATACCACCGCTGTCCGCTGATCGTGGTGTGCGCCAACCCGGAGGAATGGACCGGGGCGGTGGCGCGCGGCGCGGCGGCCGCGGCGATCGGCCGCCACGAAATCTCCGGTCCGCGGCTGATGGAAGCGCTGGCGGCCGCCGAGGCACGCCTGCGCGCCGAGCCGGCCACGGAGTCGGCTGCTGCGACGGCGGCGGACGGTACCCGCACCGGCGCCTTCCGGCCCAAGCCGATGTGGATCGCGGCGGCGGCCGTTGTGGTGGCGGCGCTCGCCGTGGCGGGCTGGTGGGCGGCACACCGTCGGCCCGCGGCGCGGCCCACGACGCTCGCGGCGCCGGCCGGACCCGCAACGCAGACCGCTGCACCGGCGACAGCCGCGGCGCCTGCCACGGCGGCTGCGTCCAGACCGCAGACCGTCCTGGAGCTGCTGTCGGCCGCGCGCGTGGCCTTCGGCGACCAGAAGCTGCTGCTGCCGCGATCGGACGGCGAGCCGCGCGGTGACAGTGCACTGGAACTCTATACCCAGGTGCTCAAGCAGCAGCCCGACAACGACGAGGCGCTCGACGGGATCAGGCGGCTGTTTGCGATCGGCAAGGCCCGCATCCAGGCTGACCTCGCCGCCGGCAAGCTCGACGATGCCACGCGCCTGGCCGGACTGTTTCAGGCCGCCGGCGTCAGCAGCAGCGATCTGCAGGCCATCGATGCCAACATCAGCGCCGCCCGCCCGAAGTGGACCGCGGCGCGCGCGCAGCAGGACATCGCCGCGGGCAACCTGGCGGCCGCGGACCAGCTGATCGGACAGCTGACCGCCTCGGGCGCCAGCCCCGCTGAGATCGCCGATCTGCGGCGTACCCTGGACGCCAGGAAGTTGGATCTGCAGCTGGCGGGCATGGCCAGCCAGGTCAAGGCCGCGATCGCCGCCGGCACCCTGCTCGATCCGGCCAATGACAACGCGCGCACGCGCCTCGCGGCCATGCGCACCGTGGGGCGCAACAATCCTGCGACCCTGGCGGCACAGCGCGCATTGCAGGCGGCACTGCTCGATCGCGGCCAGCAGGCCACGCTCGCCGGGCAATTCGAGCAGGCACAGCGTTATGTCAATGCCGCGGCTGAGCTGGGCGCCTCGAGCGAGGTCGCGGCGGCCAAGCGGCAGGTGCAGGCGGCAATGGATGCGGCCGATCGGCGCGCGGCGGCGGCCGTGGCCGCAGCGGCGCGCGCGCGCGCGGCCTCGGCGCAGACAGTCCATGCCGAGCCCGCGGCGCCGCTACCCAAACCTCGGCCCGCGCCGGCGCCGTACGTGGCGGCACACCCCACGCGCGCACTCGACGTCACCTATCCGCAGGGCACCACCGTCGCCGGCTACGTGGTGGTCGAGTTCACGCTGGAGGCGGATGGTACCGCCAGCGATCCGAAGGTGGTCCAATCGACGCCGCGCGGTGTGTTCGACCAGGTTGCGCTCGGAGCGGTCAGCGGCGGCCACTACGACACACGCGATCTGTCCGGCCACTCGCCACCGGTCAGGGCCCGCATCCTGCTGCGCTTCAAGCCCAACTGACCCGTTCGCTTCCGACCAACCGGGGACGTAACTCATCGTGAAGCAATCTGTGCGCAAGAGCCCCACTGCAGCGACCGGGCAGTGGCTGCAGCTCACCGCCACGATCCTGTTCGCGGCCGCGCTGGCGGTGCTGTCGATCCTGGGGGTACGGCGCGCCGATGAGCTGCAATCGGCCTCTTCCGCCCTGCAGCTGGCCTCGCAGCTCAGCGCCCAGCCGCAGCTCATCGGTGCGGAGCTCACGCTCATCCAGCGTGGCCTTGAGACCACCACCTACGTGGGCGACTCGGTACGCACGCTGGATGGACTGCGCGCCGGCACCGCCACCGCCTTCGCGGCCATCCAGCACAACCTGCGCGACGCGGGGCTGCAGGCCGATCCTGCGGTGAACGCGAACCTGGCGGCAGCACTGTCGCGCTGGCATGGCGTGGATCGTGGCCTCGACGCGCTGCGCGGCCGGCAGGGCGGCGAGCTCTACAGCGATACCGCGGCCGGCTCACAGCTGTCCGCCGCCGGCAAGAGCATGAAGGCCACGGTCGACGGGATGCTCACCACCCAGACACAGAACCTGCAGCTCATGGGCGCCGGGCTCGCTCGCCTAGGCGTCACGCTGCGCACCGCGGTGGACGCGAGCGGCCGCAGCCTGCGCACGCTGCTGCTGGGCGGAGCGGCGGTCGCGACCGTGCTGCTGGGCCTGATGCTGTACTACGCCTGGCGCTCGCGCCAGGCGGCGCGCGCGGCCGCCAGCGCCGAACGGCAGGTGAGCAACATCCTCGGCACCGTGCGCGAGGGGCTGTTCCTGATCGATCGCGACCTGCGCCTCGGCGCCACCTGCTCGGATTCGCTGCGCGAGCTGCTGCGGCTGCCCTCGCCGGCCGGGCGGCACCTCGAGGAGGTGCTCCAGCCGCTGGTGGATGCCAAGACGCTCGGCGCGTCGCTGAAGTTTCTCGGGCTGCTGTGGCGGGACAAGGTGAACGAGGAGCTGATTGAATCGGTCAATCCGCTCAGCCAGATCGAGGTGTCGTTCGGCAACGCGCACGGCGGCACCGACGTACGCTACCTGGCGTTCTCGTTCCGCCGCGTGCGCGCCGCCGAGGCGGCCGGCGACTACATCCTCGGGGTGGTAGCCGACGTGACCGACCGGGTGCTGCTCGCGCGCGAGCTCGAGCACGTCAAGGCCGACAGCGATTCGCAGGCGAGCCTGCAGCTGCAGCTGCTGCGAGTCGACCCGGCGCTGCTGCGCACCTTCCTGGCGGCCGCGGACGTGGCCTTCCGCAAGAGCAATGCGGTGCTCACCACCTCCGGCATCGAGCAGGAGGATTTCAAGAAGAAGCTCAACGGCGTGTTTCGCGAGCTGCACACGGTCAAGGGCGAGGCCGCCGCGCTCGCGCTGTCCAGCTTCGTGCAGCGGATCCACGCGATCGAGGACGCCCTCGGGGCCCTGCGCGGGCGCAGCGCCCTCACCGGCAACGATTTCCTGCCCGTCGTGGTCAAGCTCGACGAGCTGATCAGTCATCTCGCCCAGGTGCGCTCGATGCAGGAGCGGGTGGCGACGCTGCGCAGCCTGAACCGCTCGCAGACGCGCGAGGAGGATTCCGACACCGACGGCCATCGCGACACCACCGTGATCACCGATCCGGCGGTGCTGCAGGGCGCGGCGGGCGGCCCGGGCGCCGCGTCGGCCCCGGGCAGTGCGCTGGTGGAGATGTTCCGCAACCTGGCGCACGAGGTGGCCAAGGCGCACGCGCGCTCGGTGCGGCTGAAGACGCAGGGGTTGGAGCTGGTGCCGCCGCCCTACGCCGCACTGGTCAAGGACATCTGCATCCAGATGATCCGCAATTCCATCGCCCACGGCATCGAGCCTCCGGAAGCGCGCATCCAGCACGGCAAGCACGAAGCCGGCACGGTACAGATCAACTTCGCCGCGGACGCGAGCGAGGACTACGTGCTCACGGTCGAGGACGACGGCCATGGCCTGAGCTACGAGCAGATCGTCGACAAGGCGCTGCGGCTGGACCTCATCAGTCCGCAGCAGGCGGTGACGCTGGAGCGTACCGCGATCTACCGCCTGATCTTTCAGGCCGGCTTCTCCACCGCCGAAGAAGTCTCCGAGCACGCCGGCCGCGGCGTGGGCCTGGACGCAGTCAGCACCCTGGTGCGCGAGCACGGCGGCAGGATCGGGGTGTCGACCGCCGCCGGCCGCTACACCCGCTTCAAGGTGCTGCTGCCCAAGGCGGCCGCCGCCGGTCTCGCCGCCTCCTCGGCGGCCTGAGTACGGCCAGCCAGTGGCGCGCACGACGTTGCCAACATGAATGAAACCATGACTCACCGCCTGCTGGTCGTGGATGACTCCAACGTCATCCGCCGCCGCATCGAGCGCGTGCAGGACCTGCCCGGCATCCAGTTCGTCGGCGCCGCCCGCAACGGTCGCGAGGCACTGGAGATGCACGAGAAGCTGCGTCCCACCATCGTGACGATGGACCTGACCATGCCGGAAATGGACGGCGGCGAATGCGTCGCGCGGCTGGTCGAGCGCGACCCCGACATCCTCATCCTGGTGATCTCGGCGCTGGCCGACAAACTCACCGCCATCGACGCAATCGAGAAAGGCGCCAGCGGCTTTCTGTGCAAGCCGTTCACCGACCGCCAGCTCAACAATGCGCTGCGCAAGCTGATCGAATGACCCGGCCCGCGACGATACCGTGAAGACCGAGTCGGAAGTCAACGTGTTCGTGGACGGCGTGCTGAACTACTTCGGCACCACCGTGCAGCAGGTGGCCGAGTGCGGCACACCGTACCTGGCGCTCAGCCGCACGCCCGAGATTTCCGACTACACCGGCATGATCAGGATCAGCGGCAAGCGCGATGGGGTGGTGTTCTTTACCGCGCCCAAAAGCATGCTGTGCGTGATGCTGATGCGCATGCAGGAAACCGATATGAGTCACGACAATCTGTGCGACCTGGTCGGCGAGATTGCCAATACCCTGTCCGGCAATGCACGGCGCGACTTCGGGCATCAGTTCAATATTTCGGTGCCTGCGGTGGTTCATGGGCGCAACAGCACGGTCGACTATCCGCCCAATACCCGCGCGATCGTAATCCCGATCGAGTGGCGTACCTATCACGCGCGCCTGGTGGTGTGCCTGAACTAGGGCGGTTGCATCAGCGCCGGGGGTGGCCGGAGCGCTGCTCCGCAGGCTTATTCGGGTGGTAGAGATTATGCGCGGTGTTGATCAGCGCGATATGCGATAGCGCCTGCGGAAAATTGCCGATGAGACGCTTGGCGCGCGGATCGTACTCCTCGGACAGCAGACCGACATCATTACGCAGCGACAGCAACCGCTGGTAGAGGCGGTGTGCGTCGTCACGGCGGCCGATGAGCACGAGGTTGTCGGCGAGCCAGAAGCTGCAGGCGAGGAACGCGCCCTCATTGCCGGGCAGACCGTCGTGCCCGGTCTCGGTGCGGTAGCGGCGCACGAAGCCGTCGGCCATCAGGCCCGTCTCGATCGCCTCGACCGTACTGCGCACGCGCGGATCGCTCGGGGGTAGAAAGCCGACCAGCGGCATCAGCAGAACGCTCGCGTCGAGCTCCTTGGACCCGTAGCTCTGTGCGAATGCGCCGATGTCGGTGTTGTACGCGTTGCGACATACCTCGTCGTGGATCGTCTGGCGCATCGCGCGCCACTGTTCAACCGGCCCCTTCAGGCCAAACTGCTCGACCGCCTTGATTGAGCGGTCGAACGCGACCCAGGCCATGACTTTCGAATAGGTGAAGGCACGGCGCCC